>DBYS01000012.1:74162-74375 GCA_002310195.1 Bacteroidales bacterium UBA1180
GACGAGACTCGAACTCGCGACCTCCGGCGTGACAGGCCGATATTCTAACCAACTGAACTACAGCACCTTCGTCAAAACAAACTTCGCTTACGGATTTGCTTGCGCAAATAGGCGCTCCGTTTGTTTTTCCTCTCCAATTTGTGACACTTGCATGTCCCAAATTGGGGAAGCCGAAGACTATTGTTTCCGGGTGGGCGTTTACGGATTCGAACC
>DBYS01000012.1:74401-108069 GCA_002310195.1 Bacteroidales bacterium UBA1180
CCAGCTGAGCTAAACGCCCGATGCTCGGCGGAGATACGCTATCTCTCAAAAGCGGGTGCAAAGGTACGATAATTTATTTAATTATGCAAATTTTCTCAAAAAAATCACGAATTATTTGCATTTGTCATATCTTTTTTGTAACTTTGCATTGCAAATCGCCTCAACTATGCGGTTGCACGGATGTCGCAGGCGACATAAAAGCAACGCGTGTCTCGGCTCTCCCCACCGCGACCTATGGTCACGTCGGGGACCCCAGTAGGAAGAAAAAATATATAAATAATATTCATCAATGATAACATTTCTGGTAGCACTTATAGTGCTTGTTGTGGGCTTTGTGCTCTACGGAACATTCGTCGAAAAAGTTTTCGGCATTGATCCGAAGGCCGAGACGCCTGCTATCACCAAGAACGACGGCGTGGATTTCGTTCCGATGTCCGGCTGGCGGATCTTCCTCGTGCAGTTTCTGAACATCGCCGGTCTCGGACCGATCTTCGGCGCCATCATGGGTATCTTCTTCGGCCCTGCGGCGTTCCTCTGGATCGTGTTCGGTACGATCTTCGCCGGTGGCGTGCACGATTACCTGAGCGGTATGCTCTCGCTGCGCAAGGGTGGTGCATCGCTCCCCGAGGTCGTCGGCAGTGAGCTTGGCACGGGTGTGCGCGTGTTCATGCGCGTGCTTTCATTAGTATTGTTGTTGCTGCTCACCACTACCTTTCTCTCCGGTCCGGCCACGTTGCTCCAGGGCTTGGCGCCGCTCTCAACCTTGCCGTTTCATGGTCGTGCGCTGCCTATAGCATGGTTGCTGATCATCTTTGCGTACTACGCCATGGCTACCGTTCTGCCGGTGGACAAGCTGATCGGGCGTTTCTATCCGATCTTCGGTGCAATGTTGCTGTTTATGGGTGCCGGTATTGCTATCGTTATGCTCACGCAGCATGGCAGTGCAATGCCCGAACTCACTGACGGCTTGCAGAACCGCAAGGCTGACGGGTTGCCTATCTTCCCGATGATGTTCGTGAGCATTGCTTGCGGCGCTATATCAGGTTTCCACGGCACGCAGTCGCCTATCATGTCGCGCTGCCTGACTAACGAACGGCAGGGCAGGTGGATATTCTACGGCGCCATGGTAGCGGAAGGTATCCTCGCGCTCATCTGGGCTGCGGCTGCCGGCACGTTCTTCGCTGATCCCGAGCAGGGGCTCGACGGTATAGGTGGCCTGCAGGCGTTTGCCTCGCACTACGACCGCGGTACGAATCTCCCTGCGCTGATTGTGGATAGAGTCTCCCGTTCGTGGCTGGGTACGGTAGGCGGTGTACTCGCTATCATCGGCGTTATTGCCGCGCCTATCACCTCCGGCGACACTGCCCTGCGTTCAGCGCGACTGATAGTTGCCGACTTCTTGCATATCGACCAGAAACCCAAGATGAAACGTCTGATGATCGCCCTGCCGCTGTTCCTGTGCGTGTTCGGGCTGGTGTTCGTCAATTTCGAGATCGTATGGCGTTACTTCTCGTGGACGAACCAGACCCTTGCCATGTTCACCCTCTGGGCTGGTACAGTATGGCTGTATAAGAACGGCGCAAACAAGTTCGGTTATCTGATCGCATTGATTCCTGCGCTGTTCATGACCATGGTCAGCACCAGTTACATCCTCATCGCGCCCGAGGGTTTCCATTTGCCTGAAGCGTACCGCTGGATAGGCTATGCTGTGGCGGGAGTGGTAACGGCAGGTTTGCTCGCACTGTTTGCAAGGTGGACGTGCAAAAATCAAAACAATTGCCCACGCGCGTGATTTTTTCCACCGAAAGATTTGGTTATAACAGAATATTTTTGTACTTTTGTACGTTTTTAGCGCCTTCGACAACGTGGTCGCACAGATTGCGCCCCTGCGCAATAAAAAAGCGACACGTGTCTCGGCTCTCCCCACCACAACCTTATAGGTCGTGTCGGGGCCCCGAATGACGCAAAGTGTAACAATTATTTTAACAAATTAACAAACAATTATGGTAAATCATTACGAGACCGTTTTCGTACTTACCCCCGTTTTGTCTGAGCCACAGATGAAGGAAGCGGTCGACAAATTCGAGAACCTTCTCACGCAGAATGGCGGCACCATCCTGAACCGTGAGGAGTGGGGCTTGCGCAAGCTCGCTTACCCTATCCAAGCAAAGACGTCCGGATTCTACTGCGTACTGCAGTTTGATGTAGAGACGGCATTCATTGCAAAGCTCGAGACTGAGTTCACACGTGATGAGCGCGTGCTTCGCTTCCTCACGACCCGTCTTGACAAGTATGCTTTTGAGTATGCTGAAAAACGTCGTAACCACACTAAAAAAGAGGAGGCTTAATTATGGCACAGAATGATGAGATTCGCTACCTGACCCCGAAACAGACGGATCAGAAGAAGAAAAAGTACTGCCGCTTTAAGAAAGCCGGCATCAAGTACGTGGATTACAAGGACCCTGAGTTCCTCAAGAAGTTCCTCAACGAGCAAGGCAAGATTCTGCCCCGCCGCATTACCGGTACCTCGCTGAAGTTCCAACGCAAAGTTGCTCAGGCCGTTAAGAAAGCTCGCCACTTGGCATTGCTGCCTTANNCTTACGTAACCGATATGATGAAATAAATGTTGAACCCTTAAAACAGAAAGTAATCATGGAAGTTATTTTGATTCAAGACGTAGCCAACCTCGGCTACAAGAACGATATCGTTAAGGTACGCGACGGTTACGGCCGTAACTACTTGCTGCCCAACAAGATGGCTATCATCGCCAACGAGAGCAACCGCAAGCAACTCGCCGAGAACCTCAAGCAGCAGGCTCACAAGCTCGCTAAGCTCCTCGCCGACGCTCAGGCTCTGGCTGAGAAACTGGCAGCTGTTGTAATCAACGTGCCCGTTAAGGCTAACGAAGACGGCAAGATCTTCGGTACGGTTACCACACAGCAGATCGCTGACGCCCTCAAGGCTCAGGAGATTGACGTGGACAAGAAGGTGATCACCGTTGAACCAATCAAGCAGGTGGGTGAGTACGAGGCTACAGCCCGTCTCCACCGCGAGGTAAAGGCAACCATTAAGATTAACGTAGTAGCTGAAGCTGAGGCTGCTGAATAAAAAACATTCGCAAGTATGAAAAAAGGAATTCATCCCGAGAACTACCGAGTAGTGGTTTTCAAAGATATGTCGGATGGTACACAGTTCTTCAGCCGCTCATGCGCTAACACGAAGGACACCATCGAGATCGACGGACAGACCTATCCTCTGATCAAGTTGGAGATCTCCAACACTTCGCACCCGTTCTACACGGGCAAGTCGAAACTGGTCGACACTGCAGGTCGCGTTGATAAGTTCATGTCACGCTACGGCAACCGCAAGCGTAATTAACTATGCACGGCGAGGCGAGCACCATGCTCGCCTCGTCTCATTTTAATCCATGAAACGCAAGAACAACACATTGTTGCGTGCTACGGCACCTATTGCGCTGCTCGCACTCATGCAGGCCAAGCTCGGCGGCATGACCGTAACGAGCATCAAGCAGTTGCTGCGCTCGCGGCGCGTACAGGTCAATGGGGCTATATGCACGCGCGGCGATCAGGCTCTCCAGGCCGGCGACGAGGTCACTATCCTCTCGCAGGCGGGCACAACCACGCTGCATCACCCCAAACTCTCACTCGTATATGAGGACGACCATCTGCTGGTCGTCAACAAACGCCAGGGTCTGCTCACTGTGCCGTCTAACCCCGACAGCGCGGAGACCACAGCCCTGTCCATACTCAAGGCGTATGTGCGCCGGCAGCATCCGCGTAACAATGTGTTCGTTGTGCATCGTCTGGACCGAGAGACCAGCGGACTGCTCGTTTTCGCCAAATCGCCGCAATTGCAGGAGTACATGCGTACCTACTGGCGGCAGCTCGTTACCAAACGCACGTACATCGCTCTGGCCGAAGGAGTATTCGACGAACCTAAGGGCACGATCACCACTTGGCTGACTGAGGACAAACGCAACGCGATGGTCTTCTCATCGCCTGTGGACGATGGCGGCCAGAAAGCTACCACGCACTACGAGGTGCTCGGCACGCGAACGGTCAACGGCCAGCGGCCTGATGAGCAGACCACGCTCTCGCTCGTAGCGCTTAACCTTGAAACCGGCCGCACCAACCAGATTCGCGTGCATCTGGCCTCGATCGGTCACCCCGTAGTAGGCGACCGCAAGTACGGTCACGGCAATACGTTCTCGCCCGTCGATCGCCTGTGCCTGCACGCACGGATACTCGAGTTTATCCATCCTGCCACCGAGCAGGTAGTGCACTTCGAGACACCCATACCCAAAGAATTCAAGGTTTGACCACGCTTGGTCAAACATAACCCATATACGTCATGACACCACTCGCTATACTCATCACGATCTTCGCGTACTTCGCGGTATTGTTTGCGGTCTCGTACATCGCAGGCCGCAAGGCCGACAGCGCAGGGTTCTACTCCGGCAATCGCCAGAACAACTGGGCGCTCGTAGCTATGTCCACCATCGGTGCGGCGATATCCGGCGTGACGTTCGTCAGTGTACCGGGAATGGTGCAGGGCGCAGCGTTCTCGTACATGCAGATGGTTCTGGGCTTCACCGTAGGTCAGATTCTTATCGCGTACGTACTCATACCGCTGTTCTACAAGCTGAACCTCACGAGCATCTACCAGTACCTCAACCACCGCTTCTCTACGACTTCGTACAAGACCAGCGCGTGGATCTTCTTCGTCAGCAAGATGCTTGGCGCCAGTGTGCGCCTGTTTGTGGTTAGCGCCGTGCTGCAGATCCTTGTGTTCGGGCCGCTCGGCATACCGTTCTGGCTCAATGCTGTGCTGACTACCGCAATGGTGTATCTCATTACGTTCCGCGGTGGCGTGAAGTCCGTGGTGTGGACTGATCTGCTGAAGACTTGCTGTCTGATCCTGTCTGTTGCACTGTGTATCTTCTTTATCATGCGCAGCGGCGTGAGTCTGGAGGGCATGACCCGCAGCGAGATGGGGCGGACGTTCTTCTTCGATAATCCCAAGCAGCCTACGTTCTTCTGGAAGCAGTTCCTCGCCGGTATCTTCCTCGTGATAGCCACCACCGGTCTTGACCAGGACATGATGCAGCGCACCTTGAGTTGCAAGAACTTCCGCGAGAGCCAGAAGAACATGATCACCGGCGCTGTGCTGCAGATCTTCGTGATCGGACTGTTCCTCGTACTCGGTTACCTGCTTTACACCTACGCAGCCCAGCAGCAGATCGATCTCAGCGGCTTGAAGGGCGACGATGTGTTTGCGTATCTGGCTACCGGCTCGTATTTCCCCGTGATAGTAGGCATACTATTCATCGTCGGGTTCATCGCTGCGGCCTACTCGGCCGCCGGTAGTGCCCTCACCGCGCTGACAACATCGTTCAGCGTCGATATACTCGGCATACAGAAGCACGACGAGCAACGTCAGCGCCGCATCCGAAGCTGGGTACACGTGGGCATGACGGTGATCATGGCGTCGCTGCTCTGCGTGATCTATGTCCTTAATGACGATGCGGTGATCCAGACCGTGTATAAGGTCGCCTCGTACACCTACGGACCGCTGCTCGGCATGTTCTGCTTCGGCATGTTCACGCGCTTCACTATCCGTGACCGCTGGGTGCCGCTTGTGGTCATTGCCGCACCGGTCATCACGTGGGTGATTGATGTCAACTCCGCCGCATGGTTCGACGGCTATACGTTCTCCCACGAACGTCTGCTGCTCAACGCCCTGCTCACCTTCATCGGCATGCTCTGCCTCGTCACCGGCAAGCAGGCAAAAAGCGATACTAACAACTAAATAGTCGATAATATGGAGAATACTGTAACCATCTACTGCAAGAACAACAAGCAGTACTACGACATCAAGCGCGGCACGGCGCTGCTGGATGTGTATCGTCAGATCGGTTTGCAACTGCCGTACCCGGTTGTTTGTGCCCGCGTCAATTACAAGACTCAGGATCTCACGTTCCTTGTGTACAAACCCAAGGATATCGAGTTCCTCGACGCCTCTTGTCCGTCAGGCATGCGCTGCTACGTACGCACGCTGGAGATGGTGATGGCCTACGCTGTACGCTCGCTCTATCCGCACACCGATCTGCGTGTTGAGCACCCGATCTCCAAGGGTTACTACTGTACGCTCCGAAACTTCGACGGCACGAACATGCCCGTCACCCAGGAGGTGATCGATGCTATCGACGCCAAGATGCGGGAGTTCATTGCTGCCGACAAACCTATCGTTACCGAGGAGAAGCAGACCAAAGAGGTGATTCGCCTCTTCAAGGAGTGCCACGACGCCGAGACCACGCTCTTCCAAACCCTTGGTAACCCGTACTGCCGCTACTTCCGTATCGACGACTTTATCGACTACTACACCTCCGCGCTCATGCCGTCAACGGGTTACCTCAATGTATATAAGCTTGATCCTTTCCACGAGGGCATCCTTCTCCGTATCCCTAACCGTGCTGACCCTGCCAAGCTTGAGGAGAGCTGCAACCAGGACAAGATGTTCGGTATCTTCAACGAATATACGGCTTGGAACAAGCTCCTGAAGATCAGCAACGTAGGCGAGTTCAATAACGCCTGCAAGGGCAACAAATCCTTTGAGATGATCAAGCTCTCCGAGGCGCTGCATGAGAAGAAAGTGGCGCAGATCGCCGACTCGATCGTCAACAAGAAAGGCGGCATGCCTAAGTTCGTACTGATCAGCGGTCCGTCGTCATCCGGTAAGACCACGTTCAGCAAACGTCTGACTATCCAGATGCTCGTCAACGGCATACGTCCGGTTATCCTGTCGATGGACAACTACTTCGTCAACCGTGAGGACACGCCGAAGGATGAGAACGGTGATTGGGATTTCGAGGATATCAATGCACTCGACCTTCCGTACTTCCGTCAGCAGGTGGCTGACCTGTTGGACGGCAAGGAGGTGGCACTGCCTACGTTCAACTTTGAGACCGGCCGTCGCGAGTTCCGTGGCGACAAGCTCCAGCTCAAGGACGACACTGTGGTTATCCTCGAAGGTCTGCATGCGCTCAATCCGCAGCTCTTGCCCGGTATACCGCGCAACAAGGTGTTCAAGATCTACGTCTCCTCGCTCACTACGGTCAATCTCGACAACCATAACTGGATCCCCACCACCGATGTGCGTCTCATCCGCCGTATCGTCCGTGACTACCGTTACCGCGGTTACTCGGCGCGCGACACCATCAACCGCTGCCCGAGCGTTCGCCGCGGTGAGGTGAAGTGGATCTACCCGTTCCAGGAGGAAGCTGATGCGATGTTCAACTCCTCGCTGCTGTTCGAGTTGGCTGTACTGAAGCGTCACGCCGAACCGATCCTCGCCGATGTGCCCAAGTACTGCGATGAATATGCCGAAGCACATCGGTTGCTTAAGTTCCTTTCGTACTTCGAGTCGATACCCGAAAAGGAGATTCCGCCTACATCGTTCCTCCGCGAGTTCGTCGGTGGCTCATCGTTCAGGTACTAAAATCGCGTTCGGCAAATAGTGCTTACAGATGCCGCCATGCGGCATAAAGACGACGCCGTTGCTATCTGGGTCGTGACGACGCTCCCCGCTGTCCCTCCCGTTCGAAAGCAAAAGTCAATTGCTTTCTCCATGCTCTCCCCAAAAATTAAAATTTTCGGGGACCCCGTAAAAAAAATCCCGCAAAATTTGCAAATGTGGGATTTTTTTTGTATCTTTGTGCGGTATATTGCACACCACGAACGGACAATGCGTGAAGTGAAGAATAAACTGTATATTATGAAACGTTATCTATCTATTCTGTTGGCTGCTATTGCGCTGCTGGGACTCAACCGGCAGCAGGCACGCGCCAATGATTATATGGAGCACACGGAGAACTACACCGTGTATGCTTCGGAAATTGACAAGATCCACTTCAGTATCCCCGTGTGGGTGCATGGCGCGTGGTATGAGCGCAGTTACCTGGCACTGCCGGGCAGTCAGTTCTCGTACGTGTATAAGGATGACCATGTGATTATCATCCGCAACAAGCAGAAATATGACGTTACAGGTATCAAACTTTAGAGTAAATCTATCAGTATGAAACAGAGGATATTGGCCTTGATGGCCGCGTGTGTGATAAGTGTGCTGTGTTTCGCCGACCCAAGCGGCCGGTCGCTCACAAGTACGCTGGAGGAGCTCCAGTCGGAGTTGCAGAACTCGTGCGTCAAACGTGCGGAGATCCAGCAGATGTTCAGTGAGGATTACGACCGTCAGCACCAGCGTATGATTGACGTGATCCGCGAGACGAACGAGCTGTCGCTGTTGCTGTACACGCAGGAGCAGAGGCGTACGTTCGACATGTCGTTTGCGTTGAAGAAAGTGACGACGGGTTACAAGGATTTCAACCAAGGCAAGCACCCGTACGACCAGATCACCTCGGGACTGAGTTTCGAGATCGAGCGTTATGCCCGACTGATCGAGGCGCTGCGCCGTCTGCCGCCTGAGATGCGCGACCTGGAGTTCGAAGCTTTGCCCGACAGCCTGCTGTACCGCAACGATTCGCTCGACAGTCATCTGGCGCACGGCGTGTCGTCGCTGGAGACGGAGATCATCCGCATAGCTACGACCGATACGGTTGTTGCGCCGTTCGTGCTCGACGAGGCAGGTGAGCAGTACCGCGACACGTGTATCCTGTATGCGTCGGAGCTGCTGAGGATGTTTGCCGGTCACCGGGACTCGGTGGTGGCCGACAGCACGCATTACCAGGAGGCGTACCTGCGTACGAAAGAAGCCTACGATTACGCCGTGGAGCGCTATGCCGAACTGGACAGATACGTGTTCCACGAAGGGCAGATACCGTACTGGGAGATCCTCGGCGATCTGCGCAACTATTGGCATAAGGTGCTTCGCGAGCAGCATAACCAGTACGATTTCGTGGCCTTGGATCGCGCCACGGCGACGGACAAAGATTTCATGTACAAGCTTTCCGGCCGTTCGGAAAAAGCGTTTGCCGTCGTTGCCTGCTGGGCACAGACCAGCGCGCTGCTGATGGTGTGGATCGTGCTGTTTGTGGTGCTGTGGCTGCTGATTCGCTATACGAAAGTCAAGGATTATATCCCGCAGAAGGCGCTGCCTCTGGTGGCAATCCTGGCGGGCACGATAATGTACTTCCTGATATTCGGGTACTTCTGGAAAGGCAGCGAGTATGTGCGTTCGGGCGTGAAGAACATCAACACGTTCCTCTGGCTGCTGATAGCTATCTCCGGTTCGCTGCTGCTGCGTGTGCGTCCCGAACAGTTACGCCACGGCGTGCGGCTGTACGTGCCGACGTTCTTGCTGGCAGTGGTGGTGATCATCTGCAGGAACATGTTCGTGCCGGATCTACTGCTTAACTTCGTGTTCACGCCGGTGATGCTGGTGGCGGTGATCGCCCAACTGATCGTCTGCCTGCATGAGCAGGGACGTGCCACGCGTACGGACAGCATACTCGGCTGGGTGTCGCTGGGCATCTATTGCGCAGCGTTCCTGACCGCGTTGCTGGGTTACGTGTTTGCCGCGCTGATCTATCTGGTGTGGTGGTACTTCCTGCTGACAGCCCTGCTGGCGGTGTTCTGCATATCCGACCTGCTGAGCCGATACAAGGAGAGCCGTCTGGAGCCGAAGATCGCCGCGCTGCGCAAGCATACGACCTACGCCCAGGGCGACGATGCCGAAACGATGCTGCTGCGTGTGACGTGGCTGCACGATCTGGTTAAGCAGGTGGTCATACCTACATTGCTGCTGCTGGCACTGCCGTGGGCAACGCAGATGGCGCTGGACATGTTCGACTTCACGGATCTCTATTCGCGGTTCTACAGCGAACCGTTCATCCAGCTCACCGACGATGCCACGGGCGTATCGACGCTGCGCATATCGGCTATCAGCATCGTGTACCTGGCTATCCTGTTCTTTGTGATGCGCTACCTCAGCCGCGTGATCCACGCCGTATGGCAGCACACACAGTATGCGGCGTTCATGCGCAAGCACAAACGTACTACAGTGCGCCCGAACGAGATCAACCTCTCGCTGGGTAACAGTATCATCAACGTGATCGTGTGGGCGACATACGCGGTGGTAGTGATTGTGCAGTGGAAGATACCTACAGGTTCGCTCGGACTGATTGCCGGAGGCTTGTCGGCAGGTATCGGTATCGCACTGAAGGATATACTGAACAACTTCATATACGGCATTCAGCTCATGGGTGGCCGTCTGCGTGTAGGCGACTGGATCGAGTGCGACGGTATACGCGGCAAGGTAACGGCTATCAACTACCAGTGCGTGCAGGTTGAGACCACGATGGGCACGGAGATGTCGTTCCTCAATGCCGCACTGTTCAACAAGAACTTCAACAACCTGACCCGCAACAACTCCTACGAGTTCACCAAGATCATCGTAGGCGTGGCCTACGGGTCGGATATACCTACCGTGCGTGAGGTGATCATGGCGGCCATGCAGCCGTTGTGCACCAAGGATCATTACGGCCGCGATATAGTCGATCAGCAGAAAGGCATACGCGTTGTGGTGGACAACATGAGCGACAGCGCGGTGGACATAGCCGTCAAGCAGTCGGTGCTCGTGGCCGAGAGGGCAGGGTACATCGACCGCGCGAAAGAGGCGATCTACGACGCCCTGAACGCTGCCGGCATATCGATACCGTTCCCGCAATGCGACGTACATATAGTGAAAGACGAATAAATATCTATAACCAATGAAACAATCAATGCTAATCGCAACCTGCGCGCTGCTGCTCTTGGCCGCAGGCTGCAACGACAAGAACAAACCTGAGACCATCACCGGCAACGTGGCCGCGCCTGCGTGGACCGCGCCCGAAAAGTATGACATGACCAGCTCGATGACCGCGATCATCCGCGTTGACCTGTCGGTTAACTACCCCGATCAGGTGGCGAAGGCCCAATGGCAGGTGGCCGAGGGCGATGTGCTGGCTGCCTTCAGCGGCGAGACCTGTCTGGGTGTAGCCGAACTGGTGGATGGTCTGTATTACCTGTACATCACCGCACCGAGCGAGGGCACGAACGTGAAGCTCAAGTACTACTCCGCTGCGCTGAAGAACATCTTTGTGAGCGAGCCGATCACGTATAGCAACGATGCGCACCTCGGTTCGGAATCGGCACCTTACATACCCTCGCTGGCCGTGCAAGCCGGGAAATAAGGGATGAAAGGATGAGAGGATGAAAGGATGAGAGGGTGAAAGGATGAGAGGATGAAAGGATGAGAGGGTGAAAGAGTGAGAGGATGAGAGATGGAGACATTTGAGTTCTTAGGTTTCGGTTTGGATGCATGGATCACCATCGTGACTGTGCTGGCGATGTTCACCGTGCTGCTGTTTACCAAACTGCGTTCGGATGTAGTGTTTCTGTGCGCGGTAGGCGTGCTGTACGTGACCGGCGTGCTTGATGCCAAAGAGGCGCTGTCGGGAATAAGCCAGACCTCGGTGGCAGTGGTTGGTGTGCTGTTTGTGGTAATCGCGGGCTTGATGCACACGGGCGTGCTGCAGTGGATAGTCAAGCACCTGTTAGGTTCGCCTGACACCTATACCAAAGCCGTGACGCGGCTGATGCTGCCCGTGGCGGCACTGAGTTCGTTCTTGAGCAACACGACCGTGGTGGCGCTGTTTGTGAACATCGTGAAGATGTGGGCCAAGCGGCTGAACGTGTCGCCGTCGAAACTATTGATACCGCTCAGTTACGCCTCAGGCATGGGTGGCGTGTGTACGCTGATCGGCACGCCGCCTAACCTGATCATCAGCGGTCTGTACGAGCAGAAGACCGGCGAGGCGATGAACATCCTGGCCACGACTATCCCCGGACTGTTCTGTCTGGGCGTAGGTGTGCTGTCGATCATCGCAATGCGTCGTTTGCTGCCCGACCGGAAAGCGCCTGAAGCGGACTTTGAGTCCACGGGCGATTATACGCTGGAGCTGCTTGTACCGTCCGACAATCCGCATATAGGTATGAGCATAGGCGAACTGGGGCTGAACACCGTTCAGGGCGGCAGCCTGGTTGAGCTCCGGCACTTCGATGGCGAGAAGATCCTGTCGCCGGTGTCTGACGACGAGCCGCTGATGGGTGGCGACCGGCTGGTGTATGCCGGTCAGATAGCCGAATTGTTGGAACTGGCCCACACGCACGGGTTCGTCAATGCCGACGACCGTGTGTTCCGCTTTAGCGAGACCGACGAAGGCCATCACCCGTTGCGCACTGCGTACATCACCTTCGGCAGTAGCCTGATCGGCACAACGATGGGAGCTAACGGCTTTGAGCGGGAGCATCAGGTCACCCTGCTGGCAGTGAGCCGTCGCGGCAGCCGTATCGAACAGTCGCCGCGAACCGTGGTGCTGGAGGCTGGCGACACCTTGCTGCTGGAGAGCATGAACGAACTCAAGACAGATACCAAGGCTATGAGCCGCGACCTGCATTTCTTCGAGTCGGACGAGATACCTAACATCAGCATCCGCACGCTGCTGTCATCGCTGGTGATGATTGCTATGGTTACCCTCTCGGCGCTGGGTGTGCTGCCGCTGCTGCAGTGTGCCATACTGGCGGTGTTCGCGATGTTTATCCTCCGCTGCTGCACGCCCGAGCAGGCTATGCGCTCCATCAACTGGGATATACTGATGATCTTTGCCTGCAGTGCCGTGCTCGGCATAGCTATACAGAAGACCGGCATTGCCGAACGCCTGGCGACGGGCATCCTCGACATCTGCGGCACGAAACCGATCGTGGTGATGACCGCCGTATGTCTGGCCGGTACGTTCGTCACGGAGTTTATATCAAACACGGCTGCCGGTGCGATGTTCTTCCCGATCATGTACGAAGCGGCGGAGAAACTCGGCTACGAGCCGTTCCCGTTCATGATAGCGCTGATGATCAGCGTGAGCAGCAGTTTTGCCACGCCTATCGGTTCGCCTACGCACATGCTCGTGTATGGCCCGGGCGGATACAGGTTCAGCGATTTCCTGAAGATCGGTCTGCTGATGAACCTGATCATCCTTGCGGCGAACATACTGATCGTCAACCTCGTTTATCCGCTAACTCCGCTGCCGTAAGTGAATGAGGCGGAAGAGGTGTGGCACGATTTTTGCTGTAGTTTTTTAGCAATGAAACATTACCTGATATACATAGCTGCTATGCTGCTGGCCGTGCTGCCGGTTAGCGCACAGGAGGCAGTGCAGGATTCGACGATGACGGCCGAGAGTGACTCGCTGACATCGCTCGTGCTGCCGTATCCGCAGATACTGCTGGATATGCCTAACGCGCATATCGAGCAGGACAGTATGGTTACGCTGCTCATGGAGGAGAAGATAGCCGGCATCAACCGCGGCGAACAGGAGCGTGCGGGATACCGCGTGCAGATCTACTCCAGCAACCACCCGCAGCGTGGCAAGTCCGAAGCCCTGAAGCTCGAGCAACGCATCAAGCAGGAGATAGCCGCACCGGTGTACGTGATATACGCTACGCCGTCGTGGAAGGTGCGCTTGGGCGATTTCCTGACCGAAGCCGAGGCGGCTGAGTTCCGCGATCATGTCAAACAATTGTTCCCCGACCTGGCCGACTATACGTACATCGTTCGCGACCAAGTCAAAATACGTTAATATGGATTTACAAGCATTTACTCCATCCGATAGTTTGGCCGACAGCATTGCTCAGAATGTAGAGCAAACGCTTCGTCTGGTAGGCGAGAACCCTGACCGCGAAGGCCTGAAACGCACGCCCAGACGTGTAGGCAAGACGATGCAGTTCCTGACCAAAGGCTACAACGAGGATCCCGAAGCTATACTGCGTTCGGCATTGTTCGAGGAGGACTACAAGCAGATGGTGGTAGTACGGGATATAGAGTTCTACTCGCTGTGCGAGCACCATATACTGCCGTTCTTCGGCAAGGTTCATGTGGCATATATCCCCAACGGAAGGATCACAGGTCTGAGCAAGATCGCCCGCGTGGTGGATGTGTTCGCCCGTCGGTTGCAAGTGCAGGAGCGCCTGACCACCGAGATCAAGGATTGCATACAGCGCACATTGAACCCGCTGGGCGTGATGGTGGTGATCGAGGCGGAGCACCTGTGCATGCAGATGCGCGGCGTGCAGAAGCAGCACTCACACACCGTGACTTCGGATTTCACCGGAGCATTCAACCGCAAGGAGACCCGCCAGGAGTTCTTGAATCTCATCCTCAACGCACCTAAGTAATACAGCCCATGTTACTACAGATACTCAAATCAAAGATTCACCGCGTGCAGGTGACCGAGGCCAACCTCGATTATATTGGTAGCATCACTATCGACGAAGATCTGATGGAGGCAGCAAACATCTTCGCCGGCGAGCGTGTGCAGGTCGTGGACAACACCAACGGCGCACGTATAGAGACCTACGTGATCACCGGCCGGCGCGGTAGCGGATGTATATGCATCAATGGCGCTGCGGCCCACCTGATCAATGTGGGCGACACCGTGATCATCATGGCCTATGCGCTCATGACACCCGAAGAGGCGAAGGCTTTCAAGCCCGCCATTGTATTCCCAACGAACAATCGACTCTAATGCAATTCTTCGAGCTCCAACATACCGACGCAGCCACTGCAGCCCGCGTCGGTGTGATACATACCGATCATGGCGATATCCTCACGCCGATCTTTATGCCTGTCGGTACGGTCGGCTCGGTGAAGGGTATACACCGGCATGAGTTGGAGAACGATATTCATGCCCAGATCATCCTGGGCAACACCTACCACCTGTATCTTCGTCCCGGTACTGATATACTGAACCGTGCCGGCGGACTGCATAAGTTCGAGGGGTGGACGCATCCAATCCTCACTGACTCCGGCGGTTTTCAGGTGTTCTCGTTGACTGACCTGCGGAAGATGACCGACGAGGGCGTACGGTTCAGCAGTCATATCGACGGCCGCAAACTGTTCTTTACACCCGAGGGCGTGATGGATATCCAGCGGCTGATAGGCGCGGATATCATGATGGCGTTCGACGAGTGCTGCCCGGGAACGGCCGACCGCACGTATGCCACCCAATCGATGGAGCGCACCCACCGCTGGCTCGATCGCTGCATAGCGCGCTTCGACAGCACGGAGGATCTGTATGGTTACAAGCAGCACCTCTTCCCGATCGTGCAGGGTTGTACGTACACTGATCTGCGTCAGGAGGCAGCCAAACGCTTGCGCGACCTCGATCGCGACGGTTATGCCATAGGCGGTTTGGCAGTAGGCGAACCCGAACAGACGATGTATGAGATGATTGAAGTGGTGAACGATATACTGCCGCCGGCCAAACCCCGTTATCTGATGGGCGTCGGCACACCGTGGAACATCCTCGAGGCCATCGAGCGCGGCGTAGATATGTTCGATTGCGTGATGCCTACGCGCAACGGACGCAACGGCATGATCTTCACAATGAACGGCGTGATGAACCTGCGCAACCGCAAGTGGGAGGATGACTTCACCGAGCTTGATCCCTGCGGCACATCGATAGTCGATCATGCTTACTCGCGTGCCTACGTGCGTCACCTGATTCACTCGCAGGAGATGCTCGGCTTGCAGATCCTGAGTATCCACAACGTAGCGTTCTACCTGCATCTGGTAGGCGAAGCCCGCAAGCATATCCTCGCCGGTGATTACAAGCAATGGAAAGACGCCCTGATCCCGCAACTGAAACAAAGGCTGTAACCGTTGAAAAAGTTAGACTGGTATATTATCAAGAAGTTCCTGGGCACGTTCCTCCTTTCGATCGTGCTCATCATGAGCATTGCCGTGGTGTTTGACCTTACGGAGAAGCTCGACAACTTCTATGAGAACCAAGTCCCCGTCCGCGAGATCATCTTCGACTATTACCTTAATTTCCTCCCGTACTTCACCGATATGTTCAGCCAGCTGTTCATCTTCATCTCGGTGATCTTCTTTACCTCTAAGATGGCAGGCAACAGCGAGATCATCGCTATCCTTGCGTCCGGCGTGAGTTACGAACGGTTCTTGCGGCCGTATCTGCTCACGGCACTGCTGCTGACATTGATCACGTATGGCATGGGCGGCTGGGTCATACCGCAATCGACGAAGAAGATGCTGGCGTTCACCGATAAGTACGTGCAGAAATTTACGCGCGAGAACGCCCGTAATGTCCAGATGGTGGTCAGCGAAGGTACGGTGCTGTACATCGAGAGTTTCCAGATGCGTACGCATGTCGGTTACCGTGCATCGCTCGAGCATTTCGAGGGTAAGACGCTCGTTGAGCGTGTGTCTGCCGACCGAATCCGCCACGTGAGCGGTTATACATGGAAACTCGAGAACTACACCAAGCGTAACTTCGACGGTATGCGCGAGTCGCTCGTTCAAGGTCAGGCAATGGATACAACCATTCAGATCCTGCCCGAAGAGCTGTTCATCACAGCCGAACAGGCGCAGCAGATGACCAATGCCGAACTGTACAATTATATCCAGAAGCAGCGCGAACGCGGCGCGGGAAACGTCAAAGCGTTCGAAACAGAGTGGTACACGCGCTTTGCGGGACCCTTGGGCGTGTTCATCATGACGCTCTTGGGCGTGACGCTCTCCAGCAAGAAAGTACGTGGCGGAATGGGTAAGAATCTCGGTATAGGTGTAACGCTGACGGCAGCGTATATCTTGTTCTCAACGGTTAGCACAACCTTCTCGGTCAGCGGCGTCATGTCGCCGTTCATGAGTGTCTGGCTACCGAATATTATCTTTGCTATTATTGCGCTCGTTCTCTACCTGCGTGTCCGCAGATAGAACAGCTAATGTCAGATAAACGGATTGAACCGTTTCTCATGTCCTATGGTTGTCGGCTCGCTGTGGCCGGCATATACCGTTGTGGCATCAGGCAGCCGCATCAGTTCATTCAGTGATTGGATGAGTGTCCTGTAGTCGCCTCCCGGCATATCGGTTCGGCCGACCGATTCGCGGAACAGCGTGTCGCCCGAGAACAGGACTCCCTGTTCGGGCAGATAGTAGCATACGCAATCTTCCTTATGTCCGGGCGTGAACAGGCAGCGTATATCCAAGCCGGCATAGTGCAGCACAGGTTCAGGTTCTTCGCTCGTGCGCGTGATTGTATTGTATGCGCGCGTATGTGCGTTAGGATAGGTCTGCTCGAGCCATGGCAGGCCGCATATATGGTCAGGATGACCGTGGGTGATGAGTATAGCCTCCACTTGCAGTTGCTGCTGACGGATATACTCAGCTACGGCTTGCTGCTCATCGGGCGTGTACATGCCTGCGTCGATGATCACGCACTGCTTGCCCGTACTCACCACGTAGGTGTTCTGCATGTACGGATTGCACACAAAACATTTGATTGTCATAACGGCAAATAGATTACAAATTTTCCTTTGAACCACTCTTGCCCGAACCAGTTCGTTACGGGCGTGACCTCAACAATACGTTTGTATGGCGCCACCTCGCTGTCCACACCGCCGCCTTTGAGCACGATCAGTCCGTTGGGTAGGGCGTTGTGTTGATTGTCGTGGCGGATGTTCTTCCTCACGAGCTTCACCAAGTCGGGGAGGGGCATTACGGCGCGGCTGACCACGAAGTCAAACTGTCGCCGTTCGTCCTCGGCACGCTCTTGTACGCACTCCACGTTCGTCAGTCCCAGTGCCTCGGCCACGGCTGAGGCTACTCTGATCTTCTTGCCGATGGAGTCCACCAGCACGAACCGGCAATCGGGGTAGAGTATAGCCAGCGGTATGCCTGGGAACCCTCCGCCCGTGCCTATGTCCATGATGGTAGTGCCCGCACTGAAACGGATCATCTTCGCTATCGCCAGCGAGTGCAGCACGTGGTGCTCGTACAGGTTGTCGATATCTTTGCGGGATATGACGTTGATCTTCGCGTTCCAGTCACGGTAAAGCGCGTCAAGCTGAGCAAACTGCTCAGCCTGACGTTCGCTTAGTTGAAAGTATTCAGCTATCAGCATTCAGCAATCAGATCTTGATTAATCAGCCAAGTTGGTGAACACGTTCTGAACATCCTCATCTTCCTCGATGCGGTCGATGAGTTTCTGTACTGACTCACGCTGCTCGTCGGTCAGGGTCTTCGTATCGTTAGGTATGCGCACGAACTCGCACGACTGAATCTCGAAGCCATTGTCTTCGAGGTACTTCTGCAGTGCGTTGGCTTGGTCGAACGCAGCATACATTACGATGGTGTTCTCTTCCTCGTCCACGCCGAGCTCCTCTACGCCGAAATCGATCAGTTCGAGTTCGAGCTCATCGAGATCAATGCCGTCCTTCATCGTTACGGTGAAGCAAGCCTTGCGGTCGAACAGGAACTGCAGCGAGCCCTGTGTGCCCAGCGTGCCGCCGTGCTTGGTGAAGTACGAACGGATGTTCGCTACGGTTCGCATGTTATTGTCCGTAGCTGTCTCCACGAAGATTGCTATGCCGTGAGGGCCGTAGCCTTCGTAGTTGATCTCCTTGTAGCCTTCGTAGGACTTGTCGGTCGCTTTCTTGATGGCGCGATCGATGTTATCCTTCGGCATGTTCTCCTTCTTGCACTGCTGGATCAGCGTACGCAGACGCGGGTTGCTGTCCGGATCCGGACCACCCTCGCGGGCAGCAATGGTTATTTCTTTGCCTAACTTGGTGAATGTACGGGCCATATGACCCCAACGTTTGAGCTTGGTTGCTTTGCGGTATTCAAATGCTCTTCCCATATAATAACAATTTAACGGTTTAACAATTACTTTCCCTGAGCGGGCTCGGCAGCAGGTGTTGCTGCCGGCTCACCCGGGTTATGATCGTTGATGATCTCGTAGTTCACTTCCTCGAAGGTGATCTTGAACTCTACACGACGGTTCTTGGCTCGACCGGCCTTCGTCTTGTTGTCGGCGATAGGCATGGTGTCACCGTAACCATTCGCTGTGATGCGGCTTGCCTCAACGCCCTTCTTCACGATGTAGTCGCGAACGGCGTGTGCACGCTTGTCGGACAGGTTCATGTTCACCTCGGCCTTACCTACGTTGTCGGTGTGACCTTGTACCTCGATGATATAGTCGGGGTTGTCAATGAATACCTTAGCCACCTCGTCCAGTATCGGGTATGACTTCTTGAGGATAGTAGCCTTGCCGGTCTCGAACTGGATACCGGTCATAGCCTTCTTCAGGATCGTTGTTACGGCGCGTTTCACTTGCGGACAACCCTTGTTCTCCTTCACGCCGGGCACGTACGGGCACTCGTCAAGGTAATCGGGTATGCCGTCGCGGTCGGTATCCTTGTCGCAACCGCAGCTGTCAACATGCTGACGTGCGGCATATACGGTACGCGGACACTTGTCCATGTAGTCGGGCACGCCGTCCTCGTCCATATCGAGCGGACAGCCTTGTTCGTTGATGAAGTTGTATGCCTCCTCCGGAGTGTTCGGGCACTTGTCGAGGTAATCGGGCACACCGTCACCGTCGCTATCTTTGTCGCAACCGTGCTCGTCAACAAAGTCGGCAGCTTCCGGCAGCGTGTTCGGGCAGTCGTCGCGGTAGTCAGGCACGCCATCATGATCGGTGTCGCGCGTACATCCGTGTTCGTCCACAGCCGTCCGGGCTTCCTCCGGAGTGTTCGGGCAGAGGTCGAGGTAATCGGGCACACCGTCCAGATCGCCGTCACGCTCGCAACCCGAGGCATCGATCGTACCGTAGGCAGCTGCCAGCGTGCCGGGGCACTCGTCGATATAGTCGGGTATGCCGTCGCCGTCGGTATCGATCGGGCACCCCAGTGCGTCAACGCGTACGTTACGCGGGGTCTTCGGGCATACATCGAGGTTGTCGAGCACACCGTCCTTGTCGGCGTCGTGCTTCTTGTTCGTGCCCCAAACGATGGCGAAGCCTAAGGCTACGTTTACGCCCGGGTTCTTGTAGGGCAGGTAGTACTGCTTCTTGTCGCTGCCTGTGAGCGGGCTCATGTCGGCGTAACTGCACGGGATATAATCGGTTGCCAGGGTCAGCATTATTCCGTCGTACGGAGCAAATCCGAGGGCTGCTCCGAGCGTGCCGCCGTGACCGTTGATCAGCGAGTAGCTCACTGCCAGGTTGAACCAGTTAACCGGGCGGAAGAATCCGCCCAGGGTCAGTTCTTCGTAAATCTTGTTGTTGTACAGTTTGGTCTGCGACAGTATGCCCAGACCTACTCTGTTCTCCCAGAACAGACCGTCGATACCTACGTTCAAGTGCGCGCGTGTCATACGTGCGTAGCCGCCGCCCTGACCATCGGCCTCAATCTGATCGAGGTAACCTTTCAGGTGATCGGTCACTTGCTGTTTCATGCCTTCGGTATCGATCTGGCCGTCTTTCTCTTTGACTTGTACTTCGCCTATACCGTCGAACTCCATATCGCCTTTCACCGTACCTTTCACGCCGTTCATCCAGTAGATGAATCCCAGGTCGTTGATCGCTGCGGATATCTGCAGGTACTTGATTGGTTTGTACGTGAAGCCGAAGTCGATCGCTGCACCTATGCCGGCAGGCTTAAGCAGATCGCCGATAGGTATACTGCTGAAGTCCGATGGCATCATGTTCTGGATGCGCTCGTTTATGTTGCCGAACATCGTCTCGCCCTTGCTCTTATCGGGCAGGATCTTCGTCGGATCGATGAATCCCGGCGTAGCGGCACGCAGGTCACCGGCGAGCTTCAGTTGTGCCGGAGCGGTCGGATCGGTCTCGTCGGCGGTGATGCTCAGGTTGTTCACATTGATGCTCGCCTGAGCCAGACCTACGAGGATCTTCAGCTTGCCGCCTAAGGTCCACTGGTCATTCAGCGGACGGGTATAACCGCCCATGATCTCGGTGTATGCTTGCATGCCGAAGTTCAGACCTTTCAGGTTCAGTTTGCCCAGGTCGAGACCTATACCGTCGGTCATGATCATTGCGCTTGTCAACCCTTTCGGTATGTTCAATCCGGCATCCGCACGCAGGTAGATGCCTCCGTGGAAGTACCCGCCTTTCTTCGTGCGCGCGCCAAAGCCTAAGATTGTGGTCGTCAGGTCAGCGCTCACAAGGTTGTTGTTGTGGAACTTCTTCAGGAACTTCTCCGTCTCACCTTGGTTCAGCGCGGTGATTGTCTGACCGTTCTTTGTATAAACGAGATCGTGCATCGCCAGGGCGTTGTTGCCAATCCACATACTGGTGTAGCCCAGTGGAGTGAACACGATGTATCCGCTGCTGACGGGCATCAGCGCGGGGTTGAACTGCGAGCGCATCGGCGCGTTCTCAAGGAAGTAGAGAGTGTTCACCTCTTGTGCCGATACGATGGTGCTGCCCACGAGGAGGGCAATGGCTAATGCTGTGCTGCGAAATAGCTGTTTCATAGTTCTGTCCTCCTATTAGTTGTTATTCTTTTTTAGTTCCAGGTTCAGCACGGCCTGCACGTCACCCGTCACGCCGAGCTTGATGCTCAGTTTCTGGTCAGCGAGGAACGTCGACGGCTTCTGGTCATCGCCTATGCGTGCGCGGAAGCGGATAGCTTTCGTCTTCGCTATCTCCTCGAAGTCTTCCGTATGGATCGCTACTGTCTTCACGCTCTTTGCGGCCGTCACTTGGCTGCCGCTCATCGTCGCACCTTCGATCTCGATGCCCTTCAGCTGGTCGAGCTGCAGTGCGTTGTTGTGTTCGTCGAGGAAGATTGCGTCCAACGTCATGTCAACGGGAATGTTGTTGTTCACCACGATGTACAGCGAGAGCTCTGCTTTGTCGATCGATGTGATCACACCGTTCGTCATCGCTGCCAGCGAGTCGAGCGATGCACGCTCAAGGTTCACATCTTTGATCGTGTCGGCGTATGCCACGTTCAGTCCGGGGTTGAATATGAACGGCATCTTGAAGTTGAAGTCCAATCCGAACTTCGTGTTCTCCGTCATTCTATACTGCTTCATTACTGCGCCGTTCACTACGCGACCTTTGTCCACTTCCATCTTATAGTCGTAGCCGAGTTTCTCTACCTCTTTTACGAAGAACCGGTCGATAGCGCCGTTCTGCGGCTCCTTGTTCATCATTATACTGCTGTCCTGTATCGTTGCGTCCAGCGGTGCGGTCACCGGCAGAACGGCGTAGAGGTTCAGCAGCGCCGACTGGCTGCCACCCCACGTGGCGTAGGTCTTTGTGCCGTCAGTATGGTAAGCGCTGATCTCGTTCACGCGAACGCTCAGCGGCATCGACAGTCCGTAGGTGAACTTCAGTGTGATCTGCGGCTCTTTGATCGGCAGGATCATCGCCTCGCCGCCGGGGATCTTGAACGGCACATCCACTACATCGGCATGGGTCGTCTGGCTGCCCGGCTCAAAGTATCCGTACAGCGCGCTGTAGTTCATGAACTCTACTTGGAACTTGAAGTGGAATCCCGAGCTTGCGCCTACCACTACGTTCTCGCCGGTCTTCAGTGTTACGACGAAGGTAATGTTTGCTTGTTTCACTACATTATCGTTAGCCGGCTCTTTCGTCACATCCTTCATCATTACCAGTGTGAAGTTGTCCAGCACGATTGGCACGTCCTGATCCAGATGGAAGTCCGGCAGCTCGATCGATGTACCTTTCGCACGGCGGAACTGCGGCCCGAGCACCATCGTTACCTTCCGGATGTCATTGTCGGTGATCGTCAGGTTCTTCGTGCTGATGCGTGTCGTGAACCGTGCGGTGTCGATCACCATACTGTCCAGACGCTCGTCCGAGGTGTCGTCGTTCACACCGCTGAAGTTGATTGTGAGTTCAAACGGAATGTCCATCTCCGTGTCGGCAGGGATCATTGCCGGTGCCGGAGTGACTGCATCTTGGATGAACATGTCTTGCTCAACTTTACCGATGTAGGTCTCCAGCTCGATCTTGTGGAACTCACGGTCGTAGTGTTGCCAGATGTTGTACTCCAGCACACCGTCCTCGTTGATGCTGATGCCCGCACCTTCGTTCACCATTCCGATCAGATCGGCAAACTTCGTGCTCACCTCGCCTATCGGCAGGGTTAGCCGGGCATTCACTTTACTGTCGACGGTCACATCGCCCAGATTTACATCGGACTTGCACCCCGTCAACCCTACGCCCATCAATCCGATGAGCAGCAGGCAGTGTAATGTTCTTTGTCTCATAAATTATGTGTTATTATTTATATGTTTTCATCCATTACGCCTCGAGGCGTTACGCTCCGAAGCGTAATTGCTAATGTATGTCTTGTAAAACGGATTACAAAAGCTATACGTAGAACCTGTTTTGTCTATTATTCCTTCATCCAGCAACACGCTTACCGCCTTTTGCAAGGAAGAGGCTCCATGAGCACGATATTGTTGCCGCCTTTCAGCGTATCAACAATGCGTTTGGTCTCATCTACTCTGTCGTAGAAGTTGTCGCCTTCTGCTATGGATATGTAGTTAAATGGGTTCATGTATTACATGTATTTATAATAATTGTTGTCAATTGTTGGTAATGGTTGACCTAAATCCCTTTCCATCCGTGCCATCCGTTCGATCCGTACAGCTTATTCTCCCACCGCCGGTTGCCGGCGACGCAGCCTGATGGCTGTCGTCGCGGCAAGTGCAGCGGCAAAGAGCAGCAGCACCCACGGTTCGCCGATAGGGAACTCCTCTGACTGCCCGGACTCACCGCCGACATCGAATCCTCTTCGTGTTTTGCGCATTGCCGGTTCGGAGCTTTCCGTGGATGGGGTTGGCACTTCACATGTAGCCATCATCGTTGACGTCGAGCGCATCGGTATGAGCGACACTTTCTCTGCACCAACAAACGTTACCTGCGAGTTATACTTGCTTCCGGTATCTTTCAGTGTAGATGTTGTCTGCCATTCTTGAGCATTAGCGGCAAGGGGCAGCAGGCCTGCCAATAGCAAACCTGCTACCATACTGATCATTCTATGTTTCATGGTTTTCATCATAATACAGTTCATCTTTCACGATTCACTCTTTTACTCCACTTTCGCTCCGCGAGCATCATATACTTTGCCATCGCGAACAATGTACAGCAAGCCGTCGATCAGCAGTTTCCGTACATCTGACTGCTGCTCCATTGCCGATGGCTCAAGGTTAGTGATCACTTGCTCTATCGGGGATATCTCCAGTACGAAGCGCTCGTTGTACGTGCCTGCCTCCAGCGAAACGGTATAATCCACTGCGCTGATGTTTGTGCGTGTACCTGTGAAGTTATCGATCAGCGTAACGCCTACGCCGCTCGTGCCGTCAGGTATACTGAACGTGTAATCATCGTTCGTGGCGATCTTTACGCCTACCGGCACGATCGTCGTCTGCTCGCTCATAGGCAGCACGTTACCGGCTACTTCCGTAACAGAAGGACCATCTTCCATAGTGGTAGTAACCATCGTGTAGATGTTCGCTTTGTTCTTGTTGAACTCCTTGCTCAAATCATAGTTGAAGTCGAATCCCGTCGTCACATTCTCATCGGTTGTCATGCGAACGAACGCTTGATCGGCTTTCTCTTCGCCTTGCTGTAACTCCATACGGAACTCTACATTCGTCGGTTCGTCTTTCTGACGAGCAACAACGCTTGCCGGTGTCGCATTGACTGCCGACCAGTAGATTGATGCTCCGGCGTATTGTACCAGATAAGAGAACGTAGCCCTGAACGAGAATGTTGCCGAACTGGTTACCGACAGTGTGTTGCTTGCCGAATTCCACTCGTACAGATACGGCATACTGGAACTTGTCCAGTCAATCTTAGTGCCTCCGTTTGTATCATACAAGTCTTTGTTGTAGTTCGCGAAGCTCGGCACGCCGATACAGTGCCAGTAACCATCCTTATTTCGACGGTCGTCGCTCATTCCCGGACGCGGACCGATGGTGCACTCGTAGCCATCTTGGTCAATCGGAATCAACCGGTTGGTTCCTTCAATGTCTTCGACTTCAGCGGCTGACGGGAAATAAACATATACATCTTCTACATCATTATCCCATACAGACGAACTTTCACCCAATTCATCCAAATCCAACGCAAGGATATAACCTTCAAATGCATTCATCGTAAAGTTCTTGCGTTCTGCCGGCGTAACGAATTTCCAGTTGGATTCACTATCTGCCCAGAAGCCGTTCTTGGCACGTCCCTTACCGTCGTAGTATTCGATGATCCAGTGCGTGCCGTACGTGCCAAATCCGAAGGCGTCGCTCAGGTTCACATCAAACGGGAAGGAGATGTAGAACAAGTCACGCGCGTAGCGGGAAAGTGACGGCGTTAATGCGGCATGCCCGGCTGCTTTCGATTTGTTGTTGATCGTCCACTTGTTGAACTTCATCGCGCCAAATACCGTCTTCACGTCTGACAGCTTACCGCTGCCGGAGAAACTAACCTGCTGAGCGTCTTCTTGGTGCTCACGAATAATCATCAAGTCGGCTTCGATGCCCAGTTCCGTACTAATAGTGCCTGATGGAATGAAGGCCTTGATCATACGGTTCGTCTTGAAGTCATAAACAATACGCATCTTATATTTGTTTTCGTCCGAACCACCAAGCAGCAACGCGGTCGTTTCGTCCGTACGGGCACCTGCTGCACCATAGAAGTACTGAATCTGGTTGTTGAACTTCGCGGTCAGCTTGAAGCGTGCGTTTGGCTGTGCCATAACCGTTGCCTCATAGATCCAGTTGTGGTCATCGGTGAAGTTCATCTCGTATTGCTCAAGTCCGGATACACGGCCATTACCGGTGGTTAGGGGTGTTCCGCTTTCGTTGAACATCTTCGCATCGCCTTCCAATACAAGGAATCGATCAGAAGCGTATGCCGAACCGCTGATATACGCACGTTTTATTTCGTTGGTATAACTGTTGTAGGAGAAACGCACGTTACCGGCTGCAGGCATCGTCTGCGCGAGCGCACCGATCACTGCATCGCCTTGCAGCGTATCGGACAGCTGGTTGTTGTAATCATTGGCAATCACACACTTTACGTTCGTACCGGCATCACCAATCCATGCGCACATGTAATAATCGAATGTCTTGGCATCGTCTGTGCTGAAATTGATGGTGTTCTGGTGCAATACGTTCTTTTTGTAGTCAGCCCAACCGCCGGGAGCGCTGTTTGTCTTGATGTAATATGGACCATCGTACAAACCTGCATTCGTTATACCCGTAACAGCATCGGTCGATGTGTTGATTGCTACGTCAAACTTATATACGCCATTGCCTTCAGAGAATGTCGTTGTGTTGAACAGACCGCTACCTGTGCCTACTGTTGTGTACGATCCCCATACAGGATGACCGGCTGATATAGCGGTACACTTGTATAGTTTCAGGCTCTTTGTTCCGGCGCCCATGTTCAGGTACATCGAAACGGTTTTTGCGCTCGCCTCTGATTTCTTTATAAAGTCAGAGTAGTTCTTCTTCGCACTGCCGTCATTGTATTCGTGTATCAGCACATAATCACCGATCTCTACCGGATAGATCACACTCAACTTCATCTTGTCACCGCTTTGGTCAAGGATGAACGTATAGTATCCTTCTGAGGTGGTGGTTATCGAGAACTTAACATCATTGCTTGCCAAAGCACGTGTATCTTCGTTTACGCCCACATTCGTGTTCTTTGCTGAAGTAATGCTTGCGTCGGCTACATAGTTCAGACCGGCAGCTGATGTGATCATGTAACTCAAAGTGGAATTACCTGCGTCAATACGCTCCTGGAACTGAATGAACGTAGCATCGTCATTCGTGGCAATGAACTCACCTTCTTGGGTGTAGTTGTTGCGACTGTTGTATTTCTTCAGGTAATAACCTGCGCCTTGATTAGCACGTGTGTCGTACTTCATCCAGTAACCGTCATCGAAGTAATCAACGCTATTGTTGCCTGTTGTTTTGGCTGTGTGGAAAGGCACAAACATGTTCAACAGACGGTTGTAGTCACCACGCGTAGCGGCTTTGGTGTTGTAGAAGGTGTAGCCCTTGCCATTCTGGTTTGTCTTGGCAAAACCTACTTTCTCCTTTGTGCCGGCTGCGGCAGTCGTGAAGTCGCGTGGTACGTATGCCCACCATACATCTGTATCGGGAATCTTCGTCATGTGTACGCGCCATGTGTTATTATCAGCGTTTGTCACTGCTTGGCTGTATCCGTTCCATGTGATGCCGAAATATACATACACATCGCCCCAATGGGTTACTGTAGAACCATCATCAAATACATCGCGGAAGTAGATCTTATCCAACTCTGTAAAGTTTGCAGTAAGTGTCTGCCCGCTTGTTTCACCGTCACCAAGACCTCTTAAAGTGGTGGACGCATTTGCCTCTCCGGTACCGCCTACAGCAAAGTCTGCACCATCGGACAATGTCCATCCGCTGAAATAGTATCCGGCTGCCGGAGTAGCCACAAGAGCGCGCGTCGTTGCCACACCTGCGGTTGTAGTGCCGTCCCATGCAAAAGCAGCGCCTCCGACAGTTACACTACCTGCCGATTTGTTATTGGCCGTGATGGTTATCGTTGTCATGTTCTCTGTGTATGAAGCAGTAATCGTTCCATTGTCCGCAGAGATGGCAGTAATAGCTGATGTTGTCACACCATCCGTCGTCGAGGGAGTGCCAAGCGTCAAGTTTGTAGTGCTCCATTCAGAGAATGTATAGCCTGTAGTCGCTGTTGCAGAGATGTTGTCGCCTACTTTCACGTACTTCGTGCCCGTTCCTGGCGACATGCTTGTACAGCCGGTCGGCTTAGT
Source organism: Bacteroidales bacterium UBA1180 (assembly GCA_002310195.1). Lineage (GTDB taxonomy): Bacteria > Bacteroidota > Bacteroidia > Bacteroidales > Paludibacteraceae > Colicola. The sequence continues at coordinate 102,100 of DBYS01000012.1, forward strand.
GATGGTTACTTTATATGGCATTGTGAAACTCTGAACAGGAGTACTCTTTGTTGTTCCCTGACCATTGGTAGCATAAGCCTGATAATAATAGGTTGCTCCGGCAGTCAGGCTGGTTAGATTGTGACTAATTGAGCCTGTCTTGTCGGATGTCCCTTTCGATACTTGTGTACCTGGTGTTGAAGTGCTTCCCCAATAGAAACCGTAGTCGGTAATGGCATCATTGCCGTTGGAACTAATGTTACCATTGATAGTGGCCGTTGTATTTGTCAAAGACGTTGCAGCGCTTGCTGTTACCGTTGGCTTTGCGGGACAATTAGCAGTACTTGTCAAAGTAAGGCTGCCTCCCGTGCCGCTTTGGATTTGATAACAGTAGCCATCTGTTACACCTGCATACGTTTGGTTAGCTGTTTTATTTGCATCCGCGGTTGATGTACTTGAACCATTACACAAAAGGAAATTTGTGCTTGACGAATATAGTACAATTTGTTTCCATTGTCCACCTGCGCTGGTTATGTTTGTCGTTTCTCCCGGATAATCTGTGCCTGTAGCATCTCCACCCCAACGGTGAATCTTGAAATTAGCGCCCCATGAGTTGGTATCCTTTACCTTAATAGTCTTCTTTCCATATACAGTGAACGTCTCTGTGTCGCTATATCCTGTCGACTCGTACGTCATCGAAGCCTTTACATAATACGTCGTCGTTGATGTAACGTCCGGTAACGTCCATGATTGTGTCGTGCTCGTCGTGGAAGCAATAGTTGTCCAATTGCTATTATCCGTACTATAGGCATACGTGATTGTAGATGTACCGGCATTCTGTCGGCTGGCATTAATAGTCACAGTACTTCCTGAATTAGCAGCTGTTACTGCACTTTCAGACTGAGTAAAACTACTAATCGCTAAACTCGGAGTTAGTGTGCCTTGGTAATAAATCGTCCACGTTTCCTCTGTTCCAGACAAATCATCGGCGCTATTGTAGTATTTCGCTTTGACTGTAATCGATTGCTTTGTAGATGTAAGATCCTCAATTTTGTATGTCAATGTGGAGGAATACGCATTGCTTCCAAATTTAGCATATAATACAGAGTTGGCATCTGACGAAGCCTGTGAACCTCCAACGGTAAGTGTTAAATCTTCACCTACGGCAACTGTAAATGGCGATTCGTTTGTTCCCGCTCCCGAACCATCCGAAGTACAGGTTGGAGAGGAGATGTCTGGTACAGGAATCTTCCATTTCAATTGATTATACTTGCTACTTGTACTTGGAAGACGATAGGTTTCTGTGGTTCCAACATGCGTGAAATAGTAACTCATGGTATATAAACCACTCCCAAGTCCGGATAACAAACTTTGATTTGCCGTCACATAATACGTCGGCTTTCGATACTTGGAACCATCGAAACTTCCCCATGTAACAGAGCCTGCCGAATAACTATCAGCACTAGTGACTTCTGTGAAACCTGTAGAACCAGCAGCAACTGCTGTGCGGTGGATTTTATAATAGAAGTGATATGCAGATGCTCCAAGCAAGTTAACCTCATAGTGCTGATACATTTTTGTGTTGAAAGCCTTTAAATACAAAGATGTTATAGCTTTTGAAGTCAAATCAATAGTTGAGCCATTTGTTCTGTCTAAACTACTGGATTTTACATCTCCGTCCACATTGTTATAATAAGACATAGTATTATCCGTTGATTCAAATCCGGCACTTGGTAATGCTGTTGCAGCACAAATAATGGGTTTATTTGTACTATTTACAGAAGTGTTTGGATTAAAAACCAAAATGTAGTGTGCACTACTTTGCCAGCAATAACAGTTATTGCTGCTATAGTCACCAATATCACTTACATCCGTTTGTTTATAATTTTTGGTGACATATGTGTAATTATAATCATATGATGATGCCGAAGTCGAAATTTTAAATTGATGTGCACCTGAAGTTGCCGAATAATATGAATAGATGCCGTTGACATCTGTCATTTCAGTTGCTCCCCAAGAGTTTTTTTCTCCACGGTAATAATACGTCGCCCACATCTGTCCGACACCGAGGGTGAGGAGTAGTAACAGTAGTGTGACGATACGGGATAGGTGCAGTCCGTTGCCGTGTCGTTGCCGTGTCGTTGCCGTGTCGTTGCCGTGTTTGCCCCGACAGCTGCCGTACGTCAGCAGTGCACTGATTGCATCATGCCTGCTATTGGCATTTGAGTTAAATTTAGAGTTTTTCATTGTAGTTTGATATTTTTATTTATTATTATCTTTGTGGGTTATAATACGTTTTATATTTTTCAAAGTAGATTCTTGATTACGGAGGCTATGCAATATGTCTATATCTTGATTTTGAAGACCAATGCCAATCTCTGCCAAAGAATCCATTTTCACATTAACCTCTGCAGTAGATTTCTCTAATGTGAAAGTCGTTTGTTGAATAGAATCTAATATGTCCTCATGATATTTATTTTCTCCTGAAAACACCGAAACTAGAAATGGGGTAAAAATAGCAATGATTAGCGTTCCGATGGAAGCATACATAGCACATCGTGAATTTTTGGTTTGTTCTTTGGATTCATCTACTTGCTGCTCTCCAAATGATTTAAAGTTGTTCTCAACTAGTGTTATAAGTTCTTGTGAAATAATGACAACTCGCTTACAATTATTTAAGAATTCCGCAATATCTTTAGGTAAATCAACCGTTAATTCATATTGAGTATCCAGCTTGTTGGCTAATTGTATATTATTATTTTGTCCTTGCACATTAGCTTGATCAACCAAATAGATGTACCTATTATCTATGAGATACATCAACAATAATGTTTTTACAATAACATCTTTTTTGATGGATAAAATGATTTTGTCATCAATTTTTTCAAAGTCTTCTTTTTTATAGTAGAAATGTAACTCGTTATCAACATACTCCACATTTGTGTAGTAGAATATATCATTGTATATATTGACTAGCAGATAGTCAACGCTAAATTTTACATTCTCAACAATCGTTTTGATTGTCTCTTGTTCATATTTACTAAATGAACGTCTCTCCATTTCGTCCAATAATACTATTGCAAAATCATATTAAGTGTTAATGTCATTTTGTCGGTATCTCTATTACTTCTTGGCGCACGATACTACCTGTATTCGGATCTTCTAATGCCTTATACACAATTGAATTGTCTTTTCTGCAATCTTTATGGGCGCACTGAACCTTCTGAATGAGTCCTTTGTCGTGCAAAGGGGCATACATTTCATTTTCTCCCATGTCTGCGACATGCTCCCACTCTATGTCTTCCGTATTCACGTCAAACATTCTTCCGCAGTGCTGACATTTTACTTGATTAATTAATTGTTTTCCCATACTATTCTGATTTTTAGTTATTTATTCTTGTGCTTTTTTATTCATCTCAATCCACGATTAGTTGCCTCATTGCATAGAACTCGTTAGGATAGGGTAATCTCACTTCGTTCCAGGCAACTCTATTCCACTGCTATTGTTTTGAGTTTCTTTATTGAATCTTTATAGAATCTTTACCCGATTCTTTTACGATTCTTTTAGTATTCTTATATAATAAGAATGTTTATATCTGTCAGTTTTGTCAGTATTCTCTCACCTTCGGGCTTAGTCCTTTTTACTCTCTGACTTGTTTGTCTTCGCTTTGCGCTCCGCATCAATAGCTTCGTAACCGATAGGCTTCAGAGGTTTTTGTTTTGGTTGCTGTTTGACGCTCAAAGCTCCTATAGCATTGTAAATGTTATCCAACTCATGCCTCATCTCCTCACTCAAATCATTCACTGCCCCAAGATTGTTCTCCAATGCATCCTCCAGCATCTTCATCCGCATGCGTAATTCACCGATAGCCATCTCATGTTTGTCATGTTGAGCCAGTATGCGTCGTGCAGCAACAAAGGCGTTCATGATGCCGATACTTACTGATATGGCGGTAGGGCTTTTAAGTACTGCTGATAACATGGCAACCCCTTGCTCGGTAAATACATATGGTGGATAACGCAGTCCCATTTTGTCGGAATTGGACATCACAATTTGTGATCTCCATTTTTCAAACTCTTGATTATCAAGCTGAAACATAAACTCTTCAGGAAAACGTTCTGGGTTGCGTTTTACAGCTTGCTTCAGCACACGTGTCTCTACTCCATATAATGCAGCCAAGTCTCTATCCACCATTACCTGCTTGCCGCGAATCACAAATATCTGTTGCTGTACAGACAATAGTTGGATAGATGTACTAGTTATAAATACCGGCTTCTTTTTTTCAACATTTTTAGCCATGCGATGTCTTTTTTATAGGTGTATATATATCAAACTTCACGTTTTCTCAGTTTTTTTGTATTTTTCTTTCAAAATATTTGCATATTTCAAATATATATTGTACTTTTGCACCACTTAATCCCGGTAACCTCTGACGCAAGTCAAGTTATCGGGTTTCGTTTTATATTCTATTTCCCTTCTTGGCTTCTGCCATTCTATTTCGTTATACTTTTATTTTCCCTTGCACTTTCTGCACTTTGGCACTATCCTTATTTTGTTCTTCCAAAAGTTTACTATTTTTAAGATCGTTGGGCTTGTCTTGGGGTGAGGAGTTCTGTGCTCACTCCGTTCACTCGCGCCGCGCACTTACTCCTTGACTGTCCACTGGACACTCTGCGGTGCGCTCTTTTCGCTTCATCCCGTGATGCTCCCGTTCAAAACAGTACTATTTTTAATATTTGGCTTGATCCATCTCTCCCCCTGGCTTAGTCCTTTTTCCCCTCTAGCTTAGTCCTTTTTGCGATTGTTATAGTTTGCTTTTGATAGTGCTTATTTGTGTGGCATCCATCTGTGTGAAAGCGAAGAGGCGTTTGCCGGCATCCTTCAGCGATGCGCCAATCAGGTAGATTGTCTTGTCATCAATAATCAGAAAGCGGTCGTGAAAGGTTTGCGTCGTATGTAATGCTAAACCGCCATATTGTGTGTTGAAGTTCTTTCCTGCCAGTTGTAGCGTTTTGGTAATATCTTTTGTATAAATGTCAATTGTTACTCCGGCTTGTTTCTCGCTCATCATTGTTAGCACCGACTCATCTACATAGTTGTCAATCAGCAGTATTGATTTCTGAGCCGATTTGATTAGCCGCTCAATGAATTCGAATGCATCATATATCTGCCCGTCAACAAATATCCCTTCACGTGGCGGTAACGATGTGCGGATAAAAAAGTCCACTTTGTCTTGCAGCTCATGTATTTGTTCCGTGTGCTCCTGTAACTTGTTGTCAATGCGTTGCTCCATGTAACGAATGTGCGGATTGACAGCATATCCCTTCAACAAGTAATCTTTCAATACGCCGCTTGCCCACTGGCGAAAGCGTGTGCCTTGTACAGAATGAACGCGGTAACCCACCGAAATAATCACGTCTAAGTTATAAAGATTCAATTCATCGGTCTGCGTTCTATCGCTCATCGCCCCATGCGGAGTGGTAATTCGAATTTTTCGAACAACCACTTTTTCGTCCAATTCTCCCTCCTTAAAGATGTTGGAAATGTGGTAGCTGATAGTAGATTTCGCTTTGCGGAACAAAGCAGATATCTGTTGCTGTGTCAGCCACACCGTTTCTTCTGCTAACTGCACATCCAACCGCACCGTATTATCCTCGCTGCGATATATTACTACCGACTCGTTGGAAGGATTATATGTCCGTACATCTTCGCTCATCTGTACTTTATCCATTCACTCGTTGTATATTCTCTCGCTCACACTCTCCACGTATGTACACATATACGCGTACACACGCCTGAACATAAAAAGCCCACAAAATTACAAATATTTTTGTAATAATGCAAATTTTCTTGCATATTTTTGCTCAAATAAAGGAAAAATCTGCCGTTTTTCCGCCAAATGGCAAATTTTGCAGCCCAAATCACGGCGTACAGACACAAAAAAAGAAGGCCGAAGCCTTCTTCTGAGCCACTGGGCGGACTCGAACCGC
>DBYS01000012.1:108089-128141 GCA_002310195.1 Bacteroidales bacterium UBA1180
CGCATTACGAATGCGTTGCTCTACCAACTGAGCCACAGTGGCAATCGCATCATTTGCGAAAAATCGGGTGCAAAAGTACATCTTTTTTTTAATATTTGCAAATATTTTTACAAAAAATGCAGCAGTTTGGCATTTTTGGAATAATTTTTGTATCTCTACTATACAAAACGCCAACACAAAGCACAGATAATGTACAGCAACTCCATATTGCACCGTTTTTTATCGGTCACACGGCTGTTCCGGCAGTGTGCATTTGTGCTTTGCGTGCTCTTGTCTGCACCCGCCAGCATCGCACTTGCCGGCGAGATACGCACGCTGCGCGTACAATATATTAGTGCCGAGACGGGCGAACCGTACACAATGCCCGAACGGCCTGTTCTGTTTATCCCCGAAGGCTCGACTGCTCCGCTCAATGCCGAAGGTGATGCCTACGGACATCTGCTGGAGATCTCTTTCGACGAGATGAGCCAGGATTTCCGGCAATACACCTACACCGTCCGTCACACCAATGCCGACGGCACGCCTGACAGTTTCAGTTCGCTCGATTACCTCGACGGTTTTACCACGCAGGACATAACCGATTACACGCCTTCGCTGAACACGCAGCACATCTACACCCATTACCGCTTCACGTTCCCGAACGACGATATGAACCTCAAGCTCAGCGGACGTTACGAGATCATCATCTACGAAGACGGTAATCCCGACCGCATCGTTGCGCGCGTACCGATGTACGTCGCGGAGGCGCGCGTACGCATTGAAGGCAAAGTCCTCTCTACCACCGACATTGAGCTCAGCGGACGCTATCAGCAACTCGAACTTGATGTTCAGACCGACGGGCGCAGCAGCAATCTGCGCGACGATTACTTCATCGTTGTTCGGCAGAACGGCCGCACCGATAATCAGGTCATAGCTCCGCAGCCGACCTTCGTTGACGGCAAGACCCTGCGCTGGCAACACTCCAAGCCGCTGATCTTCGAGGGAGGTGACGAGTACCGGCATTTCGATGCTTACTCTACCTACTATGCCGGCACGGGCATCGACCGCGTAGTGTATGAGACCGGCGATTACCATGCGTTGCTCAACCCCGACGAGCTGCGCGCCAATCTGCCTTATTCTCACGAGTTCGACGTCAACGGCCAGTTCCGCGTGCATGCAGAGCGCGTTCAGGACGAAGAATCCGAAGCCGAATATATGTGGGTGCACTGGATCCTCCGTGCCGAACGGCCGTTCTTCGATGGCGCAGTGTATGTAGGCGGTGATCTGTTCGGCAACTCGTTCAGCCTGCGTAACCGGATGGATTATGACCGTGAGATGAAGTGCTACTACCTGACCGCACCTGTCAAGCAAGGCGGCTATGATTACCAGTATTGGTTTGTGCCCAAAGGTCAGCAGAAGGCCACTCTCTTGCGCACAGAGGGTTCGCATTGGGAAACCCGGAACGAATATACCGTGTTCGTTTATTACAAACCTTTCGGCGTACGCGGCGAACGGCTGGTTGGCGTTAAGACAATTGACAAATGACCATCATGAAGTGGCGCACTGAAATAGAGATCCCCCGTAGCCCGTGGCAACTGACGCTCGCGGACCGAATCTTGCTGATCGGCTCGTGTTTTACCGACAGCATCGGGCAAAAGATGCAAGCCTGCGGTCTGCAAGCCACATGTAACCCTACCGGCGTGCTGTACAACCCGATGTCGATCGTTCAGTCGCTCAACGGCGACATGCGCGTGGAGATCGTTGAGCACGACGGGTTGTTCCACTCGATGTCTCATCACGGCTCGTTCTCCGGCACCGACAGCGAACAGGTGCTGCGCAACTGTCTGCAATCGTTGGCCGGGCTTCACGGCGATTTTGCGCAGGCAGATGTGGTGTTCGTCACTTTCGGCACGGCGTACGTCTATTACCGCAACGGTCAGGTCGTAGCTAACTGCCACAAACTGCCTGAGCGCGAGTTCACGCGCGAACGGCTGACTGTTGAGCAGATCGTTGCCGCCTGGCGGCCACTGATCCGTTCGCATCAGGACAAACGCTGGGTGTTCACCGTCAGCCCTATCCGTCACCAGCGCGACGGCATGCATCAGAACCAACTCAGCAAAGCCGTGCTGCTGATGGCTATTGAACAGTTGCAACGGGAGTTCCCCGAGCAGGTGACGTACTTCCCCGCCTATGAGATCGTGCTCGATGAGCTGCGCGACTACCGGTTCTATGCCGATGATCTCGTTCATCCTTCGCCGGCTGCCGTCGATTATATCTGGCAGCGGTTGTGCGAGACCTTCGTCTCGCCCGATACACTGGCAGCTATGCAGGCCAACCACAAGCAGTGGCTTCGCGCGCAACACCGCCCGTTGCACGAACAGTAACCGATTGATATACAACCATAATACCCAACATGAAACGCAGTTTCTATCTCCTACTACTCGTCGCACTACTGGCCGGTTGCCAGCGGACGAAACCGATCGTCATACTCTACGAGAACGATGTGCATTGCGCCGTTGACGGCTATGCCCGCCTGGCCGGGCAGCGTGATGCCGAACGGCAGCTGACACCGTACGTGTCGGTAGTCAGTTGCGGCGATTTTGCGCAAGGCAACACTGTGGGCAGTCTGACCGAAGGCGAAGCCGTGGTACGCATCATGAATGCCGTGGGCTACGACTATCTGACCGTAGGCAACCATGAGTTCGACTACAATGTATCGCAGATGCAGCATCTGAGCGAACTGCTTACCGGCAAGACTCTCTGCTGCAACTTCTCGCGCCTGACCGATGACGGCGAATGTGACCTCTATCCCGCTTATGAGGTCAAGAACTACGGCGGCACGAAAGTAGGATTCATAGGAGTGGCTACACCATCCACTTTCCGCTCATCCACACCTACTTACTTTGTTGACGACGAAGGCAATCTGCTTTACGATTTTCATCAAACGGACACCTATCAGCGTGTGCAACAGGCTGTTGATGCCGCGCGTGGCGAAGGAGCGGAAATCGTGATCGTACTCTCGCACCTCGGCGATGATCCTGAGGTCGCTTACTCCCGCGGACTGATTGCCGCAACGCATGGCATTGATATCGTATTGGACGGCCATGCGCATCACTTGCTCAACGAACGTCTGGTGAACGACCAAGGCGACAGCGTGACGCTCAGTTCAACCGCTACAAAGTTCGCGTACATAGGCCGTTTGACGATCGACAAGGATAACCGCCTGACCAACGAACTGCTGCCTATTGCCGATTGCCATCGCGTCAATCAGGCTGTGCTGGATACGATCCAAGCCGTGCAACAGGAACTTGAGGCACGAGTCAACGCACCGGTCGGCACTGCGCCGTTCGCTCTCATTGACCGCGATGCGCAGAACAACCGTCTGGTTCGCCAACAAGAGACTAACCTCGGCGACTTTATGGCTGATGTGTCGCGCTACATGACCGGCGCAAACATTGGCGTGTGCAACGGCGGCGGACTGCGCACAGGCCTGTACAACCGGACGATCACGTTCGGCGATATAGTAGCTGTATGGCCGTTCAACAATACGATGCGTATCGTGGAGTGCACAGGTCAGCAACTGCTTGATGCACTGGAGGTTGGCGTAACGGCGCTGCCGCGCGAGAACGGCGACTTTCTGCATGTATCCGGCTTGCGCTATACGGCCGACACGCGGATTGCGAGTTCGGTCATCTGGGACGATAACCGGATGTTCGACGGAGTAGGCCGCACGCGCCGCATAACGAAGGCCGAGGTCTTCATCCCCGGCGAAGGCGAACAATCCAAACTGCCGTACGAGCAGCGCGGCTCGTGGCGGCCCGTTGATCCCCAAGCAACCTATACGATAGGCGGACAGAGTTATATCATCGCTTGCTCGGGCGCATCGGGCACGTTCGCTAAGATGCATCTGCTGCCGATAGAGGGCGAGCCGCTTAACGATGTGGAAGCCGTATGCTCGTATATCCGCGCTATGGGCGGTACGATCAATGACGCTTATCGCCTGCAACAAGGAAGAATAATCATCAAATAATTATATTACCATGGAAGTAAAAGAATTGAAACAAGCCTTTGCCAAGGCTTACGGAAAAGAAGCAACCGCGGTGTATTTCTCGCCCGGACGTGTTAACCTGATCGGCGAACATACCGATTACAACGGTGGCAGCGTATTTCCTTGCGCCCTGTCGTTCGGTACGTATCTGCTGCTTGCGCCTAACGGAACGAAAGCTATGCGCTTCAAGTCGCTGAACATGCCCGAAGTGGTCGAAGTGCCTATTGACAAACTCACCGAGCCGCTGCCCGGCAAGTCGTGGGTGAACTACCCGATGGGTTGCATGGCTTGGTACGTACGCAAAGGTCATCAGTTTGACCAGGGCTTGGATATCCTGATCTGGGGCAATGTGCCTGCCGGTGCAGGCCTGAGCAGCAGCGCCGCGCTCGAAGTAGTGGCTGCGTTCGCCGCCAATGATTACCTCGGCCTCAACTACAACCATACGGACTTTGCCAAAATCGGCCAGCTCGCCGAGCATGAGTTTGCAGGCGTCAATTGCGGCATAATGGATCAGTTCGCATCGTCGTGGGGCAAGAAAGACCATGCAATCCACCTGAACTGCGATACGCTGGAGTTTGAGCATGTTCCGGTCAAGCTCAAAGGTATCAAGGTCGTGATCGCCAACACCCACTCGCCGCACCACCTCGATTCGGGTGCATACAACGACCGCGTGGCTCAGTGCCAACTGGCGCTGGAGCAATTGCGTAAGGTTAAACCCGGATTGAAGAACCTCGCCGAACTGACGGAAGCAGAGTTCAAGCAGATCGAAAGTGCCATTACCGATCCGATAGCCCACAAACGTGCGCGTCACGTCGTAGGCGAAGTACAGCGTACATCCGATGCAGTCAAGGCCCTCAAAGCCGGTGATATCGAGAAGTTCGGCAAACTCATGAACGCCTCGCACGTCAGCTTGCGTGACGATTACGAAGTGACCGGTCTGCAACTCGACACCATGGCCGAAGAGGCTTGGAAAGTGCCCGGCGTGCTCGGCAGCCGTATGACCGGAGGCGGCTTTGGCGGTTGCACGGTTTCGCTGGTGAAGGACGAAGCCATCGAGCAGTTCAAGAAACAGGTAGGTGAGAACTACGAACGCATCACGGGCATCAAACCGGAATTTTATGTTGCCGAAATATCGGATGGCGCAAGAAGACTTGAGTAATATAAGAAGACTTGAGTAATATGATCAACGAACAATCATTCAATACAATTCTGCCTGTTCAGCAAGGCGGAAAGAAGCGTCAGATGCGGGTAGGGCTCTATACTCTCCGCAGCACGTCGGGCTTGGTAGCACAGGTCACGAACTACGGCGCAAAACTTGTGTCACTCATCGTTCCGAACAATGCGGGGGTCAAGGCTGACGTAGTGCTCGGCTTCAATACTCTCGGCGAATGGCGCACGAAGGAAACGTACTTCAATGCCGTAATTGGCCGTGTAGCCAACCGCATCAAGGACGGCAAGTTCACCCTTGACGGCCAGACCTATCAGCTGCCGCAGAACAATGGCAACAACTGCTTGCATGGCGGTGTGTCAGGGTTCAACGAGAAGGTTTGGGAGGTAGTCGGACAGACTGCATACTCCGTGACGCTCCGTTACCGCGCCATCGATGGTGAGGAAGGTTTTCCCGGTAACATGGATGTAGAGGTTACCTATGCCGTGACGCGCGACAATGCGCTGCGTATAACCTACGAAGCAACGACCGACAAACCGACACTCGTAGGCTTTACCAACCACGCGTATTTCAATCTCGCGGGCGAAAACAGCGGACGGGTGGATAACCATGTTCTGCAAGTGCTGGCCGACGAGTACACGCCGTTTGACGAGACAGCCGTTCCTACAGGCGAGATCCTGCCCGTAACCGGCACACCGATGGATTTCCGCGAGCCGGTACGTATAGGCGACCGCATCAACGATGCGTTCTTTGCGCCCGGCAGAGGCATTGACAACAACTGGATTTGCCGTCCTGCCACCGAAGAGGAGCGTGTGCAAAGCAAGAAAGACCCGAGCTTCCGCAAGGTTGCTGTACTCAGCGCCGACGGACGAACGATGGAGGTCTATACCACTGCGCCGGCATTGCAGGTCTATACAGGCAATTACGTGGAGCAGAACATCGGCAAAGGCGGCAAGCAATATGATATACAGCACGCCGTCTGCCTTGAAGCGCAGAACATCCCCGATGCTGTCAACCACGAGAATTTCCCGTCGCCGATCTTGCGCCCCGGACAGTTGTACCGCCAAGTTACGGAGTACAGGTTTATTCAAAGTGCATAACCTTGGCCGGTGAGATACGCGTAGCGAGAGAGGTCGGCGCAAGCAGTGTGAGCAGACTCACACCGAGGATAAGCACGTTCAACAGGATGAGCCCAATCCACGGGAAAGCCACCGGTACGTACGGCACATAGTATGTGGCGGCATCCAGAGGGATGAGATGGAAGAAGTACTGCAGCGCCGCCAACGACAGACCGAGAATATTGCCCCAAAGCATTCCTTTGCCGATGAGGATCGTTGCCTCATGGATAAAGATGCGGCGGATGAACCGGTTGTCGGCACCAAGCGCTTTCAGTATGCCGATGAGCGGAATTGCATCAAGGATGAGGATTATCAGTCCGGAAACGATGTTGAATCCCGACACCGCAAGCATCAGGATGATGATTACCCACACATTCATATCAAGCAGGTCGAGCCAGTAGAACACCGCCGGGTGCATCTGTATCACGCTCTGCGGATAATAGGCACTGCCTTCCTCGTCCAAGCGGTTGGCAACGGCGAAATATACGTCGTCATATACCTCGTCAAGATGGCTGAGATCGTCCAATCGCATTTCAATGCCCGACACCTGTGCAGGCTGCCAGCCGTTGAGCTGTATAACCGTGGGCAGGGGACAAACAACGAAAAGTTTGTCGTACTCGGCGAAGGATGAACTGTAGATACCTGCTATATTGAACTTGCGCACCTTGAGCGCATCGCCTACAAAGTAACAGAGCACAGATTCGCCCACCTTGAGTGATAGCAGACGCGCATTCTCCTGTGACAGAAGGATATCGTTAGGCTCTTTAGGTAGCGAGCCGTCAATCAGATTTTTGCTAAAGAACTGCCACGCCGGCTCTTGGCTAGCGTTAGCGTCAGTTATCGGCAAGCCTTTGAGCACAATACCTTGGAATGCATCGCCGGTCTTGAGCATGCCGGGCTTGGTGGCAAACGTATTGACTGACTCAACGTGTGGCAACGAACGGAGCATCGTAAGCATCGAGTCCGGCGCAAAGATCGGCTGGTATTCGTAGGTATTGTTGTTGTCGAAGCTCGTGATCTGAATATGTGCTCCGAAACCCGCAACCTTCTCCGTAACTGTTTGTTTGAAACCGATGACCACACACACGGTGATCAGCATCACCGTCACGCCGATGGTTATACCCGCCAGAGCCACGCGCACGGCCGGTCGGGCGGTGCGATGTGCTGCCGATGAGTAGTACAATCGTCGGGCTATTTGCCATTCTGTTTGCATAACTGATTGTGTGGCACGATTTTTGTTAACTATTTGTCGTAGCAGAAAGTCAAAAAATGCTTCGTTGTCTGCGTATTCATATCCTTCTGTTGCTGGCGCTCACGGTGTCGGCTGCTCTTGCTCAGGAGTCATCGCCTGTGCCTCGCCGTACGGCTGAGGAGCGGGCAATGAAGCAGACCGAGATGCTTGCGCGCGACCTGAACATCAGTGACTCTCTGCTGCGCGACACGATCTACCGTGTGCATCTGCGCTACGTCCGTCGCCGTGAGCAGGCAAGCAGCCGCATGGAGGCCGTGGATTGCATCAACCGTCTGCTGCTCGAGCTCAAGGGTATCCTGTCCGCCACGCAGTACGAACGGCTGCAGTCTATCCCTCGTCGCAACGGTGCGCGCGGCCATCGGGTGGAAACAGATAGCGTCGCCCAAGACGCCACACCGCCAGCGCCATAACTATACCAACCACTAATCCCGCCAATATATCCAGCGGGTAGTGCACTCCCAGATACATCCTACTGTAGCAGTTGAGCATCACCCACAGCATCAGCGGAAGGGTGACGTACAGGTGCGTCGTCCGCGGTTTGCCGTGCGTGAAGATAGCCGCAAACAGTGTAGCGCAAGCCATGGTGTTAGCTGCATGATTGCTGCAGAACCCGTACGCACCGCCGCGGTAGTTGTTCACAACGTGAATGAGCGCGCCAATCTGTGCGTCGTGTGTCGGTCGCGGACGAGCCACGAGCGGTTTGATCAGTTGCGCGCAGATCAGATCAGCGCCGCCTACGGCTACTGCGAATAGCAGCAAGGCAATCACTACGGTTGGCACGTTCCATGATCCGATAGGTGTCCGCTGCTTGCGGAACTTCATGATCAGCAGCGCTATGAGTAGGGCGTAGAGCGGAACCCATGTGGTCGCCTGACTGATCGTCCAGAACAATGCGTCCGCCCATGGCGTGTGAGCGCCGTTGATGGCCAGGAGCCAGGACTGATCTATGGAATTCAGCGATTCAAACATTCAACAACCTGAAACTTCACTCCGTAACATAGTTTATCATTGTGCAGGCCACGATTGCTGCGGTCTCTGTGCGCAGACGCGCCTCGCCCAGACTGACGGGAATGAACCCGTGCTTCATAGCCAGCCGTACCTCATCGTCGCTAAACCCGCCTTCGGGACCAATGAGCACGATCGTTGAGGTGTTACCGTCCGTTTTGCGCAACTCGTCGCGCAGGTCACGTTTGTCCGTCCATGGCGAGGAGTGTGCTATGTACCGCCGCTGTTCGGTAGCACTAAGTATGCAGTCGCGCACGGGCATCAGTTCGCTGAGTGCCGGCAGGTAAGCCGACAGACTCTGCTTGGCGGCGGAGAGAATGATCTTCTGCAGCCTGTCGGTGCGAATAATCTTGCGCTCGGAGTAATGGCAGAGCAGGGGAGTGAGCGTATCCACGCCGATCTCCGTACACTTTTCTGACAGCCACTCCATCCGTTCGATGTTCTTCGTGGGCGCAACGGCTATATGTACCGTGCCGCGATGGTGCTTGACTTGCGGCGTGATAGTGCGCACCTCTGCCTCGCAATGCTTAGGGTGGGGATTGGTGATGACTGCCTCGTACATATTGCCCCGTCCGTCGGCTATATGTATCGTATCGCCGGCCGTATAACGCAACACGCGCACAGCGTGCGCGCTCTCCTCGTCGTTCAGCACAATCGTCTGTCCGACGGCGATGGTTGCGGGTATATCAGTGGCGTAGAACAGGTACATGGCGGTGCGCAGCCATCCGTGGCTGCTGACTATAAGTTGGCCTCCTTCAGTCGCTCGGCGTTCTCGGCAACGGTCAGGGCGTCGATCACGCCTTGGATATCGCCATCCATGAACGCGGCGAGATTATAAACGGTGTAACCTATACGGTGATCGGTGATTCGTCCCTGCGGGTAGTTGTACGTGCGGATCTTCGCACTGCGGTCGCCGGTGGATACCATCGTCTTGCGGCGCGAAGCTATATCGTCGATGTACTTCTGATGCTCCTTGTCGTAGATCTGCGTGCGCAGGCGCGAGAGTGCGCGTTCCTTGTTCTTAGGCTGGTCGCGCGTCTCGGTACACTCAATCAGTATCTCCTGTACTTCGCCGGTGTTGGGGTTCTTCCACATGTATCGCAGCCGCACGCCGGACTCAACTTTGTTCACGTTCTGTCCGCCTGCTCCGCCTGAACGGAACGTCTCCCATTTGATCTCGCCCTCGTTGATATGCACCTCAAACTCATCGGCTTCGGGCAACACGGCTACCGTGGCGGCAGAGGTGTGCAACCGGCCTTGGGTTTCCGTGGCAGGCACACGCTGTACGCGGTGTACGCCTGACTCATATTTGAGCGTGCCATACACGTTCTGGCCGGTCACGTTGAAGATGATCTCCTTGTAACCGCCTACCGCGCCCTCGGAGAACGAGGAGACGGTGTATTTGAAGCCCTTGATCTCGAAGTACTTCGTGTACATACGGAACAGATCGCCGGCAAACAGCGCCGCCTCGTCGCCGCCTGTGCCGCTGCGGATCTCCATGACGACGTTTTTGCCGTCCTCGGGATCTTGCGGCAGAAGCTGGAGTTTGACATCTTCCTCCAGGGCAGGGAGTTGCGCCTCAAGCGAGTCGATCTCCTCGCGGGCAAGCTCCTTCATCTCGGGATCCTGTTCGTGGAAGAAAACCTCTTTGGCCGAGGCGAGCTCCATCACTGCCTGCTTGTACTTGCCGGCCGATGAGAGCACACGCTCCAGGTCATGGTACTCACGGTTCAGACGTACGTACCGCGCCTGATCGGCAATGACCGCAGGATCGGTGAGCAGGAGGTTGATCTCGTGGAACTTACCCTCCAGACCTTCTATCTTCTGTAGTATATCCATGCTCGTTAAGCAGCCACGCATGTATGCACCCCATACGAGCTAAGCTCTATGGGGGCCCCGTGGCTGCTGCTTGTTACTCCTCGTCGTCGGTGTAGTAGTTATACGGATTGCGACGGCGGCGATGGATGAGATCGTCGAGGTACAGCCAGATCTGTTGCTTGATAGGCATCTTGCTCTTAGTTTTCTTGCCCTTCGACTTGTGCGTTCCGTAACCGTAGCCATAGCCGTAACCGTACGAACCGTAGCCGTAGCTGCGCTTGCCGTAACCGTAGCCGTAACCATAACCGTAGCCCGAGTGGAAGCCTTCGGTCGGGATATCCGACAGTACGATGTGTATCTTGCCGGCATAATCCTCCTCGAGTGCCTCAAGGGTCTGCGAGCAGAACGATTTGGAGGTCTGCAGGCAACGGATAACGAAGATCGTTATGTCTGTGTCAGCCACGAGCGACAGAGCATCGGGCACCTGACCGATAGGCGAGGTATCCATGATGATATAGTCGTACTGCTCGCGCATCTTGTCGATGAACTGATGGAGCTTGTCGCTATGGATGAGCTCGCCCGGGTTAGGCGGCACGGCACCGGCGCGGATGAAATCGAAGTCAAACAGTTCGTTGTGGATGATCAGTTCGTCTTCCTCGCACTCGTCGATCAGGTAGTTGGTTATACCTACGCCGTTCTCGATAGCCAGTTTCGTGTGCACGTTCGGCTTACGTATATCGAGGTCGATGAGCAGTGTCTTCTTGCCGGTCATGCCGTATAGGGCTGCGAGGTTGGTGGACATGAATGTCTTACCGTCGCCGGACTCAGCCGAGGTAACGCAGAGCAGCAGTTTCTCTTTGCGCCCGACGATGAACTCAATACGCGTACGCATAGCGCGCAACATCTCGGCATAGCCGGAGCGTGGCGATGTCTTGACCAGAGTCGGGTTCTGCGAACGGGCGTGACGGAGCGTGCCGATGAGACGGAACTTCGAGAGCTTCTCGACCTCCTTCGGTGTGCGCACCTTGTCGTTCAGCAGCTCGGAGAGGATGATTAGCAGCAGCGGCAGAATGAACCCGACGGCAAGGAACGTGGTCATCGTCTTCTTCTTAACCTTGTCGTTCACGAGTTTCGTGGTGGTACGTGCGCGGTCAAGGATCTCGTTGTCAGGCGTGTTCGACGCTTTCTGGATCTCCGACTCGGCGCGCTTCTGCAGAAAGAACGTATAATAGTTGTCGTCGATGCGGTAGTTGCGCTCGATGGCTACCATCTGCAGCTCTTTCTCGGGCAAGTGCTTGATATCTTCATCAACCTCGGCATAGCGCGTGTGCAGGTCTTTCTTCTCGATCTCCAGCGACTTGCGCATGGATTTGATGACCTCGGCTATGGTGAGTTTGACGTTCTCGATATCCTTTGTATATTTGGCGTAGAACACGTTTTTCTCCGTCAGTTCGCCGCGCTGGATCTGCAGTTCGTTGAGCTGTCCGACCAGTGCCATCAGCGTCTGCTCGTTCAGTCCGAGCGAGGCGGGCGCGATCACTGTGCCCTGCTCGATGGATTCGTGCAGGTAGTTGTCAAGGTAGTCGAGGTAGGTCTCTTTCAGTCGGAGCTGAAGCTCTTGCTGCTTGTAGGTGGAGATCTGCGACATCAACTGCGAAGCGTACGAACTGACATCCACAAACTTGTTCTGCTGGCGGAACGCCGTCATCTCTCCTTCGGACTGCTCCAGCGAGTGCTGGAGGACTTGCAGTTGCTCGTTGATGAAGTTGATGGACTTCTCGGCCTGCTCGTTCTTACGCTCAAGGTTCTGGATGAGGAAGATGTCGGACAGTTTGTCGATAAAGTCGCAGTCACGCTCGTAGGTTTCGCTCGTCAGACCAATGCATAGAACGGTT
This sequence comes from Bacteroidales bacterium UBA1180, assembly GCA_002310195.1. GTDB lineage: Bacteria > Bacteroidota > Bacteroidia > Bacteroidales > Paludibacteraceae > Colicola. Next base: position 120,373 of record DBYS01000012.1, read on the forward strand.
GAGCTCTGCTGGAGGAAGTTCAGCTGCAGACGGCTCTGGAACTCCGACACCAGCGATTCGCGCGAACGCAGACGGAAGAACATCCTTCCCTTGCCTGACATGAATGTAGTAGGCATGATTCGTCCGCTGAAGTATGGCGTCTCAAACTCTTCGCCGTAGCGGGTCTGCACCTTGAATTGCTGCAAGCGCTCGTCATCATCATCGGCAAGCGAGACGGTGAGTGTGCCGTCGTCCTGTATATCCAGGCGGTAGAGCAGGCTGTAGCCGTTGTCGCGGATGTAAGTCGTCTCTAGGGTGAACGGGGTGTTCTTGTACAGGTTACGCGTCTTGAAACGTCCCATGGTGATGTACTCCACGTTCAGGAACGGCAGCGAGTCCACCGTACGGCCTATCAGATCGTACGAACGCAGACGCAGCACCTGGTTGTTGACATCGTTCATGCCTTCGTCGATGCTGAAGCCGCGCATCAGGTTAGCACCGTAGCCGCCGGACTGCTTGATGATGATCGTGCCGTAGCTGTAGTACGCAGGTATCCACTTGCGGTTCTTGAGCATAGCCAGACTGAACGCGATGGCCAGACCTATCGCGAACAGGTACCAGTAGTGCAGGAACCGCACCACCCACTCCATGACGTTGATGTTCGAACCGCCACCGTCATCGTCGGAGTTCTGGTTGTCCATCGTTGCACCGTAAGGGTTGCCGTACGGACTGCCGTAAGGATTACCGTACGGATTGCCATACGGATTGGCGTATGGGTTGCCGTAAGGATTAGCGTACGGATTGCTATAAGGGTTATTCTCTGCCATATTCTATAATATTTCAACTTTCACAACTCTAAACTCTAAACTCTAAACTAAAAACCTATATTCGGTATATAGTTCAGCACGGATACAAGCAGTGCCAGCGACGAGGTCACCAGTCCGATGAATCCGCTGTACGAGGGCACCTTGTAGAATGCGCCGGGTTCGCGGCTCACGTATATCACATCGTTGGGGTAGATGTAGTAGTACTTGGAGTCGATGATCGACTTGGCGCGTATGTCGAACTCCAGCACCTCGGGCGGCTCGTTGCCATGAGGACGAACGATGCGCACGTGCTTGCGGTCACCTTTGTTATCGACATCGCCGGTCATCGCCAGGGCTTGGAAGATCGTCATCCGCTCTTTGTAGATCTTGTACCGTCCCGATCCCAGATCGCCGAGAACGGTGAAGTACTTGTTGTACAGCGAGAGTTTGACATCCGCGTCAGGGATGATCTGCTGCAGGTATGCCCGCAGCGTATCCTGTGCCTCATGTTCGGTCAGTCCGATCAGACGGATTGGCGGCAGGAACGGGATGTCCACCGTGCCGTCGGAATGGATGCGGTACGTGGTGGCGTACTGCGTGTTGATGGTCTGGTCGGCAGCCATCGCTTTGGATATGGTTTCGTCCATCGTAATCAGACGATACACTATCTCATCGTTGATATGCAGCCTGTACGGCTCGTAGGGAACGCTGTCGTACGTAGGTATGCCGTCGCGCTCCTGCAACAGACCGATCTGGCGGTTGGAGTAGCAGCCTGAGAGCAGACATGCTGTCAGCAGTAGGAGGCCGGATATGTATGTGCTCTTTCTCATATTACTTTCCTCCTCCGTTATTTGTTTGTGCCCGTTTGGCGGCATTGATCGAACGCTGAACAATAGCGTAGATAAATCCGCCGAACGAGATTGTTGTGGCTACGACCGAGATCGTGGTGGTCACATGATTGATGCCGAACGTATGGCCGGGCATGTACTGGATGTAGATCACATCGTTCGGCTCGATGTAGTAGAACTCCGAGTTGATGATGTCCTTGCTGCGGATGTCGAAGGTGCGGATCGTAGTCTCGCCCTCCACCTCACGCAGGATACGGATCTTCGAGCGGTCGCCGTAGTCGGCTATGTCACGGATCATCGCCAGTGCCTCGAATATTGTCACTTTCTCCTTCAGCAGCGGCACGCGTGCGCTCTGTACGGCACCTATCACCGAGAAGTACCGGCCTACGACTTGCACATCTACGGAGATCATCGCGTAGTTCCCGACGCCTTTCACCAGTTCCGATAGTTTCTCCTCGAGCAGGTACTTCACCTCGCGGGTGGTCTTGCCGCGAACGGGCACGTCGCCGATCATCGGGTACTGGATGTTGCCGTTGTCGTCCACGAGGTACGAGTACAGCTCGCTCGTGCCGTACATGTCACCGCTGCCCTGCATCATCTGCTGACGCATGTACGTGCCGTTCGTGCCGTTGTTGAAGATCTTTGTCAGGTTCTCGTCGATCGAATAAACCTGCACGTACAGCCGGTCGTCGATGCGGATGCGGTAATCCTCAAACGACAGCGTATCGACGTACGAAGGTATATTCTTCCCGTCGGGCTCCTGCATCAGGTTGACCTTCTTCGACGTCAAGCACGAACTTAACGCCACAGCCAACAGACACAGAATGAATAAATATTTGAATTTACAAATCATAAATCATAAATCAAAAATGCGCGTTAGCGCTTCTCGTCCCAGCCGAACGGATGCGGCGCTAAGGGCAGTTTGGCCAACGGATGGTAATCGCCTTTGAGCCCTATCGGCTCGGCCTGGCGTATCTCTGCCACGGTCTCGATGCAGTTGCGCGCCTCGCTGATGCGGAACCCATTGCCGGCGAGTATCTGACGGTAACTCTCCGTGTGCAGCTCCGTGAAGCCTTGCGAGAACTCAAACTCCTCGCCATCGATGCTCAGCGTGCGGTACGTGCGTTTCTCGCCCTGTACGGCGTTGGCCGGCAGACACGCGGCGTTGATGCTCAGGAAGTAACGCACCCGCGCTTTCTCCAGCTCGAGGAACCCTGCCACGCGGTCGAACGACATGACATGTACAATGTTCTGCTGCACCGGCCCGAAAATCCACTGCAGCATATCATAGAAGTGCACGCCGATGTTCGTGGCTATGCCGCCGGACTTGTGCACGTCGCCTTTCCAGCTGGCGTAGTACCAGTTGCCGCGACTCGTGATGTATGTCAGATCCACGTCGTACTTCTTGTCTTTCGGACCGTTATCGACTTTCGCCTTCAGCGCTTGGATCTTCTCGTGCAAGCGCAACTGCAGGATCGTGTAGGCTTTGCGGCCGGTCTCCTGCTCCAGTTCCATCAGGTTGTCGATGTTGTAGGGATTGAGCACCAGCGGCTTTTCGCATATCACATCGCAGCCCAGACGCAAACCGTAACGGATGAACGCGTCGTGGGTGTAGTTAGGCGTACAGATACTTACCCAATGTAGCGGGTTGGGCGTACGCATCTGCTTGGAGCAGAACCGGTCGAACTGCTCGTTCTCCGTAAAGAAACTGCAGTCCGGGAACGACGAGTCCAATCGTCCGACGGAGTCGAACTTATCGTACGCAACCATCAGGTTGTTGCCGGTATCGGCGATGGCTTTGATGTGCCGCGGAGCAATGTATCCCGCAGCACCTATCAGGGCAAAGTTTTGCATAGTCTGTTGTGTTGTTTTACGCACGCGCCGTGCGCCGTTTTGCGCACACGCTGGTACGTGCACACAAAAAGTGGCTGCAAATTTACGAAAAAAATCCCACATTTGCAAATAATGCGGGACTTTTTTTTCAAAAAAGTGTGTTTTTGCATCAAAACCTCTGAATAGAGGGCTTTTTTGCCGGCAAAATACGACAAAAAGTATATAATACTACGTATTATATAGTGTAAGGCAATAAAAGTGAAATAGAGGCCTTTATCCTATGGTTATCATTTGGATATCTTATGGATATCATTTGGTGAGGGGTCGATGCGTGCCCGATCAGAGCTCTGCCGAGGGCCGGAAAGCGATGCGGAGCGTGCAGAGGATGCAGAGGGCGAGCAGGAACGGCCAGGGGATGTCGCCAACGGGTGCACCGGGGTCTTGGGGATCATAACCCGGGCGCAAAGGATCATCACCGTCGTCATCATCGTCATTGATGATTACGCGGCGAGGAGCGAGAATGGCTTCCGACTCGTCGGATGTCATACCGCCCGAAATCTCTCTGGCGGCCAAAGGCAGGTTGGAAACAGTATAGAACGTTGAGGTGGAAGACATCTGACCATAGCAGATCTGCACGTTGGCGCACAGACAGATGGCAACTATGATACCCCAAACGATGCGCAGACGGTTAGCCTGCGTGCGTGGCAGAAGAGAGCGTATCATCGGATGACCTCCTTTCTGCTTTGGCCGTTCTGCATGATGATATAGATGCCTTGCGGCAGTCTGTCACCGCTGAGACGGCGACCGAGGATATCATAGATGTTAACGGTGGTGGATTGGCCACTTGTCCGGCCAATATGATCATTCAGTCCGGTGGTTGTGTCCGGTGCGCGGAGGGCATAAACGGTGAAGCGCTCGTTGCTTTGTGCGCGGTCGGTAGTGAAGCGGTAATCGCTGTCGAGAAGATTGACCGTGCGGCCGGTTTCGCGGTCGGTAAGCATAACTGCCTGCAAGGATTCGGCAGCATAATGATCGCTATCGAAAGCGATGACCATCTCGCCTGTTTGTGCGTTGCGGAAGCCCAGAGGCACAGGACGGGTGATGTCCGCGGCAGGCAAGGCGTTGAATGCGCGCATGTCGTTGCCGGCGAGCGAGTAGAACTCCAGCACCGGTGAACTGCCTGAAAGCTTGACGAGATCGGCGTTCATCTCATAATCATCGGTGAATGTGTCGCCATAGAGCAGACCGGTGCGATCGGCGCTGTCGGTAGAGCGGAGGATAAGTCCGAAGGCCAGTTCGTCGGTAGTGTCGGCAGAATTGCTGCGGTCCGGTGCGCTCGATGCGCGCTGCGAGAGGGTGAAGACGAGATCGCCGGCTGCGGCTGCCTGAATAAAGAACGTGTTGAACGGCTTGATGACAATGCCTTCGTCCGCGCGACTCTGGGTGTAAGTGCGGTAATAGTCACCGGTAGTGGTGATGTAGCGCACGCCGTCTTCTTCCATGATCAGGTTGTTGTCGGCCGTGGTGAACGCAGCCAGATAGGGGTTGCCGAGGAAGTTCCAATTGCGGTCGGCAGGCACTTCACCGTTGTAGAGGCTGACGGCTTTGCTCTTCTCCGCTTCGCCTGACGAGAGATCGGCCACCATCGGGAAACGCACGGTTACGCGGCTCTGGCGTGTGCCGTTCCACTTGTACGGCACGGCAAAGACGATGTATCCTTGTCCGGCATTGAGTCGGGCGCCTACAGCCTGATCGTTCAGCACCTCCCATCCTGCGCCGCTCGAGGCGCGGGTAGCGCCGTCGTAGTACTGCACCTCATACGAAGCCACTCTGCCGGTGCTGGAGCGGATGTTGCTGCACAGCACATCGTACGGCACGGCCAAGGGGTAGTAGTTGGTGTAGTTGAGCGTATAGTCGTAGTAGATTGTGTCGGACGCGTTGGTTATGCCGCCGATCGCTACGAGCTGCGGATACTTGTCGGTGAGCGCGTTGGCACGCATGTAGATGGCGTTGACCGCGAGGCTCTTGCCGGTGGGAACGACTGCTTTGGCATCGGGGTAGATGTCCAGTGAAGCGATGGTCTTGGAGGCAGCATCCATGGTCAGCGTGCCGCTAACGACCTCGATATCGGTGTTGGCGGAGATGGAGCTGATGTTTGTGTTAGCAGCCACTACGTACGGCACAATCGAATCGATGGCGCTGACGGGGTTGCCGCCGCAGTTGAAGATGATCTTCAGCGGCTGTCCGGCGTATGTGTTGAGCGATGCGGGGATTGACCAGTAACCTTCATCCGTTTTGGTAAGAGCCAAACCGGTAGCGCATTGCGTGCCGTTGGTGTAGATTGTAGCTGTGGAAGTGCCGAGGTTCACGCTCTTGGTGCGTACGACCATCTTACTATCAGCCGTCCAGCCGTCGATAGCGGCATCGGCGGTGATGAACGTGGCGGTATAAGATTCCTGCTCGGTGATCATTGCACCGGTTATCGTTCGGGGATTGGTGAAACTGTCGTCTTCCCACTTAAGGAAAGCGTAACCGTCGGAAGGTACGGCGGTAATAGTCCAGTCACATGAGTTTTCAACAGGTTCGGCAATTATCTTACCGCCTGTAGCAGGATCATCATGTGTAACAGGAATGAATGTAGCACTATATGTGATGTTGTCATCTTCCGAATCAAGAGTGATGGTTCGCGGGTTAGTGGTGACGCCGTCGTTCCAACCTGCAAAAGAGTATCCGACCGCCGGTAGGGCAGTAATCGTCCATTCGCAATTATCGCTGAGCGACTGCTCGGCGCTAACCGAACCTCCGTAACCGGGGTTGTGCGTCTCGACATAATGCTGCGTGCAGTCTCCGGTAGCGAAGACGTTCGTAAACGAGGCACATAACATCACTCCAAGTATAAGAAACTTCTTCATAGGTTTGGGTTATTGGAAGTGAGTCAGCGTTATTGGTTTTGCACGAGGCGAACAGAGCAACCCATGTGGCGCCCGTTATTGATGAAGGGGGTGGTGTTAGGCATGTGCAAGGCTCTTGCGTCATTGGCATCGGCCGAAGTGGCAGACCAATAGAATCCTTCCGAACCGACATTGCTGACAGTAGTACCGCTTCGCTCGCCAGCGTATGGCAAGAACACACACCCGGCATCCTCCAATGCCTCCCAACCTGCGGTTGTGCATGTGGCAGCGTAACTCGATTCATGCGTATTGATGTGCTCGCTTTCCCATGATACGCCGTCAGGCGTGCCTTGATTATAACCGTCCGGGAAGAGAAGCAAGCCTTTAATGGTATTTGCGTTTATCGTGATTGCGATATGCGTATAACGGGCATTGGATTTACCTTCGACAGTAGCACCGGAAGCACGGGTATCCAAGAGATATCCCCACTCAGTGGATGTAAGTGTGCGCCAACCGGTTCCGATATTTGCACCCCAATCCTCGCTGCCGGTTAAATCATCCCAACCCCACGGTGCGGCGGTGTTTCCATACGTTTCGTCCGTGGAAGTGTCCCAAGGCTGGTAGTGCGTGCCGTTGGTAGAACTGCCGTTGGTAGCCCAGCCGAACAGGTCAATCCAGCCGGTATAATCTGATGCAATATTGACGTTGTAGGCACCGATTGTATCGTACTGGTGCACTGCGAACTGCCAAGAATCTGTACTTGCTTTATATTGCAAATTGCCTCTGGAGAACTTAACGGTGCTGCCGCCTGCGTCAATCGTGAAAACACCATCCAAAGCCGGCGCGGTGCTGTGGCGCTTGAATGTAACGGTAGCAGTAGCAGTAGCCGGTGTGGGACACTCCTGAGCCATGGTGATGGCGGAGCATAATACTATGGTTAAGGCTGCAAACAGAATCTTTTTCATACCGTAAAGACAAATAGTTAGGTTGTGATAAATAGTTAAGTCGTCAACCGTAGTTTCGCGGTTAGGCACATTCAGCCTGCAAAGGTACGAAAAAAAATAGAAAAATGCAAATTTCGGCATACGAAAAAATCAACCTGCAAAGCAGAGTGCGCAAAAATTGCAGCAGATATGTAACGTAACAGTCATATCGCGAGATGGTCGCGAGATTCACGTGACACTCTCTCAAAACAGTATCAATACAACCCCGATACTTTCTGTACGGAGACTGAAATTTGCAAAGCGGGTAGGGGCGGAAATCGGGGATTTGGGAGAAAAAATGAAGAATTATGCACAAAAATGACAAAAAGTAGCGGAATTATTTGCATAATTCAGAAAATTTTCGTATATTTGCAGCGTAATTCGTGCTATAACGAATTTAGGCGGTCAACAACAGCCCACAACAAACAA
>DBYS01000012.1:128304-133381 GCA_002310195.1 Bacteroidales bacterium UBA1180
AACAACAGCCCACAACAAACAACAACAGAAGAGACAATACAAAAAATTAGATCTATATGCAACTGAAAAAATCACCAAGAGTCAGCTTGGAAGACAAGAAACTAACCTATGTGCTCATAGGTTTGGCTTTCGTGCTGAGCATCTGTTATGTCGCTCTTGAGTGGACCGAAAAAGAGGTCACCAAGTATGAAGTGGCAGATTTGGACATGAGCTTCGAGGAAGAAGTCGAGATTCAACAAACCCAACAGGACGTTACTCCTCCGCCCCCACCTCCACAAGTACAGGAAGTGGAAGTGCTGAACGTTGTGGAAGACAACAAGGAAGTAGAGGACGTGAACATCCAGTCGGAGGACGACAAGGAAGTGGAGGTTGTGATCGCCGCACCGGTAGAGACGCCGGTGGAAGAGGAGGAAGAGGAAGTGATCTTCATGGTAGTGGAGACGATGCCTGAGTTCCCCGGCGGCCAGCAAGCGCTGTTCAAGTACCTGAGCGAGAACGTGAAGTATCCGGTTATCGCACAGGAGAACGGTATCCAAGGTCGTGTGATTTGCCAGTTTGTGGTAAACAAGGACGGTTCGATCGTTGACGTGGAGGTTGTTCGTTCGGGCGGTGACGCATCGCTGGACAAGGAGGCCGTACGCGTGATCAAGTCGATGCCTAAGTGGAAACCCGGTAAGCAGCGTGGCAAAGCCGTGCGCGTAAAGTACACGGTGCCGGTAAGCTTCCGTCTCCAATAATTTGTTAGACAAAGATATTACATATTGCAAGAATGTCGGCTCGCGAAGGGCTGACATTCTGCGTAAGGAGCTGGGCGTAGAGACCGCCGCCGAGCTGCTGGAGCAGTATCCGTACAAGTATATCGACCGTTCGCGGTTCTATTATATCCACGAGATTGACGACGAGGACACGTTCGTTCAGATCAAAGGCGAGATCCTTGAGTACCACACTATGGGTATAGGCCGTGCGCAGCGAATGTCGGCGATGTTCAGCGACGGGCAGTCGCAGATCGAGCTGGTGTGGTTCAAGGGCATACAGTACCTGAAGCTGCAAACAGGCGTGCCGTATCTGCTGTTCGGCAAGCCGTCGCGGTTCAACAGGACGTACAACTTCGTTCATCCCGAACTCACGCCCCTATCAAAAGTCACGCCGCAGATGGTGAGCGGTCTGGAGCCGTACTACAACACCACCGAGCGGATGAAGAACAGCGGGTTGAACTCAAAGGCCATGCGGCAGATCATTGCCGGACTGATGCCTACGGTTGAGCGCGGACTGCCGGAGACACTTCAGGCGGATATACTGCAGCGTTACCACCTGATGAACCGCACGGAGGCGATCAGTCAGATCCACTTCCCGAAAGACACGCGCAGCATGCAGAAAGCCCGTGAGCGGCTGAAGTTCGAGGAACTGTTCTACAACCAGCTGTCGATCCTGAGCCGTGCCTCGGCCCGACGGCAACATAACGACGGGTTCATGGTTTCCGTCGTGGGCAGGCACTTCAATTACTTCTACAAGAACCTACTGCCTTTCCCCCTGACGAACGCGCAGAAGCGTGTGATCAAAGAGATCCACGCCGACATGAAGTCCGGCAAACAGATGAACCGTTTGCTTCAGGGCGATGTGGGTTCGGGCAAGACCTTGGTGGCGCTGATGGTGGCGCTGCTGGTGATCGACAACGGCTATCAGGCGTGTATCATGGCACCGACGGAGATCCTGGCCAACCAGCACATGGAGACGCTCCGGCACATGCTGCAAGGCTCGGATGTGCGGGTGGAACTGCTGACGGGATCGACCACAAAGAAACAACGCGCCGAACTGCTGCCGGCACTCGAACGCGGGGAGATAGATCTATTAATAGGTACGCACGCGCTAATAGAAGATACGGTGCAGTTCGGAAATGTGGGACTGGTGATAGTGGATGAGCAGCACCGCTTCGGTGTGGCGCAACGTGCGAAGCTATGGGCAAAGAATCTTCGTCCGCCGCATGTGCTGGTGATGACCGCCACGCCTATACCGCGCACACTGGCGATGACGGTGTACGGCGATCTGCAGGTGTCGGTGATCGATGAGCTGCCGCCGGGACGCAAACCTATACAGACCTATCATTACTCCAACCAGCGAAGGAAATCGATCAACGAGTTCATCACGAAGCAGGTGGGGTTGGGACGGCAGATCTACGTCGTATATCCGCTGATACAGGAGAACGAGGAGCTTGACCTGGCCGATCTGGAGAATGGCTACAACACGCTGGTGCAGACGTTCCCGCAGTTCAGAATATCGATGGTTCACGGCAAGATGAAAGCTGCGGACAAAGACCTGCAGATGCGGCGGTTCGTGAGCGGCGAGACGCAGATACTGGTAGCCACGACGGTGATCGAGGTAGGAGTGAACGTACCGAACGCGTCGGTGATGATCATCGAAGATGCGCAGCGGTTTGGACTCAGCCAGTTGCATCAGTTGAGAGGCAGGGTAGGGCGCGGTGCGGAACAGAGCTACTGTATATTGCTCACGCCGCCGGAGATGAGTGCGGACACGCGCAAGAGGATGGATATAATGTGCGCGACGAACGACGGGTTCCGTATAGCCGAGGCGGATCTGGAGCTTCGCGGACCGGGAGACATGGACGGAACGATGCAGTCGGGCATGGCGCTGGACTTCAAGATAGCCAACCTTGCCACCGACGGACAGATACTTCAACTTGCACGAGATGCGGCGAACAGCGTGCTGGACGATGATCCGACGCTGACAACGGCATATACGCAGATATACAGGGATAACCTGGCAAAGTTCAAGAGCGCGGCGGTGGAGTATAGAGAGATTTCGTAGGTCAACAACAGCCGACAACAAACAACAACTACAATGAGATATTCGAGATTGATTATTATGGCAGCTATGGTTAGTGTGCTGAGTGCGATGAGCGGTTGCGGGGAGAAGCCGCAGACCGATGACAAACAACCGATCACCAAACCGCAGATCAGTCTGCAGGGCGACAGGATGACTCCGGAAGCACTGTGGGCAATGGGCAGGATTGGCGCCGTGAAGGCGGATATAGAGACCGGCCTTGTGGCATACACGGTGAGCTACTACAGTGTGGAGGAGAACCGTTCGACCACGTGGATCCGTATCTGCAATCCGTTTGAAGCCGAAAGCCAAGAGCCGAGAGCCGAGAGCGGAATACGGGTCGTTGATGAGTTTGTGGGCAGCGAACCTGCGTGGTTCGGCAGCAGCGGCTGGCTCGCATATATGAAAGGCGGCAAGTTGTACCTGAGGCGCGATGGCGAAGATGTGGAAGTACAAGAGCCTACCCCCGACCCCTCCCTGAATGGAGGGGAGATAGAAGGATTCCTGTTGTCGCCGATGCGGGATAAGGTGATACTGATCAAGACGGTAAAGACCGTAAAGAGTACAGCGGACAAGTATGCTGATCTGCCGCTGGCAAGCGGACGGGTGGTTGATGACCTGATGTACAAGCATTGGGACGAATGGGTGGAGAGCGCTCCGCAGCCGTTTGTGTACGACCTGCAACTGGAGTGGTACGGCGAAGGCGAACGGATAAAATCCGCCAAGCTTGGCGAAGGAATCAATCTGCTGGAAGGCACGGCGTTTGAGTGTCCGATGCGGCCGTTCGGCGGCGTGGAGCAACTGGCGTGGGCACCGGACAACAAAACGATAGCCTACACCTGCCGGAAGAAGACGGGACTGGAGTATGCAATAAGCACAAATTCAGATATTTACCTCTATAACTTGGAGACTAAAGAAACGAAGAACATCACCGAAGGCAATGGCGGCTATGATACCAATCCTTCGTTCTCGCCTGACGGACTGTTCATAGCTTGGCAGTCGATGGAAAGAGACGGCTATGAAAGTGACCAGAACCGGCTGATGGTGATGAACCTGCAGACAGGCGAAAAGACATTCCTAAACAAGGCGTTTGACAGCAATGTGGATGAGTACGCGTGGTACGACAATCAGTCGATTGTTTTCACGGGTTGCTGGCATGCCACAGTGCAGCTGTATTGCATTGATCTACAGGGCGCTATATCCGTGCTGACGCAAGGCCAGTACGACCATGTGCTGGGCGATGTGTGCGACGACAGGATCTATATGCTGCGGCACTCGATGGTTGAGGCAAACGAGCTGTACTGCCTGAAATTTGCGCGCACCGAGAAAGGTGAGCCGTACACGGCCGGTTGGGAGCAGTTGACGTACGAGAACAAGAACATCTACGATCAACTGGAGCCTGCGACTGTTGTGCCGCGCTGGCAGAAGACGACGGACGGCAAGGATATGCTGACGTGGATCATATTGCCGCCACATTTCGACCCGAACAAGAAGTACCCGACATTGCTGTACTGCGAAGGCGGTCCGCAGAGTCCGGTAAGCCAGTTCTGGTCGTTCCGCTGGAACTTCTCGATCATGGCAGCGCATGATTATGTGATCGTTGCGCCAAACCGCCGCGGCTTGCCGGGCTTCGGCATGGCATGGAACGAACAGATCAGCGGGGATTATGCCGGTCAGTGCATGAAGGACTACTTCACGGCTATCGACGAGGCTTGCAAGAACCTGCCGTACGTGGATAAGGACAGACTGGGCTGCGTGGGTGCATCGTTCGGCGGATACAGCGTGTACTGGATTGCCGGTCATCACGACAAGCGGTTTAAGGCGTTCATTGCGCACGACGGTATCTTCAACCTGGAGATGCAGTACCTGGAGACCGAGGAGAAGTGGTTCACCAACTGGGATCTGGGCGGTGCGTACTGGGACAAACAGAACAAGATTGCGCAGCGCACGTTTGCTAACAGTCCGCATCTGTTTGTGGACAAGTGGGACACGCCTATCCTGTGCATCCACGGCGAGAAGGATTACCGCATACTGGCTAACCAGGCTATGGCGGCGTTTGATGCAGCGAAGATGCGCGGTGTGCCGGCTGAGTTGCTGATCTTCCCCGATGAGAACCACTGGGTACTCAAGCCGCAGAACGGCATACTCTGGCAACGGACGTTCTTCCACTGGTTGCATCAGTGGATCGGCGGCATCGATGAGTAGGGGAATTAGGTCAACAACAGCCGACAATGACCAA
>DBYS01000012.1:133462-207155 GCA_002310195.1 Bacteroidales bacterium UBA1180
AGGGATTGGTCAACAACAGCCGACAACAATCCACAACGACCCATAACAATCAACAGTGTATTAGATGTATGGTGAATAGCAACAGAATGAAACAATTGGCGCACATCGTGTATGATGTTATAGGAGCAGGGATAGAGGTGCATAAGGTGCTGGGATACGGCATCTCAGAAGGGATATATGAGGAGGCGCTAAGCATCGAACTAAGCGAGCTGGGCTATAACAATGAAACGCAATGTGATTTGCCAACATTCTACAAAGGGATATTGCTGGAAAAGAGATTCCGGTTGGATATGGTTGTAGAAGATGATATAATTATCGAGCTGAAAGCAGTGGAAAAGATTCTTCCTGAGCACAGGGCACAATTATTCAACTATATGCGTCTGACAAATAAGCCAATAGGCATATTGGCGAATTTCGGAAAGAACTTTTATGTCGAGAAGTATATCTATGATGAACAAACCAATGAGGTAAGTTTCTTCCAAGTCAGCCGTAACGACAATGACTATTGTGATTAAATCAACAACATTCAACAACTATGGACAATATAGTATTATTGAAAAAGTTGTGGGGAGTTGTTGACGGAAAAATAAGTCCCTCCGCTGCACAATAAGCATAGCAAATTTGCTATATAGCAAAAAAAATGGCATGAGTATTTGCAAATGTCATTTTTTTTTTGTATCTTTGCGAGTTAATTGTGTGCGTATGTGCATATGTGTATGCGTAAGGCGCACACTATGAGCGTGTTATGAACCTGAGTGATGAATATCACTCGCAAGTCGGAAAAATAAACAAATCGCGAATATGAAGCGTTTGACTAAAATATCAGAACAATTGTCGAGAATCACAGTGTTGAATCGTTCAGCCTTCCTGCGGTTGGCGCAGCGTGTAATGTTTGCGCTGCTCATCGCCCTTTCGGCTGTAGCTGTGTGGTGTCCGGGTGTAACGTATGCCGCATCGTCCTCCGTGCCGGAGTATATCCCGTCCATAGGCCGGGACTTCTGGCTGACGTACATGAGTAGTGACGGTAGTGGTACATTGGACCTGCAGATTATGGTGATTCCCAAGTCCGATGGTTCTATTCAGTTGAAAACGGTGGATGGTGCCGGTACGGAGACCGTGCGCCTCACGCAGGCTGTATCGGCTAATGTGCCGTTCTATTACTCCATTCCGGCAGGTTGGCGTAATACGATTTATACCACAGCTTCGGATGTTATCTCGCATTCGGGTTTGCATGTCACGTCTGAAGATACGGATTTTACGCTCTATATGCGTAACCGGACGTACCTGAGTGAGCAGGCTAACTCCTACGATATGTCGGCTGTATTTCCGACGCAGACTTTGGGTACGGATTATGTGGTACAAACCTATTGGCTTGATCAGTCATACACCGAGTTTGCTATAATAGCAACCGAGGATAACACAACCATAAACATCAAGCCTCGTTGTCAGACTCTGAAGAGTGATGAGATTAGTTGGTATGCCGCCGGCACAACTATCACCAAGACTCTGGCCAAGAAAGGTGACGTTTATCTGCTCAAAGGCCCTTCGGCTGACGATGACGCACCGTTCTGGAACTTATCCGGTACAACGATTGGTGCAAGCAAGCCCGTGGCAGTCTTCCAAGGTGGTATGTTGGCGTTCATTCCTGAAGGTTCCGGTTTGAGCGGTGACCATATTTTTGAGCAGGCGCTGCCGGTATATACTTGGGGCAAACGTTTCGTGGCGATGAACATGAGCGCTTTCCCCGACGGGTCAATCGATAGAGGCTCCAAGCCGACGGAATACTTGATAACAGCTGTTTATCCCGATACCAAGATTTACGTGAACGGCACACTGTTCAAGACTTTGAACGCCGGTGAGTCTAACTTCCTGTCAGATGACGAAACAGGAGATCCTGACTTGACAGTAGCCTGGGAAGAAACGCCTAAGGTAATCGAGACCTCGCAGCCTGTGTCGCTCATGGGCTTCATGGTTAACTCCCAACATAACCCGTATCGTCTTGGAGGTGGTGCCAACAAGTATGTCGGCGAGCCGTCTATGGCGGCCATCCCCGATGTGTCGAAGGGTGTGAAGGAAGTGTACTACTACTGCAAGGACAACGCAGTTATTCCGCTGAATACCCACTATGCAAATATTATTGTTCGCAAGGAGGGTGTGGCCGGAATGCGTCTGAATGACGATGATATTAGCGCCCAGTTCACGTTGCTGGCGCAGACCTTCAGCGGTTCGAGTGTGCAATATGCATACGCACGTGTGCAATTGACGAACAACGCGCTGAACAAGTTGTCGAACACCGGTGACGTGCCGTTTGTTGCTGTGGCTTATAGCGTATTGCCTACCAAGGCTATGTCTGAGGCAGGTGCTATGGCTATCAACCTCGTTCCGTCCGCACCTATTGTGAAGATTGACGGCAACGAGATTACCCATGACATGACTCTGGACTACTGCAACCGTCACCCCGGCATTGAATTCAGTGCAATTGTGGACTATCCGCACACAAGCGTGAAGTGGGATTTGGGCGAGGGTGCTATAAGCACAGGATATAGTGCATCTCACATGTACGGCGCAACGGTCGGTGAGTCGGATGCAACGCACAATATACGATTCTATGTATATCATGAATCGCCTATCACGCATGTCAAGGATACGGACTCTGTACGTGTTACTCTGAATGTACACCCCGTTTACTACGATACGCTAAAGACAAAAGTTGCTGCGAAGCGGCTGTCGTACACATGGGACAGTACATCGTATGTGCCATTTGGCTTGCTTGACGGACTAGGTAATCCGAAGTATGCACGGTTCAAGTTAGGCACAGGCAAGGATAGTCTGAACCGTCAGCCATACCTGTCGTACAACTGGGCGAACGCCAATGTGTCGAAGACCATCTTCGACTCCCTGAAGTACGCGACACGTCATGATTGCGACTCGATGTTCTACTTGCAGTTGGAGGTTGTGCCGGATAAACTTATGCCCGGTGAGACCAAGACTGTATGTCAGGAGGATGTGCTGTCGTGGGCAGGGCACGCCGCGGGAGCCGGACACAAGATGAGCCGTAAGAACCTGACGACCAACGCAATGATCTTCAACACGAACGGCACCGGTGCTGATATGTTCAAGACCGATGAGTACGGCACGTTCGAGATCAGGGATACGCTGGAGTCGAAGGTGTTCCCGTTCCCGGACTCGATCCATGTGATGACACTGACGATCAATGTCAAGCCATCGATTACCATCGAGGCGGTGCGCGACACGTGCGACGAAGAGACCAACACGAAGGTTCGCTTCACTACAACCGACGCAACCTCATATAACTACTATATCGCAGGCAAGACCTCGCTACTGGCTACACCTGTGGCTGTAACCGACGGAACGCACACAATCGATATCCCAATCAGTGCGATAGAGGTAGGCACAACGGCTCAGGTCTTTACTCTGAAGATGGTGGCTAATACTGCTACCTGCGTGAGTGACACGGTGCAAGCCACCTTTACCGTCAATCCGACGCCGACGCTGACGTCGCTGACGCTGGACGCTTCATCTAAGTGCTATCCGGCTGAGTCATTTACAATCTCGTACAACCATACGAATGCCAAGTATGTGTTCTACAAAGTGACGAAAGGTGGTTCGCTCATCAAGGATTGGACATCGACTGATGTAACCGCCGAGAAGAAGTTCACTATTGCTACGAACACTCCGAGTAATTGGGCGTTCGGTACGTACACGGTTGAGGCGTACGCCGAGTCGGACAAAGGCTGCGAGAGCGCACATACGACGATTGACTTCGCCATCAGCAAGCAGCCGACCATCAGCGGTGTATCGATAGTGAACCAATGTGATGAGGAAACGACAACCACGCTGACCTTCACGACAGCAGACGCTGCGAACTACAACTACTACATTGTAGGTAAGACCTCGTTGCTGGCTACACCAGTGGCTACTACGGATGGCGAAAAGTCCATCAATGTGGACATCAGCATGCTGACCGATGGTTCGTACACCTTAAAACTGGTGGCTAACTCTGCTGCGCCGGCGGGTTGCCCGAGTGATACAACGGATGTACCCCTGACCATCTATCCAATGCCGACGGCTGCTATCACCTCAACGGCTGCCGAATTAAATGCCTGTGCGCCGTACAACGAAGGCGACTATATGAACGTTGCGTACACAACAACCAACGCCAAGTATATATCATGGAAAGTGAATTACTCGGCCGGCTATGGCATGTATGGCTGGCCACACAGTTTCATTAAACAAGAAGTTGCATCTACGCCTACTCTGAAGATTAGCAAGTCGTATTTGCTCGGGGCCGACGATTATACTATCACCATCGATTCGGTCGAGTCGGAGTATGGCTGTGTTACGTACCCCAATGCAAAACTGTATATCACGCTGTACGCTCCTGCTACTATCTCCATGGCGCATATCGATAGTGCCTGCGTAGGTCAGCACATACAGATTCACGACACCACCACGTTTGCCGATACTATCCTTTATACAGTGAAGAAGGGTGGTGCGCTTTGGCTGAAAGGTAAGAAAGATGTTCCGGGTGGTGGCAAGGCGAAGACCCCTCACTTGATTGAACTGCCGGATACCTTGTCGGCAGGCACTTATACTATCGAGCAGACAGCTACGAATATCCGTCATTGCGGTGCTGGTGCGGTAGCCAACGGCACGTTTGTTGTCAACCCGCTCCCGCAAATAACCTCATTGACGCCGACCGTGACCATCTGTGAGAAAGATGATAACGCGTCGTTCGCGTTCACGATGACCGGTGCTACGAAATACAGTTACCGTCTGGTTGAACATCCGGCTATCTCTGCGACGAACGTTGATGTCCCTACAGGCGGCAGCGGCACCATCAGTTTCAACCCGTCTTCACTGGCTGACGGAACGTACACCTTCTTGCTGATTGCCAAGTCTGAACATGGCTGCCAACACGCCCTTAATGCTACGCTGAAGGTGAACAATATGCCTTCGCTGACCATTCCGGACATTGCAGCACAATGTTATCCCGCTGCTTCGTTCACGGTAGGTTACACGCCGGTGGATGCAGCAAGAGTGCTGTGGAAAGTGGATGGTAAGTTCAACGACGAGTGGCAGCTGCACAATGTGCCTAACCCGGGCTTTGGCGAGAAGGAGTTTGTGGTTAACACCACAGGTTGGACTGCGGGTACATATACCTTGCGCGCATACCCCCAGTCGTCAGTGATGTGCGACAGCGCAGCAGTGGTTAAGACCATCACCATCAACCCGAAACCGACAGCCGGTATCACATCGGTAGAGAGCAAGTGCGACGACGCGACGAGTGCTGCGGTAGTCTATTCGCAGGCGAACGCCACGAAGTATGAGTACCGTGTGTTCAAGTCGGGTGTAGTTGCTCCTGTGCTTGAGGTGACGAACCAAGATGTATCGGGAACAACGTTCAACATCAATATATCGACTCTGGCTGCGGGCAGCTATGAGTTGCGTCTTGTGGCCAAATCCGCTACCTGCGAGAGTGACACGGCAAAGAAAGCCTTCGACATCTGGCCGCTGCCGACCATCACGCTCTCGACCGGCGTGATCGACGAGTGCTACCCGGCAGCAACGGTTAGTCTGCCGTACGAGCATACGAACGCCAGCAAGTACAGTTACACGATCAACCTGCAAGGCAATGCGACCGTGCTTAAGTCTGCCGAGAACGTGAATGTAGTGACCGGCACGCCGATGGCACTGAACACCAGCGGTCTGGCAGCAGGCACGTACGAGGTACATGTGACGGCAGTATCGGAGCATAATTGTGAGACGGCAGCCGAGCAGTCGCGCACGTTCAAGATCCATCCGCAGCCGTCGATCAGTTCGTTGGCTACCGTGGACAGCGTTTGTGAGAAACATTCGCCGAGTCCTGTAGCCCTGACGATGATCGGTGCAACGAAGTACAAGTATGACGTACTGAAGGAAGGTGAGGCTACGCCGGTTGAGCAGAAAGTTAACCAGACCGCAGCCAGCATCTCGCTGAACACGACCACATGGGCAGCAGGCAAGTACACTCTGAAGGTGACGGCTGTATCGGATCTCGACTGCGGTAGCGATGTGGCTGAGCGCGTGTTCCTGATCTATCCGCAACCTAAGGTAACCGCTCTGAGCGACGTAACGATATGCGAGACGGATGCTGAGGCTTCGTTCAGCTTCACGATGACCGATGCAAAGACCTATACATACGACCTGAAGAACAGTTCGAATGTATCGGTAGCATCGTCGGCATCGCCGCAAAGTGCTCCGGCCGGCGGCAGCGGAAGCATCGTGATCAATACAGCTGCACTGCCGGATGGTGCATATACATTGCATGTGACGGCTACATCGGACAAGGGTTGTGTGAGCGACGACAAGACATCGACGCTGACGATCAACAACCAACCGTCAGTGGCCCTGTCGGACATCGCAGCACAATGCTGGCCGGTAGATGCGATAACGGTAACCTACACCCCGACGGATGCTGACTCGATCCTGTACATCGTCAAGTCAGGTTCGACGGAGAAGTACCGCAACCGCATCAAGGTTCCCGCAGCTGCACCGTACACCTTCACCTTCCCGACCACTCCGAACGCCAGCTGGCAGCACGGCACATATACTGTGACGGCTCAGGCAATGTCGGCACTCAAGTGCTGGGGCACGGAGGTGACGAAGAACTTCACAATCAACGAGAAGCCCGCTACTCCTACCAACATAACCTTGACCGAGCCTTGTGCCGGAGATGCGGCGATGAATGTTACGTTCAACAAGGATGCATTGGGCAATTGTGCTATGGCGGAGATTGTTGAGACAGGTCTGCAGACTTTGGCAGGAACACCTGTGGATGCTACATCTCGCATGATACCTGTAAATATAACCGGATTGACAGCCGGCACGTACACGCTGCGCATCTATACCTTCAACAATACCACCAACTGCCAGAGTGCATCGGTAGACAAGACGTTTGTTGTTCATCCTGTACCGACCATTGATACTCACGACACCACAGCCATTCATCCTGTAACAGCTGTCGATGTACGCTACAGTTCAACCAATGCAACCAACTATACTTACACGCTCAACGGTCCGGGTATTGATCCGGCCGATCCGCGTACGGGTTCCGGTACTGCGGCAAATGCCGGAATGATATCAGTAAATACCAATGGCCTGAATCCCGGAGTATATAATCTGAACGTGACAGTTACTTCCAGTCATGGATGCTCGAAGGATGCTGCCTCGACCATCACGATATTCAATTCCACATCCATCGAGATTGCACATATCGACAGTGTATGCAAGGGAGACAATATCGGCGATGTAGTAATCACCACAACCTATGCTAACAAGTATACGTATCTTGTAAAGAACGCCAACGGCGACGATGTGGCTACCGGAACAGGTTCGACCACCAATAGTGAAGGTACGCCTGTTGACAAGTCATTCAGCATTGCTACAACTACATGGGCGGCAGGTACATACACATTGACGGTTACGGCTGAGAATACCACTACCGGCGGCAAGTGTGATGCGACCACAACCTTCACGATCAATCCTATACCAGTACTGACCTTCACGCCGCATGCGGCAATCTGCGAGAATGCAGAGACAACAATCGACGTGGCTCATTCGACCACGCACATCAAGACGCTCGAGTACCGTGTAGCGAAGGGTACAACACCGGTTATTGCTGCCACGACGATCACCTCAACGGGCAAGATCACGCTGGATGTATCGGCATGGACGGACGGCACGTACAGGATCTACGCTACACCGACATCCGAGCATGGCTGTGTGGGCGATGAGGCATATATCGACATCGTGGTTAACAACCAACCTGAGGCAACGATAACATCCATCCCGGCGGATATCTGTGCCGGCGATGCGTACCTGAATGTAGATTTCACCGCATCGGCCGACGCGCGTGCGTACGCGTTCCGTATATTGAACGCTACGACTGACCAGCCTGTGTCAGGTTATGCAGGTGGCGGCAGTATCAGTGCTCCATACGGTAGCGTTTCGATTGCAGTTGATGTACATTCTCTACCTGTAGGTAACTACAAGATGGAAGTCAAGACGCAGACCGAACCCGGTTGCTGGAGTGATGCCAGCGTACAGCCGTTTACTGTTCGTACCAAGCCGGGTGCAAACATCAGTACAATGGAGAGCGTATGCGAGGGTACGGCTACAGCTACGGCTGAGTACACGACCACGAACGCTACGACCTACTACTACCAAGTCAAGGGTACGGCCATCACCGGTAGCGGCTCGACGACCGGTAGCGGTACAATCAATGTGGACGTATCAAGCTTGACAGCAGCCGGTTCGCCATACACCCTGCAGCTCGTATCGAAGTCGATATACTGCGAGAGTGACACGGCTACCAAGAGCTTTGCTATCCGTCCGATACCGGTAGTAGCTATTACATCGATTGATGATGTATGCTTCGGCGACGGAACAACGACCGTGACTTACAATCCGGATGCAAATGTCAGCAGCTGTACGTACACCCTCAAGCAGGGGGCAACGGTGCTGTTGGCTGACCAAGCTGTCACGCTCAATCCGGCTCATACGTTCACGATCAATACCTCTGCTCTGGCAGTGGCCACCTACACCGTTGAGCTCACTCCGCGCTCGCAGTACACCTGCGTAGGCGCTATGGTAAGCTCGACCTTCAAGGTGAACCCGTTGCCGACATTGAATGACATCTTGCTGGATGCCAACGCCGTATGCGAAGGTACAGCAACGATGCGGGCACGGTTCTATCATGCAGGTGCCGACTCATGCCACTGGGAGGTACGTGAGCAAGGTATTACCACCGTACTGCGCAGCGGCGACAAGAACAGTCTGACCGATGGCACGACGATGGTTGACATCGATCTGCTTGCTCCGACCGCATTGACGGCCGGCAAGACGTACGATGTAAGGGTAACAGTCATCAACAAGACCACAACTTGCGAGATCACCAAGACATCTTCGTTCTTCATCCGCAAGAAACCTGTTGTGACGATTAATACCGAGAACAACCAGCACTTCTGCCAGCCTGTGACGGAGGTGAAGGTTAACTATAGCAACGAGGACAATCGTGCGACAGTATTCCACTATGAGGTACTCAAGGGAACAGATCCGTTCAAACCTCTGGCAGATAAGCTCGATGTAAACGGCGGTGACTGGACTATACAGTTCGGCACGCAGTTGCTGCAAGGCGAGTACAAACTCCGCGTTCAGCCTGATAACGACTATTGTCCGGGTGACTGGAAAGAACTGACCTTCCACGTGGATACCGTTATGCCTGTTGTGACCAATGCTTCGATCTGCTACGGTGAGAGCTATGACTGGAACGTGGCAGAGGATTGCAGTGGCCAACCTATCACGCTCATGCGCGGATTGACTACTACGACAAACCAGTTGGATACATTGTTCTGCACCAACGGTTGCGTCAAGGTATATGCACTCAACCTGACCGTTTGGCCGGAGTACGCCGGAGCAGAAGAGCAGTACACGCTCTGCGCAAACGATGTGCTCAACTGGCGCGGTCAGAGCATCAATGAGGCCGGCACGTACGAATCACGCAAGGCCGGTGTAGCACCGAACGGTTGCGACTCTGTCTATAGAATAACTGTCAAGAAGATTGTGCCCGAGCAGAAGAGCAGCGACATGACCGTTTGCTTCGGCGAGCCGGTGATCTTCAACGGCACAACGTACAACAACCGACCGGTAGGTCAGCAGGTACTGCTCGACACGCTGAAGTCGCTTGACGGCTGTGACTCCGTATATTTGAGGCTGAACCTCACCGTAGGTCAGCGTTACTACGACTCCGTGAAGGTAGTTGAATGCGAGAAGTATGTATGGCCTGTGAACGGTCACACGTACACGAGCTCGGGTATCTACCGCGAGGAGCTGTCCACCGTTGACGGCTGTGACTCAATATGCGTACTGAACCTCACGATCAACGAGGCTTACGAGTTCTTCGAGACCTACGATGTCGTTACTACGCAGTTGCCGTTCACCGTACACGAGTACAGCTTCACGGCAGCCGGTACGTACGACCGCAGGTACACCACAGTAGGCGGTTGCGACAGCATCTACCATATCACGCTGAATGTTCATCCGGTGGTATTGCCTAAGGACACGATGCACCAGACCATCTGCGAGAGTGCTGCTCCGTATAACTGGCGCGGCACGGCTTATGCACAGAGCGGCTGGTACAGCAAGACCACGACCGTGGCAGGCAACGATACGATCCATTACCTGCACCTGACGGTGAACAAGACCTACAGCGACACGACCTACATAACCGCATGCGGCAGCTACAACTGGCACGGCAACAACTACGCTGCGTCGGGTATCTATCCGATAGCACACAGTTCGTCGTGCGGATGCGACAGCGTAGAGGTGCTCAAGCTCACGATCGCTACGCCTTCGGCCAAGACGGTGAACGTTACCGCTTGTCAGTACGAACTGACGACCATCGGTAACCGTACGTTCGTGGCGATGGCTAACGAGTCGTTCACAGAGACCTTGACGAACACCGCGGGTTGCGACTCGGTAGTGACATATAACGTAACCGTCACGCCGCGTATATACACCGCACCGGAAGATATGTTCTCGTTCTGCGAAGGCACGACGTACACATGGCACGGCCATACATACGACACCCCGGGTACATACTACGATTCTATACCTGACGGCAACGGCTGTACGACCACGATTCATACGCTGCGTCTGAAGCAGAACCCCGCATACCACTTCGAGGAGGATGTGGAGGTATCCGAATTGGCACTGCCGTACGCATGGCGCGGCCATAAGGGCGATACGCTGCTGCGTACCAACGGCGATTACTACGACCGCTGGCTCTCGCAGGTAGGCGGTTGCGACAGTATATACCATATCCACTTCCACGTGAACTTCGTGACGCGCAACAACGACGCGGCACTGGAGGGTTGCGAGAGTGTAACATGGTCGCGCAACGGCAAGACGTACTACGAGTCGACACTGGCCTCGGATACCGTATTCACCGATGCTCCGGCTAACACCAAGTACGATGTGATCTACTTCTGCGACATCACCGTTCATCACGGCTTCGCGGAGGTTGAGCCTGACTTCACGATCTGCAAGAACGAGGCGCTCAGCTGGCACGGCCAGAACTATGCGGCCAACCACTTCAGCGTAGGTGATCATGTGCTGAACTACAACGGTCATACCATACATAACTGCGACTCGACATACACCGCCACGGTACATGTCATCGAGTCGTACCGCAACGAGACCAGTTACGAAGCATGCCCGAGCGAACTGCCGTACAACTGGCACGGCCAACTGTTGACTACTGCCGGTCAGTACACTGACGCTCACATGTCCGTATCGGGTTGCGACTCCGTTCATGTGATGAACTTCACCGTGAAGTCGGTAACCGCACCGGATAACGCGACGGATACGCAGTGCCAGGGCGCAACCATCGACTGGAACGGCTTGACGATCAACGCTCTTGAGCCCGGTGAGTTCGCTTACTACAAGTGGTACACTGTGCCGGGTGAGTGTGACTCGACCTACCATAAGCTTGACCTCACGGTAGGCAAGACGTATGATGTTGACAGCGCGCTGACGCAGCATATATGCCAGAACGAGACCTTCGAATGGTACAACGCTACACGTTCCGTTCCGCAGGACGGTGCTCACCAGTTGGACGATCATACGTACGCCGAGACCTTCCACTACGAGGAGCAGAGCGTGCTCGGTTGCGACTCGCTGGTAGCTGATCTGACGCTGATCATGCATGTGGATATCGATAAGACATTGCCGGATACGACAGTATGCAACTCGTATAACTGGGACGGTCTGGAGATCACCACCTCAGGCGATTACGTCAAGACCTACCATCCGCATGTAGCATGCTTCGACTCAATCGTACGGCGCAAGTTCACCGTACTGTACAGCGAGGTGGAGAACACGGTTAAGACCGAGTGCGACTCGTATTACTGGCCGCGTACGCAACAGGTTTATACCGAGAGCGGCCATTACGTACACAACGTACCGCAACTCGGCGGCCTCTGCGACAAGATCTACACCTTGGATCTGACTATCCTCCATACGCAACGCGACACGGCCAAGATCCTTGACTGGTGCCACGAGTTCACGTGGGCAGCTAACGGCACGACCTATCATACGGCAGCGTTTGACTCGGTAGTCTATCCGGGCGGTGCAGCCAACGGTTGCGACTCGGTAGCATACCTGTACCTGACACTGGATACGGATACGGCATTCTACCTGCCGGCAGTGACGGCATGCGAGACCTACACATGGCACGGCATGACCTACACGGGCAGCACGCTTGCACGTTATCCGACCACTAAGCTGACAGGTCGCGGCTGCGACAGTATAGTATATCTGCCGATCACGATCCTCCATCCGACGCAAGTGGTACACAACCTTGAGGGTTGCCGTCAGTTGATATGGAACAATGTGACATACACCACATCGCAAACGGCTGTTCAGACCTTCGAATGCGACTCGGTTGTGACACTGAATATCACCATCAACCAACCGGAGACGATCAACCACGTGCTGCGTGCTTGCGAGAGCGTGACATGGAACGGCAAGACCTACACCTATTCGCAGAACGCACAGCAAGACTTCCTCTGCGACTCGGTTGTGATGCTTGATATCACGATCGATCATACTCAGACGAAGGATGATTACGTAACCCGTTGGGATTCGTATGATTGGGAGGGTGACACGTACACCGCTTCCGGCAATTACACGAAGACCCTGACGAGTTCGTGCGGTTGCGACAGTATCGTAACGCTGCACCTGACCATCAATGACTCGGCGAGTGACGAGGAAACGCAGATTGCTTGCGAATCGTTTGACTGGACATGGCCTGAGCCTGCAGTGACCTACACGACATCGGGCGACTATGTGGTAGCCAAGACGATTGATGTCGGTCTGCCGACACAGCGCGACTCGACACGTACACTGCATCTCGGCATTGGTCATAAGAAGTACAGAGCAGAGGCGGTTACCGACGTATGCGATGCGTATGTATGGCACGGCACGGAGTATCAGACAAGCGGTACGTACACGTATGAGTACGCTGATACTTGCGAGGGCAACGTGGATACCCTGCATCTGACGCTGTACCACAAGTCAGTACCGGTTGAGTACTACGACACGGCATGCGACGTGCTGACGATTAACGGCCGCTCGTACTTCAGCAGCACGGTATTCACTGATACGTTCCAGACCGTTCACGGTTGTGACTCGGTTGTGAACTTCCACCTGACCATCAACCACCGCCAGACGAAGAGCATCAGCGCAGAGGGCTGCGGCAGTTACACATGGGAAGGCACGACCTACACGCAGTCGGGTATCTACACCAAGGTGCTGACCGGCGCGAACGGTTGTGACTCGGTTGTGACAATGACGTTGAGCCTGTTCCCGTCAAGTAGCAGTGAGTTCAGCGTGACGAGCTGCGAAGGCCGCTACATCTGGGGTAACATGATCATCGTTAAATCGGGTGATTACACGAAGAACATCCCGTCGATCAAGGGCTGTGACAGCACAGTAACCTTGCATCTGAGCTTGCCGGAGACGATCTATAGTGATCCGCTCATCGTTCAGGCATGCGACGAGTACTGGTGGAACGGTAACCGATATACCGAGACAGGCAGCTACACCGAGACCCTCACCTCGCTTGTGACGGGTTGCGATAGCGTGGCACGCTTGAACCTGAATATCGAAGACCATCCGACAGGCGAGTTCACGGAGACGGCTCAGGAGATGTACACATGGGGCAAAGAGACCTACTATGAGTCCGGCGATTACGTACAGCGTTATCCGACGGCTACGTGCGACAGTATCGTTACCTTGCACCTGACCATCACCTCGCCGAAGCCGATCAATGAGATCAGCGCTGCGGCTTGCGATGCGTACACATGGGATAGCGAGACGTTCTACGAGTCGGGCGTTTACACACGTAACTTCCCGACGCTCGAGGGCAATGACTCCATCGTTAAGCTCACACTGACCATCACTCACGATACCGCTACCAGCTTCACCGCTGAGGCATGCGATACTTACGTATGGAACAGCGTGACCTACGACGAGTCGGGTATCTATACGCAGACGCTCCAGCGCGGCTCGGGTTGCGACAGTGTGGTAACACTCAACCTGACTATCCGCGAGAGTTTCGCTACCACGTTCACCGCTACGGCACGTGACGTATATACCTGGGATGCCGAGACCTTCACTGCCTCCGGTTCGTACACGCACAGCTACACGACAGTGAACGGTTGCGACAGTACGGCTACGTTGCTGCTGACGATCATCGGCAACGAGCAGAGCGCATTCAACGCTATGGCTTGTACGGAGTACGAGTGGGCTGACAGTATCTTCACACGCAGTACGATCCACGCGCACGTCTTCCCGGCATCGAACGGTTGCGACAGCGTGGTAACGATGACCCTGGAGATCAACGAGCCGGTATATACCGACCTGTTCGATACAGTAACCGATTGCAGCGATCCGTTGTACGCATACACCTTGCCGTGGGGCGAGAATGTACAGCACACGGGTGTATATAGCGATACGTTACAGTCCGGACTGACGCAGTGCGACAGCATCGTTCGCGTTCACCTGCAGTGGTGCAACGAACCGCTGTGCATCGATACCGTACCGTTCAACGTCAGCGATTGTGAGTCGTATGTATGGGAAGGCCAAACGTACACGACCACCGGTACGTACTACCGCCACTACCGTTTGAATAACGGCTGTGACAGCGTATCGCAGTTGCGCCTGACTATCAAGCCTAAGGCACAGCTGCTGATTGAGCAGACGGCTTGCGACAGTCTGTACTGGGCTAACACCGACACGTGGTACTACGAGTCAGGCTTCTACTACGACACCGTACCGGCAGCTAACGGCTGCGACAGCGTCAACATCCTGCACGCTGTGATCGGCACGGCTGCCAAGGAGACGATCGAGCGCACGAGTTGTGATGCACTGACTATCAACGGCCAGACGTTCACCGAGTCCGGTACGTACGTTCAACACTTGACGACCGTAACGGGTTGCGACTCGACACTGACTATCAACCTCACGATCAGCCCGATGGTTGATACAGTTGTGGCAGACACGGCTTGCGACAACTACCTGTGGCACGGCCAGACATTGACCGCTACGGGCTTCTATCCGCAAGTGCTCAACTCGGCTGTATCGAACTGCGACAGCGTGGTTAACCTGCACCTGATCGTATATGGCAGCAAGGTGGTTGATGTAATCGATTCGCTCCACTGCGACTCCATCGTATGGGGTGACGAGATCTCGGGTATTGATACGATCTACGATGACGGAATCTACACCAAGACCTTCCATACGTCTGTAGGTTGCGACTCGACGGTAACGATGGATCTGCGTCTGCTCCGTCACGACATCATCTTTGCCGACGACACCGCAGCTTGCGACTCGCTGGTATGGAACGGTGACTTCTTCATCTACGAATCCGGCACGTACACCGATACGTTGATATCGTCGCTCACCGGTTGTGACAGTATCATTACGATGAACGTTACGATCAACCCGACGCTCAGAGTCGATATCGAAGATTCCGTACCGCCTCCATTCTACCTTTGGCCGAGCGAGCTGGATACGATCTGGACAAGCGGCATCTATGTGGATACGACTGCATCGCTCGTAACCGGTTGCGACAGTATAACGACTTTGACGCTCGTGATGACCGACAGTATCATCCTTGACCCGATAGAGCCTGTACGTATCGATACGTTCGGTTACTGCCCGGGTGATACGATGAACTTCGTATATAACCTCCTTAAGGGTCATCCGACAAAGTATCGTCTCGTATTCGACACCGTGGCTGTGGCTATACCGGATTACACGCGTCAGTTCAAGTCGGTACTTGATACAACCGAGTTGCCGAACCATGGTCTGGACAGTCTGTTCACGATAGCTATACCTGAGTACTGCCCGGCCGGCACGTATTGCGCCGAGTTGCAGCTCTTTGATGACTTCTCGAGCAGCGAGATCTATCAGTTCTGCATCAACGTCAATATCAAGGGCGTGGTAGTATCGATGTGGACGGATGTGGTAGCGATCAACAACTACGATGGCAACTACATCGGCTATCAGTGGTACAAGGATGATGTAGAGATCATCGGTGCTGACAAGCAGTACTACTCCGATGGTGAAGACCTCAACGGCTGCTACCGCACGAAGTTGCAGTTGGCTGACAGCACGTGGGTATTCACCTGCGAGCAGTGCTTCGACCTGCGCAGCGATTCGCTTGAGCTCATCGCTTACCCGACGCCGGCACCTGTCGGACAACCTGTTACGATCAAGGCTACGGGTATATTGATTGAGAAACTCATCGGCTCGCGTCTCACCATCACGAACGTACAAGGCTTGACCGTTCACACCGTAGAGAGCATGACACGTCGTGAGGAAGAGGTTAGCCTGCCGGCAGGCTTGTACATCGCAACGATTGTTACAGGCTCTGCGGACGACAAGGGACCGCGTACGGCTAATGTCAAGTTTACCGTATTCTGACGCAGTTGAGGCGTGACATACGCAGTACCGTCGGCTGCAAACCAGAGATTGCACTAACTGGCACGATTTTTAAGGTCAATCTTAAAAATAGAACATCGTGGGACACCGAAACAGCACGTTTCGGTGTCCCTGTCTTAAAATCCGTACTACTTTTCACAACGCGCGTTATTGTATAATTGAAAAAATTGTTGTACCTTTGCGTCGTAATTTGGAGTAGAGTGGCATGATGCCAAATTTTACGCCAAAAACGGGGCATTTTAGGCCCTTTATGATGTAAAAACATATAACAACAATACAAATGAAACAATTTTACGCTAAGTTAATGATGGCAGTAGTACTCGTGATGAGTACGCTGTCAGTAAATGCACGACAATTATCCGAACCGGGTCAATTACCCGACCCGGGTTTTGAAGACTGGTCCGGTACGCAGTTCAGCGGCAATATACAGCCTAAGTACTGGAATGGCTCAAACGTGGAACAATCCGGCTTCAGTTTCAACTTCACTACCCGAGAGACCGGACGAAGCGGATATGCTGTAAAGGTGACTAATACCTATTGCGGTAAGGCGGGAATAGGTCAGACATCGCCCGGATATGTGACTTTAGGCTCACCATGGCAATATATTAGTGGTATGGATATAGCCAATGCCACAGGTGGTACGGACGGCGGTATCAATTTTACCTATCGTCCGGATTCCATATATTTGTGGATTAAGCGTACCGGTAGTAAAGCGACGTCAGAGAACTACAGCGTCCTCTTCTATTCATGGAAAGGAACGTCTAAAGGTAGGAATTATAAAGGTAACCAAACCGACGGTTGTACAAATACCGGAGAAGACCATTTTGACGAGGAGTCCGATATTCGTCAAACGATGGATAAGAACAAGTGCGGTACAACACAACAGGCAACCCAGGTAGCGGAAGGTTTCTTCTTCGAGAAGAAAGCGTATTCCAATTGGACGCAGATCAAGGTGCCCATCTATTATATGAGCGATGAGGTGCCTGATAAATGCAATGTGATATTAGCGGCATCCGGTTACCCAAATTTCCGTTCAAGCGGAGGTATCAATGAGGGTAATGCTATTATTGCCGATGATATTGAGTTGATATATTCCTCTACGATTCAGAAGTTGTATATCGGCAACAAGGAATGGAAAGGTTTCAAGCCTAACAGCACAGAGGTGCAGACGTACTCTTTGGGCGAAGGAGCTACTGTTATTCCCGATATCTTTGCCGTGCGTGGTGCGGGCACCATGGCCAATATGAATGGTGCTACATACAAAGCTCAAGGCCGTCGGTTGAATGACACGGAATGTGTTATTAAGAAAGGCGCTGTTGACGGCGAACTTACGACCATCACTGTTAAGTCCGGTGACGGCAAGTCAACTACTACATACAAGATTAAGTTCGTATCATCCGTCAGTAACAATGCCCGCTTGGCAGACATCCGCGTGAATGGTCAGACGATCAGCGGATTCAATACCTACCTGCAGACCTACAACATAGCACTGCCTTACGGCACGACCGAAACGCCGGTTGTAGATGCTACACCACAGGACGCTACTGCCACTGTGGAGATTACGCAGCCGACATCGGTGAACGGTAAGGCAAGGATCGACGTTACAGCGCAGGACGGTACGACCCAACTGACGTACGACTTGTCGTTCTCGGTAGCCGCCCTGTCGGATGCTACACTCAAAAACATCTTCATCAACGGCAATCCTCTCCCGGGTTTCCAACCCTCCAAAGCGACATACAACGTTTCGCTGCCTTTGGGCACAACGTCTGCACCTAAGGTTACGTGGGAGTCGGCTTATCCTGCCGGAGCACAGAACATCACGCTGCTGTCGAACACGCTTGAGGGCGGCGCACAGATCAAGGTGACACTCCCGAACAGCGCGGTAACCAAGACGTACAAGTTGACGTACAAGATCGAAGCTTCGTCGTACTCGTATCTGAGTGCAATCATGCTCGACGGCGTACTGCTTGACGGTTTTGAGCCGGAGAAGACCGCTTACACCATCACTTTGCCGATGGGCACAACCAAGTTGCCGGAAATCACGTGGACCAAGGGCGACTCCTATCAGACCGTTCAGAAGATTGAGGGTGGAGTAGATGGCGTAACGCGTATTGAGGTGACGGCTGCAAGCGGAGCAACCACGACGTATCGTCTGACGTTCCAAACAGAGAAATCCAACAACAATGCTCTGGCCGGTATAGCTATTGACGGCACACCGCTTGATACATTCAACCCTGATACATTGAGCTATACGGTATCACTGCCTGCCGGTACGTCAACACTTCCGACGGTTACTTATACAACGGGTGATGCCTATCAGACTGTGGCGCAGTCCGTCAATCCGTCGCTGATGACTGTTCGCCTGACCGTTACGGCTGGTGACGGTTCGACGCGCGTCTATACCGTTGCATTCGAGATCCAGAAATCTGCCAATGCCTTGCTGCAGATGATCTATCTGAACGGTGAGCCGCTGGCGAACTTCGATCCGGAGACGCTTGACTACTCTCTGGTATGGACCGAGGCAACGATGCCTAAGGTAACGGTGCTGGCTAACCCAGGTCAGTCGATAACCATCGCTTCGCCTGCATCGTACGGCACAATACGTATCGTCGTTACACCAGAGGAAGGTGCGGCCAATACGTATACCGTTCAACTCAATTCACCGGACGCAGCAGTCCTGCCGGCATTCCCGACGGATTCGTTCCCCGCTTCGAAGAATGCACAACTAGCTGAATTGTATATTGATGGCGTGCAATATGCTGACTTTGTGCCGACGACTTATGCCTACACATATAATCTGCCTTGGCGTACTTATCAAGTGCCGGCAGTTATGGCCGTAGCGAGTGGCATCGGTCAAACCATCACCATTGAGCACGGTGCGGTTAATCGTCCTACGCTCATCAAGGTGCTGGCTGCAGACAAGTCCACTATTAAGACATATACGATCAACTTCCGTGTTCCCAAATCGAACAATACGAAGTTGGAGTCTGTTGAGATTGATGGTGTAGACTTTACGTTCAATCCCGATGTGCTGACATATACAGGTATAGCTTTGCCTTACGGAACATCGCAAACTCCTGCACTGACGGCTGTGCGTGCCGAAGGTGAGCAGTCGCTGAAGATAACTGAAGCACCTATCGGAAAAACATCCACTATAGAGGTAACGGCCGAAGACGGAACGAAGGCAACTTATTCGTTCTCGTACATCATCACTCCGCCGGACAAGAGCAATGAACTATTGGGCATCGTGTTGGATGGAATAGGTGCTCTGGATATGACGCAAGGACCGAACTTCGTAGTGAATCTGCCGTTCGGCACCACGGAGTTGAAGATCGTGTCGATCACAAAGAACTACCCCGAGCAGGAGGTGAAAGTAATCAACGGTGGCGTGAGCGCTCCGACTACAATCACGGTCAAGTCGCTTAATCCTGCTGAGGCGGATAAGGTATATACGATTACACCTAACCTGTCAACCGCCGATCCTGCTATGCTGACAGATATCAAACTTGACGGTGTTACATTGCCGAACTTCAAACCGGAGGTGTTCAACTATGTTGTATCTGTAGAGGCTACACCTGCAGTAACTTATACCGAGCAGGAGGGCGCTGAGGTCGATATCGATTCGAATAGCAAGTGGGCGAAGATTGATGTTGTATCCGGTACATTCGCGCATACCTATATGGTTACGTTCTACTACCCGGGCGATGTGACCTTCGATCTTGGATTCGAGAATTGGATTAGTCATACGAACGAAGATGCCGGCAAGAGCGGTAAATATCCTAAGGGCTGGAATACTCCGCTTAATGCAACCACTTCCGGTTCGAAAGGTACGTATAATCCTACCGGTGTAGGGGAAACCACTACAAAAACGCAGGGTAGTAAGGGTGCAGAACTCAGCACGGTTTATATTACTACTTCGGCTGAGTCAATGCCGGGCTTCTTGTCATTGTCGCCTGCTACTGTTTCCGTTGGCGCGTACCTTGTATTTACTCATACTGCAACCACTCTTGCGTATGGCAGTCCGATCACGTTCCGTAATACGCCGGATCAGGTGCAACTCGACTATAATCTAAAGACATACAATAAGCTAAGCGGTTGGCGCTTTATCTATAAAGCTAATGGTGATCAGAAGATTAACTACTCAAAGACGTTTAGCAGTATAACCAAGAATAAATGGTTTACTCTAACGCAGAATCTTTCGTATGGTGCAGATTATATTCCGGCAACTCTGGATATCCTCATCAGTTCTGCCAATACAGATGATTTGTCGTCATATTATATTGGTGCAGGAGGTATAAGTGACGGAAACAAGTATACCTCTACGATGTATGTCGATAATCTCCGATTGAATTATAGTTCTGTACTGAACGGTTTGACTGTAAACGGTGCTGATGCAACAAAGAGCGACAATGCGTTTACCGCCACTGTGGATGCCGACTTTGTGGGTATACCTGCGCTTTTGTTCAACCATGCAGTAGCTGATCAGATGCCGGTTGTTGAGTGGCAGGACGAAGTGGATGGTGTACGCACAGCTACTATCACGAACTATGCAGAAGACCTCTCCACAACGACATACACGCTGACCGTTACCCGTCCAAAATCCGCGAACACGACTTGCACGTACACGCTTGACGGTCGTGACCTGACGGTAGTCAAAGGTTCGCCGTATCAGACTGTTGCTGTATCGGAGAACGACACTGCGTATGTGATCACCGTTACGGCTGAGTCGGGTGCAAAGAAGGTATATTACGCCTCGTTGATTGCCGGCGGCGCTGGTGCAGCCAATGTGACGAATGTAGCAGCCGACGAGATGATCACAGGCGTTTCTACAGCTCGCCTGGCTAACCTCGTGGAGCAACCGATAGTGAATTATGATCGTGAGTTCCCGTTGGATAGCGTAGTGATGATCACAACCGATACATGCCACTTCATCAATGTCTATGGTGTGAGCGAGTATATGACACCTGCCCCGACCAGACGAGCCATGTATGGCACGAGCAAAGACACGACGTATATCATCAACCGCTTTGCTTCGACAAACGCTCTGCTTGATTCGATCAAGATCAACGGCTTGACTGTACCGGGCTTCTACGAGCAAACTTTCGATTATGTAATATCTATGCCGTCGATTGATGCTATAGATGTCTTCATGCAGGATGCCGATGCCGATGCACAATATACCGTTGTGCCGATTGATGCAGAAAATGCTGCAATCTTCGTCCATGTAACCGCGCCTGACGACCAAACGCAAACAACGTACTCTATCCTGGTACATCTGCATCCGCTGGGCGCCGATGCCTACCTGACATCGATCACGGCTGACGGTGTACTGCTGACAGGCTTCCAATCGACGAAGTACGATTACAGCATTGAGTTGCCTGCCGGTTCGGCTATCCCGCAGATTGCTTCTGTTGCATGCGAGGGCGCTTATGTCGAGACGACAGCTATGACGGTAGGAGCAACTACAACGGTAGCCTTTATCGTTACGTCGGAGGACGAGAAGACGCAGAACTCGTACACCGTTCAGATCACTGTACTCCCGTCGGATGTATCAGCGCTCGATAACCTGTTTGTAAACAATGCGGCTGTTGAAGGCTTCAGCGCCGACCAGTTGACATACAACATCGAGTTGCCGTACGGTACGACGGATATGCCGGCTATCGACTATGTGCTTGCTGACAAGAACAGTACCGCATCCGTTACAACCGGCGAATGGACTGCTACAATCACGGTTA
This sequence comes from Bacteroidales bacterium UBA1180, assembly GCA_002310195.1. Classification (GTDB taxonomy): domain Bacteria; phylum Bacteroidota; class Bacteroidia; order Bacteroidales; family Paludibacteraceae; genus Colicola. Next base: position 155,767 of record DBYS01000012.1, read on the forward strand.
CGGCCGAGGATGGTACGCACACTACAACCTATACGCTTGTGTTCACCATCGCCAAATCGACCAACGCCGATCTGGCAGCGATCCTGTTGGACGGCGAACCGATGGCAAACTTCTACGCTGACGAATATAGTTACACCGTTCAGCTGCCGTATGGCGCCGAAGTACCTGTCGTTACAGCTCAGGCTGCCGACGCTGCTGCCACGGTGGAGATTAACGGCAATACAATAGTCGTTACGGCCGAAGACGGTGTGACCAAGAATACCTATACTGTTGAGTTTGTACATCTGCCTTCGACGAATGCCACACTGCTGTCAATCGAACTGGATGGCGTGATGCAATTAGGCTTTGAGCCCGAAGTATATGCATACGAAGATACCATATTGTACGGCGCATCGATGCCTGTTATCACATGGACGGTGGCTGATGAACAACAACAGGTAGATACCACATGGGTGGGTGATACCGAGCTGACCATCGTTGTAACAGCCGGTGACGGAGAAACGACCGCAGAATATACACTTACGTTCTTCCACATGTTGTCATCCAACTGGTATCTGTCCGACCTCCAAGTGCGCGGTGTGACAATCGATGGCTTCCGCCGTGATTCGTTGACTTATACGATCATCTATCCGGTTGGAACGGACTCAACTTCGCTCTGCAAGGAGTCGGACATCGTGGCTATACCTGAAGAGACGGATGCAACCGTATCGATATCGAAGACGGATGAAGTGATCCAGATCTTCGTGACTGCACCGGATGGTACGATAGGCGTATATACGATCGATCAGACAATCCTGCTCTCATCGGAGGCACGATTGAGTATGATCTGGCTGGATGAAGTCGAACTAAAAGGTTTCGACAAGGATGTGCTGACCTATTCCGTCATCCTCGCCCAAGGTGCCACCCTGCCTGAGATCACTGCCGCGACGGTTGATGCAACGGCAACGTGGGAAGTAGGTATGGAGGCTGATATTGAGAATGGCAAGTCTGTTGAGATCTATTCAACAGCACAAGACGGCACAGCACTGACTTATACCATCCAGTTCGTATATGCCAACTGGGCTGCCACCAGTGATGTGGATAGCGACGATTGCCTATTCTTCCCGATCGAAGGCGGACAGTTCAAAGCTGTTACCATCAGCGTGGGTGTGAAGCTCGGCGTGTATGACATGAACGGTCATCTCCTGCAGTTGTCCGAAGTACCTGTTGCCGATCCTGCCGATGTAGAGGTTGAGGTGGATGATCTTGGCAACCAGAAACTGGTCAAGGCTTATCCGAGTGCTGCGGGAGCCGTATTTGAGGCAACTACAGCCCAACCGTTCATCTACGTGTTCTACAATTCGCAATCGAAGCGAGCAACTCGCGGAGGCAAGTTCGAACGGTAAGACAACCGAAGTTAAAGCAAAAGAGAGGTGGCGTACCTGACGGTGCGCCACCTCTTTGTATGCATGCTAATGATCAGTCGTTATGGAATGTCGGCTGCTGTTGGCTGATCAATCGAAGTAATCGATACGCATGGCCTTACGGACCTCGCGCATCGTCTGCTCGCCAACCTCACGGGCTTCTTGCGTGCCACGCTCAAGGATTGCGCGTACCTCCGGCAGACGCTGCTCCCATTCGGCGCGACGCTGACGGAGAGGTTCGAGCATCTCCTGCATGATCTTCAGCAGGAACATTTTGCACTTCATGTCGCCTAATCCTCCACGCTGGTAATGCTCCTTGAGCTCGTTCAGGTTATTGTACTCGGGCAGGTATTTGGCAAAGTGCTCATCTCGGCAGAACGCGTCCAGATAGGTGAACACGGCATTGCCCTCCAGATGTCCGGGATCGGTTACGCGCAGGTGCGTCGGATCGGTGTACATGCTCTTGATCTTCTGCTCCACGACCTCTGCCGGATCGCTCAGGTAGATGCAGTTGCCGAGACTCTTGCTCATCTTCGCCTTGCCGTCCGTGCCGGGTAGACGCATACATACGGCGTTATCCGGCAGCAGGATCTGTGCCTCATCGAACACCTCGCCGTAGGTGGCATTGAACCGGCGCACGAGCTCGTTCGTTAGTTCGATCATCGGTTTCTGATCTTCGCCCACTGGTACAACCGTGCCGTGGAATAGTGTGATGTCCGCGGCTTGCGATACAGGGTAGCAGAAGAACCCGAGGGGGATGTTCGCCTCGAAGTTACGCATCTTGATCTCCGTCTTTACCGTAGGGTTACGTTGCACGCGGCTGACCGATACGAGGTTCATGTAATAGAACGCCAACTCAGCCAGTTGCGGCACGCCGCTCTGGATGAAGATCGTCACTTTGTCGGGGTCCAATCCTGCAGCCAGGTAATCCAGTGCCACATTCATGATGTTCTCGCGAATCTTCTCGGGGTTATCCGCATTGTCGGTGAGTGCCTGCGCATCGGCAATCATGATATAGATCTTGTCGAACTCGCCGGTGTTCTGCAGCTCTACGCGGCGACGTAGTGAACCCACATAATGGCCTATGTGCAACTTGCCCGTAGGACGGTCGCCTGTCAGTATAATCTTTTTCATGTTGTTGCTCTAATTACGTCCATTACAGGCGATTTAGCCAGTCCGATGATCTCGCAATCGACTGATGCGAGGTGCTTCTTAAGCGTTTGCAGTGCCTCAAGCATATTGTCGGCCTGCACAAGGATACTTGCTGGTTTGCGTGTTTCCTTGTCGTTGTCGATAGTGATGAGTTCGAGGCGTGCCTTGTACCAATATTCGCCGTCGGCTTGCGGGATGAGGTCGTAGTATTGCACCTTCTTGCAACTCGGCACCTCGCAGTCGCCTTGGAACACGTAGGGGCGGATCGTCTCCATCACGCGTTCTTCCACATCGGCGCACGTGAAGCCTTCCACCAGATAGGTCTCTTTGACCTTGCCCGGGTTATCTTCGCCGGTCTGGCGGCTGTAGTGAACTTTGATTTCGTAGAATAGCATAATTATCTTGTTTTATAGATTCTAGGATCCTAGGTTCCTAGGGGGCCTAGTTCCCTAGTAATATTTCATTATAGTGCTCTGCAAGTGCTTTATACGGCTCCATCAAGTCAGCCGGTACAGGCTCGGCAGGCGGAGAGTCGAGCGTGAGCGGATTGACGGGCGATCCGTTCTTCCACACGCGGAAGTCAAGGTGCGGACCTGTGCTTGCGCCGGTCGAACCGACGTAACCGATCACATCGCCTTGCTTGACGTACTTGCCTACTTGCAGATCCTTAGCGTATTTCGACAGATGCAGGTAACCGGTCTCGTACGTGCTGTTGTGGCGGATGCGGATAGTATTGCCTCCGCCACCTTTGTATGCGCGGAACGTCACTACGCCATCACCTAATGCTACCACCGGCGTGCCGGCAGGTGCTGCGTAATCGACACCTGTATGCGGACGCACCACATGATACACGGGGTGCTTGCGTGCGTACGAGAATGTTGATGATATGCGCTTGTAGTTCAGCGGCGCTTTAAGGAACGTCTTCCTTAGGCTATTGCCTTGCTCGTCGTAGTAGTTGTGGATCTCTTTCTTAACCGGCACGCTGTCCGGCATATACGGTGCGAGGCTCTCAGCATCGGCGTAATACGCGGGCAGCCAGCGCTTGCCGTGGTAGAAGTGCGCGGCATAGATGCGTCCTATACCCACGCGCGCCGAGTCGATATACTGCTCGTCGTACAGCACGCGTACGCTGTCGCCGGGTTGCAGGGCAAAGAAGTTGATCGTCCACGCATAGATCTCCGACAGTTCCAATGCCAGTTCCACGGGCAGGTTATTGCTCGTGATGGCGTTCCAGAGCGACGAGGTGATGGTGAAGTCTGCTTTCTTGCGAATGGTCTGTTGGGGCAGAGTGTCGTGCCAGATGTAGAAGCTGTCCAGCAGCGAGGCAATCATCGTCTCGCGGCGGTTGAGCCGGTAGGCGTAGTAGCAAAGCGCCGTATCGTTATGGAAGGTGTAGTACCGTCCGCCCTCGTGAATCGACGCCAGTTCGGGGTGCTGCTTGAGTAGCGGTTGCATGTCGCGCCACTGCTTGGCAGTCAAACCGTGACGGTTCAGTATGCCCGACAGGGTCTCGCCGGCCAGTACACGACAGGTGTCAATGCGGTAGTCGTCCATAGTTATGCCGTACGCATAACGCGGCTGAGCAGCCTCTACGACTGCCTCATCCTCGCTCTCACACGCTGCAGGCTTGCTCCCGCACGCTGCCATGCATAGCGCAAATGCAAAAAGAACTATGAAATTATACGCTCTCAACTTTCTTCTGCGGATATTTCCTTACCCACGATGACAGTTTCAGCCGAACGACACCCAGCAGGGCTTCGGAGAATATACCTCCCGACATCTTGCTTGTGCCCAGTACGCGGTTGACGAAGATGATCGGCACTTCGGTTACTTTGAAACCGCACTTGATAGCCGTGAACTTCATCTCGATCTGGAAGGCGTAACCCTTGAAGCGGATATTGTCGAGTTCGATGGTCTCCAGCACTTCGCGCCGGTAACCGACGAAGCCCGCCGTGGTGTCATGCACATCGATGCCAAGCACCGTGCGCACGTACTTCGACGCAAAGTACGACATCAGCACGCGTCCCATAGGCCAGTTCACCACGTTTACGCCGGTCACGTACCGGCTGCCTATAGCCACATCCGCACCGCCTTCCGATAGCGCCTCGTAGAGCTTAACCAGATCGTTCGGGTTGTGCGAGAAGTCCGCGTCCATCTCGAAGATATAGTCGTACTTGTGCTCAATCGCCCATTTGAATCCGGCAATGTACGCCGTACCCAGACCGAGCTTGCCTTGGCGCTCTACGATGAACAGGCGCTCTGTCTTCTGCTCACCGATCATCCGTTTGACGATGGCGGCTGTTCCGTCGGGCGAACCATCGTCGATGACCAGTACATGAAAATTGACAGGCAGACCGAACACCGCCGTGATGATCGCTTCGATGTTCTCCTTCTCGTTATAGGTGGGGATGATTACTAATCGCTTCATGCGTCTTTATCTTTGGGCAACCGATATGCGGCTGCGGCTTATATGTTCAATTCGAAGATTGCGCTGGGCGATGTGCGCTCCAGCACGCAGAGGTTAATATCCCGTCCGGGCACAACGCCTATCTCCAGCAGATGTTCGCTCACTGTGTCGTAAGCAACTTTCGGGTCGTTGTTCTCTTGGCTGAGGTGGCAGAGGAAGATGTTCCGCATGCCGTAGTGATAGTTACGCTCCAGCAGTTCGCCGCATACGTCGTTCGACTGGTGTCCGCGTGGCGAGAGTATACGTTGCTTCAGGTAGGTCGGGTAGGGACCGTTGAGCAGGAGCTGCTCGTCGTGGTTCGCCTCGATGATGATGTGGTTGGCCGTGCGCAGGTACTCCTCGAGTTGTTCGTTCGGTTCGCCGCAGTCGGTGGCAATCATGAACCGCTGACCCATGAAGTCAATCACGTACCCCACGCACTCGGTCGAGTCATGCGATATGTCGAAGGTGTTGATCAGCATGCCGTTGAGTTCCCACGGTTCGCCGGTCTGGAAGAACCGCCGTGCCGAACGGAGCTTCTGCGTCACGCCGTAGTTGTGGTCTATACCTTCGTGGATGAGCTTCGTGGCGTAGATAGGCAGATGTATGCGTTCGCCCAACGTGCCCACGGCGCGAATATGATCGGCGTGGTCGTGGGTGATCAGTACGCCCCAGATGTTCTTGAAGTCCAACCCCATATCCCGCAGGTGCTTGTGTATGGTACGCGCAGAGATGCCGGCATCGATCAGGATGCCCTGCTCCGCAGTGCCGAAGTAGTAGCAATTGCCGCTACTTCCGCTACCGAACGAACGTAATATGAGTTTGTTATCATCCATGTATGGCTGATGCTATCTGCGTTTAGCTTGTTGTTTCGCGTTTTCCCGAGCCTGACGCAGCTGCTCCTGTTGCATCTTCTGCAATCGTGCAGCCAGACCGGACTTCGGCTTGGCGTTGGCTTTCTTCTTGGCGTTTGCCTCCATCTCCGCAAGGATCTTCGCGTCATCGGTTGTCCAGCGGAAGATCATTGTCTGCAGGATCGAGAAGAACAGTGCCAGCAGGTAGTAGTAACTCAGACCTGCAGCGTAGTCGTTGAAGATGAAGAAGAACATCACCGGCATCAGGTACATCATCCACTTCATCATCTTCTGCGACGGGTCATTGCCCGTGGCTTGCGTCTGCATGGTAATGTAGGTGTACGCCACGTTCACTATTGTGAACAGAATACAGAACAGCGACAAGTGGTCGCCTATGCCCCATATCGGCGTGCTCCACGAGATTACCGAGTCGTAGGTCGAGAGATCGTCTGCCCAGAGGAACGACTTGCCGCGCAGCTCGATGGCCGTCGGGAAGAACCAGAACATAGCCATCACTACCGGCATCTGGAACAACATCGGCAGGCAGCCCGACATCGGACTCACACCGGCTTTGCTGTACAGTGCCATCGTGGCTTGCTGACGCTCCTGCATCTTCTCAGGCGGGAACTTCGCGTTGATCTCGTCAATCTGCGGTTTCAGCACGCGCATCTTTGCCGTGGACTGATAGCTCTTGAATACGAACGGCAGGATGATCAGCTTGATCACAATCGTCATCAGCAATATGATCAGACCGATATGCAGTCCCCATGAGGTGAACAGGTCAAACATCGGGATCACCAGGATCACGTTCACCCACGCTACGATCTTCCAGCCCAGCGGCACAAGTGATTTCAGGTGCAAGCGCTCGGATTTCTCCACATCGGCATCGTAGGCCTTCAGGGTGTTGTAGTGGTTCGGACCGGTGTAGTAGCGCAGGTTGATCGGTTCCTTCAGGTCGAAGTTCAGCGCAGTGGTGGTGTTGTACGATTTGATGTAACCCGAGTATTTGTTTTGCGGCTCAGACTCCAGTTCCGACGAGTTGAATCCGTCATCGCTGATCAGCACGGTCGAGAAGAACTGATCCTTGTATGCTATCCAGCGCAGACGGCCGGACTCTTTCTTCCGCGCAGCTTTCTGTTCCGACAGATTGTCGATGTCGCCTGTCATGTCCATGTATTGCAACTGGGCATAACGCTCTTCGAACTTACGGCCTTTCTCCTGCTGCGGAACGAGCTGCGACCATTGCATCTCTATCGTGCTCACGTTCTGCGCGAGCACCTGTTCCATCTGATGGGGAACGATGTCAAACCGCCACATGTACTCGTTCTGAGGCAATGTATATACGAAGTCCAGATACGCACCGTCCACTGCGGTCAGCAGACGCATCGTTAGCACCGAGTCCTGACGGATAGGCGTAAAGTACAGGTTCTGCGTCGAGATGATGCGGTTGTTTGCCGTGATCAGTGTGAACGCAAGGTTCGACTCGTCGCCCGTGAACAGCCGCAGGTCATTCACCGTGTCGCCGTAGGCTTTGTACTCCTTCAGTTCGGCGCGGTACAGGCGTCCGCCTTTGGTGGTGAACGTCAGGCGCACACGCTCGTTCTCAAGCGTCACCAGATCCTCGTTGCCTTGAGCCGACACGGCAAAATCGCCGTACGTCGCTTGCACGCGGGCGTTCAACTCCTCTGCTGTGGGCTGCTCGTTCGCGTTCGATTGATCTTTGACTTCCGTTTGCTCGCTGATAGCCGCCGATACCTGCGATGCCTCCCATTCCATCTGACGGGCCAAGGCTATGCTGTCGTTCAGGCGCTGACGCTCAGCCAGTTCCTCCTTCGAGGGACGGTTAAGCATCGAGAAGCCGACGATGATTCCGGCTATCAACAAAAATCCAATCCAAGTATTCTTATCCATTGTGTTTGTTTATGTCGTTTTGGTGCTAATTGTACTGTTTCCGGCATACAAGCCGCAAAAAACGTGCAAATATACAAAATATTTTGCATATATGCAAATTTTACTGCATTTTGTCAAATCGACCGAATAGCCTGTTTCCGCTTTTGACGGGTTGAGGTTGCATTTGGTAGGAATTTGCGAAAAAATTGTAGAAATATTTGCTATTGCGGGAAAATTTTCGTACCTTTGTGCGATTTTTCGCGTATAGTGCCATGAAACGTTGATAATTGGGCATATTACGGGCTGATAATTGGGTAAAATAACGCGAAACAATGGCGATTAGCCGCTCAGGTAAGCCTCCATCGAGGCTAACCTATTATGTGCGCGGGTAAACGTCACCGAAGCAGAAAAAATATAAAATTTATAATACAATGTCAAAGATTTGTCAAATTACCGGCAAGAAAGCCATGGGTGGATGCAATGTGTCTCACTCGAAGCGCCACACTAAGCGCACTTTCGATGTGAACCTCTTCCACAGAAAGTTCTACTGGGTAGAACAGGATTGCTGGATTCAGCTGAACGTGAGTGCGGCTGGTCTGCGTACAATTAACAAAATCGGTTTGGATGCTGCACTTAAGCAAGCAGCCGAAAAGGGTTACCTTTACGAGTAAATTAGGAGGATTACAGTTATGGCAAAGAAAAACAAAGAGGCCCGCGTGCAAGTTATTCTTGAGTGCACCGAGCAGAAAAACAGCGGTGTTCCCGGCATGAGCCGTTACATCACAACCAAGAACCGTAAGAATACTCCTGACCGCCTCGAGCTGAAGAAGTATAACCCGTATCTGAAACGTTACACCATCCACAAGGAGATTAAGTAATCCGTGTTGATGCAAAATTAAAGGAGATTAAACAATGGCAAAGAAAGCGGTTGCAACACTTCACACCGGCAACGCCGGACGTAACCACACGAAGTGCATCAAGATGGTTAAGAGCCCCAAAACCGGTGCTTACATCTTCCAGGAGGAAATCGTAGAGAACGAGAAAGTACAGGAGTTCTTCAAGTAATCTAAGGAACACGCGTACACGCACGTACATCCGATACAACGTTCTCGCATGTACAACAATCAACCCCGCTCAGCAGAGTGGGGTTGATTGTTTGTATAGCGATTGAAATCGGCTGCACTTTTGTCTGGGTTTGATTGAGGTTTTGTCGAGGCATTATCGAGCCATTATCGAGTCATTATCGAGAGTGATTCGAGGCAATATCGGGATTACTGCAAAAAAGAAAGCTGCCCGAATGAGCAGCTTTCTTTGGCAGTAGCACGTGGCTTACTTGATCTGCGTGCCTTGTACGGTGAAGGTCTTGCCGTCGCGGATGAGGAAGAGCTGGCCGTTGATGATCAGCTTCGTGGTCTCGCCCACGGTGGTATTGTCGATAGCAGTCGTAACCTTCTTGATCGGACGGAGCGACAGACGGTTGTTGAACGTACCGGCCTGCGAGTTGATCGTCACGGTCTCATACAGATCATAGCTCTTGTCGGTCAGAGCGTCATAGAGCTCATAGTCGCCGGCATATACAGGCATCTCGATGGTGATGTCACCGGCGTTGCGGAGCATGTATCCGAGGCGGATATTGTCCTCGCCTGCCGGACGAACCATCTGAGCGCAGTTCACATTGTCAACATCGATGAAGTACATCTGGATAGGCGCTGTAGCGGTGATGAACTTCGACGCGTCACGACCGGCCTCGTAGCGTACGCTGGAGTTGCTGCGGAAGATGATACGTGTCTTGTCGGTGTATCCGCCTGCTGTAGCCTGGATGTCCACGCGGCTGTTGTCGATAACCTCTGCCAGTGCACGGCGTGCAGGAGCAGGACTGGCGGTCTGGTCGAACGTGATATCGAACTCGCCCGGTGCCTGTACGAAGAATGCCTGCATCGGCTGGAAGGCGAGGGTAGCGCTGGTGAGCAGCTCGTTGTCATAACCTGTACCGTTCCAGATCGTAGCGGTGAGCTCTGTGGTGTCCGGGAAGATGATAGCCGAAGCCTCGATAGCTACGTTGTACGGGTTGCCGATGAAGTTCCAGTTGGCGTTCTCGGCATGAGCGGATTCGAACTCTTGCAGCATAACATCGACAGCCTCAGTCGTTACTTGCTCAGGATAAACATTCAAGCGGAGCTTGCCGGCCTTCGTGCTGTAGATGATGTAACCTTGCGTAGCATAGAACTCCTCGGGAGTCATCCAGCCGGATTGTGCGCTGGCACGCAGCTCGCCGCTGTATGTGCCCCAAGCAACACCTGCCAGAGAATCGGTGATGAGCATCTCTTGCTGCCAGCCGTCGCCAATCATGATCTGCGGTAAGCAGAAGAACGTCCAAGCGTTAGCTGCCACGTCGATCTCCATGAACGAAGCGGCATAAACAGCTACGAACGTGGTGTCGTTGTAGATCGAGAATACCAGATCCTCTTCGGTCGAACCATTGCTCCACTGAACGAAGTGCTGGTCGGGCTGCGTGGTCGGACTAACCGTAACCTCCTCGCCCCATGCCGGATACGTGATAGTCGTGTCAGTGCCGCAGATTACAACCAGCGTAAAGGTGATCTCCTCCTCCTCGAATTGAGCATAGTAATTATTATTCTGAGCGTCCACGGCGTGGATCTCTGGTTCCCAGCCGCTGAAGGTGTAACGGAGACCTTCCTGCGGGTCTGTGGGCTGCGAAGGAGCGGTCGGAGCGGTCGGCGTAGTGCCGTAAGCCAGCGTGTCGCTTCTCAGCAGTGAGTCGCCGTTGTAGAAGTTAACAGGATAACGGTTTACGATCGTGTCGAACATAGCCGTATAAACCTGCGGACCCGTAACTCGGGTAATCGAAGGATTCCAGCCGCTGAACGCGAAGGTGTACTGATCGGTTGCCTCAATCGACGGATTCTGAGGAGTAGTAATCGAATCACCGTAGTAGTGCGGCTCGGAGATAGTGTCGCCGTTCGTGACAAATTTGATATCATACAGATCGTGCGAGTAGAATGCCGTCTTCGATGTCGATTGTGTCAGCGTGATCGAGATCGACGACGAGTTGTTCTGGTCTTCCCAGTACAGGAACGTGTAACCCGGAATAGTCTGAGCTGTAATGGTTACAGCGGTACCGACTGCGTACGAACCGGCGCCGGTAGGAGCATAACCCGGGATGGAGTCGCCTGATTCCATGTCTGCGGCTACGGTCTCAAGATCGACCAGCAACGTACCCGGATCACTCGGGAAGTCTTGTGCTATCGCGGATGCACTCAGCATCATCGCGAAGATAGCGGTTAGGGTAAAAAACTTTTTCATATAGATAGGGGTTAGAAAAATTATTATCCGTATTGTTTACAGCAGCAGGAACGTTTGTCCGTCCTGAATAACTATGCCTTTGTACGTGCCGTCCACCGGCAGACCGAGGATATTGAACATCGGCTTGGTCAGATCCAGTCCGTGGCGGGTCTTGACGGTCTCTACCGCATCTTCCTCGCCGGTCTCGGCGGTTAACTCGAACTCTGTCAGCACTTCCGTTTCTCCGTCCTCGTTCACAACATACAGTACATTATCCTCATCATCCTCATCTTCACAGTCATCGCCTGTGCAACCCAATGGTCCGTACTCGGCATCCGAAGGCGTGACGTTCGTCTTGTTGAAGTCCGCACTGCCGAAACCCGACAATGCCGGACCGCCGGTCTCGTCAAGACGCTTGCCTGTGCGGATACGGCGACGCAATGCCTGCGGCGTCGGCACAGATTTGACATGCATACTCACCGAGTCAAAGGTGATACTTGACTTCTTCGTACCGCGAATCGGTACAACACCCTCGGCCACCAGCATACCGTCGCCGGAGATAACCACATCTGCCTCCGAGTAGATAACTGTGTCAGCAAGGATAGATGACGAGTCGTTCAGCACGATCTTCAAAGTATCCGTACCCGTGTAACTGATAGCGGTAACTGTACTGTCACCTGCCTCCAGCGTGGCGCCTGTAAGCGTCAGAACATTGTCGCGGTAGTTGTACACAACGGTTGAATCCTCGTCCTCCAGCACGTTGATGATGTAATTCTCCGTCGTGTCAAGCTGGTTGACATCCACCGTGTCACCCATCACAATAACCACCGAAGGTACATACAATGTACCGGGATCATCAGGGAAATTAGGGCCGCCGGGAATAGTATCGCCGTCCTCTGCTTGAACGGACATAAACGAACATGCCAATAGCAGCAGGCATGTCATAAGGATATGAGAGACGCGTGTTTGCATACGAATTAGATTGATTGAGTTGCTTCAACGCATTTTCGACACAAAGATACTAAAAAAAAATGATATATGCAAATATTTTTCAAATATTTTTACTTTTACTGCAAATTATTTGTAAATGTGCTATATTTTTTGTATCTTTGCACTCACAAATACATCGCCTGATAGGTAAAATTTTTAGTTTGAATCTATAATTTTTGCATTTAATGAACATTCCATCCGTCATCAGCCGTCGTCTCAACATAGGCGAGAAACAAGTGCAAGCCGTTGTCGGTCTGCTCCGTGAGGGCGCAACGATCCCGTTCATAGCACGTTATCGCAAGGAGCGCACCGGTTCGCTCGACGAGGTGCAGATAGCCGCTATACAGACCGAATACAACCGTCTGGAGGAGCTCGAGCAACGCAAGCAGACCGTGCTCTCCACCATCGACGAGCAGGGCAAACTCACAACAGAACTGCGCGAACGGATTGAAGCCTGCGAAGATGCTGTCGAACTCGAAGATATCTACCTTCCCTACAAGCCGCACCGTAAGACCCGTGCCGATAAAGCCCGTGAGCAGGGACTGCAACCCCTCGCCGATCTGCTGCTGCGCCAGGATCCGCATACCGACTGCCGGCGAGAGGCACAACGCTACGGCAAGCCAGACGAAGCGCTACAGGGCGCACGGGATATTATTGCCGAACAGATCAGCATCGACGAGCGCTCGCGTAACGCCATCCGCCGTGAGTTCACTTACACCGCAATGATCCGCACCAAGCAGATCAAGCAACTCACCGAGCAGCGCGCACAGGAAGCCGCTAATTACCGCGAGTACTGGGCGGTGGAAGAACCGCTACGGCGCATACAGTCGCACCGGCTGCTGGCTATACGACGTGCCGAGTCAGAAGGTTTCATTCGCGTGGATATATCCTGTGATCAGGAGAAAGCCTTCGACAAGCTTGCCCACCTCTGGCTGCGCAACAACTCAAATGCCGCTTATGAGGTCGAACAGGCGATGGAGGACAGTTACAAACGGCTGCTCAAACCTGCCATCGAAACGGAGTTTGCCGCCTCGTCGAAACAGAAAGCCGACACTGAGGCTATACGCGTCTTTGCTACGAATCTCCGCCAACTGCTGCTGGAGAACCCCTTGGGACAGAAACGTGTACTCGCACTCGATCCGGGATTCCGCACGGGCTGCAAGCTCGTCTGCCTCTCGGCGCAGGGCGATCTGCTCTATCACACTGCCATCTACCCGCATCCGCCAGTCAGCCGTCGTAGTGAGGCGGAATCTATTCTCCACCGCGCGTTGCATGACTACCAGATCGAAGCCATCGCTATTGGCAACGGCACAGCATCGCGCGAAACAGAAGCATTCGTCAGAGCAGTCATTGGCAATCAGCCCATAGCGGTCTTCGTAGTCAGCGAGAGTGGCGCATCGGTATATTCGGCGTCGAAGATCGCGCGCGAGGAATTTCCCGACGAGGATGTGACCGTCCGCGGCGCAGTGAGCATCGGCCGGCGACTGATGGATCCTTTGGCCGAACTGGTGAAGATCGACCCGAAGAGCATAGGAGTAGGGCAGTACCAGCACGACGTTGATCAGACAGAACTGAAGCAGAGTCTTGATCAAACCGTCGAAAGTGTGGTGAACTACGTAGGAGTGGATGTCAACACCGCCAGCAAGCATTTGCTCACGTATATCTCAGGCGTGGGACCTGTGCTGGCGCAGAATATAGTTGCTTACCGCGCCGAACATGGCGCATTCCCTGACAGGCGGGCATTGATGAACGTGCCGAAGATGGGCGCCAAGACCTTCGAGCAGTGTGCAGGTTTCCTGCGTATAGCCGGAGGCACTAATCCATTGGATAACACAGCCGTACACCCCGAGAGCTATGCTATAGCCGCCGTGCTGCAGCAAGCCAAGAACTCCGGCCGTGAGGTGCATCTTGAGGATTATGTGACCGACAAGGTCGGATTGCCTACATTGCAGGACATCTGGCACGAACTGGAGAAACCCTCGCGCGACCCGCGCGAACATATTGAAGAGTTCCGCTTCTCGGACCAGGTGCATACCATCGACGATCTGCAGGAAGGGATGGAACTGCCGGGCATCGTGACGAACATCAGCAATTTCGGAGCATTCGTTGATCTCGGCATCCACAAGGACGGTCTGATACACGTCTCGCAACTCCGTACGCGTTCGGTCAGCCTGCATCAGCACGTGCAAGTCGAAGTTCTCGCCATCGACCGCGAACGCAAACGGATTTCGCTCAAGCTAAAGTGAAAATTGAAAGAAGCGTCAAGCCCCAAGGTAACAAAAAAGGAACTCTCTTGCGGGAGTTCCTTTTGGTGAGAGATTAGATCTCGTCATTGACGTGCAATTGCTGTACGTACTTGGCGTGAGCCATCTTCACACGTTTGATTTGGCTCGGAGCCTCGAATTGCTGGCGACGACGCAGCTCTTTGATGACGCCGGTCTTATCGAATTTACGTTTGAATTTCTTAATCGCGCGCTCGATGTTCTCGCCTTCCTTTACGGGTACGATGATCATTGCATTACACCTCCTTCCAAGATCTGTTTTACGTTAATTATGAGTGATAATTAGTGTCCGTTTCAACGAAACGGGCTGCAAAAGTACAAAATGTTTGCGAATTTTGCAAATGTTCGGGCAAAAAATCGGCGATTATTCTTCCGTTATCTTGCCGTCTGCGAAGTAGAGTTTACGTCCGGGGTACTGTTCGGGCCAGATGATATTGTGCGTGGACATGATGATCGTGATGCCTGCTTTCGATATGCTGTACAGCAGATCCATGATCTCCTTGCCCGTCTCGTGGTCGAGGTTTCCCGTCGGCTCGTCCGCCAGAATCAGTGACGGCATGTTCAGCAGTGCACGTGCTATGACCACACGCTGCTGCTCGCCTCCTGACAGCTGGTAAGGCATCTTATATGCCTTGTTAGCCATGCCGACCTGGTCGAGCACATCCATCACGTGCGACTTCATGGCGTTCTTGTCCCGCCACCCCGTAGCACGCAGCACAAACAGCAGGTTCTCTTCCACGTTGCGGTCGGTCAAGAGCTGGAAGTCTTGGAACACTACGCCGAGCTTGCGCCTCAGGTACGGCACTTGTTTGCGTTTGAGCTTCGACAGATCGTAGTCAAGGATCTGCGCCTCGCCGGAGGCTATCGGCAGTTCGCCGTACATCGTTTTCATCAGTGAAGATTTGCCTGAGCCGACACGACCTAACAGATAGATGAACTCTCCTTCGCCTACCTCCAGATTGATGTCTTTCAGCACGATCTGCTCCGACTGATGGACGCTGACGTTATTGTAACGGATGATTGCACTCATTATTCCATCTCATTGATTTTGTTCTCTATATCTTCGGCCTGTTTCTTCAGGTCGTCAATCTTCTTCTGCAGACTGTTAACCAATGCGTTGCCGCTCTTCGAAGTGAAGAACATGATATTGTTCTCAGCCGTGCGGATCTCGGCTTGCAGAGCCTCGTACATACGGATCAGACGGTTGCGGTCGGTCATATTCTCCAGACCTTTGTGCCACTTCTCTGCTGCTTTCTCGCGGCGCTGCTTGAACGCTGCACGCTCCTGCTTCGTAGCTTCGCGTTTGGCCTCGAAGAACGTGTCGCACGCTGCTGAGAACTGCTTCCAGATATCGTCGGAGTACTTGCGTGCCACCGGACCGACTTTCTTCCACTTCTCCTGCAGATCAACGAACGCCTGCGTAGCCTCCTGCCACTCCTGGCTGGATTTGAGCTCCTCGGCCTTGGCCAGCAGTTCGCGCTTGAGCTTCAGGTTCTCGGCGAACATGTCGCGCGTGGATTTGTAGAACCCTGCTTTGGCCTTGTAGAACTGCTCACAGAGCGCACGGTACTCGTCGTAGATCGACTGATTGAACTTCTTCGGTGCAAAACCGATAGTACGCCACTCCTGCTGGATAGCCTGAACGGTCTCGGCTGCATCTTCCCATGCCTTGTTCGATTTGAGCTTCGTGAGATCGATGGCTTTCAGGCGGTCGATTAATGTCTGCTTCTTGCTGAGGTTATCCTCTTCACGCTGATGCAGCGCGTCGAAGTAAGCCTGGTGTTTCTTGTTGATCACCGTGGATGCGGCTTTGAAACGCTCCCACAGTGCCTCACGCTGGTCGCGCGCTACCGGACCGATCTCCGACCACTCGTTGTGCAGCTGCTGCAATTGGCGGTTGGCTTCCACGATATTGTTGTTCGCCTGCAGCGCCTCGGCTTTCTCGCACAGGGCGGTCTTGAGTTCCAGGTTACGTTTGAAGTCAAGGTCACGCAGCTCGATATTGATCTTCACCAAGTCGTAGAACTGCTCCTGATAGAGGTTGTACTGCCGCCAGAGCTCCTGCACTTTCGGTGCGGGCACCGGACCGATGGTTTTCCACTCGGCCTGCAGGTCGCGCATCTTCTTCAGGTCAGCCATCACATCGGCTGTCTCGGGATTGGCGAGCTCCTTCATCTGTGCAACGATGTTCTCCTTGCGCAGCAGGTTCTGCTCTTGCTCGGCTGTCTGCTTCTTCAGCAGTTCGTCGCGACGGACCTTGTAGTCATTGAGCAGTTGACGGAACATCTGCTCTGTCTCGTCGGCCACGGCCTCAAAGGTCTCACCGGCATCTTCGGCAGCTTTGCGCAGTGCCTCTTGCTCCTGATGAACAATGCGGTAGAAGTGGTTCTTCAGTTCGGCTACTTGCTCTTTGATTGCGGTTACGTCTCCCTCACTGAGTAAGGCTTGCAGTTGCTCTACGATTGATTGTTTTTCGTTTTCCATATTATTTTGCATAAGAAATAGCGCGAGTCTCGCGTATAACGGTTATCTTCACTTGTCCCGGGTAGGTCATCTCGTCCTGGATCTTCTTGGCGATATCGTATGAGAGCAGCTCGGTATCTTTGTCGCTGATCTTGTCGGCACCAACGATCACGCGCAGTTCGCGACCGGCTTGCAGGGCGTAGGTTTTGATCACGCCTTCATGTGCCATAGCAATGTTCTCCAGGTCTTTCAGACGTTTGATATAAGTCTCCACAATCTCGCGGCGTGCACCCGGACGGGCACCGGAGATGGCGTCGCAGGCTTGAACGATAGGAGCGATCAGTGTATCCATCTCCATCTCATCGTGGTGCGAACCGACGGCGTTGCATATCTCGGGTTTCTCGCCGTACTTCTCGCAGAGCTTCATGCCGACCTCTGCGTGCGGCAACTCGTAATCTTCGTCAGCTACCTTGCCTATATCGTGCAGCAGACCGGCACGACGTGCCGTCTTCGGGTTCAGACCAAGCTCCGAGGCCATCGTGGCACAGAGGTTGGCTGTCTCGCGCGAGTGTTGCAGCAGGTTCTGGCCGTACGACGAACGGTACTTCATCTTTCCTACCAGACGAACAAGCTCAGGATGCAAACCGTGTACACCCAGGTCGATGGTTGTGCGTTTGCCTATCTCTACGATCTCTTCTTCGATCTGCTGGGTTACTTTCGCTACCACCTCCTCGATACGTGCCGGGTGGATTCGTCCGTCCTGAACGAGCTGATGCAAACTCAGTCGGGCTATCTCGCGGCGGATGGGATCGAATGCGCTCAGGGTGATGCACTCCGGCGTATCATCTACTACGATCTCCACACCTGTGGCAGCTTCGAGGGCGCGGATGTTTCGTCCTTCGCGACCGATGATGCGGCCTTTCACCTCGTCGTTGTCAATGTGGAAGATGCTCACTGCGTTCTCCACTGTTGCTTCGCTGGCTACACGCTGGATGGTCTTGATGATCACCTTCTTTGCTTCCATGCCGGCGTTCAGGCGTGCTTCGTCCATCGTCTCGTTGATGAACGCCATAGCCTCGGTGCGTGCTTCGGATTTCAGACTCTCAATGAGTTGCTTCTTTGCCTCCTCGGCCGACATGCCGGAGAGTTCTTCGAGTTGCTGTTGTGCCTGCTGGTGAAGCTTTTCGGTTTCGGCGGTCTTATATTCGATTACTTGCTGTTGTTTCTCAATCTGTTGCGTACGGTTACGCAGTTCGTTTTGCTGACGCTGCAGTTCGCCCTGGCGTTGGTTGAGCTGCTGCTCACGTTGCTGCAGACGCTGGTCGGCCTGCTGGCGTTTCTGCTCCTGCTGATGAACCATGTTCTCATGTTCGGCTTTCAGAGCAATGAACTTCTCTTTGGCCTCGACGATCTTGTTCTTCTTGATGATCTCGGCTTCGGCGAGGGCTTTCTTGAACAGTCCGTTACGTGCAAAACGGCATACAAAGAAGCAGATGGTCACTCCCACAAGGAATGCTGCCACTGCTATGAGTATTATCATTGTATTGGTCATAGTTGCTCTTGTGTGTTCGACGCGTCATTGGCGAGCGCGTCAAGGATTGTTTTGTTAATGGTATTGATACGATGCATAACGGGTTCTATATCGTATCGTGCGTTCTCACGCTGCAGGTTCACTGCAGCTTCCAGTGCTACATACACCCATATCTGCTCGGCAGATTTGGTTTTCATGCCCGAACTGTAGTACTGAAATCGTTGATTGAGGTGAGCAGCTGCGTCACGGTAGTACTTCTCCTCGTTCCAAGCTACAGGAAAACGCATTGTATGGTCACCCAATTGTAAGGTGATATTGATAGTGCTTGGAGTCTGCTCACTCATAATCTTCAGTGTTTCAACGTTTCAATCGTTCGGTCAATATCGGCTATGATCGACCGGATATGATTCTTTGCTTTTTGTCGTTGAGGTGAGTCAACGGTCAGTGCGTGTGCTATCTGCAGGTTGCGTAGATCGGCCTGTGCCTGCTTTACTTGTGTGCGCAGACTGAACAGCTCCTCGTCTTGCTGCTTGATCTGCTCCTGTAGAGCGACGTTGTCACGTCTCGCCTGCTCGTAGGCTGCGACGAGACGTGATACGTTCTGCTCTATCTCCTGCAAATATTCCACGTGAGTTCAGTTGTTCGGTTAGAAGCTGTAGCCTATACCCAGACCGAGTACGGACTTGAATTGTACGCGCTCCTTGAGGTCGCCGTTCTTGTCGGCAATCAGCACACCGGGATAGTACTTCATGTTGGTGGTAAGGCTGACATTCAGCACTTTGAGGAACTGATAACTGATAGCAACGTCCCAGTCAACATCGAAGTGACCGAACTGGCGGTTGTTGTTGGAGTACTGGAAATACTTGTCAGCATCAGCCTGTGCGTCCCATGCGCCTGCCCCATTGGCTGCGTCGTACAGCTCCTTCAGGTCAAAACCTTTGCCCTGATACGGGGTGAACAGGCCGAGCGTGGTGCTCAGCGTCAGGTTCTCATACTTGTAAGCGATAGCACCCTTGAACGACAGACCAAGTTCAGCGCGGAAGTCGCGGAACTCTTTGTCACCGGTGGCTTTGTTGTAACCGTACGTGCCGTAGCGCTGCTGCAAATCGGTGCGGAAGTCGTAGCCTGTGCCGGCACCGATAGCGGCGTCATACTCGGTGTTGACCTTTGCATTCATCGCATTGCTTACCCAAGCCGTCGATATACGTCCGGCGATAGGGGACAGATAGATCGAGAAGTCAGCACCGTTCACACTCTTCTTCCAGTCAATACCTACAGAGAGATCGGTGTACGACGGAGCGAGCCACTTCGATATAACCTGATCATAGCCGGCGCCGCCGTCATAAGCGCGACCGAAAGCGTACTGGCTCTGGAAACTTCCAAGAGCGGTCAGATACCAGCTCTCCTTGAACTCCCAGCCGAACTTCGTGGCAATCTTGATATTGTCGCTGGATTTCTGCAGAGCATCGTACTGCTGGTCAATCCATGTCATGCCGAAATCGGTGTCGAAGTTCGTTTCCCACGCGATTGCGTTCTTGTGATAGAGGAGGTGGAGCTTGGCATAAGCCACGCCGTTGACGTTGTTGTTACCGCCGGCAGCCCAGTTCACCAGACCCGTGGCGGCAGCGTTCAACCCGAGGGCGCCGTCGAACTTCCAGGCTTTCTCGCCGGTGTCGATTGCCTTCAGATCACCGGCAGCGTTCTTCGCTGCTGCGGCTTGACCTTCAACAGTGGCTTTGTCCACATCCTGAGCATACAGTCCTGCACCAAACAGAATGCATGCTATAAAGGTAAAAATCTTTTTCATTGTTTGTTGTGTTTATTGTTAGTTGTTAGTTTTCTTAATATTGCGCTGCGTCATATACAGCATCAGCGGTCTCCGAGTCTTTGAGCTTCTCGATGATGCAGAACGCAAAATCGCTGCTCAATCCGGGACCCTTGGCGGTGATGATGTTCTTCGACTCAACTACCAGTCCGCCTATATAACTCTCGCCGAGGAACGATTCGAACCCCGGATAGCAGGTTGCCTGTTTGCCTTCGAGTATTCCCAGCCGTCCGAGAACCGACGGTGCGTAGCAGATGGCGGCGATCAGTTTGTTTTCCGCGTTGTGCTTCTTGAGCAAGTTGCACAGACCTTCGTGGTTCTCCAGATGTGCTGCTCCGCCCGGCAGAATGAGCATCTCTGCATCAGCGAAGTTGCAGTCATCAAACAGACTGTCAGCGTGAACGGTAATCTGGTGAGCACCGGTCACTTGTTTTTCGCCGCGAATGGCAACTGTAGTCAGTTCAATGCCTGCGCGACGTAACAGATCGACCGTGGTCAGTGCCTCGATCTCCTCGAAGCCGTTGTCAAGAAAGAGATAGTTCATACAATTGTTGTTTTGGATATATGTTAGTGTGCTATCTTCGTTTTGATTAATTCAACTTAAAATGATATTTAATCGTGCCGTACTGCATCTTTCCAGTTGGGGATTCGGAAAATACCGCTTTCTTTGCTGCACTTTCAGCAAGTTGAATCAATTTAGAATCACTAGTATTGGTACCAGTTGTTGCCTTAGCTTGTAAAACATTGCCAGAAGGGTCTACAGTAATACCAACAACCACTGTTCCTTGACTATTAAAGTCTGTAGATGGAGGAGGTAATTTTTTTACACTTCGTCCATCTAAACTCCAATCCGCACCATTTTCTGTGCCGTGTCCCACGGGATTTTGCGAGCCTTGTTGTGAACTTCCTTGTGTCGTGCCGCTTCCAGTGGCGCCGGGTTGGCTGTTTCCGAAACCGCTCATTAAGGCTTGAGCCTTGTCGCGTTTCTCCTGCTCGATGGCAGCCTGACGCGCGCGTTCTTCGGCTATCCGCTGCTGCTCGGCGCGTTGCTCAGCTTCCAGCCGTGCCTGCTCCTCGCGTTGCTTGCGGATGAGCTCTTCCTGTTCAGCGCGTTTCTTCCTCTCTTCCTCACGTTGCTTGGCCAGGGCGAGCGATTCTTCGTCGTCCTGAACCACCAGATCGTTCTCCGAAGGAGCCTGCGGCGTGGGAGGCGGAGCTTGTGTGACAGGCTCGGCAGGCATCGGTATAGCCTCAGGCTCTGAACCGCCACCGTCCTCGCTGTCACCGAAAGCTACCTCAACGCCTTCTTCCTCTGTTTCACGCGGCGCGTCAATAGCAACGTACCACATCATCAGCAGAAGCAGCGCCATGATCAGAGCTGTCAGCAGAGCGGATTCTATTTTTGCTTTTCTATCTTTGTCCATTACTTCTTATTTCTGGTAGCAACCACCAGTTTCATGTGGTGGCTATTCGCAATATCCAGTACGCGCACAACTTCTTTGTATGCGATATCTTCGTCGGCATGCAGAGCGATGTACATCGTCGAGTCCTGTTGTTGAACGGACGCGAGGTACGGCTCCAGGTCTTCCACATCGATAGCAACGGGTTTCTCTTTGCCCAGTGCCACGAAGTAGTTGCCGAGATTGTCGATGCTGACCTTGGCCACAACCTGCTTGGTGTTCGTCTTCGCTTTGGCTTGCGGCAGATTGATCTTGATGTCGTTAGGCGACGACATAGTGCTGGCCATCACGAAGAACAGCAGCAACAGAAAGATCAGGTCCGTCATCGACGACATCGCAAACGTGGCCTCAACTTTATTTCGTTTCTTTAACATAGTTATGCAGGCTCATTGAGTAAATCCATAAATGCCAATGTGCGGCCTTCCAACTGACGCACCACGCGGTCGATTCTCGAAACCAGGAAGTTGTACATGAACATCGCGATGATACCTACAATCAGACCGCCGATGGTCGTTACCATAGCCTGATACATACCTTCGCTCAGTGCGGACATCTCAATCACACCGCTGGCGTTCTGTGCCATGTTGTAGAACGTCTGAACCATACCGAGTACCGTGCCGAGGAAACCGAGCATCGGAGCACCGGCTGCGATCGTCGCCATGATCACCAGACCTTTTTCCAGGATCGAGATCTCAAGGTTGCCGACGTTCTCGATGGCTACCTGCACGTCCTGCATCGGACGACCGATACGGCTGATACCTTTCTCGATCATTCGTGCCGAAGGCGTAGCAGCCTGCTTGCAGAGGTTCAGAGCGGAATCGATCTTGCCGTCGTGGATATAATCCTTGATGCGGTCCATGAACGAGTTGTCCTCTTTCGTGGCTTTGTGGAGCACGATCAGACGCTCGATGAAGATGTAGATTGCCCATGCCAGTAGCACGGCCAGGATCACCATGATCCAGCCGCCATATTGCGCCATGGTAAGCAGGTTGATAGATTCTTGTACGGGCTCTTCAGCCGGGAGCATGGGCTCCACCAGAGCCGTTGTGTCAATTTGTAGTAACATATTTGTGTTTGTTTTAGTTTATTCTTATTGTTTGCAGCAGGCAAGATACCGCCTGATTGTCTCTTCTATTCCCCAGTACAGCGCATCGGCTATCAGCTGGTGACCGATGCTCACCTCATCTATCCACGGGAAGGCTTTCAGCAGGGCAGGGAGGTTCTGTGTACTTAGGTCATGACCGGCATTCAGTCCTAATCCTACCTCTCGCGCTTTCTCCGCTGCCGGACGATACATTTCAATCGCAGCCTCGGGGTTCTCCGCAAATAGTTCGGCATACGGACCGGTATACAGCTCCACGCGGTCAGCCCCTGTGGCTTTTGCGCCTTCCACCATCTCGGGGATGGGATTGACGAAGATCGACACGCGTATACCCGCTTCGTGGAACCGTTTAGTCACTTCCGTCAGGAACGCCTGGTAACGTATCGTATCCCAGCCGTGGTTCGAGGTCAGCTGTTCATGACCGTCCGGCACAAGCGTTACCTGCGCGGGACGAACCTCGCACACCATCTCTATGAACGCCGGTTCGGGATTACCCTCGATGTTCAGCTCGGTGGTCACGCAGCCTTTCAGCGCATACACATCGCTGCGACGTATATGCCGCTCGTCCGGACGTGGATGAACGGTGATGCCTTGCGCACCGAACCGCTCGCAATCCTTTGCGAACTGCTCCACATCGGGGACGTTTCCTCCGCGTGCGTTTCGCAACGTGGCTATCTTGTTGATGTTGACGCTCAGTCGGGTCATTATTATCTGTATGTTCTCTTTTGGTTGGCTTTTTTTGCGTCCATTGCATGCGCGCGTAAAGCGTATGCACACAAAACCGGCTACAAAGTTACGAAAAAAAAATGAATTATGCAAATATTTCGTCATTTTTTATCAAAAAATGCATTATTTTTGATTGCTGAGCACAAAAAAGCATCAGCGACTCCTGCCGCTGATGCCACTTTATCTGTTGTTAGCGGATTGTATCCGCGCCCTGTTACTTTACTTCCTGCCCTTGCACCGTATAGGCCTTGTCGCCACGGAGGATGAGGAGTTGGCCACCACGGATGATCTTAGTGCTTGGCGCTTCGTCGGGTAGGATGCCTGCTACTCCCGTGCCACCGGCAGTGCTGAAGGCGATAGTCTTCTTGTCAAGCGTTGCGCCATTGCTGTCTTTGGAGGTGATCGTCAGCTCGTAGGCTGTACCTTCCTCCAGACCGGTTACCGTGAACGAGAAGCCCGCAGTCTGCGTCTGTTCGACTGCACCATTACGCGACGGGGCATTAAAGGCGATCTCTGTGAGTTGGCCGTTGCTATTGAAGATCAACGTGCATATAACATTGCCTTGCTTATCTTTGATTACCATCTCGTAGGTCTCTGCGCCATTGACGGTCGGCCATGCAACGGTTGCAGCCGTCTCACTGGGTGTGACTTGTACACTGGTGGTCTCTGTCGTCGCAGCACCAATCGGACGAACATCGTACACTCCCCAGAAATCATGCATCTTATAGGTGTTGAGGCAAGCAGCAGGAACGTAGATGATTGTGCTGTATGGCATACTCTTGGGGAAAGAACCGTCATCAAAGTATGCACTTGCAATTGTAGCAGTTGGCGGTCGCATGCTATAGCATGTGATTGTCTCGATTGAGTTACAGCCTGCAAATGCGCCGGACTCAATAACTTTCACGTTTGTTCCTAATACAAGGTTCTTCAAACCACTTGACCCTTTGAAAGCGTTACTAGCAATACTTGAAACATTGTTACCAATCACATAGTTCGTTACTTGTGAACCAAATATATTGTTGATGGAGCTAGCATTTGCAACAGCATTCGAGTTGATTGCAACGGATAACAAATTGGTGCAACCTGAGCATGCGTCATACCCGATGCTTGTGACACTATTGGGGATAGTAAGAGAAGCCAGACCGGTGCAGTCCTTAAATGCTCCGCTTATAACAGAAGTAATGCCATTCGGAATAATATATGCTCCTTCATAAGACGTTGGCAAATATGCAAACAGATGTTTGTTATATACGGGTTTCTTAATGCTACTGCCGGCAAAAGCATATCCTCCAATGCTCGTGACGCTATTGGGAATAGTTATAGAATTTAAACTACTGCAACCATAGAAAGCTTTCTCTCCAATGCTTGTGACGCTATTGGGGATAGTTACCGAGGCCAAACTGCTGCAACTATTGAAAGCATCTTGTCCAATGCTTGTGACGCTGTTGGGGATAGTCACAGAGGTCAGACTGCTACAACAACTAAATGTACCTTGATCTATGCTGGCAACATTGTTGGGGATAGAAACAGAGGTCAAACTACTGCAACCACAGAAAGCAGCCCCTCCAATGCTTGTGACACTATTAGGGATAGTCACGGAAGTCAAACAACTACATTTGTAGAATGCTAAACCATAAATACATGTGACGCTGTTAGGAATAGTCATCGATGTTAAGCTGCTGCAACCACTGAAAGCATCATGGCCTATCCATTTTGTGCCATCTTTTATGGTGTAAGTAGCAGGTGTTTTGTCTACAGCTTCAACCAAATATGTATCGGCATAACGAATGTTGTTAATCACCGGCAAACTGCTGCAATTAGAGAAAGCACCAGCATGAATGCTCGTGACGCTGTTGGGGATGGTCACTGAGGTCAAACTGCTGCAACCTTGGAAAGCACTACTTCCTATGCTTGTGACACTATTAGGGATAGTCAAAGAGGTCAAACTGCAGCAGTTCTGGAAAGCCCACGCTCCAATGCTTGTGACGCTATATGTCATAAAATTGTATTCCACCGAGGCGGGAATATTGGCTTCGGTAATGTTCCAACGTTCATTGACTCCTGTATAACTTATGCTTTTGTAAGTTACTTCAGCTGTTTGGGTCGTTGAATCGAGAATGTAATACAGACCATCTATTTCTGCGTCGTATGCGAACATAGCTCCCACGCTTGCTGCAAGCGCAAGGAATAAAGAGAAAAGTTTTGTTTTCATGCAATTAGATTTTACGCTATGTTTACAATAATACTGAATAGCTCTTCTGGATTTTCCAACAACCATTGAGGCTGGTACATCTTTTCTTGTGGTTTCATTAGCAATTTAAAATTTGCAAACTTTGGCTTTTCCATAAGAATGTTGACGTGTTTGGGTATATATTCAACAAGGGCATCTATTGTTTTTGCATCCCTCATTCGATTTGAACCAAAATTGAGCATTCTAATCCCATCATCTGTTGAATTGGGGCACGAGTAATAAGCGACTAAATAGCAATAACAGTCTTTTGATTCATAGACATTCTTTTGCTGGTTTAGTTCTTTACGCAAATCATCAAATGTTGCAGAGATAGAATTGGCAACATCTTTTTCATTGATTGATTTTGTAGAGGTGCACATTGTTGTAAGTGTTTATATTTTAGCCTCCACTTTGTTATTCGGCAGGAGGCTACTCCGTATATATTACTAATGTTCACATATATACATACGAAAAGCGTGAAGTCCGTCTGTTCTTCACGCATCTTGAGGGCTTCGCAATCCCTGTACTTAGTAGAAAAACAACCGAAGTCCACGCCTGATATGTATAACCCACCTCGCCCTTTGCACAGGCGTGGAGCTGATATTACATACCCACGGGACATTCATCGTAATTGTTTGGACTAAGTACGAAATGTTGCGAAGATTTCAAGATGTCGCAAACAACGTCAATAAACGTCTTTTATGTCTTTTTTGCCGCATTTACTGCTGTCGGCTGCAGCACTCCTGTTTAACGTCGGGAGGGGGCGGCCTGCATATCCCTGCAGGCGAGGTTGTTCGTGTGTAGCCGATTAGACGGCTATTGCTGTAGCAGTTTGATGAATTCCGCTAAATCTATTACGTCAACTTTTGGGAACTCATTTTCTTTTAGTACATTGAAATGAGTGTCCTCTGTTACGATGTATCGTGCATTGCATGCGAGCGCGCAATCAACAAACTTGTTATCATCAGGATCAGCCTGAATAATATTGTAGCGGAAATATGTCTCTACGCGCTTGACATAACTGCAGTTAAGCAACGTGTTTATCAATAGATTGGCTAACTGCTCGTTATGAAAGCAATCTATTACCTTTTCTTGGTATTCATACAGAATGTCCTCTGTGACGCACAGCGTGTATGCTCCGGATAAAAGTTTGTCCCATACTATCCGCTGCGGCTTTTGGGTAAAGGCCACCTGCAGGACAACATTGGAGTCAAGAACGATGTTCATAATCAATACGCAGTACGGAAATGTTTGGCTGCGCCTTCCGCGATCAGCTCTTCTGTTAACTCTCCGCTATCAAACATCGCAGCCTTTGTTTTCTCAAATTCCGACAGATAGAATTGTTCTAATGCTGCTTTTAGCCTTTGCTCGGCTTCTTCAGTCCTGTTGAAATTCAGCATCTTAACCAAATGCATCTGCATAGGGTTAAGTCCGAACTGTTGCTGTTGTTGATGTGTTGCAAGCATAATTTTACGAAGATAAATAATTGTTTCAACGCAGCAAAGTTACAAAAAAAATCTCAAATTTGCAAACAATTCGAGACTTTTTTTACAAAAAAGTGCATTTCGGCACTTTTGCGCAATATTTTAGGGGTAAAATCGGACTATTTTACCGGATTGTCTGTCACCGGCCAGCCGGTGAGAGTGGCAACGTATGGCAACAGACTGTAGGCAATCTTCTGGTGTCCGAGATAGTTCGGATGCCAACTGGCTCCGAGATTCTCGTTGGTGTTCAGGTGAACGCCTTCGAACACGCCGGTATAATACACATTCTCCAGCCCGCAGTCATGTGCTGCGCGGCACACGTAGGTGATGCAAAGCTCACTCGTTTTTGGTGCAACGCACAGGATCGGATGCTTCTCGCCGTAGTTCGCCTTGATGGCTTTGATCAGTTGCACGTAGTGCTCGGCATAATCGTCGATATGCGGTTGCATACGTGTCGAAAAGTCATTGGCTCCCAGATAGATAACTGTTATCTGCGGTTTGTACGGATGAGCCGATGCCACCCACGCGCTGTCCTTCGAGCAGTCGAAGGTTTGCGTGTAGCGGTCGGGCATGTACCAGCCTTTGAACTTGCTGTTGTAGTTCCGTGCTATACCCATGCCGGAGTGCGATATTGTCCAATAATCCGCACCGAAGTATCGCGCAAGGATTGCTGCGTATGTCTTGGCGGGGTTCTGCGTCTCGATCGTATAAGGATCGGTGCGAACGCTGTTCTCCGAACCGTAACCGCAGGTGTAACTGTCGCCCACGAACTCTATCTGCCGCTCGGCCAAACCCTGTGCCTGGCGCAACTCGCCGTCAAGATCGAAACTGTGGAACGTCGTTATGCCGTGCTCACCTTCCACGCGGCGCTGAATGAGCAGTTGATGCTCTTTCTTGTCGCGCTTCGGAGTAGAGTAGAGCACGAGCGTCTGGTTCTTACCGTCCAAACGAATCACCTTATCCGGCTCGGCGGCAAACGGTTTGTCGATCCAGAGGTTGAACTCTATCGGCTCGACCGACGATGCGCTAACGGCTACGTAATTGCCTGTAAATGTGAGGCGTGCATAGGTCGCGCTATAGTCAAAACTTACGCCGTCAGCATTTGCCAACGTTCGTCCGACGTACGTGATGCGTCTGTCATCCGCCTTGTACGTGTTACGTGCTTGCACGCACATGGCGCACAGTACGCACAATACAATAAATACTCGTTTCATTTACTCAAATGCTCCCATCTGTAACATCGCAACTTCTCTCTCTGTTAAGAATCTATAGCGTCCACGTGGCACATTCCTCTTCGTCAGCCCGGCGAAGCTTACGCGGTCAAGCGTCACAACCTTGTAGCCGACTTTCTCGAAGATCCTGCGCACAACGCGGTTCTGCCCGGAGTGGATCTCCAAACCTATATGCTTGCGGTCCTTGTCCGTGAACTCCAGCGCATCGGGTATGATCTCCTCGTCATCCAGGGTTATACCGTGGCGGATGAGCATCTCATCCTCTTCTGCCAGATCGCGGTCGAGCGTCACGGCGTAGATCTTCTTCTTCCCGAACTTCGGGTGTGTGAGTTTAGCTGCCAGATCGCCGTCGTTCGTCAGCAGCAGCACGCCTGTGGTGTTCCGGTCCAGACGGCCTACGGGGTAGATGCGCTCCGAGCAGGCGTTCTTTACAATATCCATTACGGTGCGGCGCTCTTCGGGATCGTCAGTCGTCGTCACGCAGTTCTTGGGTTTGTTCAGTAATATATATACTTTGCGCTCGCGACGCACGGGCTGATGATGGAACATCACTTTGTCCGTCGGCAGCACTTTTGCGCCGAGGCTGTCAACCACTTCGCCGTTCACGGTTACTACACCGGCTTGGATAAAGTCGTCGGCCTCGCGGCGGCTGCAGAATCCTGCGTTGGCGAGGTACTTGTTCAGACGTATAGGTTTAGTCGGATCCTCATAGCGCTCGCGGTACTCCACCTGTTTGCGCTGCGTATAAACGCTGCTGTGATGCTGCGGAGTGGGACGGCCGGGCCGCTGTTGCGGACGTCCGCCTGCCGGACGCTGGCTGTGGTAATCCGAACTCTGACTTCTGGATTCTGTTCGCGGGCCTCTGTACTCCGGCCGTTGGAGTCGTGCGCCGTCGGAGCTGACGCGCGTGTAACGTCCTTCGCCCTGATGATAGGCAGGGGCGGACTGACGCTCGTAAACGGAACCGCCGTTACGAACGATACGGGTGCGCTGACGTGGCGCACGTTGGTCTGGGTTGGCGTACTCGCCCGGATTCGCATCGGGACGGAACGCTGGTCTGCGGTTAAAGGAAGACCTGTTGTTGTCGTACATAGTGGTAATAATGTTATAGGTTTTTGGGTTTAGGTATAATGGTATTATCTCCGGCTTTTGCGCCGTGGTGGTTCTCTGTGTTTGGTGCAAAGCACGGACTCTATCAATAATCACTTATTAACTAGAGCCCGTTTTGCTTGCATCAATCTTTGTACCGCCTTATTGGGGTCCCCGACACAACCGCATGGTTGTGGTGGGGAAAGCGGAGGCAATGGTGCGCTTTATGTCGCTATGCGGCATCTGTTAGCACCATTTGCCGGACGCGCGTTACGCCTCTGCGGCTTGCTCAACTGCCAACTTGCCACGATAGTAGCCACAGCTCGGGCATACAGTGTGGTAGATGTAGTGTGCGCCGCAGTTCGGGCAGATTGCCAGTGCAGGCAACTTAGCCACGTCATGAGTACGACGCTTGGCTTGGCGGGTGTGCGATTGTCTACGTTTAGGATGTGCCATAATTTATGTTTCTTTTTTAATTGTTTTACTTTATGCTTTATTTAATCATTCGGGTTCCACTGTGCTACAGAGGTGAATGTCACCCCGCTACATGTTATTTGCGGGGACCCCGAATGCTTGGAGAAGTTGTTGCATGTCGGGCGTGCATTCACCGTCCGGGTGACTGTGCACCAGCGGAAGATTGATTGTTATCATTTCGTATGCCAGCCAGTTGAGGTCGAGCGTTTCATTACCGCATGGCTGATCGGGTCTGCAGTCGTCCTCATCGGGCAGTATGTCGTCCGCAATATCAATGGCGTAGGTCATCGGTGCCAAACATCTGTCGCAGATGAGCTCCACGTTGCCTTTCGCCGTGATATGCAGACTGTAGTCGCTTTCGCGCAGTGTCAGATCGGCTTCGATGGCTACGTCGCCGCCTGTGATCTCGCTCTTTTCCTGTTCCTGAAAGTACGCGCTGTCCAGGCGGTACGAGTAGTGGTGCTTGCCTTGCGCCAACTCATTCAGTTGCAGTACCATATCGTTGTTCGAGCGTGTCATTTACTGTTGTTCACTAAGCGCCGCAAAACAACCCCGACCAGAAAGCGTGCTTTCGCAGTCGGAGAGCGGAGGCAATGACGCGATTCATGTCGCCGCGCGACATCGGTTAGCGCCATTTGCCGAACGCGAGGGCAAAATTACAAAAATATTTTTGTATATGCAAATATTCCGCCTAAATTCCGCACATTTTTTCCTACTTTCTTGAAAATGTTAGTCCGTGTTTGCATTTTTTTGTTATTTTCTTCTCATTTATTTGCAAATGTCAAATCTTTTTTGTATCTTTGCAGTCGAAAGTCGCAAAGGTGATGATTGAACAGCAATTCATAGCAATTGATTGTATCGTTAAGTTCATCAAACAATAGTTATAACATACCGTCCCGCTCCACGACGTTAATTAACTCGGAGCTGACGGTTAACAAAGAAAGGAGAATTATGAAAAAGTTTACTTCTACAGCAATCGCGGCCCTTCTGATTGGCATCTTAGCGATAAGTCTGTTTTCCTCTTGTGGCAAGCAGAGAGTTAAGAGTCCTCTTCAAGGAACATGGTACAATAACACTCCCTCGTCGGCGGATAAAGATGTTTGTTTTATTTATGTGGCAACATTTGCTGCAAATGGGGAATGTTGTTTTATTGAGGAAAAATGGAACACTCCTTCAACCGCTTACAAACCTTTTCCTGAACAGCGGAATAAGATGGTCGGCACATATCAGGTTCAGGGTAATGAACTTGTCATTATCTATACCGGAGCCTACGATGGTAATGCTGATTCCGAGCAACCTGTTGATCTGGAATATAACGCCGAAAAGATTCATTTTGATCTTGAGGAGAGTTCTCTTCTCTTGACAAAGAATTACGGATCGTGTTGGCAGCAAGTTCGCCGATATGTCAAGTTGGACGATAACCCATCCAACTTGTAAACAAATAACTTTTCGCGTAGATAACTATCTCGCGCCAACTCTGCAAGAACGGTCATCGTGACCGTTCTTGCTTTTTTTGTGGCGAATAGATCGTTTCTTGGCGGAAAGATTGGCGCTTTTTGCGGTGCTTAGTCAAGAATTGATTGAACTCTAATCGAACTTTGGGTGCTCGACGTGAAGGATGGCGCGGATGAAATTGTCGGGACGAACGTACGGGTGGAACTGACCATACTTGTCAGGTTTGGCGATGCGGTCGGGTTCGCCGGTGAGTTGGGCACGGAAACGGGCTTTAACCTCTTCGAGGAAAGCCTGTTTTTTTTCAGGAAGAGGGGTGTTGTTTTTCCAGGCATCGATGAACTCCTGTGCCGAGTGGGATGATTTGCCGAAAGAGAGCTGGTTGGCCAGTTCGCCGAAAACGACCGGATTGGCTTTGTAGTTGCGCTTGTGAGGGGTGAAGGCCTCCAGCCGTCCGATGCTGGTGATGTTACCCTCGAAATCGTGATAGACCTTTTGACGCTCAACTAAGCCGGAGTGTCCGCCGATGATTTTTTCAATGTGAGGCTTGTGATAAATCTTTGCCATAAACTGATGCTATTTGTGAGGGCGTGCAGGTGAGATGTAGTCCGGTCTGCCCCGGATTCGCTAGTCAGACCAGGAGTGACGTGCTTATCGCTGACTTATAACAGACTAACCACGAACAAACCGCTCACTTATCACGCACTAAATTTTGTGCAAAGGTACGAAAAAAAATCGAGAAATGCAAGAAAAATGGCGAAAAAAAGACGATAAAAAACTACTATATACTATGTATATAGTAAAAAACGAATGGATGTGTGCCGAAAATATGAGGCGGAAAAGAACTTCGGAAAAAATGCGGGAAAATTTGCAAATATGAAATATTTTTCGTAACTTTGCAGGCGAAAGCGATAGTATGCGCGCGGCTGAGGACTATTGCGCGCATGGACGCACGAACAAACTTGTACGAAAACATTAAACCCGACGAATATGAAAACTTCGATTAGACGAGTGCTGGTGTGCATGTTTGCATTGGCGCTAATCATGCCGGCAGAAGCGCAGTTCTTGAACCAGCTCATCAAGAGCGCGGAGAAGTCCGCCGAGAAAGCTGTACAGAAAGAGGTGAACAAAAAAGTGAACCAAGGTGTGCACAAAGCCTTCAACCCGAACGAGAAGAAAGAGAAAGGCGAAGGCCAGCAAGGCGAACGTCAGCAGGCACAGCAAGCCGCAGGCTGGACGTGTCCCCAATGCGGTCAGGAAGGCAACACCGGCAAGTTCTGCAACAACTGTGGGGCCAAGAAACCCGAACCCAAACCTGCCGAAGCTGACGGCTGGACGTGCCCCAATTGCGGTCACCAGGGCAATACCGGAAAGTTCTGCAACGAGTGCGGCACCAAGCGTCCCGAAGGCCCGCAGGACAACTCATGGACATGCCAGAAGTGCGGCCATCAGGGTAACACCGGCAAGTTCTGCGACGAATGCGGCGCACCGAAAGGGGCACAGCAGATCAATCAGAACGCCATAGCTTGGAACAACTATGACTTCGTGGCCGGCGATGAGATCATCTTCGAGGACAACAACGCCAACGAACCGCTCGGCGAGTTCCCCGCCATGTGGGACGCGTTCAACGGCGCAGCGGAGATCGTGCAGATCAGCGGCGTGAAGTGTATCAATCTTCAGGACGCCGAGATCACACCGCTCTATCAGAACAACAAGACCTATCTGACCGACGTCTGCACGATCGAGATGGATCTGTATTACCGTCACGAGAAAGTTTGGGAACAGGAGATGGGCGAAGACCTCCACGGCTGGGGCGATTACAACATCCACCTCTACACATCGGACAAAGTAGCGAGCAGTGACCGCGGCGAGGCGTCGCTCAACATCTATCTGCCCATGCAGATGGATGAAGATGCCAATACCAAGACTGCCGACCAGCGTGTTATGTACAACTGGCGCGCCAACGGCGAGACCCGCAACGGCGAGTACCAGCTGCGCTCGGTTGAGCATGAAGCATGGCATCATATAGCCATCTCGTTCAACAAACGCGCGTACAAGATCTACTTCGACAACCAGCGCGTGGCGAACATCCCCAACGCCATGGCACCTAAGTGGCTGACAATCAACGGCACGAACGCCAACCAGCGCCTGTTCTTCGTCAAGAATGTCCGCATCGCCAAAGGCGCCGTGCCTCTGTACGACCGAATGGCTTCGGAGGGACGAATCGTTACCTACGGCATCACGTTCGATGTAGGCAAAGCGACCATCAAACCCGAGTCGATGGGCGAGATCAACCGTATAGTCACCCTGATGAACGAGAATCCTGAACTGAGCTTCGAGGTGCAGGGACACACCGACAACACCGGCAACGCCACTATCAATCAGGCACTTAGCGAGCAGCGCGCAAACGCTATCGTTGCCAAACTCGTGGAGAAAGGTATCAGTCCTTACCGCCTCACAGCCAAGGGAATGGGACAGTCATCGCCAATCGCCGACAACTCGACCGACGAAGGACGCGCTAAGAACCGTCGTGTAGAATTTGTTAAAAAATGATTGATATGAAAAAACTTCTTCTTAGCTGCTTGGCGCTCATAGCGGCAACAGCTATATATGCACAGGAATTACAGTCAGAGGCCAATCCTCAAGAGAACCCGACCGTAGTGGTCGTTCGCACCACATCGCCGGCTGAGACGCGCGGCGGTTATGTGCCGCAGAACCTGCCGGCCGTTTACGATTGGCGCACACGCCGTCAAAGCGTAACGATCTCCGTCGGCTTGCCCAGTGTCTATGCCACGGGCTTCGGAGGGCATTCGTGGAGCTTCTATATCCCCGCTTCCGGTCCCGGCAGCACGCCCAGCTCGGAGATCTTTACAGGCGCTTGGGCGATAGAGTATAACTACAACGTTCTCTGGTGGTTGCGTCTCGGAGCAAGTGCCAATTACGAGTGCTGGACAGGCCTTGCGCAAACCCACGACATGAGCCTTGCTGCACGTGTGGATTTCACGTACATCAACCGCGAGCACGTAACGGTTTACTCCGGCCTCTCAACAGGCGTCTATTCGCACATCGAGCGTGCTACCGACGGCTCAGTACGCGGACGCTTCCTTCCGGCAGTAAACATGACTCCTATCGGCCTGAACTTCGGCGGTCAGCATGTATTCGGCCTCGTGGAAACGAACATCGGTTCGGCATCCGTATTGCGCGTAGGTATAGGATTCCGCCCGTAATAAACCTCAAACATAATGAAACAGTTTAGAATCAGCCTTCTGCTACTGATTGCTGCCCTGTGTGTGGGTTCGCTCAGCATGCAGGCGGCCAAGCAAAAGAAAGTGTATGTCAATAGCGACATGCGCATCATCGCCCAGCCGGACAAGTACGGCATGTACGCCAAACTGACGTACAACAAGGATCATATCGACGCGAAAGTGTACAACTCCCGCGATATGATGGTGTACAAGCTCCGCCTCAATGATATAACCGAAGATACGATCGTCTTTGACGGACTGCAGGAGCATTACTTCTTCGGCGAACTCAACGAGACCTTCCTTTATGTTGACAACCGAATGGAGGAGCATACATTCTTCCGCAACGGCAAACCGATCTTCCGCAAGCCGGTAACGGTAGGCGACACGATCTGGTTCCTCCAGGGCTTCATCGTTCTGCCGGAGGAAGCGAGCGTCTATGGCGTGATCACGGCGTACGACGAGCGAACAGACAGGTACTCCGTCAATCTGCACAACAAGTCCGACGGCAAACTGATCGACACCAAACTGTTCGACCGTTTCGCCTATGGCGAATCCTACGCGAAGCAAGAGCGGGTACTCGGCTCGATCACTTCCGCCAACGACGGTGCAACCAAGGTGCCCGACAAGATGCCCGTATTCCCCGGCGCACAAACAGGTTTGTACAAGTTCCTGACGGAAAACGTGCAGTATCCCTACAAGGCGCAGCAACTGGGCATGCAAGGCAAGGTTCTTGTATCCTTCGTTGTGGACAAAGATGGCTCCGTCACCGATGTGACGGTTGTCAAACCTGTGCACAAGCTCTTCAACGACGAAGCTGTGCGAGTCATCAGTAAGATGCCGAAATGGGAACCCGGACAGAAAGATGGCAAACCCGTTCGCGTCATGTATCTCATGCCGGTGAACTTTAGTTTACATTAACATACAAAATCATCAAAATTCTATGGCAAATATTTTAGCTATAGTGGGACGTCCCAACGTTGGGAAATCGACCCTCTTCAACCGACTGACAGGCACGCGACGTGCTATCGTTAATAACATCGCCGGCACAACCCGTGACCGGCAGTATGGCAAAGCCGAGTGGTGCGGACGCGAGTTCAGCGTCATCGATACCGGCGGCTGGGTCGTTAACTCCGATGATACATTTGAGTCGGAGATCAACCGTCAGGTTAACCTTGCTATCCGCGAAGCGGATGTTGTGCTGCTCGTAGTAGATGTCAACGAAGGTGTTACGCAGTTCGACCAGGAAGTTGCTCATCTGCTTCGGCAGTCCGGCAAACCGACCGTGCTGGCCGTAAACAAAGTGGATACATTCGAGAACCAGTACGGCGCACCGGAGTTCTACAAGCTCGGTCTGGGCGAACCGTTCATCCTCTCTGCCGAGAACGGCCTGGGCACAGGCGATCTGCTCGACGAGATATGTTCGCGCTTCAAGTCCGACACCGGCGACGAGGAGATCGACGATCTGCCGCGCTTCGCTATAGTCGGCCGCCCGAACGCCGGCAAGTCAAGTATCCTCAACGCCTTTATCGGCGAGGAACGTACGATCGTTACGGACATTCCCGGCACCACACGCGACAGTATCTATACCCGCTACAACAAGTTCGGCAAGGACTTCTACCTCGTTGATACCGCCGGTATCCGCAAAAAGGCGAAGGTGACCGAAGACCTGGAATACTACAGCGTTGTGCGCTCCATCCGTGCCATCGAGAATGCCGATGTCTGCATCCTGATGCTCGATGCCACGCGAGGCATCGAGGCGCAAGACCTGAACATCTTTGCCCTGATCCAAAAGAACAAGAAAGGCCTGGTAGTTTGCGTCAACAAGTGGGATCTGATTGAGAGCAAGACCAACGCTGACATCAAAGGCTACGAAAATGCTATCCGTGAACGCCTGGCACCGTTCACCGATTTCCCGATCATCTTCACTTCGGCTACTACCAAGCAGCGCATCTTCAAGGTCATGGAAACCGCGCTGCATGTCTATGAGAACAAGAACCGCAAGATCCCTACAGCCAAGCTCAACGAGAACTTCCTGCCACTCATAGAGAACTACCCGCCGCCTGCCACCAAAGGCAAGTACATCAAGATCAAGTACTGCACGCAGCTGCCAAACACCCAGATCCCGACTTTCGTGTTCTTTGCCAATCTGCCGCAGTATGTCAAGGAGCCGTATCGTCGTTTCCTTGAGAACAAGCTTCGCGAGTGGTGGGACTTCACCGGCACACCGGTGCAGATCTTTATCCGTGCCAAGTAGATTTGCAAAGCAAATGTTTCGAAGTTTGGAAAAGATGTACAAAATTTGCGAAACACTTGCAAATGTCAAAAAATATCACTATCTTTGCAAGCACTTTTGGCAAACCGTGCTGTCGGATGTCGCTCTGCTCCATAAAGCGCACGATTGCCTCAGTGCTCCCCCAAACGACGTTACACGTCCTTTCGGGGACTCCATAATGTGAAGATAATAGGCATAACATATTACGACGGCAGCGAAAGTGTCGTTCTCAAGAGCGACAGTTCGATGACGGTCAACCGCAAGCCGTTGTTTGTGCCGGAAGCGATAAGCGACCTGCAGGCTTTGCCTTGTGTGGTATTGCGCGTATCGCGTCTTGGGCGGTACATAGCGCCGCGGTTCGCCTCGCGTTACTACGACGCGCTGGCAGCCGGTATGGATTATTTCGGAGCGGACAATCTCCGCGAAGCCAGAGCCGCCGGCAAACCGTGGACGGAAGCCGTAGCTTTCGAAGGCTCGCTGGCCATCGGTTCATGGCAACCGGCAATTAACGGCCAATGGTCGCTCAGTCGCGGTGAACAGGTAATCAATCGCGGCGAATGGACGCCGGCTGAGGAAATCCTCAATAGCGCCGTAGCGCGCGCGAGCGAACTGCTGACGGTTCGTCAGGGCGACCTGATCTACGTAGCGCTCAACGCGCAACCCTGGCAATTGCAACCGAACGACCTGATCCGTTGCACCGACGGCGAAAAGGAACTGCTATATTGCAAGATTAAATGAAAAGACTGACAACCATACTCACCGTACTGACGCTTGCTGCGGCAAGCCTCATGGCGCATACTTACACCTCACAATCTGTCCTCTCGGGCGGCAAGTGGGTGAAGATCCGTGTGCAGGAGTCCGGCGTATATTGTCTCACTTACGATGAGTTGGCATCTGCCGGTCTGACCCCCGCTGATGTGCGCATCTATGGCTACGGCGGTGCGATGCTCACTCAGAACTTCAAGCTTGCCAAGCAGGACGACTTGCCGCCTGTAGCGTTCTATATGAACAAGGGTGCGGACGGTGAGTTCGGCAAGGGCGATTATATCCTCTTCTACGCCCAGGGCGTGGATAGTTGGGAATATACGAGCAAGCATTTTGTCCACACGCGCAATCCGTATAGCAGTTACGGCTATTACTTCCTGTCGGATAATGCCGGTGAGCAGCGTCTCATTCCTACCGCTGACGCCCTGAGCGATGCCGCATTCACGGCAGACACCTACACGGCATACATGCTCCATGACCTCGATTCGGTCAATGTGGTCGATCCGTCCGGCAAAGCCGGCGGTGGACGGGAGTTCTATGGCGAACAGCTGAATAGTATTCGCAAGAATCTGCAAGTCTCGTTCCCCTTCCACGATGTTGTGGCAGGCTCCGATCTTGACATACGCTGCCGCGTGGCAGCCGCCTCAACCAACCGTTCGACATTCACTATGGGCGTGGGCTCGAACACTTACAGTTGCTCTACCGACAATATCCCCGTCTCGGATTTCTATACCAAGGCTACGACCAACGAAGGCTACGACCGCTTCACCTTACCGGCTGACGGCACAGGCGCCCAGGTGTTCAAACTCACCTACAACAACAGTCTGTCCGGTAGCCGTGGTTACCTGAACTACATCGAGATTGCCGCTACCTGTCGCCTCGTTATGAACGGCCAGGAGATGATCATTGCCAATACCGAGCATGCCGGCAATAGCGGTAACACCCGTTACACCCTCAGCAATGCCTCCGGCGACATCGAGCTCTGGGACATATCTTCGCCCTCAGCCGTCACGCGTATCCCTGCCACACTCAGCGGCAGTACGCTCAGCTTTGTTGGATACAACAAGACCTTACAGACCATCCTCGCCGTGAACCCCAAGCAGTCCACAGGCTGGCTCAAGCCAAAGGTGATAGGTACAATCCCGAACCAGAATCTCCACGCGCTCAACAATATTGATCTTGTGATCATTGCTCCCGAGGATTTCGTTCCCGCCGCGCAGATCATTGCCGAGGCTCACGAGCAGTACGACGCTATCACTACGGCTATCGTTACCGATCAGCAGGTATATAACGAGTTCTCGTCGGGCACACCGGATGCCACGGCTTACCGCTGGCTGATGAAGATGCTTTACGACCGCGCCGCAGGCAGTGCACAACGGCCGAAATGGCTGCTCTTGCTCGGCGACGGCACGTACGACAACCGCAAACTCATGCCTACATCAGGCCCGAACACGCTGCTCACGTATCAGGCTGCGAACAGCGAGATAGAGACGAAGGCTTACGCCTCCGACGATTACTTCGGCTTCCTTGAAGACACTATGGGAACGTCGGACATCAGCGGACGGATGGGAATAGGCGTGGGGCGTCTGCCAGTCTCCCGTGCAGCCGATGCGCTCGGCGTGGCGAAGAAGATTGCTACCTACCTGCGCAACGAGAACCCGGGCAAGTGGCACCAGCAACTGATGTTCGTCGCTGACGATGGCGATAGCAATCTCCATACGAAGATCTCCGACTATGCTGCCGAGCGCGTGCGGGTAAAGAACATGTCGTTCGTGGTCAGCAAGATCTTCCTCGACGCTTATACCCAGGAAGCAAGTGCCTCGGGCGAGAGTTATCCGTTGGCCAAGAACCGCTTCTTGAATATGCTTAACGAGGGCGTGTTGTTCTTCGATTATTCCGGTCACGGCGGTTATAACAACATCTCTTCCGAGAGCCTGCTCACGCTTCGTGACTGCCGGACAATGACAAACGCCAACCAGGGCTTCTGGATGTTGGCTACCTGCGGCTTCGCGCACTTCGATGCCTATGAGCAGAGCGCCAGCGAGGAAGCGGTCATCAACCCCGACGGCGGCGCAATAGCCGTGATGTCCGCATGCCGAACGGTTTATGCCAGCCAAAACAAGGAGATCAACAAGAATCTTTGTGACACGCTCTTCGGCCATCGCGACGAGTTCTCCTACAACATGACCATCGGCGATGCCTGCCGTATAGCCAAGAACATGACGGGCTCTGACGAGAATAAGATGTCGTACATCCTGCTCGGCGACCCGGCTATCCGCCTGCATTACCCGA
The DNA here is from genome assembly GCA_002310195.1 of Bacteroidales bacterium UBA1180. Lineage (GTDB taxonomy): Bacteria > Bacteroidota > Bacteroidia > Bacteroidales > Paludibacteraceae > Colicola. The sequence continues at coordinate 195,729 of DBYS01000012.1, forward strand.
CGGATTACCGCGTACGCACCGAACAGGCATCCGACACACTCAACGCCCTGACACTCCATAACTTCACCGGTTGGGTGGAGGCCGAGAACGGCGACACGGCACGCGAGTTCAACGGCATAGTTAGCATCACCCTCATGGACAAACTTCAGGAGGTCACCACACGCGACAATGATCATCCTGACGAGGATGACAAAGTCCGGTACACCTACAACGATTACCCCAACACCCTCTATCAGGGGCAGGCAAGGGTAACGAACGGACACTTCGACTACACCTTTATGATGCCGAAGGATATCCGTTACAACTACGGCAACGGACGTATCACCTACTTCGCCCTTGATAGTGTCAACGGCGAGGGTATAGGGCATTACGAGAAGTTCGTTGTCGGCGGTTCGTCATCGGTTGAGATTGTCGATACCGTAGGCCCCGACCTGCATATCTACCTCAACTCGCCGAGTTTCGTCAATGGCGACAAGACCACCGAGCAACCGCACTTCTTTGCCGACATCTATGATGAGCACGGTATCAATACCGTCGGTTCGGGCATAGGTCACGACTTACTCCTGACCATCGATGCCGACCCGAACAAGATGTTCATCGTCAACGACTACTACGCTTCGTCCGGCAGCTATCAGTCCGGGCAAGTCAGCTACAGGATCGATGCACTTGACGAGGGCCATCACACCCTTACGTTCCGTGCATGGGATATGCTCAACAATAGCGCCACCTCTTCGCTGACCTTCGAGGTTGTCAAAGGCCTCGAACCGACGATGTACAACGTGATGTCGTATCCTAATCCTGTACGAGTGAGCGAGACGCTGCACTTTAGTATCGATTACGACCAGCCGGACGAACTGATGGAGATGAACGTTTATGTCTTCTCGCCGACCGGCAGACTCGTTTACCACGCACAGCGTAAGGGCACCGAGCAGCACTCGTTCAGCGTCAGCGATGCACACCTCACGCCCGGCGTATATATGTACCGCGTATCGCTCACCACCACTGCTGGCGATCAGACCGGCCGCGCAGGCAAACTGATCGTGGTTGAGAACTAATGACAAAACAATAAATTGCAAACAATAAAATCGTAAATACGTTTTTTGCCTATGAAGCAACTTTAAGAAAGTTATGCCATCAGCCAGTTTTGGCTGATAAAACCAACGAAAAATTATAAACAAACCAAATAAAATGAAAAAATCCTTTTTAGTTATCGTAGCATCGTTGCTGGCAGTTATGCCGGCTGTTGCACAAACATCATTAGCAGACGCTATAGAACATGATTACAACAACCCTATCATTACAGGTCAACCCTCATTGAGCATCACGCCTGACGCACGCGGAGCAGCGATGGGTGACGCCGGTGTGGCTACCAATCCCGATATGAACTCGCAGTATTGGAATCCCGCTAAATATGCCTTCATGGATATGCGTGGTGGTATCAACGCTTCGTACACCCCGTGGTTGCGCAAGCTCGGTGTAACCGATATCGACCTTGCTTACATCTCCGGTTTCTACAAGTGGGATGATGTTCAGGCAGTGGCAATGTCGTTGACGTACTTCTCGATGGGTGAGGTGTCGATGACTGACCAGGAGGCTCGTCTGCTTGGCAATGCTCATCCTCACGAATTCTCCCTCGACGCTTCGTACTCGCGCAAACTGCACGAATATGTGTCAATGGGTGTGGCTCTACGACTTATCTACTCTGACCTAACCAACGGTATGAAGGCATCGACGGACAACAACGCCGAGATCTACCACCCGGCAGTAACCGCTGCCGCTGACGTGTCGGTTTACTACCGTCAGCCGATCAGCCTGCCGATGGGTGACAGCTATATCAGTGCCGGTTTGAACCTCCAGAACCTCGGCGGCAAACTCTCGTACAACGACCGTACACGTAACTTCGTGCCGGCTACCCTCCGTCTCGGTGCTGCATACGAGATCCCGTTCGATGACTACAACCGCCTCTCGATGACCCTCGAGGCACGCAAACTGATGGTGCCTTCCAAGAAGTCGAAGTTCGCAACGGACGATGGCGGTAACCCGACTTTCGATCCCGCTGATCCGTATAACTCCAGCACAAACCAATATTCCACCCAGGCTTATTCTGACCTCAACTCGATGAAGGGCCTGTTCCAATCTTTCGCCGACGCTCCGGGCGGTGCAGCCGAGGAGTTCAGGGAAGTAGGCTGGGGTATAGGTGCTGAGTACTCCTACAATCGCCAGTTCTTTGCCCGTTTGGGTTATTCACATGAAGACAAGATAAAGGGTAATCGTCGTCTCGTGCAAGTCGGCGCAGGTTTCCACCTGTCGATCTTTATGCTCGACTTCGCTTATACGATCGCTACTGCTCCTACCAACCCGTTGGATCAGACCATGCGTTTCACGCTCGGCTTTGATCTCGCAGGTATCAAGGATCTGGTTAACAACAAAAAGTAACTAGGCTCTCTGCTATGCGAATCGGTCTCGGATATGACGTACACGCTTTTGCCCCTAACCGCGAACTGTGGCTTGGGGGCATTCGCGTTCCCTATGAGTTAGGCTTGGACGGTCACTCCGATGCCGATGTGCTCATCCATGCTCTCTGCGACGCCATCCTCGGCGCTGCGGCTATGCGCGATATAGGCTACCATTTCCCCGATACAAAGGGCAATGAGTTCGAAGGTATTGACTCTAAGATCCTTCTCCGCCGTGTGATGGCTATGGTGCGTGAGGCAGGCTACGAACTCTCTAACTGCGATTGCACCGTTTGTGCGCAAGCCCCCAAGCTGCTGCCGTTCATTCCTGATATGCAGCGCACACTTGCCGATGTGATGGGCGTCAGTATCGGCCAGGTGAATGTCAAGGCTACGACTACCGAGCACCTCGGCTTTGTCGGACGCAAGGAAGGTATAGCTGCTTACGCTGTCGCATTGTTGCAATGACTTACCGCTCGCTGATAATATGGGTGCTTTTCTTGCTGTTCTGCTATACAATGAGAGCACAGGAATCGGGGTCCCCACAAACATCGCGCAGTGGGGTGACAGATATGAAGATTCGGGCCAATGGCTCGATTCTTCCGCAGGAGTACCTCTATCTCGTAGGCGGAGATCTCAGTGTTGTGCAGCACGGCGAAACCACGCGGTTCATCCTGGCCGATAGCACGTACATCGATCTGTATTATTACGGCGAGGGCGACTCTGTTCTGCTCATCCGCAGCCAGTGCGCACCGCTATGCGCATCGTTTGTGCGTGTGTATGACGATAGGTGGAACATCCTTCACTCTGTTCCCGCACCGCGAACGATGATCCTGCCCGAAGCTTACGTTGAGAATGGTCAGTTGCTCTGGCGCGATAACTACCGCGACGACGAATCGCCTAAATAATCAATGGTTTATCCGATCTATCTCATAGGTTACATGGGCGCCGGCAAGACCACCGTCGGGCGTCTGCTGGCGGAGCGCCTCGGCTGGCACTTCGTTGATCTTGACGAAGCGTTCCATGAGATCCATGGTCTCTCGCCTGCCGACTACATCCGCACTTATGGTATCGAAGCGTTCCGCCGTAAGGAGAAATATGTGGTCGAGGATCTAGCCGAACTGCCCATCGAGAAGGTTGTCTATGCCACCGGCGGAGGATACCCTTGCTGGGAGGATAACATGGAGTGTCTGCGCGAACTCGGTACATCGTTCTACCTGCGTTGGCAACCGCATCACCTGGCTCAGCGCCTCGCACTCACCGATCTTAGCGAGCGGCCGGTATTTGACGGAAAGGATGCGTCAGAGATCATCGATATCATCAGTCCGCAACTCGAGGCACGCTCGCCGTACTACGAGCAAGCCGACTACATCCTCGATGCACCCGTAGCCGACGATGGTACACTCGACGGCTCAGAGGACGAACAGCTGGCCGAGCAACTCTATAACATGATTATTAGCAATGACGATTAACGAGATACAAGACGAGATCATCGAGGAGTTTGAGCTTCTCGAGGAATGGGTCGACCGCTATCAGTTACTCATCGATTACGGTAACGCCCTTCCGCCTTTCCCTGACGAACTGCGCACCAAGCAGAACCTGATCGAGGGCTGTCAGTCCGAGGTGTGGTTCACGGCGTCGCTCAAGGATGGTCGTGTCATCTATCAGGCTACCAGCGATGCTGTACTGGTCAAGGGGATAGTGGCGCTTTTGCTCCGTGTGCTCAGCGGCCAGCCGCCCAGGGATATCGTGGATGCCGACCTGTACTTCATCGAGCGTATAGGTTTGCAGGAGCACCTCTCGCCCATACGCAGCAACGGCCTCGCCGCTATGCTCCATCAGATGAAGCTCTACGCCCTCGCACTCTCTACCAAATCATAACAGCCATCAGCCGCTTTGGCTGATATTAAATAACCCACACATGAGTCCCGCTCAAGTCTTCAAGGTTTATATCTGGCTCGTCGATACCATAGCAGCCGGACATCTCAGCAAGGACGATATCGATCGTCGCTGGGCACACTCCTCCATCAATATCTATGGCGAACCGTTCTTCCCGACACGTAAGTTTCACCGCTACAAGGAGGATATACTTACTCTGTTCGGTATCAACATCCGCTGCAATCGACGCCTCAATTATTATTATATCGACAGCGAGGACGATTTCGATCAGTGGTATGAGATGCGGCGGTACATCGTTTCGGCCTTCTCTCTCAAGGCAACACTCGACGAGGCGGAGGATATGCCGGATAGCGTGCTCTTCGAACCCATTCCCGGTGGCACGCAGTATCTTTCTACTGTCATGCGCGCCATCCGCGCACGCAAGCAGTTGCTGATCACTTATCACTCCTACGACCGCAACAGCGATTATGATATGTTCTTTTCGCCGTACTGTCTGCGCGTGTTCAAGCAGCGCTGGTATATCGTAGGCGAGGCATCGACCCACCCGGATCAGATACGCGTCTATGCCCTCGATCGCATCGTTGATCTGCATGTGCTCGACAATGATTTTTCTATCCCGAAGGGATTCTCGCCACAGACGTTCTTCCACGATTACTACGGCGTTTTCCGCAATGCCGAACCTTGTCTGTTGCGCATCGAGGTGACGCCGCGCGCCGCGCTGTTCTTGCGCTCGTTACCACTGCACCATTCGCAGCGCGAACTGACCAAGATCGAAGCTGCGGCTTGCCACGCCGAACCGGATAGCATTGTGTTCGAGTACTTTGTTGCGCCTACCTTCGACTTCATTCAGCAACTCCGGACCTTCGGCGCCGAACTGCGCGTACTCGCACCGCTAAGCCTCGCCCGACAGATGCAGGCCGATGCTGAGCAGCTCCTCGCACGATATAACCCATAGTTGTCGGCCAATCATGGTTGACCAAACCAACAACCGCCAATGATTCAACTTCGCAATATCCACAAATCCTACAACCTTGGCCGCCCTAACGAGCTCCATGTGCTCAAAGGCATTAACCTTGACATCGACGACGGCGAGTTTGTCAGTATCATGGGTGCTTCCGGTAGCGGCAAGAGTACCTTGCTGAACATCCTCGGCATCCTCGATAATTATGATCAAGGCGAGTACCTTCTGGCCGATCGGCTGATCAAGAGTCAGTCGGAGACCGAGGCCGCCAAGCTTCGCAACGAACTTATCGGGTTTGTCTTCCAGTCGTTCAATCTGCTCAACTTCAAGTCTGCCTTGGATAACGTAGCCCTACCGTTGTACTACAAGGGCGTCGGACGCCGCGAGCGCCAGCGTCGGGCTATGGAGGAGCTGGAGCGGATGGGTTTGGCTGCGTGGGCTGACCACCTGCCTAATGAGATGTCCGGCGGTCAGCGCCAGCGTGTGGCTATAGCGCGCGCAATCGTCAGCAAACCGAAGATCCTCCTCGCCGACGAACCGACAGGAGCACTCGATTCCAAAACAACCGTCGAGGTGATGGACATCTTCAAGCAACTTAACGCCGAGGGCATAACCACTATCATCGTTACCCACGAGCAGTCGGTTGCTGACACTACCAACCGTATCATCCGCATCAAAGACGGACTAATCGTCTAAATGGCCATCCTTTCCGAAATATGGAGCAGCATCAGTCAGAACCGTTTCCGAACGGCGATGACCGGGTTCGCTGTGGCTTGGGGAATCTTTATCCTCGTTGTTTTGCTCGGCGCAAGCAACGGTCTGCGAAACGGTATCCAGGATACTTATGGCAGCAAGGCAAACAACGCCGTTGAGGTCAATGCCGGCTGGGCACAGAAACCCTACAAAGGTCTGCCGAAGGACCGCGATCTATACTTCACATTACGCGAGGTCAGTCTGGTGCGCAACCTGCCGGAGATAGAGTCGTTCTCCGCAGTGGTACAGAAGAGCGCTATGGTCAATTACGGTACCGCATACTCGTCTGTCCGTATCTTGGGCGTCGAAGGCGATTACCAGTCCATCTACCGCAAGCAGATCAGTAGCGGACGGTTCATCAATGCTCATGACGATGTCGAGCGTGCTAAAGTCTGCGTTGTGGACAAACGTTCGCTGGAGGAGCTCGGTAACCCCGATATACTCGGCCATTATCTCCGTATAGGCGATATACCTTTCCTCGTGGTAGGACTCTGTGCCAATGGCGATCGCTGGGAAGGAGCAGCCGTACACATTCCACTGTCCACCTGCATGGCAATTTTCGCTACCGATAAGCATATCGATAAGATGGCTATGACCACTGTCGGTGCCGATCTGCGCCAGCCGAAAGCCAGTTCACGTCAACGGCCGTGGGAACGTCCCGCCAGTCCGTTCGAGCAGAAACTGCGAAACATGCTTTCGCCGCTCATGCAGTTCGACCCGGCCGACGACGGTGCACTCTGGGTGTGGAGCCAGTCGCAGCGCGTCGAGGAGACCAACGGCGTCATGGCCGCTATACGTCTGTTTGTACTCATTATCGGTATATGTACGCTCATCTCAGGCGCTGTAGGCGTAAGTAATATAATGCTCGTGAGCGTGCGCGAGCGCACGAAGGAGTTCGGTATACGCAAAGCTATCGGTGCTCCGCCACGCACCATCCTACTTACCGTAGTAGGCGAGAGTACGCTCATCACGGCATTGTTCGGGTACATCGGCATGTTTGTCGGCATAGGTATTATGGAGCTGATCAACAAACTTGTACCCGCCGAAGGCAATGTGCCTTTCCGTGACCCCACGGTGGATATACCTGCAGTGAGCATTGCTACGTTCATACTCGTCGTAGTGGGCGTCGTAGCCGGTGCAATCCCTGCTGTACGCGCTATGCGCATCAAACCTATCGAAGCACTCAACTACGAGAAGTAATATGGATTTCTTATCCGAAATATGGCAAACCATCACTAAGAACCGTTCGCGCTCGCTGCTGACGGCGTTCGGCGTGTTCTGGGGTATGCTGATGCTCGTGGTGCTTATCGGGCTCGGTAATGCCCTGACAGGAGGCATATATTCCCAGGTCGAAGGCTTTGCCATGAACTCCTGTACGATGGGTGCCGCGCAGACCGGCAAACCATACAAGGGTTTCCAGCGCGGGCGTCAGTGGGAGATCCTGCTCAGCGATCTGGATATTATCCGCGAGCGGGTGGATGGTATCGAAGGCCTGTCACCTATGGTGTTCACCGGCAACAAGACGATCTCGCTCGGCGAGAACCACGGTGACTTCCAGCTCGTAGGTGTTACGGCCGATTACCCGAAAGTGATGCTCTCGCCGCTTCTGTTCGGACGGTTCATCAACGAGATCGATATGCGTGACAAACGCAAGGTCTGCGTTATTGGCATCGATGTTTATCGTAAGCTTTTTCCGCTTGGCGGCAATCCTATAGGGCAGCGAATCTTCTGCGGCAGTATCCAGTTCACCATCGTTGGCGTACGCAAGCAGAACGAGAACAACGTATATATCGGCGGCAACCCCGATGAGATGGTTCAGGCGCCTGTCACAACCATCCAGAAGGCGTATAACTTCGGCGAAACGGTGCATATCCTCATGGCTGTAGCCAAATCCGGTTATCCTGTCTCGCAGATCGAGAAGGGTATCAAGGACGAACTCCGTCGCTTGCATAATATCGCTCCCGATGACGACAAAGCGCTCTGGGGCTTCAATGCCGAGGAGGAGATGAAGATGCTTACCTACCTCGGAATGGGACTTAACGCGCTTATCTGGCTCATCGGTCTCGGCACGCTCATCTCCGGTGCAGTGGGCGTAAGTAACATCATGCTTGTCACTGTTCGCGAACGAACTAAGGAGATTGGTATACGCCGTGCTATAGGCGCTTCGCCGTGGGTAATCGTTCGGCAGATCATTGCCGAGAGTACGGTGCTCACCAGTCTCGCCGGACTGGCAGGTATCATGGCCGGCGTAGGCGCTGTGCTGCTTACGGCACGGGTGCTGGAGCATGCCGATACGTTCCTCAAGGCGCCAAATGTCAGCTTCGGCGTGGCCGTCAGCTGCTTAATCATCATTATCATCATCGGCATCCTCGCTGGCCTGCTGCCTGCCATACGTGCGCTGAAGGTCAAGCCCGTCGAAGCACTCAGTGAAGAGTAAAATTTTTGAATTTTTGAATCTTTGAATATATGAAAAAGTTTTTTCGTTGGACTTTCATCATCCTCCTTATTGCGGGAGTAATCGGAACATTCGTCGTTCTCTGGCAACGCCAGCAACCCAAACCCGTGCAGTACGAAGTGCTGAAGGTGGAGCGGGGTAATCTGGAGAAGCGCACCATCGTTACCGGCAAGGTTGAGCCGCGTGACGAGGTGGCAGTCAAGGCGCAGATTCAGGGTATCATCGCCGAACTCTACAAGGAACCCGGCCAGCCTGTCACCAAGGGCGAAGCAATCGCTGTTATCCGCGTTGTGCCGGACATGCAGTCGCTCAGTAGTGCCGAGTCGCGCGTGCGTCTTGCCGAGGTGAACTTGCGCAACGTACACCATGTCTATCAGCGCGACTCGATCCTGTTTGTCCAGAAAGTCATCTCCCTCGAGGAGTACGACAAGTCCGAACTCCAATATGCTACTGCGCTCGAGGAACTGCAGACTGCCCGCGACAATCTCTCTATTGTCAAGGAGGGTGTCACCGCCGCTACGCGCCAGTCGGGTAACACCATCGTACGTTCCAGTATATCCGGCACAATCCTGGAGATCCCCGTCAAGGTCGGCAACTCTGTGCAATCAGTCGGCGCGTTCAGCGAAGGTACAACCATCGCCACCGTGGCTGATATGACCGATATGCTCTTCGTCGGTAAGATGGACGAAACAGAGGTAGGCAAGCTCCGCGAGGGCATGCCGATGGATCTGATCATTGGTGCTCTCAACGATCAGCGATTCACTGCCAAACTTGAGTATATTGCCCCCAAGGGCACCGAGTCCAACGGCGCAATGATGTTCGAAATCCGTGCTGCGGCGCGTATACCCGACAGCGTGCAGATCCGTGCCGGCTATAGTGCCAATGCCGAGATCGTTCTTGCTGCACGTCATGATGTGCTCACCCTCGCTGAGGCTGCCGTACATATCACGGCTGACAGCACGTATGTCGAACTGGCGAACGACTCTGCCGCACAGTCCGTCACACCGCGACTCGTCACTACCGGTATGTCCGATGGCATTCGCATCGAGATCACATCCGGACTGGACGAGGGCGACCGCGTCCGTGGCAACGAGATCACACCCGAACCCATGGCAAAGATGCCGGGCAAATAATTAGTGTCTTATGAAAAAATCATTAGCTGTCATATCCATCCTTCTGGTAGCAGTTGTTGCCAATGCTGAGGTCTATTCTTTGCAGCAGTGCATCGATACCGCTGTGGCCAACAATATCGCCCTCCTCAAGCAAAAAAACACCTACGAGTCCTCGTCGATCCAGTACAAGCAGTCACTCGCCAATCTCTCGCCGAACATATCCGCCGGTGCTTCGCAGATGTGGTCGTTCGGGCGCGCCACTGGCTCTGACAATGTCATATCCTCCAACAATGCTGCTACTACATCGTTCAACCTCTCTGCATCGTTGCTGCTCTTCGATGGATTGGCGATGAAGTTCGCCATCGATCAGACGCGCGCCTCGATGCTCTCATCTGAGGCTACCATCAATGCTGCAGAACTACAACTGCAACTCAATATCTCATCGATGTACTTGCAGGTTCTTCTCAACAAGCAACTCCTGCTTGCAGCACAGCAGCAGGTTGATGACACGCAGCGTACGCTCCATAAGGACTCCCTCCTCTTGCAGGCCAACCGCTTGGCGGAAGGGGAGGTCTATGCCGTTATCGCACAACTTGGCAACGAGCAGCTCCAGGCTATCCAGGCGCAGAACAATGTCCAACTTGCTCTGCTCAACCTCGCTCAGGCTATGAACATCGACCCGCTGGGGTTCGATATCTACGACATACCTCTCGAGCAACTCCAGGAAGGCACGGCACTCCCATCACGCGACGAGGTGCTTGACCTCGCCCTCTCCCAACGTCCGGAGATCCGCGCCCAGCAATACGCCATCGATGCACAGGAGGCTATGCTCAAGCAGCAGAAAGCTGCATACTCGCCCACGCTATCTGCCAATGCGGGCATGGGTACAAGTTACTATAACATCCAGGGTGTTGACAACGCCGGCTTTGGCGAACAGCTTGGCAAGAACCTTCAGGCCACGGTCGGCCTCACGCTATCCATACCTATCTACAACCGGATGCAGACGCCCTACGCTGTCAAGCAGCAGAAGATAGCACTCGACAACGCACGTCTCGCACTCGAGCAGCAGAAACAGGATATACGCAAGGAGGTAGAGCAGGCCTACTACAATGCTCTCAATGCCCTCACCGAGGCGCAAGCGGCTGAGCAGGCGCTCACCAATGCGCAGGTCGCTCTGGACTATTTGCAAAAGAAGTACGAAGCCGGACGGTCATCCGCCTACGAGTACACTACGGCTAAGACAACCTTCGCCAAAGCGCAGACTACGCTCCTGCAGGCGCAGTACAACTACCTCTTCCGAGTGCGTATACTCCACTATTATGCCGGCACAGCGCTCTAGTCTGTGCCGGTTTGTCACGTTCGCTTGACATAAATCGGGCAAAAAGTACAAAAAATGCAGGTTTTTTACTAAAATATTTGCACGTTTGAAAAATTTGTTGTACTTTTGCATCCGCTTTTGAGAAACAAGCGTGTTTCCCTTTTCTCCCGAGAGGCTGTGAAGGTGTCGCAAGACATAACTGCAAAACCCGAGGGTATTAAAATTTGAATCATTTGATGGTTCTAATTTTTTTGCGCTCTTTGCGCGAGGGCACGCTTGCAAAAGCAACGTTCTTTGAGAGATTGTTCAATCAAATATGTAGTACAAGAATTGGGAACATCCGCAGTGAAGACCCCTTATATATAATAAGGAAGAGCAGCGGATGACAAAAGTCCCTTGTCAATTTGTACAACTACAATAGATCGTTTTGGGCATAGGACAGACTTATAGATTAATTTTACAACGAAGAGTTTGAT
>DBYS01000003.1:0-959 GCA_002310195.1 Bacteroidales bacterium UBA1180
GATAATCACGACAAGTTCAATTACCAGTTCAGCGGCTCATTGAGGATGTTGCCATCCGTCATGGGGCTGTCTGCATCGGTGAACGCATTCGCTTTGTACTGGATACAAAGCATCGTCAAGTTCTCTTTGCCGGTGTTCTTCAACGCACGTTTGCCATCCGGTGCTACACGTACCACAGCTCCTTCCTTAACAGGGAATTGCTCGCCGTCCACTTGGTACGTGCCTTCACCACGAAGGATGAAATACAACTCCTCGTGCGTTTTGTGCGTGTGAAGGAAACCGCTATCTTGTCCTGGAACAAGCGTCTGGAAAGACAGTTCCGCTCCGGTAGTACCCAAAGCCTGACCTAAAAAGACTTTGCCTTTGAGGGTGAAATCGGGACCCATCGGTAGTTCGTGTTCAATAATCTCAGCAAAAGTTCCTGCTGTAACGGCGGTAAAATTCTTGCCGCTCTTGATTGTTTCAATCTGTTTCATAATCGTATAATTTTTGTGTTTGTGTTTCAAAATCGAGTGCAAAGGTACTGCTTTTTTTTGACATTTGCAAGAGGTTACAAATTGGTAAGGTAGTAACCTTTTTGTCTATTTTTGCAAATACAGCACATTATGAAAATAAATTTTTATAAAAAACTTACTTTTTTTTTGAAACTATTGCGTATATCAGTGTTTTTTAGTACCTTTGCACTCGCAAACGAAATAAATTATGCAAAAGAAAGATAGTAAGAACTCAATGTTTGAGATGTGCCCGGTGCGTAATGTCATCGCACGGTTTGGTAACAAATGGGGATTTCTCGTGCTGTTGGATATCAATGAGCACGGCACGATCCGTTTCAATGAACTGCATCGCGTCATTCCGGATATCAGCACGCGCGTACTAAGTAGTACGTTGCGCACGCTCGAAGCGGATGACCTCATCGTCCGCAAAGTTTATCCGGAGATTCCTCCTCGTGTGGAGTACAG
>DBYS01000003.1:1006-36935 GCA_002310195.1 Bacteroidales bacterium UBA1180
CATCCAAGAACTTGCCGACGATCATGAAGCATCGTCAGCAGTTCGAGGAATAAGCTAATTTCGCGTTAGGGATTGAAATGGGCATACTTGGTACGAAGTGCGGAACTTGTGAACCCCTGCAAAGNNNNGCTCTGGAGATGAGTGGATCTGCAGAGGTATATAGAGACGCCAAATAAAAAAAAGGTCACAAAATTCTCTCGGTCATCTCTCGGTCTTGTGCCGCTCATCGGTCGGTGGAGGGGGCTAAAAGTAACTAATATTTAATCAGTTTGTTCAGTTGTTTGTCGGTGGCTTCCGGCAGGATTTCCCGCAGATGGGCGAGGATGCGGTTGTATGACTCCTGCGGCGTGCGGAGGGTGGTGCGCGTCTCGTCGGTATAAGGCAGGCACGCTTCGCGGCCCAACAGGTTCTCCGGCGTGTTGAGTAACTGCCAGCCGAAACCGTACTCTTTGCCGTGCTTGTCACGCGGATAGACGAAATCTTCGGTGACGATATAACAGCCCATCTGCAGCCTGTTGACGTACGCATCAAAACGGCTGCGCATCTTCGGTCCGGTCATGCCGCAGGCGGCACGCAGGTCTCGCGCAACGGCACTTCCCTGTTCGCGGAGCGTGGTGAGGATGGCTTCTTCCACGGAACCTATCTCCGGCTGCGGATAGATAGAGCGGCGGTAGTTATAGAAATCGCGCCACCACTCGCGGCTGATGAAGCCTGCTTTGCCGCCGAAGAACTTGCCATAGACGCAGTTGCCCTCGGTGATGGCAGGTCCTTTCCACGTCCACAACGGCCATTCCCACGAACCATCGTCAAACTGCACATAATGGTAGTCCGGTGCCATCATCTCCTCCGCGCAGTAACCGTCAATGCCACTGTCCAGCAGCGGCAGGAAGCCCAGCTGTTGGATGCGCTCAATCAACTGCGGGCACGAACTGATTTCATACTGCCCGGATGTGCCGCTGTTACGCTGATAGAGGCTCAATAAATAATCCCGTACGCTATTCATGTATATTATTATGCCTTGTTGAATTTGGATTTGTGCTGTTATTCTATGACTTCATATTTGCCTATTTTAGTACCATTGTAGGCTCTGACCAAAATCTATCCGCATTTGTCGTAATGGTATTGCCACCACCGATACGGAAAGGTTCAAAACCGACAGGTACAAGATGGATATAACTATCCCGCACGACATCTTCGTTCTTCCAATCCTCTTGAGAATACGAGAGAGAACCCCAGCATGAAAACCAATAGGTATTTTTGGCCATGTAGGAATAGTAGTCATCCACTTTGCTTTTCCCTTTCCCGAAAGATGGATGCATTGACATTTTCGCGCCGCTGATATAGTGTTCGCGCATCTCGCGAAGTGAAAGTGGAACACCTTGTTTGTCGGACACGTAATGTCCGCCCATATCCGTGTCAAGCATAGCCCATTTCTGCATTTCGGGCAACCAAATTTCATTGACTACATGGCAATCTTGGTCATTCTCGTCCTGTGGAAAACAGGTGACAAATCGTGCCGGAATGCCTGCTGCCAGCAACAGCTCAAAAGTAAATATGCTATGCAGACGGCAATTAAATGCAGGCTCGACATTCTTAGTGTATTCCCAAAGCCCTATGGCGTTAATTTCCTGTGGCCATTCTTTTTGATTGGCATGAGGTATATTCCCTGAAACAAACTTGCCTATAGCAAGCGCTTTTGTCCATGTATCTGCTTCCGTCGGATAGAGCGTGTCTAATTGGAAATAGTCTTTGATGATACGTGCTTGGGTTGTATCCTGATAGATGGTAAATGCAAAATCGGCTGTGTCATTGGCATAATTCCCTGAAGCTCGCAATGAGTCCACATAGTCTTCATACATCCCTAATCGGGTTGGTTGTATTGATATATGCATATAGGGCCGTTCTATCAGATACCACACGTATAATATTGTTGCCAAGATACCGATAGTTACAAAGAAAATTCTACAGCATTTTCCAAGAACAGTGAGTGCTTTTTTCATATAGCGTAAAGTTTTAAATTATGCTTTGCTGAATTGGTTATGTTTGATTATTTTGGCAGGATTGCCGGCAACGACCACATCATCAGGGATGTCATGCGTAACGACCGAACCGGCTCCTACGATCACGCGGTTTCCGATGGTGACACCCGGACAGACAATTACTCCGCCGCCCAACCAGCAGTCATCGCCTATCCGTATCGGCAGACCTGTTTCTATAGTCTGACGCCGAGCAAGATAATCATGCGGGTGGTCGGGTGTTAACAGTTGGCAGTTGGGTCCGATGAGCGTGTGGGCGCCGATAGTAATACCTCCTCCATCCAAGAATACGCCATTAAAATTGATCAACGAACCTTCGCCTATGCTGATTCGGTTACCATGGTCGCAATGGAATGGCGGACAAATAATCACCGAAGGATGGGCATCAGGGATGAGGGCTTTGATGCAACGATGTAACTCGTCCATATCCCATGCACCGCATTGATTGAGATCCCGCATGGCATAATACGCCCGCAGGATGTTCGCTTGAACTTCCTTGTCCGTGTAGTCATACGGCAAGTTATGAAGCATTTTTTCGTATTCTGTCATAATAATTCTGTCAATTTATCTCGTAATGCCGGATACGGACGTCAATGTTCTCATTCGCCAATGCGGCAGTGATAGAACTCAGATCCGTGTCGCCGTAGTGATAGGGGAAGAGCACCTTAGGTCGGATAACCTTGGCAGCCTTGACAAGTTGCTCCGGGGTCATGGTGTACGGCTGATTGCATGGCAGGAAAGCGATATCGATATCCTTGATGTCAGCCATCTCGGGGATATCCTCGGTGTCACCGGCAATATAAATCCGCAGACCGTCGACTGTCAGGATATAACCGTTGTCACGTCCTTTGGGATGGAACTGTTGATGTCCCTTGGTGGTGTTGTAGGCAGCAACCGCCTCGATGGAGATGCCCTCTGCGAGCTGCAAGCGGTCGCCGTTTGCCATCACTGTACCTGCGCCGTACTCGTCTGCCGAACTCTGGTTTAGAATCACCTGCGTACCCTCTTTGCAGAGCTGCTTGACAGCCGCTTTGTCCAAGTGGTCGTAGTGCTCGTGGGTCACGATGATATAGTCCGCCTTCGGCAGTGCGCTATAGTCAATCTTCTTATCGCCCAACTTGCCGCACGGATCGACCTCTATCTCCTTGCCGTCGAACTCGATACGGATACTGGAGTGCACCAGCGCATGGAAGCGCACGGTCTTCCCGTTAGGGGTCTTAAACTCATCAACTTCGCACATGGCTTTCGGTCGTTTGGCACAAACGGTCAGCGATAGTACCGCCAGCGCAAGGGTGAATAACTTTCTCATATTTAGTGGCGCGGAGTCACGGACGATGCGCCGGAACACGGGCAGCTGATCTCCGGATTACATGTCGGGGTGATAAAGCCGTAAGTCAAATCGCTGGCGTCGCTCAACCTTACTTTCAACTCGCTGCAAACGGTTATGTCAGCGTCGCTGGCACCGCTCAAGCTGCCCTTGACGCAATCAGCCAATAGGTCGCGTGCATCCAGATCGCTGGCGCCGCTTAGATCAATGTCTAGCTTCTCAGTCTGACCGCTGATGCGCAGTTTGCTGGCACCGCTGAGGCGGATCTTCTCAATCTTGCTGAGATTGTGAGCGATCATATCGCTGGCACCGCTCGCCTTGATTGACGTTAGTTCGGCATTCATCGGCAGCTGCACGGTCAGCGCTTTGACGTTACCGATGATAGCTCCCTTCAGACCGATCTCGAGCGTCTCGTTGCCTACTCTGAAAATCAGTTTATCGAACAATTGTTCCGGCATAGTGAACGTCGGTGCTGTCACAGCATCGCTTATCTCTACGTCAAACGCATGTGAGATCTCCAGTTTGGTGTACGCGCCCGGTAATGCGATGGTGCGGGTTTCGGTCTGTCCGTAGTCGAAAATACTACCGAGACATCCGGTCAGCATCGTTGTGCTGACGGCGAAAGCAAATGATGCGATAACATACTTTTTCATAACGATTATAATTTTGTGATTTGTTTCTGATATGGGTAATCTATCCTATAGGCTCTCTGTCAGTATCTGTTTGATATCTTCGGGCTTTAAGTCCATGTAACCGGCAGGGAAGATCTCAGTGGTGGAAACGATGCTGTCGATCATCTCGGGTGTGGCGTCGATCTCCGTGATGGTAAGGGGCAGACCGATTTCGAGCATCCAGCTCTTGAGGGCTTCGAGTCCTGCTTCGGCAGTATTAACTCCCCAGACGTTCCGAGCGAAACGTTCGAACTTAGGCCGACCGTGTTCCAGCGCGCGGCGGTAGTAAGCCATCGAGCAAGCTGCCAGACAATATCCATGCGGCGCGTGCGTCCAAGCACCTAACGAGTGGCCGATCATGTGAACCATCCAATCCTCGGATTTGCCGCAGCGGATGAGCGTGTTGAGTGCCCATGTGGCTGTCCACATGATGTTAGAGCGTGCCTCATAGTCCTGCGGATCCTTTACCGCGGCACGCGAAGAGACGATAAGCGAACGCATCAGTCCTTCGGCGATATAATCGCTGGTATTGTCATCGAAATCGGAGAAGTACTGCTCAAAGATATGATTCATGATGTCGTAGATACCGGCTTTCATCTGGTCGAGCGGTACGGTCATGGTGTAACGCGGATTGAGGATGGAGAACTTAGGCATCAGCCGGCTGTCGAATACATGACCGGTCTTGAAGTTGTTGTCGGCATCAGTGATGACACATCCTCCATTCATTTCCGAGCCGGTACCTGCCATCGTAAGGATACATCCTACGGGCAGAATCTGTTGCTCCGCGGCGGGTTGATGCCCATCAAGCCAGAACTCCTGCCAATAATCGCTATCGAAGAACACGGATGCAGCCACGCCTTTGGAGTAATCGCATACACTGCCTCCACCGAGCGCAAGAATCCAATCAACCTTGTTGTCGCGTGCTATACGTACGCCTTCGTGCAGTTTTTCAAGCGTCGGATTAGACATGACTCCCGGATTTTCGATGATCGTCTTGCCGCCTTCGCGAAGGATGGCTACAACCTCATCGTAGATGCCGTTGCGTTTGACGCTGCCGCTGCCATAGTTGAGCAGCACACGCTCGCCGAAGTTGTTTAACTCAGTCCGCAGGTAGTTCAGGGACTCTTCTCCGAAATACAGTTTTGTCGGATTGTGGTACTTAAAATTTCCTAGCATATTGCGGTGATTATAACAAGGTGTTTAACAATTCAACTATTACAACTTGATTTCCATGCCTGTTTTTTGCGGTTGCATACCCATGTTCTGATAGAAACGGAGTGCAGCATCGTTACCTGTCCAGACATTGAGCGTGACGGCTTGGCAACCTGTTGACTGCGCGTATTCGCGCACATAGCCGAACAGCGCCTTGCCTATGTGCCGGCCGCGCGCTGATTCGTCCACACAGAGGTCATCGATATACAGGGTGTTGCGGTCACAAAGCAGGCGGTCGCCTCGGATCTCGCTGATCTGACAAAATGCATAGCCTTGTATATGGCCGTCATCATATACAAAGATCGGTTTGCTGCTATCGCCAAGCATCGCAGCAAGTTCTTGCTCGCTGTACTTGGTGGTGTGCGGTTTGAACAGATCCGGCCGCAACCGGTGGTGCACCATATCCACTTGATGCAGCAGATCAATGATGCGGGGTATATCCGCTATGGTCGCTTGGCGGATTACATCTGTTGCTTTCATTGCGTTGTTCAGCGCTTGTTTAACAACAATCCTTTCTGCCACTTCAGCGTCGGGTAGGTCTTTTTGAGGTAAGTCTCGGCCTCGCCGATTCCGCTACTGCCGCTGGTGGCAAAGGGGATGAGAGTCTTGCCTTCCAGTTGCGGCAGGTTGTTGTCGAGCCATGAGTTGATGATTCGCGGACAGATACCCCACCAGATCGGGAACCCGACATAGATGGTATCGTACGGCGTGATGTCCGTGCATTGCTTGATGGTAGGGCGCTCTTCCGGATCATTCATTTCGACAGATGAGCGGGATTTGTCGTTACGCCAATCGAGGTCGGCTGCTGTGTAAGGCTGAGCCGGCTCAATCTCCCACAGACGGGCGTCATGTTGTTTGGCGAGCTGTTCGGCTGCGGCTTTGGTCGTGCCGGTGGCAGAGAAAAAGGCCACTAATGTTTTCGCTTCCATAGATGTGATACATGCGGCACACAGAAGTGCCAATAAAATACGTTTCATATACAGTATGGTTGAGTTATGCTTCAATTAACGGAAGAATATCTGCCGGGGTGTCAATGATCGTGATAATCTGTTCGGCAATGAGCTGCTGCTTCGGAACAAATCCCCATGAACAGGCAACAAACGGCACATTGGCATTTCGTGCGGTATCTCTGTCAACAAGGCTGTCGCCGAGGTAGAGAAGTTGAGTGTTGAGCGCCCTATGGGCTGTTGATGGGCAAAGCCCCAGTTGAGAGGTAATGTCATACACAATCTGAGGATTCGGCTTGCGCTCGATGCCTTCGCGTTCACCCAATATTACATCAAACACTCCGGGAAAGAAGTGGTTGACGATCTTCTCTGTCGCGGCCTGGTACTTGTTGCTCGCTACGGCAAGCCTGTGCCCTTGTACTTTGAGGGTCTGCAACAGTTCGGGCATTCCTTCATACGGACGGGTGTAATCGCAGTTGTGCACATCGTAGTATGGCACGAAGTGGGCACGCACACGCAGGATGTTCTCTTCCGTTCGTTCCGCTTCCGGCAGAGCGCGACGGATGAGATTGTTGATGCCATTGCCTACCATCCACGGATACTCGGCAATCGGATGCGTCGGATAACCGGTATGCTCCAACGCATAGTTGCACGCGTAACCCAAATCGTCGATTGTGTTGAGCAAGGTGCCGTCTAAATCGAAGATGATCGTCATTGTTACGACAGCTCGGCTTCAATGTTCTTCTCAAAATCCTTCGGCTCAGCAACCGGAGCAAAACGGGCGACGACCTTGCCTTCGCGGCTGACGAGGAACTTGGTGAAGTTCCATAGTATGTCACTCGGTTTCTCCACACTCTTGCTGATTCGCTTGAGCATAGCATGTGTGGCTTTGCCTTTCAGGCCGTTGTACTCTTCGGTCGGCGCTTGTGATTTGAGGAACTCAAAGATGGGGTGGGCATTCGCACCATTGACATCGGTTTTAGCCATGAGTGGGAAGGTTACGCCATGGTTCAAACGGCAGAACTCTTCAATCTGCTCGTCGCTGCCCGGCTCCTGATGAGCGAACTGGTCGCACGGGAAGCCGATGATCACCAGACCCTGGTCCTTGTACTGCTTGTACAGAGCTTCCAGCCCGTCGTACTGAGGCGTGAAGCCGCACTTGCTGGCGGTGTTGACGATTAGAAGCACCTTGCCTTGGTAGTCAGCGAAGTTTACCTCTTTGCCTCTGTTGGAAGTGGCAGTAAAATCATAGATGGTTTGCATAGTCATAGTTGTTTTATTGATTAGCGTACAAAGGTACAAAAAAAATCCCATATATGCAAATATATATGGGAAAATATTGTTTTTGCAAGCGTTTTAGTACTCGTTTTTACGTTTCGGATTCATCGGGAACCATCCTTTGCGCACGCGTTCACGCTGTTTGAAGACCTCGCCGATTCCCCATAAGGATGAGAAAGCGAAGATGCCCAGGAAGATGGAAATGTATGTGTTGGCGACGAGCAGCGAACCAGCTGCGGCTAGCAGACCGACTGCTAGAAAAACCCACCAAGACCTGACGCCAAAATAATATTCCGCTTTGATCACCAGCGGGTGAAACAGTCCGATACACAGGAATGCACCTGCACCCAAAAGAATGCCTTCGAAGTTCATGTTAGTGACAAAACATAAATCCAAAATAAAGCCGTGGACCGGTGGGCATACACAAGTTGCTTTTGTGAAAAGCCAGCATCCAATCGAGGCGGAAAGTAAGATGCACCTTCCGCGTCAAACAATAATCACAGCCGATGTACGGGGTGACATAGAAGAACGACTGCTTGTGAAACGTGCTGTTGGCATCCTGTTCCCAACTATTTTGGTCACCGTCCAATATATACAGTCCTTTCATCGAGCCTCCGCCAATGACTCCGCCGATATAGGGCCAAACTTTATCCATACGCCAACAGGCATCAGCCAGCACGCCGCCGCAACTCATCCGGACATAGCTGCCGTCCTTGAGTACATCCTTACAATCAGTAGTACCACTTGGCATCGTACTCACAAAGCCTTCAAAGCCCGTTCGAAGATGTTGCCATAGATGTACGCGCAATGCTCCGCCTATGCCGAACAACGCACCCTGCGGGCTGCATAACCGGCCGTCAGCGGTCTGCGGGGCATTATCGTCCTGACCGAACAAGTAGCCCGTGTGCAGCATCATGCCACCCGAGAAGCCCTGGTACACTTTGCTCTTTTCTATACCCTCACTTACTTGCGCCAGTGTAGAGCACGCTATTAGCATGAATATAACAAGTACCTTTGCACGCATTGTTGAATATTTCTATTGTTTACAACTGAAAGCGAGTGCAAAGGTACAAAAAGTTTCTTAAATAAAGGTTAAGATTTCCTTAAGATTCTGCGAAATCCCCATAAATAGGGATACGCAACTCGTTGATCGTTCCGCTGATTTCTAATGAAAGAATGAAATACTGTATTGTCAGTTTGCTGCTAAGGCGCAATATCCCCGGTTGAGAGGAGGGCAACAGCGCCGAGAGTACACTGTCTAACATCTGTCGCAAGGCTTTAGGTTCAATGGTAATCTCATTGACAAATGGTGTCAAGTGCATTTGCGCGACCAGACCTTTCGCGGTGATCTCTGCATCATGCCTTCGTAACCATTCAATTAGAAACGCTTGCAGATCAATGGTATAGAGCGTTGCCGCCTGCTCAATGTGAAAGACGAATCCTATACCACGGATGGTCTCTATCGGGTGGCTTCGGCTGAAGCCTAACTTTCGGCGCAGAGCGTTGAGATGCACGTCAATCGTGCCGGTGTCATAGCGGAAGGTCTTGCCCCACACATGGTCGAGGATTGCCTCGCGAGTGCAAATGCGATTGGCGTGCGAAGAAAGATAATCCAGTAATCCATACTCCAAACCGGTGAGGTGAATAGTCTCTCCGTCACACCGCACACTGCGTTGCTCGCGGTCGATCTCAATATGTTCTGTCAGAAGGCTGTACATTGCTCGGACTTAAATAGTATGTTCGCTATTTGTTCCAAATACAATTGATCGGTTTCGTCAAACGCGCTGTAGTCCGTGCTGTCGATATCCAGCACAGCAATGACTTGCCCGTCACGAATGACCGGCACTACAATCTCGCTATTCGAGGCTGACGAGCAGGCTATATGTCCGGCGAACGCATGTACGTCAGGTACAACAACCGTTTCACCCCGTTGCCACGCCGTGCCGCACACACCGCGGCCGTACGGAATACGCGTGCAGGCTATCGGTCCCTGAAACGGACCAAGCACCAGGCTGTCGCCTTCCACGCGATAGAATCCCGTCCACCAAAAACCGAACGCTTCATGCAGCGCGGCCGCCACATTGGCCATGTTGGCAATCGCGTCCGACTCGCCCGCAACGAGAGCCTTGAGCTGTGGCAAAAGAGATTGGTATGTCTCGGATTTATTCATAGTCGTATATTGAGCATACAAAGATACAACAATTTTGTGACATTTGCAAATAGTGCGACCGAAAATCGGAACAATATGTAGCATAAAATGCTAAAATGTCAGAATTAACCTTGAAAATATCAAAAAAATTTGGAATTATCAAATACTTTTTGTACCTTTGTTCGCTTTTTATGCGCCACACGTTCGGCAAATTGCGCTAACGGATGTCGCCAGCGACATAAAGCGCGCAATTGCCTCCGCTCTCCCCACCACAACGATGTTGTGTCGTGGACCCCGATAAGAAAGAATAATTTAACAAACAAGATATTATGCAAATCAATCATTCAGAACTGAAAGACCTCACCTCGGTCATCACGCTGACCCTCACGCCGGCGGATTACGAGGAGGCAGTAACCAAACAACTGCGCCAACTGCGCCAGAAAGCCGATATACCAGGGTTCCGCAAAGGAATGGTGCCCATCGGCCTGATTAAGAAAATGTACGGCAAGAGCGTGCTCGCTGACGTGCTGAACAACCAGATTGCCGAGAATCTGAACAAGTATATCGAGGAGCAGAAGCTTCATATCCTCGGTGATCCGCTGCCCAATGACGAGCTCACACCGAACATGGACCTCGACAATGACACCGATTTTACGTTTGCTTTCGATATAGCCGTGCCGGCTGAGTTCGATGCCAAACTGACAGGCAAGAACAAGCTCACGCAGTACACCATCACCGTTGACAAGAAGATGGTGGATAACCAAGTCAATTCCTATGCTGACCGTTTCGGCGAGTATGTGGATGTTGAGGACTACAAGGACGGCGATGTGCTTCGCGGCACGCTTACCGAGCAGAAAGAAGGCGGTATCGTCAAGGAGAATGCTATCCTCAACCCGCAATATATGGCCGACAAGAAGCAAGCCAAGCTCTTCAACGGCGCGAAGAAAGGTGACATCATTACCTTCAATCCGATGAAAGCCTTCCAGAACGAGACTGAGGTTGCCTCGTTGCTTGACTTGAAGAAAGATGACGTAAAAGAGCTCAACTCTGACTTTACGCTGACCATCACGACCATTACACGTCACCAGGCTGCGAAGATTGACGGCGAACTGTTTGCAAAGGTTTATGCCGCTGATGCACCGAAGGATGAGAAAGAGTTCCGCGCCCGCGTACAAGCCGAGATTGAAGGAAACATGGCAGAGGATGCGAAGTACAAGTTCGGTCTTGACGCCAAGGCTGCTATCCTCAAGAAAGCCGGCGAGTTTGCTCTGCCAGAAGCGTTCCTCAAGCGCTGGGTGGCTGCTACGAACAAAGAAATGAAGCCCGAGGATCTCGACCGCGACTTCCCTGAGATGATCAAGCAACTCCGTTGGCAACTGGCAAAGGACCAACTGATGAAGGAGTATGACATCAAGGTTGAGAAAGAGGACGTGAATGCTTACGCCCGCGAGGTAGCCCGCATGCAGTTCTTGCAGTACGGCATGATGCATGTGGAGGAGCAGTACCTGAACTCGTTTGCAGAGAATATCCTCAAGGACGAGAATCAGCTCCGCGGCATCGTTGAGCGTGTGGCTGAGAACAAGATCTACGACCATCTGCGTACCGTAGCCAAGATCGAGGAGAAGGCTATTTCCTATGAGGACTTTGGTAAGATGATGAGAGAGAATGCTTGATCTGAGCAAATACGATAGAGTATTTCTACTGACAGACGAGTTGGTGGCGAAATGCTGCCAACCCGTCTTGCCTTTGTGCGGTGTTCAGCAGTCTGCGTTCAGCAGTCAGCTGGTTCTGCCTGCCGGTGAGGAGCAGAAGAACATACAGACTGTGCAAAAGATCTGGGACTGGCTGTTCGAGCAACAAGCTACGCGTAGCAGCCTGCTCATCAACCTTGGCGGCGGTGTGATATGCGATATGGGCGGTTTCGCGGCCTCGACGTACATGCGTGGCATAGCATACCTGAATATCCCCACCACGCTGCTGGCGATGGTCGATGCCGGCACAGGCGGCAAGACAGGTGTCGATTTCGGCACGCCTCTCGTTAAGAACGGCATAGGCGTCTTCGCCGAGCCTGTAGAGACGATTATCTGTCCCGAACTGCTCAGTAGCCTGCCTGCCGAACAGTTGCTGTCCGGCTATGCCGAGATGATCAAACATGCTATCCTGCAGAGCCCCGAGGCGCTCGCCGAACTGCTGGAGTATGACCTGCGAAAAGTGGCTACGCCCGCATTCGGCGATGTGATACGTCGTTCGGTGGCGTTCAAGCAATCGGTAGTCGAACAAGACCCGCACGACCAAGGGTTGCGTCAAATACTGAACTTCGGGCACACCGTCGGGCACGCCATCGAGGCGTTGCTGCTCGCCAAAAGTCAGAAGTCCGCCAAGCCGCACGGTTGGTGCGTGATGTACGGCATGGTAGCAGAAGCGTACCTGTCGCACATGATCTGCGGGCTGCCTACCGAGACGGTCAGTACGCTCAGTCGTTTTATGCTTGAGAACTACGGCGCGGCACCGATCACCTGCAATGATTACGAAGCGTTGCTGCAACTGATGTTGCACGACAAGAAAAACAAAGAGCAAGGCACAATCGTTTGCACCTTGCTCCAATCTGTCGGTCAGCCTGTGACAGGTCAGACCGTTACGCCTCAGCAACTCCGCGAGGCACTCGAATACCTTTGTTCTCTATAACTGTTGGCTCTCTTATTCAGGGTTGCCCACCACACCGCAGAACAGGATTGTCCCGTACTGCTTTTCGCGAATGATGTACGCGAACGGCCGTGTTGCGCGGAACTCTTTCGGATTGGGTTCCGGACCGACGGATGTGGCATAGTTTCCTCCAATAGTTACCGCTGCGGCTTCTGTGCCTTCCTCGTCGGCTGCGATGTAGCAATACTGATTCAGAAATCCCAAATATGTACTCACGCTACTCAATCTGGAGAAGTTCGCGTTAGGGGCAAACGCATCGTGAATGCCCAAAGCCTTCAGATCTTCGATAAGCGAGCGGTTGTACTTGTATTTGAATTTTGGTAGCCAGGTATACACCTCCCACCTGTAGAAGCTTTGTGTGATCTCTGTCCACTTTTCCGCCGTGAGCCCGGCCATCACTTCGCCTAACTGCTTGCTTTCGTTTGGCAGCAGAATATCCATGCAGTACTGCTTGCCCTTGTAATCCAGTTCAAGCACTTGCGCGTCATCGGTTTCGGTATATGGAGCGGTGACCACGTTGAACATCATGTCCTTCTTTTCCTTACGGCCTGCCGTGTTGGTGAAGTCTTCTTTGCGGGTGTTGCTTTTGTCGAACTTATCATGCCACATGCCCTTGAAATACAGAGCGTTGGCGAAGACCATCATCAGATCCTCGCTCACTTGATCGCGCGATATAACTTCTTTGATCAGGTTGTTTGTGTTGTCGGCTGCCCACTTGTTAATCATTGCAATCACAGCGTCATCGACGAAGGTGTTGACATTATCGATCGTGGCATCGAACGTGGCTTGCGACAGTTGCTTGTACGCATCCTTGACAGGGAACGTCTTCTTTAGCCACAACGCATTGGCAATCTTCACGATGGTTGTCTCGTCCAGATAGGGTAGTGCGTCCACTAACTTGCGGTAGTAGGCGTTGATCTGCTCCTCGGAAGCGTTAGTGAACCCTAGGACATTCTGCATCTCCGTACGCGTTTGTCCGTCTGCGCCATTGAGCAAGATGCCCAGAGCCATGTTTGCCGAGACGGGTGAGAAACAGATGTTAGGCTTGGCTGTCAGATCCTCGTTGCTGACAATCCGACGCAACATATCAAGGGCAAACGCATTGGTTTGCGTGTTCATCACTTGCTCATCGTCGGTCAGTACCAGCGCGCGCACTTCGTGCTTCTCCGGCTTGTCATTGCCGTTCTCCGGATCGGGAGTGGGAATATCACGATGGCAGCCCATGAATAACAGGGTTGCCATCGGAAAGATATACAATAATCGTTTCATTATACAATAATCGTTTCATTAGTCACTAAACTTGGCGCAGAGGAACTCGCGGTTCAGGCGGGCGATGTTTGCCAGCGAAACCTGCTTCGGGCACTCGGCAGCACAAGCGCCGGTGTTCGTGCAGTTACCGAATCCGAGTTCATCCATCTTGGCCACCATTGCTTTGGCGCGTGCCTTGGCCTCGATCTTACCTTGCGGGAGCAGGGCGAGCTGGCTGACTTTCGCAGCTACGAACAGCATTGCCGAGCCGTTCTTGCAGGCGGCAGCACATGCGCCGCAGCCGATACAGCTGGCAGCATCCATGGCCTCATCAGCATCGGGCTTGGGGATAGGTATAGCGTTGGCATCGGGCACACCGCCTGTGTTCACACTGATGAAGCCGCCGGCAGCCATGATCTTGTCGTAGGCCTTGCGGTCAACCATCAGGTCTTTGATTACAGGGAACGCGTGGCTGCGCCAAGGCTCAACGGTGATCGTGTCACCATCGTTGAACTTACGCATGTGGAGCTGGCAGGTGGTGATGGCGCTGTCAGGACCGTGAGGATGGCCGTTGACATACATCGAGCACATACCGCATATACCCTCGCGGCAGTCGTGGTCAAAGGCGATAGGATCCTTGTGCTCGCTGATGAGTTGCTCGTTCAGAATGTCCATCATCTCCAAGAACGATGCACCCTGGAAGATGTGCTTGAGTTCGTAGGTCTCAAAGTAACCTTTTGCTTTCGGTCCGGCTTGCCTCCAAACGCGAACCTTGATGTTGATGTAACTATCCATCTTATGTAGTATTTAAGTATTCGGCATTCCGAAATCAGCAGTCGGTTATACCCAAACTGCATAATTCGCCTAAGCGACCACAAAGTTACAAAATATTTTTGACAAATGCAAATTTATTTGCAAATATGTTGCCGAATAGGTGATTTTTTTTCAAATTGTCACTTAATACGGGTTAAGTTGAGGCTCTCCTCGCCGAATGGGATACGGATCGTTTTGCCGTTGGGTGTGGTAAAGAACAGTCCGTAATTGGATGTGGTGTCTTCCGAGTCGGGTACGAACACGCCCATGCCCGCGTGCGCGCTATACCATATTGTACCTGTCATCCCCTTGGGCAGTGCTTCCAGCAGATCGCTCACGGTGATTCCTTCGGGCAGCATCTCGCTGAGATCTTCTGCACCCTCCATGCCCTCCATCGCTCCCATCATCTCAATCATCGCTACGAGTTGAGCGGAGTCGGGGATGTTGAATGTGATGCCGCAGTGCAGGTCATCGGTGATGACTGCGTCGAGGATGCGGATGGACATATACTCGTTGACGGGGTACGACATGCGCCATTCGCCGGTAAGCTTGCGCGGTGCGTATTCGACCTCGGCTTTGCGGACGAACGGGATAGTGTCTGCTTCACCCCACAACCAGACGGAATCCTTGCCGTTGGTGCGGAAACGAACGGTTTCGTCGGCTACGAAGAGCACAGCCTTGCCGGTGGTGTCGTTATAATCCGTCAGCAGCTCAGGAACGAGTGCAATGGTTGAGGTGTCAGTAAGCTGTATGAGCGACACATATTGCCCGTCGTGCTGATTTTCGGGAAAGACGAGCACATACGCTGTGTCGCATGAGGTGTAGCAGCCTTGCTGCAGCTCAATGGGTTTGATCTTGTCGGGATTATCGCCGCCGCATGAAGGGAGCAAGGCGCTGAAGAGCAACACCAGACAGGTCAATGCACCTGATACAACACTTCGGCCGATGTGACGCACTTGTCGCTCAAAATCGTCCTTGCCGGTGATGGCGGCATTGCGTATCTGCGCGCGATAATTGTATATGGTGTTCGGGGCATAACGCAGTAGTTGGGCAATCTTTGCGCTTGCATCAATGCCGAGACGCACGAGAGCAAAGATCCGCAGTTCGGTGGTAAGTATATCGCCTTGTTTAGGCATGATGCGTGCCTCGGGACGCAGCAGAGCGTTGAAGTCATTGACGAAGGTGGGGTAGAGCGTGAGGAAGGTCTGGTCGAAATCGCGGTAGAATACCATCATCTCTTTCCGTAGGAAAGCATCGGGATCTTTCTCGGTCTTGCGCGCCATACGTGCCATGCGGTCGATCATGTTGCTATATACCTCAAGATAACGGCAGATGTACTGCTCCTTAACCATGTTGCTCTCCTCAAGCTGGCTGTTGAGCGTGCGGAGCTTGCGGTTGAGGGCATGCAACTCATTGTTGCGCTTGTGGGCAACAAACACGGCTGCGATGATGCCCAATATAACCACGATCAGTCCGATGACCGCCGCCCACAGACGGAAGTTGAACTGCTCCTGCTCATCCTCGTGCGTACGGGTGATCATCAGTGCCAACGGGGCAATCTGCTGATAACGGGTTACGGCGTTGAAAGTGTTGGCATTGTTCACCGAGTAATTGATATAACGATACGCGCGGTCCAAATCGCCGGTATTGTATGCCTCCATGGCTACCATCCACGACGAACCGTTATCCGTCACTCCGCACTGCACATCGGCTATTGCCGAGCGCAACAACCATTGATGAAACGATTGTGTGTTGCCCATCTCGCGGTAGATGATGGCGCGCTCGAAGGCAAAGATGGCGTAATCATGCATCTGCGGAGTGAGCCTCGCCATAGCCGAGTCGGTATAAGCCAGTGCTGTCAGGTAGTCGCGACGGCTGTTGGCACGCGTGATGCACTGACGGAAATATTCCATCGGACGCCACCCCTGCGCATCGCAGTACATAATCAGCGAGTCGGCATACGCCTGCGCCTGCGCCCAACAATTATCGGCATACGGATGGAGCTTGGCAGACATCGATGCCTCGTTGTACAAACGGTACATCGCGTCGTAATATGTTACTGTGTACGCTTCGGGCACGGACGGGAGCTTGGCTCGCTCAAGCAGTGCGGCATCGTAGTTGCCGATGGATGCCAGCAGACGAATGCGGCGTATAGCGGCAAGAACGGATATGTCAGGGTCATTGGCGTCGATAGCATTGCAATAGTAATGCAGCGCAGAGTCACTCTGGTAGGGTACATAGAGTTCCGCGACACGCAGGTTGTTGGCAGGCGTAGCCGGCAGGGCAGTGATTGAGTCGATCTGCGCCTGACGCGCGGCTACATAACTGCCGGCATCTGTTACCATAGCGTCATATACAGCTACGAGCGAGTCGGTGCGACTATCATTGCCGGATCGTGTGCCCGAACATACGGTAGCATGACACAGGAGTATGAATGACAGGGAGAGAATGTACAAAGCTGACGGACGTGTATTCATGGCAGTTAAATTAAGTCAGTGCAAAGGTACAAAAAAATGCTGACTAATGCAAATGTTTAGGGCTGATAGAGTAAAATATTGCCGGAAAGTGGTTTTGTTTGCAAACTCTGCTTATCACTTTTTTGCCACTTTTTTGCTGTTCTGTAAAAATCGTTAATGCCTGATATAGTGCGGGTTGCGTAAAAATATCATCCACTTAGCAGGTATGTGGATGCGTAGCGCTCTTGCATACGTGCGAAAATTTCCGTAACTTTGCATAAATTTTTCAACCATGGAAGCGCTCAAACAGCATCATATTAACCAACACAATAAAGCGATGAAGCACACACTATTTACGACTGCTTTGTTATTTCTGTTAGCGTTGCCTGCGATGGCTGCGGTGACAGTGACCGGCACCGTGTTCGATGCAAACAACGAACCGGTGATCGGCGCGAGTGTCCTCGAACAGGGCACCACGAACGGAACCGTCACGGACTTTGACGGTCAGTTCACATTGGAAGTAGCCAACGCCAATGCAACGTTGGTAGTCAGTTATGTCGGCATGAAGACCGCCAATGTGGCTCTTGCCGGCAAGACCAGCGTACGCGTCATCCTGCAGGAAGACGCCGAGGTGATCGATGAGGTTGTGGTAATCGGTTACGGTACGCAGAAGAAACGCGACGTGACCACAGCTATCTCATCGGTTGATACCGAGAACTTGGAGAAACTGCCCATCACCTCTGCAGCTCAGGCTATGCAGGGTAAGGCTGCCGGCGTGACGGTAGTTAAGCCTAACGGCCAACCGGGTACGGGTATGGTAGTGCGCGTGCGCGGTACAACATCTATGAACGCGAGCAACGACCCGTTGTATGTAGTGGATGGCGTGCCGATGACCGACATCGACTTCCTTGCTCCGAACGACATTGAGAGCATGCAGATCCTGAAAGACGCATCTTCCGCAGCCATCTACGGTAGCCGTGCTGCCAATGGTGTGATCATGATCACTACGAAGGCTGGTCATGCCCGTGCGGAGAAAGTGAAAGTGGGATTCTCAATGTACGGCGGCTGGACGCAAGTGGCCAAACGTATGGAGAGCCTGAACTTCGAACAGTACCGCGAGTATCTGCAGGATCTCGGCTCGAATGTAGTGCTGCCCGACGGCTTGACTGACCAGACAAACTGGTTTGATGAAACGTATCACACCGGTTCGACGCAGAACTACCAGCTCAATGTCAGCGGCAGTACCGATAAGGTGAACTACTTCCTCTCCGGCGGTTATACCAATGAGGTGGGTATAGTGAACACAACTAAGTACAGCCGTTACAACTTCCGCACCGCACTGGATGTGGATGTAACCAAGTGGCTGAACATCGGTGCGAACGTGGCATACGCTTACAGCGATAATCAAGGCGGTATCAGTTCGGGTACAGGTGCCAACCGTGGCGGCCTGGTGCTCTCGGTGTACAACACGCCGAGTTATGCGCCGATCTACGATCCGGAGAATCCGGCCCATTATTACACGAACTTCTATGGCGTGAGCAACATCACTCACCCGCTTGAGAACATCGAGCGCTACAAGAACCAGCACACGCTGCAGCATCGTCTGCTCGCCAGCGGCAAAGGTATCATCACGCTATATGATACCAAGAAGTTCCAGCGCGATGACAATTTCCAGCACTCGCTGAAGTTCACCACGACGTTCACCGAGGACCTGCGTATCATCAACTACACCTCGTTCCTTGATCCCGAAAAGACCTCTTGGGGACGTACGCAGTACGGCGAGGGTCAGGATACCCGCAGTTTTGACATGGTAACGATCTGGGATAACGTGCTCAACTACAACGGCCAGTTCGACAAGCATAACTTGGATGTCATGCTCGGTTCGTCCTACACCAATTCGATGTACACGTGGGCAGGTATCTACGGCAGCCATTATGCTGACGGCACGATCCAGACGCTGAACGCTGCAAACAAGATCGATCCGGGTAGCACGCGCACCACCGCATCGGCTTGGGCAATCATGTCAGCTTTCGCGCGTGTGAGCTATAATTATGATAGCCGTTATCTCATCTCCGCCAACTTCCGTGCTGACGGTTCGAGCAAGCTCGCTCCGGAGCACCGTTGGGGATTCTTCCCGTCGTTCAGTGCCGCATGGCGTATATCCGGCGAGCAGTTCATGCAGGACGTGGACTGGATCGATGACCTCAAGATCCGCGGCGGTTGGGGACAGACCGGTAACCAGGCCGGCATAGGCGACTACGCTTACTTGGAGCGCTACAGCATCAACCGTCAGGACTGGTGGAAGACCGGTAACGAACATGCCGTACCGACCTATAGCCAAAGTTCGCTTCGCAATACCGATCTCACATGGGAGACCACTACGCAAACGAACGTCGGACTGGACTGGACAATGCTTCACAACCGTCTGTCACTGACCTTCGACTGGTACTACAAGTATACGACTAACATGCTCATGTGGGTATCTCTGCCAGCAGGCTCTGCTGCTGTAAGTTCGATCCAGCGTAACGAAGGCGAGATGATGAACACGGGCGTGGAGTTCAGCTTGACCTCGCATAATTTCGTACGTAAGAACTTCAAGTGGGATACGCAGTTCAATATCTCGCACAACAAGAACCGCCTCGCGAAGCTCGCCACCAGCCAGGTGTATTATGATGCCAAGGTGACGGATATCCTGGCCGAGTACTGCGTACGCAATACTCCGGGTATGCCGCTCGGCTCGTTCTTCGGTTACAAGACCGGCGGTGTTGATCCCGAGACGGGTGAACTCATCTATCTCGACACCAACGATGACGGTGAGGTAACAGCCAACGATCGTACGTACATCGGCGACCCGAACCCCGACTTCACGTTCGGTATGACGAACAGTTTTCACTTCTACGGTGTAAGCATCAGTTTCCTGTTGCAAGGCTCGTACGGTAACGACATATTCAATGCCAGCCGTATAGAGACCGAAGGTATGTATGACGCCAAGAACCAGTCTGTACGTATCCTCGACCGTTGGCGTCGCCCGGGTATGGTAACCAGCATTCCTAAGGCAGGTTTCGATATGCGCGTGAGCGATTACTTCGTTGAGGACGGCAGTTACATCCGTCTCAAAGACCTGACCATCGGTTACGAGTTCTCCGGCGAATGGATGAAACGCATCGGCATGACGCGTCTGCAGCCGTATTTCTCGGCACAGAACCTGTTCACGCTGACCAAGTATCTGGGTATGGATCCCGAGGTGAACCAGAGCGGCAACTCCGGTACGGTGCAGGGACTTGACTACGGTACCTACCCACAGACCCGTTCGTTCGTGCTTGGTATAAACATTGAATTCTAAGTTTCGATTGCATAAATAGAAAGGAACACAAGTATGAAAAAGTACATTTATATACTTAGCATCGCAGCCCTCTCACTGATGACTGCCTGCAGTCTGGATCGTGAACCGCTCTCCGATCAGTCGGAACTGAATGTGTCCAAGGAGGGTGATGACTCCGAGCGTATCAAGTTCAAGGACCGCGCAGCAATCTTCGCAGTCTACAACGATCTGTACAACGTGATGCGTGACCGTCAGGAGCACTGGTACCTGGATTACCTGCTCTTCGGTGAGTCGCGTACCGATAATGCCTACGCCGGCACGACCGGTGCAGAGGTGGTGCCCGTGGAGACCAACGCCCTCGATGCATCGAACCCGGATATAGCACGTGACTGGGACCGTTACCTTGAGGATATAGCCAAGGCAAACGTTGTAATCACGAACATTGACCTCGTGCCCGACCCTACGTTCGCTGAGAGCGAGCGTCAGCAGTGGAAAGCTGAAGCAAAGATTTTCCGTGGTATGATGATCTTCGACTTGGCACACTGGTTCGGCAATATCCCTCTAAACCTCACCGAGGCTCCGGATATAACGGCCGATAATATTGAGGAGGTTTATCCTATCTACTTCCCCAAACCCGTTACGCAGGACTCTGCCTACAAGCAGGTGATAGCCGACCTGACCGAGGCTATCCCGTATGCTCCGGCACTGAACGCAGGCGACAAGACTCGCTTGAGCAAGACCGTTGCTTACGCTCTGCTGGCGAAGCTCTATGCCGAGCTTGGCGATTGGGATAAGGTGATTGAGTACTCCGATCTCGTGTTTGCTGACGGTATCCGTTTGGAGGCTAATTATGCCGATCTGTTTGGCTATGATGAGGATAAGAAGGATGCTGTGCTCCGCAACTCTGTCGAGTCAATCCTTGAGATGCAGTACTACGCCGGTAGTGGCAGTTGGGTGACGTGGATGTTCGGCCGCGATATGGCTGACCCCGAATCGAACTTCACTTGGGCCAAGTGGATTACTCCGAGCCGCGACCTGATCAAAGCTTTTGAGAAGGAAGGTGACAATATCCGCTACAATCAAACCGTTGTTTGGGATGCCTGCAACTGGAGCAACTACTATCCTGCCAACAACTATCCGTTTATGTACAAGTGCCGCTCGGCATACAATAGTATCATCAAGCTCCGTGGAGCAGATATTCAGCTGCTGAAAGCTGAGGCTCTTGCCCACAAGGGCGACCTTGCCGGTGCTGCCGTACTTGTTGACGAGATACGTGCACGCGTCAACCTGCCTGCTCTCGATATATCGAAGACCGGCAGCGAAGAAGCCATGCTCAACTCCATCCTCAACGAGCGCCGTCTGGAGCTCGCACTTGAGGGACAGCGTCTGTTCGACCTCATCCGTTTCGGCAAGCTGATGGAAGTGATGAACAACATTAACCAGCGTGACGAAGGACGTATACCGCAAGCCCGTCCGTTCGTTCCGGATCACCGGCTCATGCCGATCCCGCAGACGGCGCTCGACAAGAATGCTAACCTCGTTCAAAACCCCGGATACTAATCGCATAAAACTCGTACAACAATGAAAAAGTATCTAACTATAGTCATGGCAGCGCTGCTGATGGCGGCGTGCCAACCGGAACATTTCCGTGAGGTCTATCCGGAGGGTAGTCCGGATCTTAAGGCCACCTTGCTGACCGAGAGCGTGCTCTTCGGTACGGACAGCGTAGCCTTCCGCGTGACCATCGACGAGACCAAAACCCCGCTCTCGCAACTGCAAGTGAAGGTGATGGTCGGTCTGCGCGTGGTAGCTACCGAACTGCTTCGCACGAAGGATTATCACTTTGAGGCAGAGCTGAAGTACGCTGTGCCGTTCGGGCCGAACATGCCCGAGGGCGAGGATGTGAAGATCTACCTCACCGCTACGAACATCGAGGGTACAGCCACCAATCTGATCCTGACGGGCTGCACAGGCCGTCGTCCGGCTATCGAAACGATGTACATCATGCCGCCTACGGTGCAGTACGCTGCTATCGGCAAGGGCAAACAGATGACCTGGGATGCTGACAAAGAGGCGTTTGTGGCGTATGACCTCAAGTACCCGAAATCCATCGAATGTCTGCTGGCAGTGACCGGCACGAAGTTCGGCCGTGTGGACTGGAACACTCCTGTGTTCGGCATGGTGAACGATGTGCTGCAACTCATCACCAAGGAGCAGTTTGAAAGTGAAGAAGCCAGCTCGATCATTCTGGAGGATGATAATTTTGAGACTATCGATACAATCATCTTCAACCCCTTGACTTTCGACGTGTATATCGGCGGCAAGATCGCCGAACCTGTGACAGCTATCGATGTGATGGTTGACCTCGCAGAGGAGCCTTCGTATATCTCGTCGTCCGCAGCCAAGAAGGAGTATCGCGGCGCAAAGATCTTCTTCGACAAGAACAGCGAAGTGGAGATCACCGGTGTTGTTGATCTTGAGAAAGCATACAACCTCGACTGGATGGAGTACCTTGGCGGCAACAAGATCAAGTTCCTTGGTGAGAAAGGACAGTACTATGTCTCGTACAAAGTGGCTGAGGACTACCTCGTAGTTGAACCTCTCTACGACACCACCGAGCCTGACGTGATGTACCTCTGCGGTGTAGGTATGGGGCAACCCTCATGGTCGCCTAAGGCTACCAGCGGTTGGGGCTTCGACAGTCCGAACCAGAACTTCGTTGCTCGCACCATCGCGCCTAAGACCTATCAGTTCACCGTCTATATGCTCAATGATGCGGAGAACACCGATCATCCGGGCTTCGGTAGCGTGAACTTCAAGTTCTTCCACCAGCACGGATGGGGTGGCGAAGAGACTTCAACCGATTACACCCAGCAAGGCCTGAATATCGTCAGCTCTACTGAGGAGAGCAATGTCGGCAACTGGTGGTCGAGCGCAAGCCCGCTGTTTGAAGGCATCTATCGCATTACGCTTGACAAGAACAAGATGGAAACCCGTTACGAAAAACTCCGCTAATATGAAGAACCTGTTAATCATATCCCTTGCAGCCCTGTTTCTGACAGGTTGCAAGGATCCGAACAACAATCCGGGTACTGATCCCGGCCAGCAGACGAAACACGACGTGATGACGTACATCACCACGGCCGATAACACCATGCATTTCGACAAGGTCGGTAAGAACTTCATCGAAGGACTGAACATGAGTCCCGAGATCACCCTTACCCTTGACCCGAAGACTCGTTACCAGCAGTTCGACGGTTTCGGTGCGGCTATCACCGGTGCAAGTGCATACAATCTGCTGCGTATGCCTGCCGATGCACGCGCCAAGCTTCTCAAGGAGACCTTCAGCGTGGACGAAGGTATGGGTTACAGTTATGTGCGTGTGCCCATAGGCGGCTCGGACTTCAATGCCAAGAGCAACTACGACTATACATGCTGCGACCAGTTCGGTATCGAGAACTTCACCCTCACATCCGACGAGGTGGATTATATCATCCCTGTGCTCAAGGAGATCCTCGCTATCAACCCGAACCTCAAGGTCATGGGTACACCGTGGTCTTGCCCGCGGTGGATGAAGGTTGATGATGTGGACAAGAAGAACCAGTACAACGGTTGGGTAGGCGGTTACCTCAATCCCGATTACTATCAGGAGTACGCAATGTATTTCGTATATTGGATTCAGGCTTTCGAGCGCGAGGGAATCAAGATTGAGAGTGTTACCATCCAGAACGAGCCGCTCAACTGGGGCAACTGCATTTCGCTGTACATGCCGTGGCAGCAGGAGCGCGACTTCATCAAGACCGCTCTTGGCCCGACTTTTGAGGCTGCGAACATCAAAACGAAGATCATTGTCTTCGACCACAACTACAATTACGACAACAAGGAAGACCAGAACGATTACCCGCTCAAGATCTACAATGATGCCGATGCCTCGAAGTACATCGACGGTGCTGCTTACCATAACTACGGCGGCAGCCCGACCGAGCTTGACCAGATCCACAAAGCTGCACCGGCCAAGAACCTCTACTTCACCGAGGCATCTATCGGCACATGGAACGGTGGCAATGACATGAGTGTATCTTTGCTCAGCGAGATGAAGAACACCTGCCTGGCTACTGTTATGCGCTGGTGCAAGGCGGTCATCGTCTGGAACTACATGCTTGATGATAACAACGGCCCTCACGGCGGTTCGGGTGCATGCTCTACATGCTTCGGAGCAGTCGATGTGTCCAGCAAGGACTACACGACCCTCACCAAGCGCAGCCACTACTACGCTATCGGCCACTTGAGCAAGGCCTTCAAGACCGGCTCCACACGTATCGGCACGAAGGGCTATCAGCCTACGAACCTTACCGTTTGTGCAGCCGAGAACCCTGACGGCACGTACGGTGTGGTACTGATGAACGAGAACAGCGACGGCCTCACGATGCAGATTGAGGTGGGCGAGCGATTCTTCAGCCTCACCCTGCCGGGACGCAGCGTCACAACTTGTGTTATACCCTGAAAAGTATAGCCAAAGGCAAATGGCCAAATAGCCGATGGTTATATAATAGTTAACTATTAAAAACAAACATTTATCATGAAAAAGTTATTTACTTTTGCAATCGCGCTGATGGCAGCAATGGCTATCAACGCAACCGACTACTACTTCGCAGGCGCAGCCAATGGTTGGAGCAACAACAATGCTGACTGGAAGTTTGTAGATGTCAATGGTGTGCTTACCCTTGAGGTAGCTGATTTGTACGGTGACTTCAAGATTGCCGAGAATGGCGCTTGGCATCCGCAGCACGGTGCTGCAGTCGCAGGCGAAGGTGTGGCTCTGAACGGCTCGTACAACCTCGTTAAGTGTGACGACTCCGAGGGTGAGAAAGATGCTCCGGCTAATGCCAGCATTCTTTTCCCGCAGGAAGGCGATTGGCGTTACAAAGATGCCAAGCTCACGCTCAACGCAGCTGACCCTGACCATCTGGTAATCTCCCTCGTGGCCGGTACGTTGTATGACCACAGTGCAACGCCTGTTTCCTATTACCTCGTAGGCGGTTGCACCAACAACTGGAGTCTGGCTGATGCAGTTGAGTTCGTTGACGTTAACGGTGTGCTCACCGCTACCGTGGCTGACCTCAATGGTACATTCAAGATCATCAAGGACCGCGCGTGGGGTACTGAATATGCTTCGAATGGCGCAGGTGTCGTTCTGGGTGAGGATTATACCCTGCAACTTGGCGGCGGTAACATTGCACTGGCTAACCCGTTCGGCGGCTACACCAATGCTGTGCTCACTCTGACCATCAATGGTGACGACCACATCCTCAAACTCGTCAGCGGTACGTTCTATGTAACCAAGAACGACTGGTTCATTCCTGGTGCATGGCAGGGATGGAAGTGCGACGATGTAGCTAAGATGACTGCCGTAGAAGGCCAGGCCAATACCTATGAGATTCTCCTTGCTGAGTTCAGCGGTGAGTTCAAGGTTGTATATGGCCAGTGGGCTGTTGAGTTCGGTGCACCGAAGGGTGAGGCCGGCAACTGGAATGTGAACACTCCTATTGCACTTGCGTTCCCGTGCGACAACATGAAGCCCGAGGATCCCGAGGCTGTTTATCAGGACGTAACCATCACTCTCGTAGTTGACTACGAGAAGGTTGAGGCTACCCTGACCATCGCTACCGAGGGTGAGGCTGTTGAGACCGTTCGCCTGAATGCCAAGAGCATCAAGCGTATCGAGAACGGCCAGCTCATTATTGAGAACAATGGCGTTCGCTTCAACGCTGCAGGTATTGCTCAATAAGCAAAACCTATTTAGTCACGGGAGGCCGGCTGCCTCCCGTGGTTTCTAAGAGAATGAATCCGATTGTTAATTTCAAATTTTCACTTATATGAAACGCCATACACTTCTGTTTGCAGCACTTAGCCTGCTCAGTTTCTCGTATGCAGAAACCGTTACCCGTACGTTCTACTTCGATTTCGGTATGGATGGTGGAACGCGTGGTGTTGTTACTACCTCGCCTGACGACAATGGCCATTATTGGAACAACATTGGCGACAAAGAGGTAACAAGCAACAAACCTTCGTTGGATTACATCTATTCGATTGTTGATGCAGCCAATGCTGCCACCAATATCAAAGTCCAACTGGCTGACACCAAGTTCACTGCCAATGGTATGAGTGGCGGTGGCGGTTTTCTGGAGCCTGATGCTGAACTGCTCGGCGATCTGGCCATTGCCAGTGCTACGTCCGATTATCTGTTCGCGTCAAACAGCGAGCACTGCTCTATGATTATCAGCGGACTTGACCCGCAGAAGGGTTATCGCTTCAAGATATTCGCCAGTCGTGTTGCTACCGACGATCGCATCAGCGATTATACTTTCCGCGGCGCATGGGCTTTCCAGGGCTCGCTCAAGGCTGCAGGCACAGGGATTGGTGCCAATGGTGAGAACCAGAATACGAGCAATGTTTATCTCTCGCCGCTTATGTTGCCGGCAAGCGATGGTACTATTCGCCTGACTGTTCACCGTCAGTATGCAGGCAGTGGAGCATATTTCCCCATCAGTTGTATGCGTATGCAGGAATTCACAGAGTTGCATGTCCCTGAAGCAGAGATCTTCATCGATTGCGGTCACTCTGACGGAACGAACGGTGAGAAAACTGCCGCACCTGACGGAAACGGTATCTATTGGGTGAACCTGTTTGATGTAGCCACCAGTGCTGCTCCGGTTGCTCTGACCTATCGCGACGGATCGGCTGTAAACAACGGCGCAAACGTAACTATAACTACTGCTTTCCAGCGCAACGGTTACAAGAACGGTGGAAATACAGCAGAGACATATTCGACTATGCTCGGCGTGTTTGGTCAGAAGTCTGTTGCCGGCGACTACTTCTTTGTCAACAACAAGACTGCGCAGATGAAGTTCAACGGCCTGAATCCTGATAAGGCGTACGTGTTCTATATTTTCGGTTCGCGCGCATATAACAGCAGTTTCGGTCAGACGGTTGACAAACTCAAACTCGAGGGTCTGACCACTGTCAACGGTACGCATCATACCGGTGGTAACGGTATGTGCTATTCCGGTGCAAGCAACGGCTGGAACGAAGATGCATTCACCGTGATGGAGCCTGTTTTCCCCGCTGCGGACGGTTCCATCCTGTTGACTTTGAGCGGTGAGCGCGGCTCGTACCAGCACATCAATGCCATGCGCATCGAGCAGTATGGCGATTTTGAAAAACCGACACCTGCTGAAGAAACCAAATATGCAGCCCTGCTGATGAAGGGTACGGCTGTTGAGGGAGATGAGGTTGCTATGACGCTTCGTGCACCCGAAAGCAAAACTGAAGGCACATCTTTCGAGGCTTTCTGCCGTATAACCAATGGCGGTTCGCTCTCATTCGAGACACCCGAAGGCACCAAACTCTCCGAGACTGTTTGTGCTCTCACAGATGGCATTTATCGCATTGTGTATAACACAACTGCCAAATCCTTTACCTCGCTCGCTATCACCCGTGCAGGTATCGTTGGTAATGTTACCACTGCCGGTTGGAATGCTGCAGGCGTTGCGCTCACTTATCGTGGCAACGGCGTTTGGCGTGACACGCTTGACCTTGTGGCATATACAGGCAGTGACGCCGAGCGCGGACAGTTCTGCTTCAACTCGTCGTGGGATTATACCGTCAAGGCACGCAATGGCGTTGAGGGCATCGTTGGTTTCAAGCCCGATCAGGAGGATTGCGGATATGGCGTCGAGGATATTCCTATGCGCCACGGACGCAAAGATATAACATTGGATATGCGCAACTTCACCTATAGCATCGAATGCATGGATATAGCCGATAATCGCATCACGTTCTTCGGTTCATCGGTCTGCAACGGTCAGGGTGCCGAAGAGGTGAATAATGTTAAGCACGGCTATGCTTGGCAGTTCGGCCAGTTGCTTGCAGCACGTCATGCTGCCGACAGCAATCTGCCGGAGTACGAGTATTCCAACACATCGATCAATGGCAACAACACCGTCAATCTGCTTGCCCGCTACAAAGGTCACATGTACGGCGACTGCGGTACGTATGTAGCCATCGGTCTCGGCCTTGGCAACGAAGGTATTCACGGCGCAGCCAACCAGCAGGCTATCTACGATCAGTGGAAGACGAATATGCTGCGTCTCGTCGAGTTGGGCGAGGATGAGGGCAAGGTTATGATTGCTTCGAACAACTACACTCGTGGCGACTACACTGCTGCCGACTATACGTATGTCAAGCAGATGAACCTTGAGATGCATGAGTGGGACATCCCGACCATCAACCTTCTCGGTGCAGTGGACAACTGCAAGGGCGATGGCCAGTGGGCGGACGGTTACCAGAACGGTGACGACATCTATCACCCCAACCACACCGGTCACACCGAGATGATGCACACCATTGTGCCTTCACTCTTCGACGCACTCGCAGCGGGCAAAGTTAAACCTGTACGCCAGACAGGCGAGGGTATAGCACTTGCCGGCAAGCAGAAGATTGAGTTTGTGCCCGAGGATGAGGTGCACTCGTTCACGCTCGCTTTCCGCGTAGCGAACATCGGTAATATGAAGCTGTCGCTTGAACTTAAGGAAGGTACGGCGCCTGCTCAGCCTGCTAACTTGCCTGCTGATGCCAACTGGCATGCCATCGTCATCTCGCATTACTATGCCGCCGGCAAGACGTATATCTATCTTGATGGTGTACAGCAGAATGTTTCTGACGGCAAGATGATCCTTGACCAGCTGACTATCAGTGGTGCGTGCGCTATCAGCGATCTGCACTTCTGGCGTGCCGGTATGAATGCCGATGAGGTGGCTGCCTTCGGGGCCGGCAAGATGCTCTGCTCGTCGCTTGAACTCTACTGCCCGCTTAACGACGGCAACACCGCTAACCTCGCGCAGTCAACCAACGTAGTGAAGCTCGTTAGCGACGAAACTGCTCTTGAAGGGACAAATAGCAAAATGGCAAATGACCAAATGGGCAATGCCTTTACCATCCTTGGTCAGCCCGCTAATCCTTCCTTTCGCGGTGGCGTACTGATCATCGATGGCAAGAAAGTGCTGAAATAATACTTATTAACTAATTATATCTATATGAACAGAAAAACACGATATCTCACGCTCTTGTTAGCGTGTGCCTTTTCTGCCCATTTGTCAGCAACGTATTACATTGCCGGCAATGGAGCAGATGACACCAACGGTAAGTGGTGCAATAACAACAACTGGGGCTTTGAAGCACTAAACGAAGGCAACACAATTACTTTCTACGGTGTAGCAGCCGGTGGTTATGGATTCAAGATTACTGATGGCAGTTGGGGAGAGGGTCATGAATTCACTACTATCGACTATGAAAATAGCGATGCCCCGATTTATGGAGGAAATGGTAGTGATATCGCATTTACACTTTCCGCCACAGCCGATGTTACGGTCTCTTTAGTTGATGGTAAAGTGCGTTTGACTGCAACCACACCATTGGCATACCGAAGCAACAAATACTATATCGCAGGCAACTGTACTGCTTTTGGGAATTGGTCTTATAATTCCATAGCGTTGTCCAACGACCAGATTTCGTTCTCAAACCTGCCTGCCGGTTGGTACGAGTTCAAGATTACTAACGGCACATGGGACAGAACGTGGGGCTACACCGAGGTGGATGCGGTCAACTCAACGCCTTTTTACAAGACCTATGGCGATGGCAACAATATCTGTTTCCGGCTGACGGAGGCTGCTGATGTTACCGTAAAAATAGACAGGAACAAAGTTGTCATGCTTATCGACCGCGAGTTTTGCATAACCGGTAACGGAAATACAATCGCGGACAATGTATGGCTTGCCGGACATGATTGGTATGCAAAAGATGACGACACGAAGTTAGACGCCAATCATAGTCGTTCCTTTACCAATCTGCCACCGGGCACCTATAGATTTAAGATAAAAGACAATTTCAATGCCTGGTCTGAGAATAATGATTGTACGTGGGGTTATAACCAGCTGGATAGTGAGAATTCGATAACGTGCACTGAAGATGGAGACAATAATGTCCAATTTGTCCTATCTGCCCTTTCCGATGTTACCATCTCGCTCGTGGAGAACAAGGTGCGTGTGACCTCCAGTCCCACATACGTTGTTGCAGGTAATGGTAACGGTGGTGTATGGCTGAACGGCATATCAGATTGGAACGCATCTGCTGCAGCCAATCGCCTATATGCACCGGAGTATAGCCGGACTTACGCTAATCTACCGGCCGGTGAATATGAATTCAAGGTGGTGAAAGGTGCTTGGGGCGAAGGCAACGAGTGGGCTGCCGGAAATATTGATCCGGAAACGTCCTCGCACGGATATATAGGCAATGGTACGAACAATATTAAGTTCTACCTTGACGAAACGGATGATATTACAATCACGTTCAATCCTGAAACAGAGAAGATCTCTCTTGTCAGCGCCAATGGTTTCTTCCCCTGCAATGTATTCTCTGTTGTAGGACAAGCGGAACTGCTTGGCGTAGCAGCGTGGGATGCTGCCGAGACAGCAACAGAACTGACGCCTAAAGGTGATGGCACGTACGAATATGTTCTTCGTAACAGAAACTTGACGGTGGGCAGTTATGAGTACAAGATCATTGGTGGACATGGTTGGGGAGGCGATTGGGAATTTCCGAGCTCTAACGCAACGCTTTCCATCACTGAAGAT
This sequence comes from Bacteroidales bacterium UBA1180, assembly GCA_002310195.1. Lineage (GTDB taxonomy): Bacteria > Bacteroidota > Bacteroidia > Bacteroidales > Paludibacteraceae > Colicola. The sequence continues at coordinate 31,860 of DBYS01000003.1, forward strand.
GGTATTTATGACATTGTTTTCACTCTCAATCCTGCAGAACGCACACAAAATAGTGTTGCTCACAAACACCACGACATCACCATCTCGCAGTACGGCTATAGTTCGTTCTATAGCGATAAAGCGTATATCGTACCTGACGGATTGACGGCAACGATCTATACCGCTGTGAACGGCGAGGCACTCACCGGCGAGACTATCGCTGTCATCCCTGCCAACACAGGCGTGATACTCCATGGTGCGGCTAACGCAACCTACACGCTGCTGCAAACGACCACTACCGACTCCTATGACTCCAATCTGCTGAAGGGATCAACCGCTGATGAGGTGATTAACAATGACGAAGTGCATTATATACTCGGCGTGAATAGCGGCAAATGCGGTTTGTACTGGCCAAATGGCACAACAGAAGGCAAGGGCTCGTTCACCAATGCCGCAGGCAAGGCCTACCTCGAACTTGCACCTGCAGTGGCACCGGTTGGCGCACGTGGGTTCGTGCTCCGCGCAACGGACACCGCCACGGCCGTAGAGGACGTGCCGGCAGATGCTGATGATACGTACTATGATCTGCTCGGGCGGAAGGTTCTGACACCGCAACCGGGAAATGTATATATCTGCAATGGCAAGAAAATTGTTGTATTCTAATATCCTCAGCAATATGAAAAAGACATATATTCAACCCCAATGCGAATATACACGCATGCTCCCGACAGTAACCCTGCTTGGCGTTTCGAATATCAACAATGAATATGCTGAACCCGGTCAACTCTAAACGCACGATAGCCGTCATGCTTATGCTGGCGGTTATTGGCATGTCATTTGCCCAGACGGGTACATCCGAGGCGTGGGTGACGAGTAACAGCAAACGCATGGATTACCAGTCGCGGCAGGACTTGACGGCCACTACCACGGCTTCGGTGCAGGTGTCGCTGGATCTCAGTCAGACCTATCAGAAGATCGACGGCTTTGGATGGATGCTCAACCAAGGCAGTGCGAAGCTGCTGATGCAGTTGCCCGCTGAGACACGTCGCGCCACGCTCGAGGAGCTCTTCGGTGCGGACGGTCTGCGTGCATCGATGGTGCGCGTGGCTATCGGTGCGTGCGATCTTAGCGAGAGCGATTATACCTATGCCGACAGCAAGGACGAGACGCTCTCGAACTTTGCCATCGCGCAGCAGGATCTCACAACCGTTGTACCCATTCTGCAGGAGATCCTCACCATCAACCCGAAGGTAAAGATCCTTGCTTGCGCCTGGACTGCCCCTACGTGGATGAAGACCGGTGCTGCGTGGTACAACAGTTATGTGGACGGCACGCTCAAGACAGAGTACTACGGCCTCTATGCCACCTATTTCATCAAATACATCGAAGCTATGGCAGCGTGGGGTATACCTGTTTGGGGTGTCAGCGTGCAAAACGAACCGCTGAACGACCACAACGACCCGTCAATGAAGTGGACCAAAGAGTCGATGTACACGTTCATAGCCGGCAGTCTTGGTCCGAAGCTCCGCGACAGCCAATATAGCGACGTGCGTATCATTGCCTACGACCACAACTGCGATGTCACGGATTTTCCCATCCATGTGGCGAAGAGCAAGTACGTCTATGGCACGGCGTTCCACCTCTATGCAGGCGATATATCTGCTCTGTCAACGGTATATAACAGTACCGGCAAGCCTGTGCTCTTCACCGAACAGTACACCGGCAAGGACGGCGATTTCAACGGCGATCTGAGTTGGCATATACAGAACGTTGTACTTGGTTCGTTGAGGAACATGTCAACCACTGCACTGGAGTGGAATCTCTGTTCCGATCCGAACTACAGCATCCACACCTCCGGCGGTTGTACGACGTGCAAGGGCGCACTGACTATCAATGGCAGCAAGTTAAGCAGGAACGTTAGCTACTACATCATCGGTCACGCCAGCCGCGTCATCGACGGCGGAGCACAACGTATAGATGTCACCGCGCCGAACAGCCTAACTTGCGTAGCTGCCCTCAATCCCGATGGCAGTATAGGTGTGATCGGCTACAGCAACGACAGCCAGTCGCGGCGTGTGGCGTTCCGATTTACGCATCCCGAAACGGGTGAGGAACTCTATGCTACACACACGTTCCCGAGCAACAGTGTCCTGTCCGTACGCATCCGCCCGAATGTCAATACTGCTCTTGACCCGGCCGTCGCTGCCGCCTGCGCAACCAAACGTATCGTCAATGGCCAACTCGTGATCGATCACGAAGGCCGCCGCTATAATGCTTTGGGAATACCAGTGAAATAGTTGTCGGCGATTGTTGGCAGTTGTTGACCTAAAAAACAAAGTGGTGAGCCATTGTTGGTTCACCACTTCTTGTCGGGATGACAAGATTCGAACTTGCGACCTCCGGTCCCCCAGACCGTTGCGCTACCGGACTGCGCCACATCCCGTCGCGTTCGGCAAATCGTGCTATCGGATGTTGCGCTGCAACATTATGCGCACGATTGCCTCCGCTCTTCAATCGACCTGTTGTTCCAACAGCTCAATTGAGCTTTTCTGGAAAAAGCGTGCAAAAGTACGACTATTTTCGGCAAAAAACAAATATTTTTTCGGAAAACTGAACAAGAATGGCATAATTATTGCTTTTTGCAATGTGTAGGATGAAATTATGCGTTCCGTACTCGTACATATTATCGCTCTGTGCTGCCTGCTGATGGCCGCTGTGCCGTGCCTGCAGGCGCAGGAGGAGCCGGAGAACGACACCCTGTATTACGCCATGCTCCATGAGGTGTACTGCTACGCGCCGCTGAAGTTCAAGAACAAGCAGCAGGAGCGATTCTACTGGCGTACCGTGCGCGATGTAAAGAAGACGCTCCCGTACGCCAAGCGTATCAGCAAGGCTATCGAGGAGGCGGAGGACACCCTGGCGCTGATGACCCCTAAGGAGAAACGCAAGTGGTGGCGCAAGCGCGAGAAGGAGCTGTTCCGCGAGTACGAGAAGGATTTTCGCGGCATGACCGCTTCGCAAGGCCGGATGCTGATGCTGCTGCTTGACCGCGAGAGCGACCGCACGTCGTACGAGCTCATCAAGACCTTCAAGAGCAAGTTTGCCGCAGACTTCTGGCAGTTCATAGCCAAGCTGTTCAAGAACGACCTTAAGGAGGAATATGACGCCAAGGACAAGGACCGGATAGTCGAACGGATCATCACGTTAGTTGAAGCTGACCAATTATAAAAAAAATAGGAGTGACTCGCGTCGCTCCTATTTCGTGTAGCAGAGTAAGACTTACTTACGGATGCCGAGTTCCTTGATCAGGGCACGATACTTCTCAATATCTTTAGCCTTCAGGTAGTCGAGCAGGCGGCGACGCTTACCAACGAGGTTGGTCAGGGCGCGCTCGGTGCCGAAATCCTTACGGTTTTGTTTGAGGTGCTCGGTCAGATGGTTGATACGGAACGTAAACAATGCAATCTGGCCCTCGGTCGAACCGGTGTCTTGTGCGCTCTTGCCGAACTTGGCGAAGAGCTCTGCTTTCTTCTCAGCTGTCAAATACATGAGATTCTTTCAATTGTGTCATGTGCCGGGTGCCAAACAGGCAGGCAATGACGGTTAAACAATCATGGCTGAAGCAGCATTGCACGAATAACAACTTCGCCACATTTTCGCTTTCTACAAAAGCGGACGCAAAAGTACAACAATTTTTCGACATATGCAAATATTTTGGCAAAAAAAGTGCAGATACCCTGCATTTTTTGCATATTTTGTCAACAATGCAGAGATTTTTGATAAATTCTCTGTAAAAAATTTGCATATATGCAAAATTTGTTGTAACTTTGTAGTGCCTAAATAAGCGCATGACAGTATGTATACCACCAAAACACTTAGATTAGGAGTTTTGTGTTCGCTCATTGTGTGCCTGCTTTGCATGGCAGCATGCAGCCGCAAGACCGCTGAACAGAAGACCGAAGCCGCTATGGCCAAGAAAGGCGGCATGATTGCTCTGTTGGAGCTCGCTAACCCCGAGATGGCCGAGTCTGTGACCGCAATGATCGATGCGCGTCTTGCCGCTCAGGGCATCAAGTATGCCGGCGTGCATGTTCAGGACGGCGGTCTGATCAAGGCGGAGCTCCCTGCCGTGACCGACGAAGAGGCTGTTGAGCGTGCGCGGTATATCCTGCAGGCGTGCGGCAAGCTGGAGTTGTGGGCTGCATACCGGTTCCCTGACCTCTATCCGCAGCTGGAGCAGTTGCACAGCACCGATTCGCTGCTGAACATATTGCAAGCTCCTATCAGTTACGACGGAACGCTGATCCCGACGCCTGCCATAGGTCGCGTGCTGATGGACGATACCGCCCGGGTGAACGCGATCCTTGCCTCGCCCGCCGCACAGGCTGCGCTGCCGGAGGATGTGCGATTCCGCTGGTCGGCACATGTGGTCGATTATGAATATCTCGAGCTCATTGCTCTCAAGGCTACGGCTGACGGACAGCCGCTCTTCAGTGGCGAATGCATCACCGATGTGGAGCAGATCAAGGTCAAGAAAGGCAATATCCCGAACGTATCGCTTACAATGAACGAACAGGCTGCTGAGGCTTGGGCGCAATATACGCGTGAGCATGTAGGAGAGTCGATAGCCTTCGTGGTGGACGGTGCAGTATATTCGTACCCCACGATCATGGCGGAGATACCCGGCGGCAAGAGCCAGATAGCCGGCAACATGACCTTTGAGGAGGCCGACGATATGGTTAGCGTGCTCAAACATGGTCCGCTGCCTTGCGAGGTGCGTATCGTGGAGGAAAACATAGTGAATCCAAAATAATAACAAAACATTTATACAATCATGAAACAATTAGATCTTACCCAGTACGGCATCACGGGTGCTACCGTGAAAGCGTACAATCCCTCGTACGAGGAACTCTTCAAGGAGGAGATGAACCCTGCCCTGACCGGCTACGAGAAAGGCCAGCTTACCGAACTTGGCGCAGTGAACGTCATGACAGGTATCTACACCGGTCGTTCGCCTAAGGACAAATACATCGTTATGGACGAGAACTCGAAGAACACCGTTTGGTGGACCAGCGACGAGTACAAGAACGACAACCA
>DBYS01000015.1:0-9151 GCA_002310195.1 Bacteroidales bacterium UBA1180
GTTGTCATCGGCGGTCTGACCGTCTCTACTTTCCTGACGTTGTTTGTCGTCCCCGTTCTCTATGGTGTGATGTCCCGTCATGGCGACCGCGACAAGCAGGAAGCGCTACGCAAGAAATTCATCTTCATGGATATCAAGGTGAAAAAGGAAAATTCGTAATTTTAATTTTTAATTTTTATTCTCATGAAGAGTGTAATGATTGTTTTCAATCAGGCCAATACAGGTCGTGTGGAATATATGTTGGATGTGTTGGGCATCCAGGGCTTTACGTTCTTTGAGCAGGTTCAGGGGCGAGGTACGAACGGCGGTGAGCCTCGCCGCGGCACGCACGCCTGGCCGGAGATGAATTCGTGTGTCATCACCATCGTTGACGACGAAAAGGTGCCTGCACTCCTTGAGGCAGTCAAGAAACTTGACATGCGTAACGAGGAGGTCGGCGTACGTGCCTTCGTCTGGAACATCGAGCAGACTGTATGACGGGTCGGTTCGCACCATCTCCTACGGGCGAGATGCACCTGGGCAACGTGCTTGCAGCCTTGCTCTCGTGGCTCTCGGCTAAGCAACAGGGCGGCGCATGGCGGCTGCGTATTGAGGATCTTGATCCGCAGCGCTCACGGCAGGAGTATGCCGACCGGCTCATGCGCGATCTTGAGTGGCTCGGTTTGCTGTGGGACGGTGAGGTGATTTACCAGTCGCAGCGAACGGACATATACGATCAGTACTTGCGGCAGCTGCAGGCTTACACCTATTTCTGCACCTGCACGCGCAACGAGATCCTTGCGGCTCAGGCGCCGCACGAGTCTGACGGGCGGATTGTTTACCCGGGCACGTGCCGTAACAGGCATATTCAATCGGCCAAGGCGGCTATACGTTTGATCGTTCCGAATGAGAACATCGAGTACGACGACCGCATCTACGGCCATCAGTCGGTGAACCTCGCCACCCATTGCGGCGACTTCATTCTTCGCCGCTCTGACGGGGTGTTTGCCTATCAGTTAGCCGTCGTCGTGGATGATGCCTTGAGCGGCGTGACGGAGATCGTTCGCGGACGTGACTTGCTGCTCTCTGCGGCGCAACAGCTCTATCTGTACCGCTTGTTGGACTTCACGCCGCCGACCTACTGCCATCACCCGCTGCTCATCAACGAGCAGGGGCAACGGCTCTGCAAACGCGATCAGTCGCTTGCCGTCAGCGCGATGCGTACGCGCTACACCGCACCAGAGGTCATCGGACGTCTCGCGCATATCGCAGGACTGATACCCGAGCCCGTGCCGCTCACACCCGAGCAGCTATTACCGCAATTCGCGTGGAGCAAAGTGCCCGCGCATGATATAACAGTAACTAACCAAAACAACGCTATATGAAGATTGAAAACCAGAAAGTTGCCACTCTCATCTATGAGATGTTTGTGGTGGGTGAAGATGGCAAGGAGGAAGTGATGGAGACTGCCACCCTTGAGCGGCCGCTCATCTATTGCCATGGAGAAGGTATGATGCTGCCGGCTTTTGAGGCGGCTATGGTCGGCAAGGATGTTGACGACCCGTTCGATTTCGTTATCACGCCCGATCAGGCGTATGGCGATTACGACGAACAGGGCGTCATGACGCTTGACAAGACACTATTCTACAACGGCGATGATGAGTTTGACGCCGAGCGTGTGTTCGAGGGGGCTATTGTGCCTATGAACACTACCGACGGACAGATTATCAATGCCCAGGTTGTCGAGATCACCGACGATCAGGTCACCATTGATCTCAACCACCCGCTGGCGGGCGAGACGCTGCATTTCGTAGGTAAGGTGATCGACGTGCGTGATGTCACCCCCGGTGAGCTCAAGGCGCTTCACCAGCGCGGACAGTGCGGCCGCTGCAAGGGCGACTGCAACTCATGCGAGTCCGATTGCAACAATTGCGACAAATAACAGCAACGCCTCTCCATACGAGAGGCGTTGCTTGTAAGGGGTCCCCGACACAACGTATGTTGTGGTGGGGAGGAGTCGAGGTACGCGTCGCCTTTATGTCGCATCGCGACATCTGTGCGGCGCGTCACCGAAGACTACGCTTCGGGAGCGATAGCGCCGCTCGGGCAAACGTCTGCGCATGTGCCGCAATCGACACATACCTCAGGATCGATAGAGTAGTGCTCGCCCTCGGAGATTGCACCCATCGGGCATTCGTCTTTACATGTACCGCATGCAATGCAGTCGTCAGAAATTTTGTAAGCCATAGTATTTGTATTTTAGTTGTTTATTTTTTCTTTTTTGCTGTAGCCATTGCCGCCAGCAGTTTCTGGTTCGGTGTGGTGGCTGCGCCGTCGGCCAGACCTCGTTGCTTGGCATAGGTCGTCCAGTTCTTTGCACCTTTGGCAGTGCTTACCGGCAGCCCTAACTGCAGGAAGTGGCAGTAAGATATGCCCAGAGCGTCTGTAGCGTCGAGCTTCTTGGGCATCTGCTCGTCGGGTATGTGCAGGAACCGCTGCAGCATATCTGCCACCTGTTGTTTGGTCGAGTGCCCGTTGCCGGTGATAGCCATCTTGATCTTCATCGGCGAATATTCATATATCGGTACGTCCCGCGACAGCGCCGCTGCTATCGCGACACCCTGTGCATGCACGATTTTGATCATCGTTTGCGGGTTCTTGTCCACAAACTGCGTCTCGATAGCCAGACATGTCGGATGCCACTTGTCGATGAGCTGCTGGATGAAGAAGAACTCCTGCTGCAGCCGTGCGTACTGGTCGTCAAGCTTGTGTACGTCCAGTGTGCTGAACTCGCAGATCTCCGCTTTCTGTCCTACCGTGTGCAGGATAGCGTAGCCCATATACAGCGTGCCCGGGTCAATCCCGAGGATGATGTGCTCATTTACCAATCTATCCTGCATACTACTTGTTTCTCATCCTCAGCGATCCTGACAGCACCACCAGCACTGCGCCTACTACCAGCGTGTAATCAGCGTACGGCTCGATCTCTTTCGTTGAGAGTATCGCTCCCACGCCTACGGTCACCAAACCGATAATCATCAGTATCCGTCCTGCTGTCATCTCTTAACTTCTAACCTCAAACTTCCAACCTCTAACCCCTAACTACTTAACCACATACACCTCTTCGTTCGGCGCGTGCATGTGATATTGCTCGCGTGCGTAACGCTCCAGACTGTCGGGGTTAGCCAGGTAATCCAATGCGTGCTGATAGGTGTCGATATTCTCGCGGCTCTGTTCGATCTGCTGCTGCAGACCGCGCATCTGTCGCGCACGCTGGATCTGCTTGATCAGACACTGGTCACCTACGAACAGGAAGATCACGCCGAACACCACGGTAGCGATCACGTACTTGTTCAGTACCCAGCGCCCGAGCCAGGGGTGTTCGTCGATATATGTGCGTATGTCGGAAAAATCCATGGTGTCTGTCAGAACATTTATGTATTGCGCAACTTTGCGACTGCAAAGTTATAAAAAAAAATCGATATTTGCAAATTGTTCGTGCACTTTTTTGCATTTGCGGTACGATTTTTGCTGTTTTTTCAGTCGATGACAACTATTTACTCTATGAGACACCCAAGAATTCTTTTTTTGACTCTGATTTGTTTTTCTCTGTCGGTGTATGCGACGGATGCAGTGAAGGATAGTGTGGAGGGTTTCCGCTTCACGACGGTTGACAGCCTGCCTATCACGCCTGTCAAGGACCAGAACCGCTCTTCGACCTGCTGGGCATTTTCCACCATCGGGTTCCTTGAGAGCGAACTCATTCGTACCGGCAAGGGCGAGTATGACTTGAGCGAGATGTTCGTAGTCAGCCGCACGATGCTCGACCGCGCCACGTACTACGTACGTCAGTACGGCCAGGGCAGCAGCTTCGCTCCCGGCGGCAGCGCATACGATGTGCTGTACTGTATGTCGCACTACGGTCTTGTGCCGCAGGAGTCGATGCCGGGTATCCGTTACGGTGTGGCGAAGGGCGACACCCTGCCTGTGCATACCGAGCTGGACGCTGTAGCCGGCGGTTACCTCAAGGCGCTCACCAACGGCAAACTCAAGAAGCTCACTCCCGTATGGCGTGAAGGCTTGCAGGCGATATACGATGTTTACCTCGGCGTATGCCCCTCGGAGTTTACCTATAAGGGCAAGACCTACACACCGCGCTCGTTTGCGGATATGCTTGGCCTCAAAGAGGAGGATTATGTGAGCATCACCAGTTATACCCATCACCCGTTCTACGAGCGTTTCGCCCTCGAGGTGCCCGACAACTGGCGGATGGATCAGATGTACAACGTGCCAATCGACGAGCTCATGGCTATCATCGACAACGCCCTGGCCAAGGGTTATACCCTTGCGTGGGGTGCGGATGTTAGTGAGGACGGCTTTACCCGCAAGGGCATAGGCGTTGTGCCCGATGCCGACAATGGTGCGGAGATCACCGGCAGCGATATGGCCCACTGGCTCGGACTGAAAGCTGACCAGCGCAAGGACGAACTGACCAAACGTCCGTTGCCCGAGATCGAAGTAACGCAAGAGCTGCGCCAGAGCGCGTACGACCGCTGGGAGACTACTGATGATCACGGTATGCAGATCTTCGGCACGGCCAAGGACCAGAACGGCAAGAAATACTACATGGTCAAGAACTCGTGGGGCACCGCGCGCTCGGACTTCAAGGGTATATGGTATGTGTCCGAGGCATTCATGCGCTACAAGACCAACGACATCCTCGTCCACAAGGACGCCCTGCCCAAAGATATCCGTAAGAAACTTGGCATCAAATAGTACGTTATGCGTTCCCCTATAGTCAGCTGGATCATCGTTCTTTTTGCCCTGCTGTTCGTCGGTGCGTCAGCGTGGTTCACCCATCGTCTGTCGCGGCAGTTCGCCGAGATTGAGCAGCAGCGTATGGAGATCTGGGCCGAGGCCACACGGCAGCTTGTGCTCGCCGACGAGAATACCGACATCTCTCTCTATTCGTCCATCATTGAGGCGAACACCACTATCCCCGTCTATATGACCGACGCCGATTATCATGTCATCCTCACCCGTAACGTCGAGGAACCCAAGCAGGATGTAGAGGCGTTCTACGAGCGTAAGATCGCCCGCTTGCGGGATAGTCAGACCCCTATCGAGGTACGTGTTTCGCCCGAGATCACGCAGTACATCTTCTACGAGCAGTCGAACCTCCTGCGCCAGCTCAGGCTCTTCCCGTGGGTGCAGATGGCGGTTGTGCTCAGTTTTATGGCGCTGATCATCACGTATATCATCACCTCGTACCGCAACGAGCAGAACCGCGTATGGGTCGGCCTGTCGAAGGAGACTGCCCATCAGCTCGGCACGCCTATCTCGTCGCTCAACGGCTGGCTGGAGCTCTTGAACTCGCGTTACCCCAACGATGAACTGCTGCCGGACATCGCGGCCGATGTCAACCGCCTGCAGCTTGTGGCTGAACGATTCTCGCGTATAGGCAGCGCGCCGACGCTCGTGATGACGGATATTCGCCGCGTGGTCGAAGATTCGTACGCTTATATGCGTACACGCGTTTCTCAGAAGGTGGAACTGGCACTGAAGATCGATGAACCTTCGTCGCCTGAGGCCTACACCACGATGGCCGATGCACCGCTGATGGCGTGGGTGGTTGAGAATCTGATCAAGAACTCCGTCGATGCCATGAACGGCCGCGGATGGATCGAACTGCACCTGCAGCAGAGCGGCACGTCAATCATCCTCGATGTCACCGACACAGGTCGGGGCATCGAGCGCAAACGCTACAAACAGGTCTTCCGACCCGGTTATACAACCAAAACCAGAGGGTGGGGATTGGGCTTGAGCTTATGCAAGCGTATCGTTGAAGAGTACCATCGCGGACAGATCTTTGTCCATCAGTCCGTAGTCAGCAAGGGTACGACGTTCCGGGTCATTCTCAAACACACCATAGACCGTTGACCCGCTGCCACTCATAGCTGCATACATTGCGCCTGCGTCCTGCAGGCGTTTTTTTATGTCTGCCAGTGCCGGATGAAGCGGGAACACCGTGCGCTCAAAATCGTTGTAAATGATATCAGCGTGGCGAACCAGGTCGATGGGGGCAACACCCTTGCGCACGAGCTCTGCTAATGATGGCTGATCGCCCGACAACCGTATGCCTGCGTACGCCTCGCGGGTGCTGACGTGTATGTCCGGCTTGAGCATCACCAGCCTGAAGCCGCTCAGCGAGAATGGGATAGGTGTCAGCCGTTCGCCTATGCCTTCGGCCAGACACGGGGTGTTATATACGAAGAACGCGCAGTCCGCGCCCAGCGTGCTGACCTCTGCTGCCAACTGCTCACGGCTCAGACCGAGTTCAAACAACTCGTTCAGCGCTATAGCCATGTGCGCCGCATCGCTCGAACCGCCGCCCAGACCTGCACCGAACGGTATGCGTTTATCGAAGCGGATACGTACGTTCACGATCTGCGGATAGCGATCCTGCATCTGACGGTAGCACTTCACGATCAGGTTCTGCTCGGCCGGACAATCGACCACCAGACCCGTCTGCTCGAAGCTGAACGCCGTCGAGCGGGTCACCTCCAGCACATCGCTCAATCCCTGTACGGGGTAGAAGATCGTTTCCAGATCATGATAGCCGTCCGCACGCTTGCCTATCACGCGCAGACCGATGTTAATCTTGCAGTTAGGGTAGAGTATCATAGGTAATAATCTTTTGTCAGTTCCCGGTACGCCTCACTTCGTCCGCTCTGTTCGTCCTCGAGGGTGAGGTGCTCGGTTGTTCCGCCAATCGTGGCGGATGCATTGCGCAGTTGGTCGCTCCTAACCCATGCTATCATCACCCGCTTGGCCGGTCGTCCGGGCTTGGGGTGGACGTAGCACCGCTTCACACACTGCAGTCTGTGCTCCGCGGCGAGGCGTTGCAGCTCGTCCTCGGCTTCGGTCGGGATGATCAGTGCCAACGTGCCGTTTGCAGCCAGCAGCCGTACGCTCTCGGCAATCAGTGTGCCGAACGGCAAGGTGTCGTTGTGCCGCGCCGTGCGCCTTGCTGCATCGGGGTTCTTCAGGCTATCGACGAAGTACGGCGGATTGCTCACTATCAAGTCATACTTCCGCTCTCGGCTCTCCGCTCTTAGCTCTCGGCTCTCCGCTCTCCACTCTTGCAGCGCGCATTGCGCTGCGTGCAGCCTGTCTGCCCACGGCGAGGCGGCAAAGTTCTCCCGCGCCTGTTCCACGGCGTCAGCATCGATATCTATCGCATCGATCTGCGCCTCTGCATACCGCTGCGCCAGCATCAGTGCTATCAGTCCCGAGCCCGTGCCTATATCCAATATCCGCTCTTGTCTCTTAGCTCTTAGCTCTTGGCTGCCGAAGACCCAACAACCTAACAGCACCCCGTCCGTGCCGACCTTCATCGCGCAGCGGTCATGCCTGACGAAGAACTGTTTGAACCGAAACCCCGTGTTCATGGTCGTGGTGATGATGGAACGTGTGTATGCACATATATACGCCCAGCGCAAGGAACAGCACCGCACATATCGTGCGGAACCACTTCTCGAACGTGTGCAGTTTGTTGGTCAGGCTGCCTATGCTCACTGCGCTGTAGCTTACCAGCCATGCTATCAGCATGATCGGCAGACCCGTGCCCAGGCCGAACACTACCGGCAGCACCCAGTTCCAGGTTGCGGGCAGGGAGATCGTGATGTCGATCATCGTGATGAAATACACCAGGCGGTGCGGACAGAACGCCACGGCAAAGAATATGCCCAGCATAAACGACCATAGCCAGCTGCTCTCGCTGCCTACGCTCTGCAGCCATTTGCTCATGCCGTGATCGTGCTCGTGGTGGTGATGGCCGCTGTACAGCAGCACCACGCCGCAGATGAGCATGAACACCCCGAGTATAGGCTCGCCGTAGTGCTCCAGCACATGTTGTACGCCGTCGGTCTGTGCGCCCATGATGAACGGCAGCGACAGCAGCACGTATGTCACAAGCTTGCCCAGTACGAACATCAGTCCGTTCAGCAGCACCTTGCGTTTGTTGGCCAGTTCGCGATCGATATAGCTGATAGCCGTGATGCTCGTAAAGAGCGTACACGGGTCTAAAATAGTCAAAAGTCCTAACAATAATGCAGTAAATAGTGCACCCATACAAAAATTTCTTCGATTTTGCTTGCAAAGTTACGATTTTTTTTGTAACTTTGCAAGCGGAAATGAAAAAACTGCAGCAAATAGTACGTTTTGTTGTGCTGATTGCCGTGTGGAGTATGCTTTTTACGGCATGTCACAGCCTTTCGTCCGACGGAAGACGTATTCAGCGTACGCTCCATCGCCAGCAGGCTGAGGTCATGACGCTGCTCGGCGAGTTGCAGCCTATGCTTGAGCACGACCGCCTCGATTCGCTGCTGGCTGTCTCGCATGGCCACCCGGATATCATCTTCTACGTCTATGACAGCCGCAATCTCCTGTTCTGGTCCCACAACTGGCTCGTGGCCAACGATCTGACGCTCGTTCGCTACAACGACTGGTGGCTCGGCCGCTTCGACAATGCCGTAGGCGTGGCACGCTGGACGAGGTGCGGCAACTATTCTGTCTGTACGATCATTCCGCTTAAGTTCCTCTTTGCGCAGTATAGCGAACGCTTGCCCAACGACTTCATCGCGCCGTTCAGTGCCGACAACCGTTGGCTCATACGCCGCCAGCGGGCTACCGACGGCTGTTATCCCGTGCTGTCTGACGATGGCACGTACCTCTTTTCGCTCGTGCCGCCGGAGATGGAGCCCGAGGAGCAGCTGCCTGCGCTCTCGCCCGACAGTTTCTCCTACGGCTCACTGTTCGCCGGTTCGCAACGCGGATTGTCGCGCTATCAGCTGGTGATCATCATCATGTCGCTCATCGCCCTGATCTTCCTCGCGGCGTTCTTCTATAACCTCTGGCGCAGCCACGGACTGCGTAATATGAAGATGTACACCAAGGTGCAGTACCTCGTGGTGGCGCTTGTGCTCGCGGGATTCGTGTATATCTTCTTCGTCTCCACCTCGTACGTCCGCACGCACTACGAGGAACGTCAGCGCTCCAAGCAGCAGGCCAAGGCGCGGTACATCCAGGCCTCGCTCCACGACCTGTACTTCTGGGACATGAGCATCTCCGCCCTGAACACCCGCGGACTGAACACCGATCTGCGCGACCT
>DBYS01000015.1:9326-17904 GCA_002310195.1 Bacteroidales bacterium UBA1180
CCTATCGGCTATATAGCCGTGCCGTGTTACGTCTCCTCGCCGCAGGTTGAAAGGGAGGTCACGGAGTACATCGGCCGGTTCTTGCCGCCATATATCCTGCTGCTCATCCTCGCTTTCGTCATCGCAGTGGTCGTATCGCGCCGGCTGACGCGCAACATGCGGAGCATGGCCGATACCATGCAGCGCTTCCGCCTCGGGCAGGACAACTATATCCACTACAAGGCCAACGATGAGCTCGGCGAGCTCATCCATCGCTACAACGAGATGGTGGCGCAGCTCGAACAATCCACCGTCCGCCTCGCACAATCCGAACGCGAGTCGGCGTGGCGTACGATGGCGCGGCAGATAGCGCATGAGATCAACAACTCCCTCACGCCTATGAAGCTCTCCATCCAGCAGTTGCAACGCATCAAGGGCACGGAGTACTTCGATGAGCGCTTCGATCATGCCTCACGCCTGTTGCTCGAGCAGTTCGATGATCTGGGACGTATAGCTACCACTTTCTCCGATTTCGCCAAGATGCCCGAGGTCAAGCCTACCGAGGTCGATATAGCCGAGAAGCTCTTCTCCGCCGTTACGCTCATGCGCGTCGAAGATCCGTCTATACCTATCCGGTACGTCGGACCCGAGAGTGGGGTGCTCGCCTACGCCGATGCCGAGCAGGTGACGCATGTGTTCACCAATATCATCAAGAACGCCCTGCAGGCCATGCAAGGCCGGCCGGACTCCGACATCATCGTTATGCTCAAGGTCGCCGACCGTGTCGAGATATCTATCTCCGACAATGGACCGGGCATACCCGAAGCTATCCAGAGCAAGATCTTCATGCCTAACTTCACCACCAAGTCCACGGGCATGGGGCTCGGCCTCGCCATAACCAAGAATATCGTTGACGGTAGCGAAGGCTCAATCACCTTCGAAACCTCAGCCAAAGGAACAACATTCTATATATACTTCAAAAAAATCACCAAATAATCAGTCATCGACCATTTTTGGGCGATACAAATCATTAATTGTATGAAAACACAAGACATCATGCAGCGTCTCGCTGCCAAGCACCCGGGTGAAGCCGAGTACTTACAGGCTGTACAGGAGGTTCTCGAGTCGATCGAGGAGACCTACAACCAGCATCCCGAGTTCGAACGTGCGCAGATCATCGAGCGCATGGTTGAGCCCGACCGTATCTTTACCTTCCGCGTCACATGGGTGGACGACCAGGGTAAGGTACAGACCAACCTCGGCTACCGTGTGCAGTTCAATGCTGCTATCGGCCCGTACAAAGGCGGATTGCGTTTCCACCGTGCCGTTACCCCGTCGATGCTCAAGTTCCTCGGATTTGAGCAGACCTTCAAGAACGCCCTCACCACGCTGCCTATGGGCGGTGCCAAGGGTGGTTCGGATTTCGATCCCGTCGGCAAGTCCGACGACGAGATCATGCGTTTCTGCCAGGCGTTCATGCTTGAGCTCTGGCGCTGCATCGGTCCGGATCAGGATATCCCTGCAGGCGACGTAGGCGTAGGCGGCCGTGAGATCGGTTTCCTCAACGGTATGTACCAGAAGCTCGCTCGCGAGTACCACACCGGTGTGCTTACCGGCAAGGGCATGACCTGGGGCGGCTCTATCCTTCGTCCGGAGGCTACGGGCTTTGGCGCGCTGTACTTCACCCAGCATCTGCTCCACAAGGCCGGCAAGTCGATCGAGGGCAAGCGTATAGCAGTCTCGGGCTTCGGCAACGTGGCTTGGGGCGCAGCTACCAAGGCCAAACAGCTTGGCGCTAAGGTCGTAGCAGTCAGCGGTCCTGACGGCGTGGTGGAGATCCCCGACGGCATCACCGACGAGATGATCGACTACATGCTCGTGATGCGTGCATCTAACCGCAACCGCGTGGAGGATATGGCTACCAAGTTCCCCGGCAAGGTGATCTTCACCGCCGGCAAGAAAGCCTGGTCTATCCCCTGCGACATCGCCCTGCCGTGCGCGTTCCAGAACGAGCTCAGCGAGGATGATGCCAAGGAACTCAAGGCCAACGGCTGCTGGTGCTGCTGCGAGGTTAGTAACATGGGTTGCCAACCCGGCGCTATCCACTTCTTCCAGCACAACGGCATCCTCTTTGCCCCGGGCAAGGCTGTCAACGCCGGTGGCGTAGCTACCTCCGGTCTGGAGATGACCCAGAACGCCGAGCACCTCTCGTGGAAAGCCGAGGAGGTTGACGAGCGCCTGCACCATATCATGGAGTCGATCCACGAGCAGTGCGTACGCTTCGGCACCCAACCCGACGGCTCGATCGATTACGTCAAGGGCGCCAACATCGCCGGATTCATGAAGGTCGCTACTGCGATGCTCGAGCAGGGGATCATTTGATCCACTGCTCAAGGTCTTTTGACCATGGAGCAAGGCATCATTTAAGGTATGTGGCAGCCATTCTTGGCTGACATGATCAAAAAAGATGGCACCCGCATAGGTGCCATCTTTTTGCTGTATGTAGGGGGGCTATAGTGCATCACCACCATCGCCATCACCGAAGCCTGCAGGACCACCACCATTGGCACTCAGGCTTACCATTATGTTCGTTGCACTCAGTAGGATGCACTCTGTCTGCGGTTGGATATACGTTGTTTTCATGATTGTAAGCATTTAGAGTTTGACTTATTGAATCTTTCTGCCGAGTGCATCGTACTCGACGCCATCTACTACGATGACTACTTTGCCGTCGCGTATGAGCTTCTGCGGTGCGTCAGCTGTCGGCTGAACGCTTGCCGGCTCATCGTCCGTCACTACTTCGTCGCGATAGACTATACGTGCGCTGCAAGGAGTTGCGGATTCGAAGTCCGGGAAGTAGAAGTATGAGCGGAAGCCTTTGGTCTCCTTGTCAGAGGTGTACTGATAGAGGTAACGGCCTGTGCCGAGGTAGTAGCTCTTGATGTCTGCAAGAACGGTCGTCTTGTCGTACAAACCTCTCATGACGGCTACCGTTTGGTCATTTTCAGGATCGGAAGCATCGATCGTTACGTCGCGGAAGAGTATATCCTCTGTAACAGCCTCGCCGACTTGGAGTAGGGCAGGCATGCCGGCTTCGAGATGGTTGACGTAATCAAAGCGCAGATACAGCACCTCGCCCTCAACCTTCCAGTACGCATCGGTCATTACGGAGAGCTTGTACCCTGCACCGAATGCCTCTTGCAGCTGTGCGTCAGTCAGGTCAAACGGCAGCACGAGCGTGTACATCGCTGTCGCGTCGGTGAAGTGCCGCTTGAGGAGGACGTCTGTCGTTTCTCCGGCTTTGCTACTGATTGTTGTGGAGTTGTTGGTAGCTGTCTCGTCAAGCACGAATCCCCAACCGGCCTCGTAGCAACCTGCGTGTGTAGGTGTGAGACGTGTGCGTCCTTCGATATCGGTTGTAATACCGGCAATCTGTGTAACGCCCATCAATGGGTTACATGCCGACTCGAAGGAAAGTTTGTAAGTATCAGCGAAGGTTACGGCCATCCATTTGTTTGATTCATCAAGATCATCTATCGTGGAACCGCTACTTGCCAACGCCGCATTGCCGCCTTGGTTATAGAATACGTTGCTGAGGATGTTATCATTCAACGTACCGCTGATAAGCGAGTTGTATGCCGTCGTCTCATCGCTGACAAAGAGGTTGTTTTTGATGATATGATTAGCAGAACCCACTAAACGCACACAAGCGATAGGATCGCTACTGTCCAATGCCGAAGATGGCTTGTATGATAGAGCAGGCATGTGGAATGTGTTATGACGCATTTCGCACAAGTCGCTACACCATATATATGTTAGTAGCATATTCTTGTTCGCAGCACTTGCTTGAATAGCATCTATTCCACCGAAGTAGTTGTTTTCAATAACCCATTTGGTCGCTCCACCGGTGGCAGTAATCGCGCGTATTCCGTAAGAACCGGCATTTACATTGTTTGTCTTTAGCTCAGTAAACTTGTTCTTGCGGACGGTAATCGTTCCTGTTTGCGCATTGCCCATTATAGCGTGTGCTATATAACCGTTTGATGCTCCAGGCATACGGAACGTATTACCTTCGAAGGTTGCATTGATAGCGCCATTAATGAATATGCCACGTAAATTGGAGACGATTTCGCAATCGCGTAAATAGCAGTCTTTCGGTTTGCCGGCTGCTGTAGAACTTTGAGAGCCGTTGTAATACACAGCTTGTGCATTAGCGACGCCTGTTACTTGCATATAGCAATTCTTAAAGCCTACACCGGTCGGAGCTTTGTCGCTATCTTTCTCTGTTCGGAAATGTGCCACGTAGTTTGTACCTGTAGCGCGTGCATTCACAAGTCGGCAATTGCGGACTTCGGAATTGGTAACTCTGCCATAGTACACGACAATTACGCCGCCAATTGTACCTGCTTGGAATTCCAGATATTGGCCTTCGTCGTTGTATGAGCCGTCAATGATTACGTTCTTGGTATCAAATGAGCTCCATCCTGTCAGATTATAGCCAATGACTACGTGACCCGAAGGCCCTGCGTTATCCGGAGCGCTGCCAAATGTAATGGTGCGTTTGGTAGTGCCGTCCGGGCGGATGGTCAGCGTATGATTGGAGTTGTTGACGATACCGCTATTGGCTGTTTCTGCAAGGTCAGCACAGATAATAAATGTCGCATCGCCACCCAAGCCGTGTTCACACAAATCCGCACAAGCTGCATGTAGCGAAGCATAATCGGCGTTTGCACCACCGATGCGATACTCGCCGGCAAGCGAACTTGCAGCGGCTACTGTTACTACACATGACTTTTCGAATCCGCCTGCTGTAGCAGTGATAGTCGCTTCACCTTTATCATGTGCTGTTACTACACCTGCGGAAGTAACTGTGGCAATGGCCTCATTACTGCTCGACCAAGTGATTGTCGGGAACGAGGTGTTAGCCGGCAAAACCGTTGCGGTGAACGTATGGGTGTCGCCAATCTCGTCCAATGTTAGAGTGGCAGGGATTCCGGTTATATCTGTTACTCCTACTGGTTCACATGCTCCGGCATATGTGGGATCAGGACGAGAATTGCCATACATGTCAGTAAGTATATCTCCAAGTCTTGCAACCTTCAGGTCATCGTTTGATTCAACGATACCAAGATCGCCGGTTGCTGCGTTGGCGAATGTCGGTTCTACCCACTTGGAGTTAGCATCCTTGGTAGTGAACTCATCCCATGTCTTATAAACTGAACCTCCTGCCATTATAGCAGCATTACCGCCGCTGTGGAAGTAAATGTTGTTGTTGACATAGGTGGAGTTGATTGTACCTCGAATAAGCGAGTTGTTGGCTTCTGTTTCTGCACTAATGATGATATTGTTCTTAACAACGTACGTGTTTGCCCCTGCAAGATGAATACATGTAATTGGATAAGCATGCGTTATCGGAGTTGCCGGTTTGTTTGATAGAGACGGCATGTAGAAAGTATTGTGCCTTACATTGCACGGATCACCGCAACGTACGTATACAAGTTGGCTGTTGTTATCAGTAGAAGCGGTGGCATCCATTCCGGCAAAATAGTTGTTCTCAATTTCCCATAAGGTCGCGCCTCCGGATGCAGCGATAGCTTGCATACCGTAATTTCCGGAAGCCTTATTGGCGGTAACAAGGTCGATAAACTTGTTGCCTTTAACGGAAACAGTTCCTGCAGCAGAGCCGCCAAGTATGCCAACAGCAAGGTAACCTGTAGATGTTTGCTGTATGTGGAAAATATTTCTTTCGATGGTTACATTATTGATACCATTCAAGTGTATGCCGCGTTGATGAGCATGGATTTCGCAGTCACGGATATAGCAACCGGTAGGACCACCAACATTTGCAGTTTTCGCATTTGCTCCGTTGAACTGGATACCATTTGAGTTTACATCTCTGCCCGAAACTTCTATATAGCAATTCTCCAAACCGATATTCTCGGGTGAATTGTCTGTCTTGTCGGCAGCGGCAGGTGTTCCTCCAGCTAATTGTTCTACGCGGAATACTACGCCAACATTTGTTCCAGACTCCCGAGTGTTAATCAGTCGGCAGTTCTTGATGTAAGAGTCGGTCACATGACCATAGAAACATGCCACGATACCACCGTTTGTGCCCGCAACAAATTCAAGATATTGACCTTCGTCATTGTGCGAACCGTCAATATATATGTTCTTTGCTGCCGATGCAGCCCAACCTGTCAGGTCATAACCAATCATGAGATGGCCTGAAGGTCCGGCGTTATCTGCTTGTGAACCGAACGTTATGGTACGTTTGATAGCAGCATCCGGGCGGATAGTGATAGAGTAAGAGGTGTTGTTAACCAAACCGATGTTTGCATTTTCGGCAATGTCTGCGCATACAAGTAGCACAACGTCTCCGTCTATACCGGTATTCTTTATTGCCGTTGCTGCAGCTGACAGGCTTGCATAATTGGCAAAAGCGCCGCCGATGTTATATGTACCGTGCATCAGCTCGACAGTTATAGCGCAGGTGGCTGTATAGCTGCCATCCTCAGTGGTGACGGTAATGGTTGTTGTACCTTTCTTGAGGGCTGTTACTACGCCATCGCTGACAGAAGCCACTGTCGGATCGGAAGAAGTCCATGTGACGTTTTTGTTTGTTGCATCAGCAGGAGCAACTGTTGCTGTGAGCGTGAAGTTTTGCCCTTTTACAAGCGTCTTGGATGACTCGTCAAGCGTAACACCAGTAACATCTACCGGTGGGATATATGACTCAAGTACGATTGTGCGAGAAGAGGCTGCCGGAGTTGTGCAAGTGTTGGTGGCTTTGGGGGTAGAGTAAGCATATACTTTCTCCGATGAAGAAGAAGTAATGTACAGGTTGTTTGCATAATCGAATGCTACACCATCAATGTTTGTTCCTAACGTTCCTGTTGCGCACAAATAAGACATGGTAGGAACTCCGGCATCAGAATAATTAGCAGAAAACAATATGGCTTTGCCGCTTGAATATGTGGCAATCAGTGTGGCGTCTTTATTAGCAGCCATGATTCCACGTCTTGTATTGGTTAAGGTAGTACCTTTACCAACAGAATTACAATCTTTTGTTCCCGAAGAAGACATGTGGAAAATTATTGCATTATCTTCAGTATCGGAATAACGGTATTGACTGACCCACCATCCACCATATGGATCTGGAGCTATACATGAAGCTTTTTGGGTCATACCCATCTGTGCTTTTGTGTATTTGTTACTTACACTTCCCGTGTATGGTATCGTATTTCCAAAAGCATACTGCTCCATGTTTAAAGAAGATCCATTGATGCCATAAAGAACTTTGGAGGCACCGGTACCTTTCACCCAAATACCATATAGATTTGTGGTTATGATTTGTGAGAATGTCGGCGTAACCGTAGAACAATCCATAAGCCATACGCCTTCGCCGGTTTCGTATGTACAACTTACATAAACGTTTCCATCCTCTCCTACACATACTCGGTAGGGAGTTGCCAAGGCGTTATTGGTTTCACCACCTGCTGCGTCACCTGTTGACCAATCTGCAGATTTGTACCCGTTTCCGCTTGTGTTTATCAATTGTAACGTATTATCGTACACAAATATTCCTTTTGTCTGTGTGCTGGTCTTTGCTACGGCATTTGAAACATATATATATCCAAAATTGTCTGTCTCTGGGTAATTATTTACGGTAATGCCACGTGGGGAATACATGAAGTACTGGCTTGCAGTTCCGTCAATGACTTGTGTCAGCGACTCATTCTTTGCCGCGCTCGCCTTTATCGCCCACTTGTACGTGTTGCCGGCACCATAGAAGCCGCTGAGGTCAACGACCACATTGGAGTGAGCGCCTTTGGTGTAGTTGGCGTTGCTTGTTCCGGCTGGGATAGTGACGGAAGTCAACTGTTCGCCTGTAGAAGCGTCCAACACAAGGAACTTCAAGTCTGTTGCAGGCGCATTCAGGAAATAGTCGATGTGCACCTGATTCTCACCGGTGACTTGATCCGCGGCAGTTGCACCATTCAGGCGCAGCCCGGAAGCATAGATATTCAGCTCAGCGGCAGTCACTGCCCCAAAGCAGAATACGGAAAATAAAACGAGAAGTAAATTTCGTTTCATGGTATGTGTGATTTTGGTTAATATTTCGGTGTTCGGTTGGTGCGAATAAGTGTGATACGCACACCAACCGTGGGCAAAGATACGAAATTTATTTGATTTATCCAAATAAATGTCCATCAATTTGAACAAAAGGACTAAAAAACTCTGTTTTTTCGCCAAAATGCCGAAAAACGGGGTAGGTGGAGGGGGAAAATGAGTAAAAATCAATGGCCTTGTAATAGTAAGTCGAGGGTTTATTGGGGTCTAATCGAAGGCGGATAGAAGTCTAATCGGTGTCAATGCGTAGTCCAAGAGAGCACCGAAATTTTGCCACAAAAACAAATAAGTCTCGAGTTAACTTGCCTTCAATTCGCCTTTGCCTTGCCTTAGCCTCGCCCTTGCACTGCCTCACTATGCCTCAGATGTTCCAAAATCTGTCGCATCGGTACTAACTTTAAAAGAAAAAAATTGTTGGATGTTGTTGGTTGTTGTTGACCCATAAAAATCCTCGTTAATTGTTGACTGA
>DBYS01000022.1:0-295 GCA_002310195.1 Bacteroidales bacterium UBA1180
TTCGGCTTATTGAAATCGTCCGAATAATTTGCACCCCAACGTTGCATAGCGTACCATTCATAACGAATACCCGTCTCAGCTTTATTGCGAGCTGACAAATCCTCTTTGTATGCTAATAAGTGTTGGTAAATCGTAGGATATTGGGTTTTGAAGGCTTCCTCTGCTTTTTCAGATACTCCTTGTATAGAATCATCTTCGTGCAATGGAAAGTGCCACGGTATGTAGATGAGCCAAAGATCTGCCCAATCGTAGCTATACCGTTTTATATCTCTACCGCGTAAAATCGGTCGTATAA
>DBYS01000022.1:473-18848 GCA_002310195.1 Bacteroidales bacterium UBA1180
ATGCGACTGAACATAATCGCTCAAATTCTTTATGTCATCCATCTTGGCATCTTGACAAGATACAGCCGTACACTTCCGTTGTGCATTAACTGCTTTGGTGACCAATAAAATATTGGTATCAACCGTTGCATTCTCAAACACTTTAATACCGGCAAAATCAATTAGTATGTCCGGTGTCATTTGACTGCTTAAGAACTCACGTGTTTTCTCTCCATATCCAGCACGCATCCACTTATTGGATGTAATGAAGCAAAGAATGCCGTTTGGTTTGAGCAATTGGTAACCTCGTTCATAGAACAAGCAGTAGATGTCGCCTGTCCGTGCGTAGGTCTTGTAATTATTACGCGAGTCACCTTTCTTGGTGGTGTTAGGCGCGTATAACGTAGCAAGTTTACCTCCATCTGCTTGTAATTGAATATACGGAGGATTGCCGATGATAATATCAAAACCTGCAAATTTACCTGCATCATCCAAAACTTCGGGATACTCAATCATCCATTCCAAAGAATGTGCAAAAAGAGAATCGTTTTGAGCAGTTTGGTTAGCTTCTGTATCAAAGATATTCAACTGTGAACCATCGTGTAGCATGTGGTACTTTATCTGCTCAATACTTTTTCTAACTTCTTGCTTCTGCGCTTTGTCACATGTTTGCTTATAGTCAAGAACCGCCTTTTTGTATGAGGCTACATACTTTTGCAAGAAAATGTCGTTGATAGATTCTCCTACGACAACAGGATATTTGTTTTTGAGTGAATCACCACATTTGATGTTAATGTCAATGTTCGGCAAAGTCTCCAGCTCGTGTGTGTCGTCTCGATAGTAAGCATTTTTAAGCAATTCTATCCACAATCGCAAACGACAAATATTGACGGAGTTATTATTGATGTCAGTTCCAAATAAGTTGTTTTCAATAATACGTCGTTTGAGTTCAAAAAGCGTCTTTTGTACGCGCAGGCTTTCAGCACTATTAGGATTATAGTGGAAGATTTCGCCATCCTCATCCAACACTATCAGTTCATCGTTGTCGATCGAAAAGGTGTAGTCCTTTAAACGTTTTCCGTTTTCATCTTGAAGCAGCCCTAATTCAGCACGTATTGCAATAAGACAATTAAGTGCTGATACGAGGAAGTGCCCTGATCCGACTGCGGGGTCACAAAGTGTAATACTATCCAAGATAGCAATAGCTTCTGCTTTGTCAAAGTCCTGATTGTGAATATCGGTTAATGTTTTACAAGAATAACCGTAGTGGGCATTGAACTTTTGTATCACTATACGTTCAATCGCTTCGCGACACATATATTGTGTGATAAATGCCGGTGTAAAGAACGAACCATCTTTATATCCATTGATTTTCTCAAAGATAAGACCCAATACAGACGCGTTGATAAGTGTTTTATTCTCGGCTTTAGTAATATCGTCAGATTGTTCACTACCGAAGTCATACGCATCCAAGAAACGGAACAAGTACTCCAACGTATCCATTTCCATCTTCATGTGATGACCGTTCTTGTCTTTAATAACAGTATGAGAGAATAAGGGCATCTGACCAAGTTTTAGCCCTGTGATTCGGAAGTACTTATCCTCGTTTTCAGTGAGTTCAAAGAGTGAACTATTAAGATACGGAATATTGTGGAACTTCTCCTTGACTTGTGCCGGACGGTTTTGCGCCGGAATAGCAAGCACTTTGAAGAAGAGTTCGTTGAGTTCATCGTAATCTTTGATGAATTGTGGGGCGAGAAAGCGATATTCGTCTGAGTGTTGATTGCCGTGGTAACTGATGAGTTGGCTTTCCAATAGTTTTAGGAACAGTACTCGGTTAATCCATGTAATTACAAGATTTAGGGCAAGATCGAATTGTTCTTCTTCCGACGAGATACCATAATCTTCCAATTGGTATATCGTACTTTCTAAAAGAGAATATGTATTCCTGCGTGCGGTTGGTTTACGCTCGATGACATTCTTTCCATCCACTTTATGTTCCTCCAAACCAATTATGTGCAGTAATTCATTGTAGAATGCCGTATTGAGTTTGTTGGAGTCGGTAAACTTCATCGCTTTCAACAAATGTGCAGGTTGCAATATACGATAGAACCATAACTTTGCCGTATCGCTTTTCAATGTGCGAATATCACGATAAGCAAAATCAATGTTCTGCTTCACCTTATCTATTTGAGGCTTTGCTATTTCGGTATAGAAATCCTTTGTGCCGCTAAATAGCAATTCATTGTTGTCGAACTCTTTATATAATTTGACAAATTTCTTATCGTCGGCAAAATACTTCTCAAATACGGAAGCATCAATTATAAACCATTCGTAGCCGTTGGTAATGATAAGATGTTTGAGCGTGATATTTGGAGATTCTGGTTTAAACCTCTCACGCATGAAGTACAAAACAAGTTCTTGCATTGCTTTGCAATTCAGATTGTGAATTGAAGGAAATTCAGACTGATTAGTAGGAGACTTAGCCTCAATTATCACCTCAATAGGACTATTAGCATCCTTTGTTTGGTATATTGCACAATCTATCTTGTCGGCAGTATTTACCAGATTTGTCTTGCCGTAAAAAGCATCCTTCAAGAATGTCTCAATATAGCTCTTGTTGTGCTCTTCCGTCTCGTTAGGTTGAATGCTTTCTTTCAGATTGCGCAAAGCTTCCGTATAAGAGGTGAATTGCTCATTAGTTGGCTTTTGACGCAACAACTGCTTGTTGAGGATGTCCTTAATTTCCTTTAGCATAGTGTATAGCCTTTATTGTTTTTTTAGTGCATTTTCTCGATTCATTATAAAAATAGATTACATCTTGCTCAATAGTTCATCGGTGGTTTGCTCCATTCGACTAAACGCAAACCATTTCTTGCCTACATCCTTGAGAGACGCGCCGATATGATAGACCGTCTCGTCAATGCACAAGAATCTGTCATGTGAACGATCAAATTGCTCTACCTCAATAGGTTCGTATTGTGCGTTGTGCTTGTCGAAGTCAAGCGACAACTGCGGAGTGAAATACTTGGTGTAAACCTTTGCGGAAACTCCTTTTGCGCGCTTGTCCAACATCTTCAGCACGCTATCATCTACATAGTTGTCGATAAGTACAATGCGCGTTTTGGCTTCGCGGATACGGTCGTTAACAAAATTATAGGCATCGAAGATTTGACCGTCATAGAAGATGCCTTCAACAGGAGGCAAAGACGTGCGCACAAAGAAATCTATCTTTTCTTCGACAGCCTCTAATCTGCGTTCATGAGCCATCAGACTTTTGTCAACATGCTCTTCTACAGCCAACAGGCGCTGATTAACCGCATAACCACGTAACAAATAATCTTTTATGATTCTATTTGCCCACTGGCGGAATTGCGTGCCACGTTGGGACTTTACGCGATAACCAACCGAAATGATAACATCAAGGTTATAGAGTGTCACTTCATACAACCGTTCTCGGTTCTTAGGTACGATTGCAAATTTTGCAACTGTACTTTCTTTCTGGAGTTCACCTTCGGCATAAATATTGCTAATGTGGCGTGCAATAACCGATTTGTCTCTTTGGAAGAGCAAAGCCATCTGGTCTTGTGTGAGCCACACCGTCTCATCTTGAACTCGCACTTCCAATTGGAATTGCTCGTTTGGCTGATATAAAACTATCTCGTCTTTCATTGTTTTGTCGGGTATAATTCTTGGTATGTGCAAACTTTGCACATGTGATTTATCTTATTTCCGCATTCACCGAAATCCGCCTGCAAAGTTACAAAAAATATCTCACATTTGCAAATTGTTTTGCATAATTTAATCAAACCAACATTTCGGATTGAGGTCTCGGCTTTTCCTCTTATTTATTCTTGCTCGTAGTAATACGAGTAGTCGATACCTTTCATGAATAGCTCGCGATCATTGATTTTGTTTGTTAATGCGCCACGTAACAAACGGCGAATATCGGTGTTCTTTGCAGGAAGGGTCTTGACTACCTCTGCGATATCTTCCTGCGCGAAACAATCCGTTGCATACCGTTTGCCATCAGCAGCCAACAGTTTCAGTTGTATACATTTTGAATACAACTCGCCATGCTGCGCTTTTTGACGACTCTTAACAGTACCCCAATAGACACGGGGACGCGGACTATCCGTGATAGCCGCTACGATATCCACGATGGAGAAATACCATTTGCTATCGGTATCGTTCCACACCGCACGAACCATGTGATCGTTATAGAATCGTATGGATTTCTTGGCGTTCATATCCAGGTATTGTTTTACCGATCCAGCAGATCGATGATCTCGTTGGCATCGGAGCGGGCAACGGTTATTTGGATTTCTTGCGCATGAGCAGGCTGAGCTCCTTGCCATCCTCCTCACAGGTGACGAGTAGCAGTTCGTCGTTGGTATCGGCAGTACGGCGGAGGACGCCCATCTCCTTAAATTCCTCCTCGTCATGTTCGCGAATAAACAGAACCGAATCGTCACGAAGCTGATAATCAACCGTGTAAGGCATCTTGGCATCGCCGAACATGTTCACGAGTTCGCGCACGGGACCTGAGGTGTCGATGTTTAACTTGTCGCCATCAAACTCCATAGTCATGTGCATATGCGTGAGGAGCATCGAAGCGAAAGCTACAGCAAGCTGCTCTCCCTCGCTGTCGCTTTCGATCTCGGACAGGAGCGGAGAGAAATCGATCTCGTACTTACCTTGCAGGCCTTGGGCAGCATCAGCGGATTGTTTGGCAGACTTGGCGCAGGACATCATCATCAGTCCGACGCAGAAGAACAGAAAGAGCTTTTTCATAGGGTATGGATTTTAATTGTGCAAAGATACAAAAAAAATCTGAATTATGCAAATTTTTGTAAAGAAAAGATGTCGAAAACAGACTGATGCAACAAACCCGAACGTATTCACACAAAAAAACCACTCGGATGGAGTGGTTTTCTGTAGCGGGACCCAGGATTGAACTGGGGACCTCATGATTATGAATCATGCGCTCTAACCAGCTGAGCTATCCCGCCTCGCGTTCGGCAAATCGTGCTATCGCGAAAAAAGCATGCAAAAGTACAACAAAAAAACGGGAAATGCAAATATCGTACTCAAAAATTTCCCATTAATTCGTACTTTTCCCTGATTTTGCACATGAAGATAGCATTTTTGTGTCCACAACGTGCAAACAATCAGCGATAACACGGAAATGGATATTCCACCCTGCATAATCGATGCCGTAGATGCGTTCGGGGTCGTCATGATACGCCGGACGAGGGTCTTGCTCAAGGATCTCGCAGAGCTCCTGCAACGGCAAACCTGTGGGCAACGGTTCAGGCCAAACGACCTTGAGCAGTCGTCGCGGAGTGGCATCAACAAAGCCGTCACAGCTGTCAGGATGAGAGTCGCAATAGCGGAGATAGGGTTTGATATCGTAGATAGGTGTTCCATCCATCATATCCGCTCCCTCGACAACCAACACAGGCCCTTCGGCCGTATGTTCGACCTCCACGAGACGCACGGATGTCAGTCCGAGCGGATTAGGGCGATAGGGCGAACGGGTAGCAAACACGCCGACACGAACATTGCCGCCCAAACGAGGCGGACGAACGGTCAGAGAGTGCGTGTCGGCAGCTTCGTGGAATCCCCACAGGAGCCAAAGATGCGAGAACTCGGTTATGCCGCGGATAGCATCGTCGGAGCGATAAGGCGGACAGAACACGATACGCGTGCGCAGGCTCGTGCAATCACGAACCTGACGGGGTATGCCGAACTTGTCGGTAAAACCGTTGCGGGCATGTGCAATAGGATGAAGTTCCATAAATCTGCTGCAAAGATAATACTTTTTTTTGACATATACAAGTGATAAGGAGAAAAAAAATCATATACATATAAAAAAAAACTTGCATATATGCAATTTTTTTTGTAATTTTGTACCGCGTTACACTCAAACACCCCAAACTATGTTTATTATTGGCATTGCCGGTGGAACCGGCTCAGGAAAGACAACCGTCGTCCGCAAACTAACCGAACGCCTCCCGAAAGGCGAAGTGGTAGTAATTCCTCAAGACTCGTACTACAAGGACAGTAGTCACGTGCCCGTAGAGGAACGTCAGAACATCAACTTCGATCATCCCGATGCATTCGACTGGCCACTGCTGGCAAAGCATATATCCATGCTTAAGCAGGGCGAGGCTATCGAGCAACCGATCTACGACTACATAACCTGTACACGGCAGAAAGAGACTATACATATCGAGCCGAAAGAAATCATCGTGGTAGAAGGGATCATGGCGCTGAGTGACAAGAAGCTCCGCGAACAGATGGATCTGAAGATATTCGTTGATGCCGACGGTGACGACCGGCTGATACGCGTGATCAGTCGCGATATAGTGGAGCGCGGACGTACAGCCGAGGCCGTGATGGAGCGTTATCAGCGCGTACTGAAACCGATGCACGAGCAGTTCATCGAGCCGTGCAAACGCTATGCGGATGTGATCATACCGCAAGGCGGACACAACAACGCGGCGATCAACATGATGGTTAAGTTCATCAAACAAGAACTCCGCGAGAGACGTACAACCTAAACACCTCATACCCCATGAAACGCAACACTACCCTACTACTGACAATCGTCAGCCTGCTGATGGCTTTGCCATTGCGTGCACAAGTGTACCTCGATCAGAGCGCTCCAATAGAGCAGCGCGTCGAAGATGCGCTCAGCCGTATGACGCTCAGCGAGAAGATTGCCATCATCCATGCGCAGAGTAAGTTTTCATCGCCCGGCGTGGCGCGACTGGGTATACCCGGATTGTGGTGCACCGACGGCCCGCACGGCATACGTGCCGAGGTGAAGTGGGACGAGTGGGATCAGGCCGGCTGGACGAACGACAGCTGCATGGCTTTTCCTACACTGACCTGTCTGGCTGCTACGTGGAATACCGAGATGTCACACCTCTACGGCCGTAGCATAGGCGAAGAAGCGCTGTACCGCGGCAAGAACGTGCTGCTCGGACCGGGCGTGAACATCTACCGCACACCGCTCAACGGACGAAACTTCGAATATATGGGCGAAGACCCTTGCCTGTCAGCCACCATGGTTGTGCCGTACGTTAGAGGCGTGCAGCAGAACGGCGTTGCCACCTGCGTCAAGCATTTTGCTCTGAACAATCAGGAGGATGGTCGGCATGTGGTGAACGTCAGTCTGAGCGACCGTGCGCTGTACGAGATCTATCTGCCGGCATTCAAAGCTGCCGTGCAGCAGGGACAGTCGTGGAGCATAATGGGTGCGTACAATCGCATATGGGGACAATATGCCTGCCATAACCACCGATTGCTGGTGGATATACTGCGCGGCGAATGGGGATTTGACGGAGCGGTTATATCCGACTGGGGAGGCGTGAGCAATACCGACGAGGCTATACGCAACGGTTTGGATCTGGAGTTCGGTTCGTGGACTGACGGACTGACCGAAGGACGCTCGAACTCCTACGACTATTATTATCTCGCCAATCCCTACCTGAAAAAGATTCAGAACGGAGAAGTTGGAACGCAGGAACTGGATGACAAAGTGCGTAATGTGCTGCGACTGATCTTCCGTACATCGATGAATCCGAACAAAGGTTTTGGTTCGCTCTGCTCAGATGCACATGCCAAGGCTGCGCGTGAGATTGCAGGCGAAGGTATAGTACTGCTCAAGAACGATGCGGTGGGCAAAAAGAAAGCCGCACAACCTGTTCTGCCGATAACTGCCGACAAACGAACAATCCTCGTGGTGGGCGAGAATGCTATCAAACAGATGACGGTAGGCGGCGGCTCCAGTTCGCTGAAGGCTAAATATGAGATATCGCCGCTGCAAGGCATACGTGAGCGTGCCGCACTGAACAATGCCGAAGTTCGATACGTGCGCGGATATGTGGGAGATATAGGCGGCGAGTACAACGGTGTAACCACCGGTCAGGATCTGCGCGACAACCGCACACCGGCTCAACTGACAGAAGAGGCGGTGAACGCGGCCAAAGAGGCTGATGTAGTTCTTTTCATAGGCGGACTGAACAAAGCCGATCATCAGGATTCAGAGAGTTACGACCGCTTGCAGTACAATCTGCCGTATGGTCAGGACGAACTGATTAGCGCGCTGAGCAAGGCGAACAAGAATCTGGCTGTAGTCATATTGAGCGGCAACGCGTATGCTATGCCTTGGCTACAGGATGTGCCGGCACTGGTACAAGCGTGGTTCAACGGCTCGGAGACAGGTCACGCTCTGGCCGACGTGCTGTTCGGCGACGTTAATCCTTCGGGACACCTGCCGTTTACTATCATGCCTGCATTGGAGGATTATCCGGCGCATCAGTACGGAGCAGAGGCTTATCCGGGCGTAAACAACGAGGTGGAATATAAAGAGGATATATTTGTAGGCTATCGATACGCTGACCTGTACGGACAGAAGAAACCTGTTCGTTACACCGCTGACGGGCGCGAGTTCAGTATCAATCCGCCGAAGCATAAACCGCTGTTTGCCTTTGGCCACGGACTGAGTTATACGACCTTCGAACTGAGTCAGCCAAAATTGGCTGACGGTGTAGTCAGCATCCGCATCAAGAACACCGGTTCACGCGAAGGCAAGCAGGTTGTGCAACTCTATGTGGCTCCGCGCAAGTCCGGTGTGGTACGGCCGAAGAAGGAACTCAAACAGTTCTGCAAAGTTGAACTGGAGCCCGGACAAAAGGCCGGTGTGTCATTCGAACTCAAGGACGATATGTTCTGCTACTTTGACGCCGGGAAACACGAATGGGTATTGGACAAAGGTACGTACGATATATATATCGGCACTTCGTCCGACAATCTTCAAACGAAAATCGAATATACTGTCAAATAAATGAAAAAGATTGTTTTTCTACTATCCGCCATGCTGCTGACTATCGGTCTGCAGGCGCAAAATACTATCGTAGGTGACTGGATGACCGTGGATGACAAGACCGGTGACAACTATTCCGTTGTTACCATCTATCAGGAGAGCGACGGTCTGTATTACGGCAAGATCAGCAAGATCTTGATGGGTCCGCAGGATTACACATGTACCCTGTGCGAGGGCCAGGACAAGGATGCTCCTGTGCTGGGGATGGTAATCATCCGCGGTATGCACATGGAGAAAGGCGAACTGCGCGGAGGCAAGGTGCTTGACCCGAATAACGGCAAGTTCTATTACGGCAAGATCTACCTGAAGAACGGCAAGCTCGTGCTGCGCGGATCGCTGGACAAACTCGGAGTGTTCGGACGTAACCAGACTTGGATACCGGCGAAATAGTTTGGAGTTAGCGCCCTGCGGGCTGTTTAGAGTTTAGAGTAATTGAAGGAGAGACCGTTATACCTGGCGCCGATGGAGGATGTGACCGACCCGGCATTCCGATTGCTGTGCAAGCGATTCGGAGCGGACAGGGTATATACGGAATTCGTCAATGCCGATGCAATCGTTCGTGACGTAGCCTCCACGATGCGCAAACTTCGCATCAACGATGCCGAGCGACCGGTAGCGATACAGATATACGGACGTGAACCCGAGTCGATGGCCGATGCAGCTCGAATAGTGGAGCAGGCCAAGCCTGATATAATCGACATCAATTTCGGCTGTCCGGTCAAGAAAGTGGCCGTGAAAGGTGCCGGAGCAGGGCTATTGCGCGATGTGCCTAAGATGCTGGACATAACCCGTGCTGTGGTTAGCGCCGTTAAGACGCCTGTGACGGTCAAGACGCGTTTGGGCTGGGAAGACAAATTGCTATATCTCGACGACGGCACGCCGTTCATAGTCGATCTGGCTGAAAGATTGCAGGATTGCGGCATCAGCGAGATTGCCATACACGGGCGCACTCGTTCGCAGATGTATCGCGGTGAGGCTGACTGGACATTGATTGGAGCGGTCAAGAGCAATCCGAGGATGCATATACCGGTAATAGGTAACGGAGATATCACTACACCCGAGCGTGCCAAAGAGTGTTTTGACCGATACGGAGTGGATGCCGTGATGATTGGCAGGGCTACGTTCGGCTGCCCGTGGATATTTGAGGATATACGCTGTTATCTGGACGGCAAACCTCAACCGCAACGCACAATGGCGTGGTGCATGAACGTACTGAAGGAGCATGTGGATCGCAGTATAGATTGGGTGGGCGACGAGCGCAAAGGTATAGTGCACAGCCGCAGACATTTTGCGGCGAGCCCGATACTCAAAGGGCTGCCTAATTTCCGCCAGACACGTATCAGCCTGCTCCGCGCAGATACGCGTGATGAGGTGTTTGGTATAATGGATGATATAGTTCGCGACTTCGGTCCGCTGTTTGATAGTGGTGAATATGACAGTCAGTCAGTTTGTGGATAAGTATGCTTTGGTGCTGTCGATGGTGATCGGTGCAGCAGGATTCTCGCTGTTCCGGCATCTCACGCCCATCTTGCCACCGATGATTGGGCTGATGCTGTTCTTCACGTTCTGCAAGGTCAACCCTTTGGATCTGCGATTGCATGCCTGGCATTGGGTTGTTCTGGTCACACAGATGGCACTGACGGCTGGTTCGTATTACGGCAGTGTGGCGTTGTGCCGATACTGCGGTGTAGGGATTGAAGATACGGCTATAATCAGTCAGGGACTGATGGTATGTTTTATTATGCCTACCGCCACTGCGGCACCTATTATTGCCGGCAAGTTGGGCGGCAGCATACAGAACCTGACGGCGTTTACGCTGCTGAGCAATGCGGTTACGGCAATTGTTGTGCCGGCGTTCTTCCCGTTGGTTCATCCCGACGGACAGATGGCGTTTCTGACCGAGATGTGGCTTATCTTGCGTCGTGTAGCACCGTTGTTGCTGTTCCCGTTCCTTGCCGCTTGGGCGATGAGGCTGATATACGACGGCTGGCAGCGGCACAAGGGTTCCGACAAGCGGTTCACCCTTGCGCGTGCGTGGGCGCAAGTGCCTTTCTATCTTTGGGCAGGCACGCTAACCATACTTACGGGCGATATCACGTACACATTGCTGCATGCCGAGTATAGTTGGTGGGCTTTGGCAGTATTGTTCGCAGGTTCGCTGATCGCCTGCCTGGCGCAATACTTTATCGGTAGGGGAATAGGTTACCACCTGCCCGCACCGAGCAAGGGTAAGGAATATCAGGATGTGGTGATCAATCCCGCTGCCGTGCCTACGACTATGGCGGGCGTGAGCCGCATCACAGCAGGTCAGGCTTTCGGGCAGAAGAATACTACGCTGGGCATTTGGATGTGTCAGGTGTTCCTCAATCCGCTCAGCGCTATTGGCCCGGCAGCATACATCATCTGGCAGAACGCGTTTAACTCCGCGCAGTTGTATAGCGCGGCAAATGTGAAACAGTGAAAGAGATTCGAATCATATCACCTGCAGGGGCACTGGATGCCTCGCTGATTGAGCAGGCAGCCGCACGGCTTCGGTCGGAAGGTTACAGTGTGAGCATTGCTCCGCATGCTTGCGGACGTTACGGACGATTTGCAGCATGCGCCGAGGAGCGTGCTGCCGATGCTGTGGATGCACTGACAGACAAGAATGTCGGCCTGGTACTTTGCTCGCGCGGAGGCTACGGCATGCAGCAGATCATTGACAGTATTGAGCGTGGTGTGCTTGAGCATACGTACAACGGGGCGCCGGTATGCGGATTTTCGGACATCACGGAGTTACACCAACTGATTGCCCGACTGGGCGGAGCGTCGATACACGGCATCATGTGCAAACCTATAGCCACCCTGCCTGCCGATGCCGAACCGTGGCAAGCGCTGCTGCGGATGTTACGCGGCGAAGCATGCGTGTATGAGACTGAACCATCGCCGCTGAACAAGACCGGTGAGACGACGGGTGTGCTGCGCGGCGGGAACATGGCCGTGCTGTGCGGACTGAGCGGAACGCCTTACGACATCCGCCTGAGCATAGAGCGCGACAGAGAGGAAGGCAAGAAAACGGTCCTGTTTATAGAAGAGGTAGGAGAACCGCACTACAAGATCGACCGGATGATGCACCAGTTGCGTCTAAGCGGTGTGTTGGAGGCAGTGAGCGGCGTGATCATCGGACAGTTTGCCGACTGCGATGATGATCCGGAGATGGGTTGCACGCTGCAGGAGAGTATAGCCGGTGTGCTGAAAGATTACGATTGTCCACAACTGTTCGGTTTTCCGGCAGGACATGTGACGCACAATATGCCGTTGCCGTTCGGGATGCCGGTGACACTGACAGTCACAAAAAAAGCAGGCCGTGTGACCTGCTCAGCGCTCCCTCTAGGACTTGAACCTAGGACCCCCTGATTAACAGTCAGATGCTCTAACCGACTGAGCTAAGGAAGCATTTTGCTCAAAGCGGGTGCAAAGATACAACATTTTTTTGATATATGCAAATTTTTTGCAAAAAAAATGACCATAAAAGCGAAAAATATTAATTTTTAACATATGAAACGTATATTAGGTTTAGGAAACGCCCTTACGGACATGCTTATGCAGGTGTCGGAAGATGACCTGCGTGAACTGAACTTGCCCAAAGGCAGTATGAATCTGATTTCGATGGAGCAGGCACGCATGATCCAGATGCGTTTTGCTTCGGTACGCAAGCACATGGTAGCCGGCGGCTCGGCGGCAAACACTATTGCTACTATCGCAGCCTTAGGCGGCAAGGCGGCATTCATCGGCAAAATAGGCTCGGACGAGGTTGGCGAGTTCTACCGCGATGATCTGGTCAAGAACGGTGTAAAACCGTTGCTACTGACGCATCCGCAACTGATGTCAGGTTGCTCGATCGTACTGATCACTCCCGACGGCGAGCGGACGTTCGCCACATATCTCGGTGCTTCGGCAGAGATGCAGGCCGACGATATAACCAAAGAGGCATTCGTGGGCTACGACATCTTCCACATCGAGGGTTACATGGTGCAGAATCATGCTTTGATCGAGAAAGCCATCCGTCTGGCGAAGGAGTCGGGATGTATGGTCAGCCTCGATCTGGCATCGTACAATGTGATCAACGAGAACCACTATTTCCTCAAGGAACTTGTGCGCCAATACGTGGATATCGTTTTTGCCAACGAAGACGAGAGCTTTGCCTATACGCATCTCAATCCCGAAGAATCGGTGGCAAAGATGGCTGCGGAGTGCGATATAGCCGTGGTGAAGGTCGGCAAACGCGGATCGTATGTTCAGCAGGGTGACCAGCGTTACCATATAGGTGCCATCACTACATCGTGTACCGACTCAACCGGCGCCGGTGACCTGTATGCCGGAGGATTCCTGCACGCATTGGCAGACGGCTTCGACATACACAAGTGCGGCGAGATCGGCACTATCGCTGCCGGACGAGTGGTTGAGGTAATCGGAACGAAACTGAGCGAGGAGAACTGGGACGAGATCCGCCGCATCTGCGCCCTTTATCGCGGATTCATGATGAAGTATACAGTTTGATATGAAAGTTCTCTACATCATCTACCAATATCTGATAGCTTTTCCGCTATTTGTGCTGATGACGCTGTTCTGCGCCATCTCGACCATCATCTGCCAGCACTGGCGTAACAGTTGGTGGCTGCACGGGATACAAGCGTTCTGGTCGAAGTCGTTCTTCTATCTTTTGTTCCTGCCGGTACGTGTCACCGGACTGGAGAACATCGACAGCCACACTTCGTACGTGTTCGTTGCCAACCATCAGTCGATCGCCGATGTGTTCCTTATCTACGGTTGGCTGCCTGTGATCTTCAAGTGGCTGATGAAAGCCGAGATCCGCAAGATCCCGTTCGTGGGTACTGCCTGCAAGGCTGCCGGACATATATTCGTCAAGCGCGGCAATACGGCAGCTGCCGTACAGTCGATGCGCGAGGCGGAGCAAGTGCTGCACGATGGAGTTTGTACGGTCATCTTCCCCGAAGGCACCCGTTCGGCTGACGGACAGGTCGGACGCTTCAAACGCGGTGCGCTGCAGATAGCGCTGGATCTGAAACTGCCAATCGTACCAATCTCGCTATCAGGCTGCTATGAGGTGATGAACAAACGCGAGTTCTATGCCCATCATCATCCCGTGCACATGCATGTAGGCAAACCGATAGATATCTCTACCCTGGCAGAGGAAGATGTGCAGCAAGCCATCGAAGATCTGCGTCAGGCAGTGATCAACGGTCTGGACAAGTAAAAAGAAACGCCGCTACTCACTCGGGTAGCGGCGTTTGATTTATCCTAACAATTCATTTGCAAATTCCTTGATATTCACTCCGTCGAAGGTGCCGGAGGACATCATCAGCAGGGCTGTGTTGTGATAGTCCTGTTCACGCAAGCGTTGCTGCAAGGCCTCGCTCTCGGTGAACACCTCAACGTTTGCCGTACCAAAGGCGCGGCGCACCTCGTCGGCGGTAATAGGAGTGAGACGTTTGTGCTCGATGACCTTAGGATTGAAATAGACATACGCTACATCGGCATCGGCCATGCAACCGTTGTACTGCGGCAGGAAATCTGCCATGAGCGAGCTGAACGTATGCAGTTCCATCGCAGCTACCAGACGTTTGTCGGGATAGCGTTCGCGTACCGCTTTGACCGTGGCGCGGAGCTTTGAGGGCGAATGTGCAAAATCCTTGTACGCCACCGATGTATCAGTCTCGGCGATCTTCTCCAAGCGGTTGGCGGCACCGGTGAACGTACTGATCTCACGGTAGAAATCCTCGGGTTGCACACCAATCGTCTCGCACGCCATGCAAGCGGCTTGGAGATTCTCCATATTATGCTGTCCGAACACTTGCATGGGCACGTTGCCCTTGTACGCTGCGTATGGGCGGCACTGAATGTCCTTGCGTGCGAACTGCGCTATGGCTTGCAGGTTGCTGTCGCCGCTATAGTAGATGAACGTGCCTGAAGGTTCGATCGTGCCTACGAACTTACGGAACGTATCAACGTACAGATCAAAGGTCGGGAACACATTGATATGATCCCATGCTATGCCGGTAAGGATGGCAGTGTGGGGTTTGTACCAGAGGAACTTCGAACGCAGGTCGAGCGGTGAGGTCAGGTACTCATCACCCTCAAACACCGCGTACTTCGCCGTGTCGCTCAGGCGCACCATTCGCTCAAAGCCTTCGATCTGCGCGCCAACCATATAATCGGCTTCGATGCCCAGACGGTTGAGGACATAGAGGATCATGGCTGTGGTAGTAGTC
Organism: Bacteroidales bacterium UBA1180; assembly: GCA_002310195.1. Classification (GTDB taxonomy): domain Bacteria; phylum Bacteroidota; class Bacteroidia; order Bacteroidales; family Paludibacteraceae; genus Colicola. Next base: position 15,621 of record DBYS01000022.1, read on the forward strand.
TTGCCATGCGAGCCGCCTACTACGATGCGGAACTTAGATTTTGTCTGTTCATACAGATACTCGGGAAACGAATAGATGCGCAAACCCAGTTCGCGCGCACGCACCAGTTCGGGATTATCCTCGCGCGCGTGCATACCTAATATAATAGCATCAATATCCGGCGTGATGCGCTCGGGATGCCAACCCATCTCGTCGGGTAACAGACCGGCCTGAGCCAAGTGTGTACGGGCAGGATCAAAGATCTCGTCATCCGAACCGGTGACAACATATCCCTCTTTCTGCTGAACAGCCAAGGCGAGATTGTGCATGGCTGCGCCGCCGATGGCGATGAAATGTATTCTCATGTTTACCAATTTATGCTTGTAAGTTTGCCCCAGAGAACATCGGAGTAGGTCTCGGTACGTGTCTGTCCCCCCATCAGCCAGACGGCATCGTCGTAAACGAATGCACCGGTCTGCGTACGCTGGGAATAAACTTCCATCAGGCGGTTGTGGGCAGTATCGATGGGGAACCAGTTCAGCCCTTCGTCGTCGGAGTACAAAGCCGTCTCGGACACGTACTTTGCCTCAGCATCCACACCGCCAAACATATAGAATCGCTTACCATACCACACCGCCGATGCGCCAAGGATAGCCGAGCACAGCGGGCGTTCGATGGCAAAATTGGCATAGCGGTAACCATTGGCCTGGCTGTACTCGATGTTCCAACGGGAGTTCAGTCCGTTGCCTTGGGTATCATAGCCACCGATGATCATCGCACGCGGACGTTCGCTACTGGAGCGGAACTCCACAGCTGTGAAATCCGAGAGAGGCCAATTGGTAGGCAGGGCATCTGTATTTGCGCGCCATGCATCGCCATCCTCCACCGAGAGATGGAACGTATGTTCGCTCGCATGCTCCGCCACGAGCCACACCGAATCATTGAAGTGCATAAGCATCACGCGCGGCACGTAAGTATCGCCGCTCAAGTCCTGCTCCTGCCATGTTGTAGCATCGGCGGATGTATAGACCTTGCCATCCTGACAGTAATAGAGCTTGTCGTCGGTGGGAAGGATCTCGCGTATGCGGCAGTTAGCCGGCAGTGTGGCTGGCGTTGATCCATTATCCCATGTCCGGCCGTCAGCCGACTGATAGACTGTAGTCTTAAACCCGTCGTTGGCAAAGAGATAGAACCTTCCGGCCAAGACCAAACCCTTAGTAGAAGCCGTACCCTGCGGAATGACAGCAGCATTGAGTTGCTCCCAATAGAACAATTCGGGATCGACCTGATGGACATTGACTACTACGCGGTAGTACTTTGTGTTTGTCAGGTCGGAGGATATGACACGCAGCAAGACAGGCTTGGAAAAGTCGATGGTATCCTTTCCGCTCAGAGCATACGTACTGTCGGCCGTGAAGATTGTAGCCGAAGCGGGGGTAGCCGTGAATAACACACGCGGCACGAGCTTGGTTACCGGTGTGAGGTAAGTCATCGAATCGGCATTGGTGATGAGGCCTGTATCCTGCGATGCATAATTGCTGATGGTGAAGGTGGTGTTGCCTATAGCGGGGAAACTATCCTGCTTGACGAAGTAGAAACTGGTCACCTCCGCTTCCGACGAAGTGGTGGAGGTGGTGTCGTTGTTTTTGTTGCAAGAGGCAAAAATAATACCCGTCAGGCAGAAAATATATAAAAAGGTGCGTTTCATTCTTGCAAATATCATTTTTTTTTTGTATCTTTGCAGCCGATTTTGAAAATCTACAAATTCAAGTCAATAAATCTATACAATTATGTTGTTTGAAAGCCAAATACGCGACCTCAAGAAACTCCTTCCGTGGAATCGAGTTCAGAAGCGCAAAACCGATCTCCGCGAACTGATGCGTCAGAAACTGCGCATTCAGAAGCCGGAGGATCTTCAAGCCTGGTCGGAGGCGGTTATCGATCGTATCGAACAGATGCATGCTTTCCGCCATGCGCATGTGGTGATGTTCTATTACCCTGTTCACCATGAGATAGACCTGCGCCCGCTGCTCGATAAGTACAAGGACGAGAAAGTTATCTTGCTACCTGTTACTCATCATGACTCGATCGAGCTTCGTCAGTACATCGGTCAGGACAATCTGAAGAAAGGCCACTACGGCATCCCTACTCCTCAGACCGGTACGTACCGCGGAACACCTGATCTGGTAATCGTTCCGGGTTTGGCTTTTGACAAAGATCTCGTGCGCGTTGGTCGTGGCAAGGGGTATTATGACCGTTTTCTGCGCAAATTGCGTAACGTGCCAAAGATTGGCGTATGTTACGACTTCCAGATCAGCGACGAAGTACCATGGTCGCTTCATGACGTTCGTATGGATAAGGTCGTTACACCTTCAGCCACCTACGAACGCTGATAACCATTTAGCCATTCGGCGATTTACAGCAGCTCCAGTTTCATCTGACTGGCAGCTGCTTTTTCTATCGCTTTGTCTGTCTCAGGCGTGATGCGTTTCTCGTTCGGACGATAATAGAAAACGAGACCGTAGTTCTTGCAGCTACGCAGACGGTCGTACGGCAACCGACGCTCGTAATGACGCTCCACAACGTTCCAGATCTGCAGGATGATCTTATCAGCCTCCTCGCGCAGTGCATCCAGATCGGCATGTGCACGGGTGGTGCTCATACGATGCATCGACTGGTTAAGCTGATTCTCGGTGAACATATCGTAGTGCACCTTCACCTTGTTGATAGCCGGGCAGTTGATAGGTATGCCGCCTTGAGCCATACGTTCCGTCTCGCCCTCGATAATGTTCTTGCCCCACCGCAACAGAGCATCTTCTGTTGACAGGTTAGGCAGAGAGAAACTGTCCTCCTTCAGGTGATAGAGGCGTTTCTGCTCCTTACGTATCTCTCCGCGCTGCACGGCGAAGTTCAGCACCTGTATGAAGTGCGAAATGTACATACGGGTGTTCTGGACGATCGATTTGTACCGTTTGTTGGCATTGACCTTGGTATCAACATTCGTGCGATACTGCGATACGGTGTTTTCAAACTTGAGCAGGCATGTCTCGGCCTCAGATGAGAGACGGTAAGGCAGCACTTGATCGGTAAAGTCGCTCTCTGCAGCGCGTTGCACGGCTGTCTTCAGCGCACGCAAGCGGGCTTGGTCGGTGTTTGGTAAACGTCTGTAGGGCATGATATCATTTACTATTTGGTCATTTACTATCTTGTCATTTACGCATTACGCTTGGCGAGGCTCAGGGCCATCTG
>DBYS01000013.1:0-47166 GCA_002310195.1 Bacteroidales bacterium UBA1180
ACCGGTTTTTCGATTGCTGATTTATAGATTGCCATAATATTAATCTGTTACTACGTTGAGTTTAACGCCATCTACGAGCTTGTGTTGGCCAACGACTACCATCTCTACGCCATCTACGATCTCCGGCGAGATAATCTCGATATCCTGGTCAAAGCGCTGACCCAATTCTACGCCTACGCGCTTGGCACGACCGTTCTCGTTGATAAATACATAGCGGTCATTCGCGCCGACGAGTTTCTCTACCGCCTGATACGGCGCTACTATCGTATTGGCTTTACCCAAACCGATTGTGGTTGTCACGTACATACCCGGGCGAAGCAAGTTCTTTCCGTTCGGGATGACGATCTTCACTTGGAAAGTATGGCTCGTAGCATCAATCGTCGGATAAACGACTTCTACCGTAGCGGGAAATACTTGATCGGGATAAATCTCCGAAGTCAGCGTCAGCTTCATGCCGGCTTTGAAGTTCGGGAAATATCTCTCCGGAACAGCTACGAGGGCTTTCAGCTTGTCTATCTGCGTCAACACCAAGATCGGTTGACCGCTGTACAGCTCGCCGTCCTCGTAGTTCTTCGCAGCAATCACGCCGCTAAACGGAGCCTTCACATAGGTATTCTTCTCCAAGAACTCCAACTGCTCCTTGGTGGAGTTATACTGCGCGATAATCTGGTCATACTGCTGTTGCGTAGCCGAACCCGTCTTGAGCAACATCTCCACGCGATTCTTCTCAATCTCAAGGTTGGTTAACGAGATCTTCGTCGTCTTGTACTGGGTCTGATCCATGCGAACGAGGTCTGCGCCCGCTGCCTTACGGTCACCTACTTCGCAATAGATATGCTCAATCTTACCCGTCAAGGATGGCGCTACGTTCTGCGTCAGGTAGCCTTGCAGGTTGGTCGAGACGGAAATCTCACGCTCGATCTCTTGTTCATGGAGCACCATGGTGCGCACTTGCTCTACGCGCTCTTCCTGCTCCGTCGTGTTCTCACTGCCGCAAGCGATAAATGTCAGTGCGGCAAGTACATAAATAAAACTCTTTTTCATATTATCAGTTATTCAAAAATTCTTCCAAGTCCACTTGCGCAGTTACCAGCGAGAGGATCGACTGCACATACGCGCTCTGCGCATTGATAAGGTCGTTCGACGCATTGGTCAACTCGACGTTCGATGCCGCGCCGTATTTATACTTGTTCGTCGCCGAAGCAAACACGCGTTGCGAGACATCCAGATTCTCTTTCTCGTTCAGATAGGTCTCATACGCGTTCGTCAGGTTGAAGCATAACTGGCGGTACTGAATCTCCAAGTTCTCCGTCGTCTCGGAAAGAGTATTCTTCGCCTCTTCCAATGCGATCTTCTTCTCTACCACTCCTGCAGCGCGCTTTCCGCTCGACCACAACGGCATACGCACCGTCACTTGTACCACATTCGGCGGCGTCATACGCATTCCGCCTTCGCCGTAGTATTGCTGGTTGGTGTAGTTATATGCCAGAGACACCGTCGGACCATATGCCCAACCGGCCATGTGTACGTTCTTCTTCGCCAACTCAACTTGCTTTTGCAGCATCTGATAGTTGAGGTTGTTCTCCATTGCAAAATTGGCTCCCAAGAGTTCCAATACGCTCTCGGGCGATAGTGCCGCGTCGATATGGTCCGTCAGCACCAGTTCCGTCTCTACCGGCACATCCAGGAGCACCTTCAGACTATTGGTCGCCAATTCGATATTTCGTCTCTGCGCATTGATCGAGTTTTTAATGGTGTTTACACGCACGCGGATTTGGTCTGCGGCCGTCTGCTCTGCTGCGCCGGCATCGACTGCATGCTGCGTCATGCGCTCCAGCTCCTGGATATTGACCAAACTGGAATCCAACAATCCCGCTATGCTCTGCAGCGCCAACACCGATACATAACTGGTGCGTACGCTTCCGCGTAACTGATTCTCCGATTGCTCTGCCGCCAGTTTCTTCATCTGAATAGCAATGTTATTCAGCAGTATGCCTACGACACCTTGTCCGTTCAGGCCTATCGCAGCCGTCACACCCAGCGCGCCTACATTCGGCATACTAATGGGCACAGACATTCCGCTCATAGAGAGCGTGGCGCTATACCCGCAGTAGTTGCTGTAGGTATAATTTCCATCTACGGAAGGCAACAACGCCGCGATGGTCTGCCAACGCTGCGCGTACGCTTCCTGTACTGCCAACGAGGCATTTTTCAGCGTACGGTTTTGCTTTACCGCATACTCTTGAGCCTCACTCAAACTGAGGGTCAACACTTTTGGCGCTGCCTCCTCAGCCGACTTCTTCGACCCGTGCGTCGCCGCTATCACATGGTCCTCGGCCATCATTGTGGCGCTTATCGCAAGCGCCGTCATTAAAAATACAATCTTCTTCATTATTATCTGATTATTCTGATTATTCGGATTACTCGGATTGGAATAACTTCATTCCTTCTTCGCTCAGCACACCCCTTACGAACACATCCATCGCCGTGTGAGCCAACTGGTGCATGTTATGGTTGTGCGCCTCGATCACTTCGAAGTCGCGAATGGCATCGTTATGAATCTTCGCAAACAGCACAGCCGTCAATTCTATATTAAGGTTCGCGCGCACGAGACCCTGTGCCACACCTTGCTCCAGGTATTGCATGATATACTTTTTCTGGGTCTCAAAGCATTGTATCTGGAAGTCCGCAAACTGACGCGGGTAGTATTTCTTGAGGTCATACACCAATTGCGGCACACGACGTACATCGTTCTTCTCCGCCTCCTGACGCTTGATAAAGACTCTCACCAATTGGCGGAAATCCTTCATCGCGACCAACTCCTCCATCTTTCCCGCCATGTAATCCAGGTTTGCCTGCAACATCTGCTCTATCAGCGCATCCTTCGACTCGAAATAGACGTAGAACGTCTTCTTCGATATACCCATCTCGCGGCATATATCGTCGATCGATACACTTCGCACGCCCAGACGGAAGAACATATCTCCCGCCGTTTTGACTATATTTACACGCTGATCTGTCATAGTTCCTATATTATTAGGCCAAAAAACGGCGCAAAGGTACGTAAAATCTCCCATAAAAACAAATACACTTGGAAACTTTCGCAATAATTGCAGTTTCCAAGTGCATTTTGTATTCTTAACCTTACAAACTGTTATCTTTTCTCGCCTGTTATGCTGTAGATCTCGCCACCGCGTTTTCCGGTATTATTGTGCGGGAGAGAAGAAGTAATCCGTGACCCATGTGGGGAGAACAAACCTCTTTTTGCCGTCGGCTGTTTGTTCCGGTGAGGCGGGAAGTTCAGCCACGACCGGCTTGGTTTCGAGACCTAAGGCACGGTTCACACGATCTCTACCTACTCCCAGCCGCACTCCAACCGCCAGGTTAGCCTGCCAGTTCCAGTTCTGCATATAGGCCGTGCCGTTGTCGGTTTTCGCACGGAAGCGAATATTATCCACTTTCAAGCCGCCACTGAGGTGCACCCACTTATTGATTTCCCAACTCACCGCGGCGCGCATTGTGCCGGTGAAGTGTATCGGCGTAGTTGGTTTGATAGCATAACTCGGGTATGCGAAGCCTCGCAATGAATCCGGCGCTTCGTAGGAGATATAGTTGATCGAATAGAACACTGCCTGCGCCGCTGCCGAAGCATGAATCAGCACCTTGCCATTGTTCGGCGTGTAATTGATGCCATACCCCACACCGACCGCCACCTGGTGCGTAACAACCTTGCGCACACCGTCAAGTACGGCAGGAATATTTAATGTTGTATCGTGACCAAACGATATGTCAGTGTTCAGATACGAGAGGTTCAACAGCAATGAGCCGGCAGTGCGCCGTTGGATATATGCCTGCTTGATAGCCGCATTGTGGGAGTAATGCCGGGCATTGAACACGTACCACGCGGTTACATTCGTATTGGTCATCCACACTTCATCTTTGCCCAAATCCAGCCTGACGTCTTTGAGTTCCGGCACGTCGGGCAATGACAGTGTACTACGGATATTCATGCTGGTCTGACGCATAAATTCCACGCCCCAAGCCTGCCCGCCAAGAGACAGATTCATCTTATGTGCATAGGAGTGCAATGCATCCCACGAATAGCCGAAGCCGAGTGTACGCAGGCCTATGTTAAATCCGAGATCAATGCTCGGCGTAGTGACAGACGAAAGTTGCACACGACCTATATCACCGTTGGCACCGGACACTTCGAACGTTGAGTGAATACCCACTTCGCTGTTGGTGAACGCCACGCGCCACGGATGTTCAGGCAGGGTGATATATGCGGTATCGACATCCTTAATACAATAGTTGTCGACCCAATGCCCGATGCGGAAGAAGAACTTCATGAAGTCACTCTCCTCCTTCTGTTCACCTGTCGTTCCGGCTGAAGCGTTTTTCGGCTTTGCCTGAGCAACGCCGCCGGCAAGCAGCACAAGGCACAATATCAATATCCATCGCCAGCTTCTCATGCTCTACGGAAATCAATGCGCCGCTGCAATGCGTCTGCACGTAGCACTTCAACGCGAATACGGTCCCCCAAAGTCAGTTTCTCGCCTGTACGTTCGTTAACAAGACAATACTCGTCTTCGCAGTACGACCAATAATCGTCTGCCCCCATCTCGCGCACATGTAACAGGCCTTCGCAATGTGTATCAGTCAGTTGCACGTATGCGCCGTACTCTGTCACGCCGCTAACTATTCCGTCAAACACCTCGCCTATATGTTGCTCCATCCATTCGGCCTGTTTGTACTTAACCGATGCACGTTCGGCGGCGACGGCCAGTTGCTCGCGATCGGAACAATGCCGGCAGGCTTCCTCGAGATCACCCATCGTTGATTGCGCCTTGCCACTGAGGATGTACTTCGCCACAAGGCGGTGAACCATCATATCGGGATAACGGCGTATAGGCGATGTGAAATGTGTGTAGTACGGAAACGCCAAACCGTAGTGCCCGATGTTATGCGTCGAATAGACGGCTTTAGGCATCGTGCGGATAGCGAGGGTGTGAATCAGCTCCTGCTCCACCGTGCCTTCGCTCTCCGCGAGCAGATGTTTGATGGCTTTGGTGGAAGCTTTCGTGCCGTTTTCGTTCTTCTGGTCACGTTTGGGCAGGTGCATCGAGTAGCCGAACTGATGCACGAACTTGCTCAGCGCCTCAACTTTGTCGGGATCGGGCACGTCATGCACACGGTACACCACATCTTTGTTCGTACCGGACAACTGCATTGCCACCGTTCGGTTAGCCAGCAGCATAAACTCCTCAATCAGGTGATGCGAAGGAGTGGATTCCTGCAGCTGGAAACCCGTAGGCCTACCCTGTTCGTCCACCAGCACCTTGATCTCTTCGCGCTCAAACTCTATTGCGCCATGTTTGAAGCGGTCTTGGCGCAGGATATCCGCGAGGCGGTTAAGTTCTTTGATAGCTGCCACCACATCGCCGCCGATCGTGCCGCCATGCACCGATTCGCCGGATTCAGTTTTACCGTCGATGATATCTTGAGCCTGCTCGTAGTCCAAGCGAACATCCGAACGGATGATTGTACGACAAATCTTGTACTTGAGCACTTTGGCGGTTGCATCCATCGTGAAGATCACCGACATCGTCAATTTGTCCTCGTTCGGACGGAGCGAGCAAAGCTCGTTACACAAGCGCTCGGGAAGCATCGGGATTGTGCGGTCAACCAGATAGACCGATGTAGCGCGGCTGTAAGCCTCGTTATCTAATAGCGAACCGGACTCAACGTAATGCGTCACATCGGCTATATGTACGCCTATCTCATACTCGCCGTCACCAGTCTGACGGAATGACAGCGCATCGTCAAAATCCTTGGCATCGAACGGGTCGATAGTAAACGTCAGCACATCGCGCATATCGCGACGACGGTAGATCTCCTGCGTGCTGATGTCCGAGTCAATCTCTTCGGCCTCAGCGATCGCCTCCTGCGGATAATCGTACGGCAGACCGAACTCTGCGAGGATGGCATGCATCTCCGTTTCGTTCTCGCCGGCTCGGCCGAGCACCTCGACAATCTTACCCATCGGCGGGCGTTTGCGCGTGGCGGGATGAATGATCTCAACGATCACTTTTTCGCCATCCTCCGCACCATGCAAGTAACGCGGCGCAACGGCGATGTTCTCGCTGCTCTGCTTGTTGTCGGTCAGCACCTCGGCGCCATAACGCGAGAGGATCAATGTGCCTACTAATCGTTCGTGCATAGTGGTTGGTTATTAAGCTTGCGTCTCTTCCTCCGAAGCTTGTTCGTCGGCAGGCAGGTACTTCTTCAAGGCACGCTCTACGCCGACTTTCCATGAGTTGATTGATTCCGAATCCATCTGCAGACCGGAGATCATCTTGATGACCTGATCGATAGGCATGCCGTAGCGCAGCACACCGGAGATGAGTTTGGCGTAGTTCCAGAACTCTTTGTCGAACTTGTAACTCAATCCTTCCATCGTGGTTTTGAAACCGCGGGTATTAACGAACTGAAAGTCATAACGTTTTGTGCCGTCCTCCTGCACTACGCGGATGATTTTGCCCTTGTTGACGGATTTGGGGATAAGCAATCCTTCGTCGTCATCAGCCAAACCGGTAAAGATCTCATAGGGACGTCCGTCGAGCAGGCCGATGAACGCTATCCATTTGTCTTTGTTGTTCTGAAACCGTACTACGTCACATTCCAGTTCCGCAGGACGTTTTTGTGGAGATGCTGTCATACTATTTTGATTTGGTCATTTGCGATTTTGTCAGCGAAGCGGAGCACGACGTCAGTCCTTCGCTATTGAGGAGCTGGTAACGGATTACATCGCCTTCGTCCTGATATGCGATAGATGTCTGTTCGCCTACATACACTTCGCGCGAGTAATGGATGTCCAGTCGCCAGGTCTCGCCACCGTTAGACGGAGCAGCGTGCGCCAGTTGCCAAGCCGTCAGGCTGACCGGCAGATACGCGTCAAGCATCGCTTGCAGGTACTTGCATGAGTTGCAGTGCTTATTGTAATCGAGATCGGAGTAGCGGATTGTGTACGGCACACGCGGCGCATCGGGCAACGATACCATTCGTGCGGCACGAGGCATATCGAGGACCTCGCCATCGATGCTACCGGCAAAAATCGGGTCGTCGAACACGTTAACAATCTCGCGTTTCTCCATATCCAGCACCGCCCAAACGCTCTCGCATTGGCCTATCAGGCGCTTATTTAAATAGATCCGGAAGTTACGCGTTGAGAGCATGTGTGCATTCTGCTCAATCCATGTCTCAATCACTATTCTGTCCTGCGGCATAGGCATGTACACCATCTGGACAGACATGTGTGTTAGAATCCACGTCATGTCGCGTGGATGGAGCACGGCGATACCGAATCCCAATTCATCGGCTACCCTGCCGGCTACATCGAGCAAGTACTCCTCAAGAGCCACCCAGCGCAGGTGCTTGGTGTCATCTACATCCTGGTAACGGATCGTATATTCGTAACTGTATTTCATTGTCAAAAGCCTAAAAACTTACAAAGGTACGAAATTATTCTCATATTTGCAAATTTTTGCCGAATATATTTGCATTTATGCAAAAATTGTTGTAATTTTGTATGGAAAATCCGTTTAATCCGTTTAACTTGTGGGCAAATATGAAACGCACCCTTCTTCTGTCACTCCTACTCTGTGCTCTACCAATCATGGCTCAGGATGTCAATATCTCCACGGCTGACACGACCAATCAGACCGCACACAATATAGCTATCTATGAGCGTGTAGCCTCGGCTCTCCAAACGGAAGCAGCCGCGCTGCCGATGCCGGAACTGGTTGTGCGCGTGGCGTTGCAGATGCTTGGCACACCGTATATGTGGGCTTCACTGGAATCAGAACCCGAACAGTTGCAAGTGTTCCTCGACAAAACCGACTGCATTCTGTTCGTAGAACTCAGCACCTGCATGGCGCTCACGCTTAAAGGCAAACGTATCGTGCAAGCCGGTGACGGCATTCGTTTCAGCAATCGTCCTGATCCGTCGATCGAAGATGCCGAACCGTCGTACGCGCTCCTGTGCGACAATATAAGGAACATGCGCTACCGCTTGGGGATTGTAAATGGCTACGCCTCACGAATCCACTATACCTCCGAGTGGCTGCTACAGAACGCCACCAATGGTATCCTGCGCGAATATACGAGCGAACTCGGGCAAGTGTTCGATCAGACTTTCTCGTATATGTCCGATCACCCGCAGACCTATTATCAGCTCAGCAATGATCCGCGGCAACTGACGCGCATCTGGCTGATTGAGCAACATCTGAATACCCAACGGCCGTATTACTACATTTCGCAGGAAGAATTGCGCAAACCGGAAGTAATCACGCAGATCAGAAGCGGAGACATCATCACGTTCCTCTCGCCGCGCGAAGGATTGGATTTGGCGCATGTGGCGATAGCCTATGAGCATGACGGCGCCATGCACTTCATTCATGCCTCGTACGGCGCAAAGAAAGTGATCATCGAGCCAAAGGCACTTGCCGATTATGCGACCAACGGCATCCGGATCTCGCGGTTAAGAGGTATCGAATAAGGAATTCCTATTGTAACGATTTCTGTTCCAGTTCGTTCAACTTGCGCTCAATGCGGTCAAGTTGTTCTTTTAGATCGTCGTTGTTATCCTCGACCATCGCATCGACAAACACCGAGTTGATGAACGACATTCCCAACAGGCCAAAAACGCCCAGCAGCAAACAGAAGTACAGCCGCGACAAACGGCCGATCATCGGCGATGTGGCGGCAACGATTGCATCGGGAATCTCGTACCAGCCTTCCACGGTAAATATTCGGAACATTGAATAGATTGCGTTGATCGGCGTATCGAAATACTTCGGCGCAACCTCGCGGTACAGGCCGCAGTTGATCAGTCCTATAATCACCAGCAACAGACCTGCGGCCGTCAGCACAACGCCTGTGGCACGCAATCCGCGACGCAGACCGGCGGCAATCTGCGAGATCTTCGGGAAGAAATGCAGCACGCGGAACAGCCTCAGCAATCGCATCAATCGGAGCGTCAGAAGCACGGAGAAATTGAACGATGTCAGATCCACGAACGGCGTTACAAGCGACGGCAACGACAGGATAACCAGCACGCCATCCATCCTGTTCCAGCCGTCACGCCAATACTGCCGCACACCGAGAGTGATATGCTTAAATATCATTTCAGTCACGAAGAACACCGTGCACGCAAAGTCGGTGTACGTCAACACAGGATTGCTACACCCCGACTCCTGCAAATAGATAACCACGCTGTTCAGCAGAATGACCGCCAGTACGACGTGGTCGTTGATCAGGAATCTTCTCAGCGGATTGATTTTCGTTGCCATAGTTCAGTCCAATATATAACGGATAAAACTGATATTTACGTCATCTGAGCAGATAAGTCTGCCCGTTTTGTATAACCAAGCCTTTGTAGTCCGCGTTGACCGGCTGACCGAGGATATTGTACATCGGTAGCATTGGATTAATTGTGCGGCCGGTGCGGACGATCTCAACGGCATTTTCGTCGGCTGCCGTCAGTTCAAACTCCGTCAGCACTTCCTGTTCGCCGCTCTCGTTTGTTGTGTACAGGGCATTGGTTGTCGATTGATTGCCATTGCCGTCGGTGGTTGTTACCGGACCGTACGCAGCATCTGACGGGGAAACGTTCGTCTTGTTGAAGTCCGCACTGCCGAAGCCCGACAGTGCCGGACCGCCGGTCTCGTCCAAACGCTTGCCACCGCTTATACGCCGCCGCACGGCAGCAGGCGATGGTAGTGAACGCACGTGCATGTTCACCGACTCAAACAGGATGTTCGCCTCCGGCGCACCAATGATAGGCACCACGCCTTCGGCTACCAGATGGCCGTCGCCGATGATGATGATATCCGATTGCGAAGCAATAACCGTGTCGGCAATGATTGTAGAGGAGTCGTTCAAAACGATTGTCAGCGGCTCGGTGCCGGAGTAACTGATGGCTGTGGATTCTTCGTCGCCGACCTCCAAGGTCAGATTGCTGAGTGTCAGCGTGTTATCCTCCGAGTCATACACCATCGTTCCGTCACCGTTCAGGTCAATCACACCTGTTGAGTCCGTCGGGATCTCTACGCCCAGAACGGTTACGGCAGGTTCTTCTATAAACACATCGTCAAACAACGGGACGTCCAACATTGGCGATGGTATCTGTTGATCACCGGTCGCCGAAGCTGTTTCTTCCGGCAGCAGACCGCTTGTTTCCCATTCGCTATGCAGCGTCCATACACCAACCTGCAAAGCTTTGATTGTTGACGGAATCGCCGCACGCGAGATTTTGCCCTCCATGGCTTTTAAGGCTATTTGAGTATATTGCGCGTTGCTGACAGTTATCGGGTTGCAAGCAGTAACTATTCCTTGTACGTTCCCCATGTCCTCCCATTCCCAACCATCTTGATTTTCACTCGTATAGCGATACAAGCCGGCGTTATTCATGTCACCAAATATACCTTCTACAAGGTAATCGGCTGCTGCATTACTCCAATGCGAAAGAGCATTAAACCCGGTAGTTGAGTCATTGTCGGTGTTCATAAATATGTCTACCGCGCTAACAGTATGATACTCCCCCTCCGTGTCTCCGGTCTCATTAACATCCGCATCAAACTCGAGATAGAAATAGATATAGTTCCTGTCCGTACAGAACTTGATGTTGTACAAAGCATCATAAACTGAATTTTCGCTCTTCGAAGCCTCTACCAGTCTATCAGAGGACAACTTGCTCCAATCAGAGAAATCGCCGTCAATCTTTATGCCGTTCCATGCCCCTTCCGTCGGGTTAAGCACAACAGCAAACAACGCGCCATCAGGCGATGCTGCCAAAAGCATCATGAAGATGATTGCAAAACGAATGTGTTTCATAGAGGTGTGGTTTTACGTTAATTAGATTATATTTAAGCTGTTGCACACCGTTTCGATTGCAAAGATACAAAAAAATACGCATATATGCAAATTTCCTTTGGAAAAACTTGCAAATGTCAGATAATTTTTGTAACTTTGCAGTGAAATTGGTAATCCGGCGCATCCGGAAAACCTAATTCACGACTCTTACAACCCTATTAAAAACATACCTTATGAAATTATGTAACAAGTTCGCTGCGGAGTTCTTCGGGACAGCAGTATTGGTTTTGGGCGGTTGCGGAACTGCCTTGTTCGGTCATGTCGGCTTTCTGGGCGTAGCTATTGCGTTCGGTTTGACGATTGTAGCAGCCGCCTACGGTATCGGTCACATCAGCGGTGCACATCTTAACCCCGCTGTCAGCCTGGGCGTGTTTGTGAACGGACGAATGAGTGCGAAAGAGATGCTGTGGTACTGGTGCGCACAAATCCTCGGTGCTATTGCCGCCGCCGCTATCCTGTTCGGCATCGCCAAATCCGCCGGAATGACGATCGGCACGTTCGCAGCCAACGGCTACGGCGAGTTCTTCGGTGAGGCTGATGTAGCTGCCGGGTACCTGCAAACGAATGTCTGGGGCGCGTTTGCTGCGGAGGCTGTGCTGACGTTTGTATTCCTGATGGTTATTCTAGGTGTGACGGACAGCAAGCATGCCAACGGCGCTTTCGGCGGCCTGGCTATCGGATTGACGCTCACGCTCATCCATCTGATCTCTATCCCTCTGACGAACACCTCGGTTAACCCTGCCCGTTCGATCTCGCAGGCACTGTTCTCGGAGAATGCTCTCGCTCTGCCGCAACTCTGGCTGTTCATCGTTGCTCCGATGGTAGGTGCCGCTCTCGCGGGATTGTGCTATAAGTGCATCAGCTGCGAAGGCAACTGCAAGAAGTAAGTCCGCAGGACATACAACAGACGAATCACCCCGCAACCGATCGTTATTCGCGTTGCGGGGTGATTGTTGTTTGCCGACGGGCAAGCGGTGGGAGCCTGTGAGACGAATGTTATTTGCGGCGAGCGCGGGTGAGGCGGCGCTCCATGAGGATGTGAGGGATGTCGGCCTCAAGGAAAGGTTCGCCGACTGCGCGGAAACGGAAGTGCTTGTAGAACGGGACAGCTTGTGTTTGCGCGTGAAGGCGAAGGATATCCGCGCCCTGGCGTTTGGCCTCAGCGATGATGTGCATCATGAGTATGCGGCCAAAGCCTTTGCCATGTTCGGTGGTAAGCATTCGTCCGACGCGTATAACATGCTGCGCGGGCAGATTATGAATAGCCTCGTCGTACGTGCGAGCGTCACTATAGTCATCAAAGAGTCGCGCGTAAGCGACGACCTGGCCTTTGCGGTGCAGTGCGACATGCGTGGCCGTGAGATCGATGCCATCTTCGTCAAGATAGCGTATGCCCTGCTCAATGACAAAGACCGAAAAACGGGACTTGAGGATCTCGTAGAGTTCGGCTGCATCAAGTTCGGCAAACGGCTTGATGTGCAGCGTGATGCCCCGCGGAAGCGGCGTCTTGGCATCGAACTTGCGCTGTTTGGGCGGGTTCTGCTGCTTGAGTTGGGCATCAACCATCCGGTACGCGAACTGACGCACGGAACGGCAACGCAATCCGCTGTTTGGGAGCAGCGAGCGGTTGTACTGCTCCATCTGTTCGGTCAGTTCCCTGACTTGCAGCGGGTCAGCCAACATTGCGTTGATGACAGAGGTGATTTTGCCGTGATGCGCACGATGTTCCTTCTGCGCCTTGGACGGCGGTCCCTGGTAGGGATTCATGTGATACGCGTACTCAACGCCATTGCGTGTGCGGTGAACGAGGTCACTTTTTTTGTTGTCTTTTCCGCGGACTTTTGAGCCGTCTATTCTACTAACTTTTGCCATAATTTTGAAGAGAAAGTATATATTATATAAATATAATATATAGTATGTGTTGAGAATATGAATTTTCAGGGCATTATCCTATGGTTATCATTTGGATATCTTTTGGGTATCATTTGGTGCGGGGGGCATAAATCCCCGATAGGCACTCGATCGAGGTTGTAAAAACAACGTACAAAGGTACAAAAAAAATATGAAATATGCAAATTTTTGTGCAGAAAAAGTCAAAAATATTTGCATATATGCAAAATTTTTCGTATCTTTGTGCTCGCGTTCGGAGAAACGCGAGCTACGAGCGGGCAATCCCATTGCCCTGCAACAGACGAAAACCCGGCAAAGCCGGTGTCCGGATGCGATCCGGACGCAATAAACAAAGAAAGACTCGCAAGAAACAAAGAAAAATTAAAGAAACCGGACGAAAGAAATCGACTAAAATAAAATCAACAATGATATGAAACAATTGTATTCATTTGGAAAAGCTGCTATGCTGATGGCAGCGATGACATTAAGTGCGTTGGTAGCACAGGCACAGCAGATCTGGCCGGTGCAGATGACCAACGAACAGATCAGCAAAGTAAGCGATTATGTGGTAACGGATTTTCGTCCTGACCACAGCAGCACCTACGTGAGCATTCATGATGAGACGTACACGCGCGACAGTTCGACGATAGTGATCATCCAAGACCAGACCGGGATGGGCGCCGAGTGGACAGAGCTCTCGCTGATCATCAACAACGACAACAGTTACGGCATCGCAGGCTATGTGATAGGTGACACAGCCAGCCGGAGCGCCGTTGCGCGTATGCAGTCGACGATGCTTGAAGATATGAATAACTACTATTTCCACTTCGCCATCAAGTCGTGGTATGATGCCAGGCAAACGATCTACTTCATCAATGACCATTACACGAGCATCAGTTTCAGTTCGACTGTGACCGGTAAGGTGGAAGATGAAGAGAGTACAGTCTATTACCTCGAGGATTTCGAGCGCGACGGCGAATGGCATGACTACTTCCTGCCAATGTCGCTGTTTGAGGCTTCGCTGTGGGGTTACTCAGCAGCTAACCCGTACGAGATTGTGACGGTGCTCTCGAGCGATGGCATGAGAGGCGATGCGGTTTCGTTCAAGGACATCTACTTCTGCGACGGTGCGATGCGGAAGATGATGGGCGGCAGTGATCCGATCAGCGAACAAGAGGAGAGCGTGAACATCACCATTGACGGCGACTTCAGCGACTGGTACAGTCTGTCGGAGAACGTAGTAGTCAATGCGTCGTACAACGACAACAACACAAGCAGGAACAATCTGGAGTACATGCAACTGTGCAGTGACGGCGATTTCCTGTACTTCTACTTCCAGTACAAGACCGACAGTTCGGTAATAACCTATCCGGAAGGTGGCGGCAGTGTAACGGTGTGCAACGTTGACTCGTTCCGCATCTTGCTCAACCTCGACGACAACAGCGAGACCGGCTATTATCACGAGGGGTTCTGGTCGATGTCCGGTGCGGATATCCTGATCAGCGGTTCATGGAAAGACAATTTTGCGACTGCAGACGTTTGCACCTACGCCGGCACAAGTGCCCGCGAGTGGACTTGGACAGCGATTGACTCTATCCACGGCGCAGTGACAGCCTGCACACCGGTGGATCTGTCATCGACGAGCGGCGCAATCATCGAGGGAAGCATCAACCTGAAGATGCTGCCGATGGACATCAGTTCGCTGCAAGTGGGCGTGATGAGTGAGAACACGAGCGGCGCCATCTCGGGTATATTGCCGTCACCCGAAAGGGACTGGAGCAGCGGCGAGTCTGTTCCTCAAGCGTTCCTGTATGTGCCGATGAGCCAACCGCGGCTACCGGAGACAATCACCGGCCAATGCGGCGACAGCATCTACTGGACTCTGAACATGGAAACCGGCGAGCTGGTGCTCAGCGGTCAGGGCGAGATGTGGGATCTGAGCGAGATTACCCCCGCCTACCGGATGGATGACACCCCCGGATCGGTTCTTTACCTGATTGTAGAGGAAGGTATTCGCGAGATCAGCGGTTATGCTTTCGCCGATCTGTATAACCTGACGTACGCCTCGCTGCCTACCACACTGCAAACGATTGGAATATCGGCGTTCTCGGGCTGCAGCGAACTAGCGCTGATCGATGTGCCGGAAGGCGTGACGACGATCGTCGATCAGGCGTTCCTCAATTGCAGCAAGATGGCCACTCTCACACTGCCAAGCACATTGGAGACGATTGGCGATTATACGTTCGCCGGCTGTCCTTCGCTACAACTTATCACCTGCGGAGCCTACGTACCGCCGACCATCTCCGAATCTACGTTCCGCTCGGTGAGCTCCGAGACGCCGCTTCGCGTGCCGAGCGAAGCCGTTGCTCTCTATCAGGCCGATTCGCTCTGGAACTATTTCACTAACATCTACAGCATGAACGGCGGTGAGGTAGAAAACGGCGAGTGCGGCGACAGTGTGATCTGGCGCTATTACCCGCAAGCACAATACCTCGAAATCAGCGGTTCGGGCGCGATGTGGGACTTCGACGACAATTCGCCGAGCTATGCGGACTTCCGCGACGAAGTAAAGGTAGTGATGGTTGAGGCAGGCGTTACGCACATCGGTTCGTCGGCGTTCCTCGACTTCAACAACCTGCAGGGCGTTTCGATGGATTCGAGCGTTACCTCGTTAGGTACGCACGTGTTCGACAACTGTACGACCCTGCAATACGTTGAACTGCCTACAGCGATCACATTTATCCCCGAAGGCACGTTCTACAACTGCGTATCGCTGCAAGGCGCTGCAATTCCTGCGAACGTGACAGGTATAGGCGGCGTAGCGTTCTACAACTGCAACCAGATACAGATGCTGATGAGCCAGCCGACCACTCCGCCGAGCCTCGATGCAAACGTGTTTGACGGCGTGCCGAGCAGTGTACCGGTATATGTACCGTACGAGTCGCTGGAGAGTTACAAGGCTGATCAGGGCTGGAGCTACTTCTCGAACTTCATCGGTTTCATCGGCGACAGTATCATTATGCCTGACACGACGATTGTCGACCCGCAAGTGATCGAAGGTATGTGCGGCGACAGTGTGACGTGGACGCTAAAAGGCCGGACGATGACCATCACCGGTTCGGGCATGATGTGGGATTACTCGGCAGAAGCGCCCTCCGCTTATTCGCAGTACATGCAGCAGATTGACACCGTGATGGTAGAAAGCGGCGTGACGACGCTGGGTGCAAACGCGTTCAACGGGTTCCCAACGCTGAAACTGGTTGTTCTGCCCTACGGCATGAAGACGATTGGCGACAATGCATTCACGGACTGCACATCGCTGACGTTTGTTCAGATGCCGCAAGACCTGACGACGATAGGTGCTAGTGCGTTCCAAGGCTGCGAGAACCTGTTCGTTCAGCGCTTGCCGGAGACTTTGTACAGCATCGGTGAGAATGCGTTCGAAGCTTGCCGGAGTATAACGAATCTGGTTATTCCTAACAAAGTAAACATAATAGGCAACGAGGCGTTCCTGCAGTGTACTGGTCTGCAATCGGTTGTTCTGCCTAAGAACTTAGGCTCGCTTTCGCCCAATATATTCTCGTTCTGCATGAGTCTGGAATCCGTGCAACTGCCGCAAGAACTTGGCACCATCGGCGACAATGCATTCTATGCATGCCGCTCACTGAAGAGCATCACTTTGCCGGAAACGCTGGATGACATTGAAGGCGGCGCGTTCGCAATGTGCTACGGGCTGAGCTTCATCCAATGTGAAGCGGTTTTGCCGCCGACATTGTGGGACAATGCAGACAATCCGGTGTTCAACGAGGTTTCGGATTCGATACCTGTTTATGTTCCTGCGGAGGCCGTTGAGGCTTATCTGCACTCTGACTGGAAGTACTTCAAGAATATCCAGGCTATCCCGGGCGATACGATTGTACCTATTGAGGTGACCGTGTTCGGCATAACAATCACACCTGACGACAGCACGAGCACAGAGCCTATTGACCTGCTCGGTGACTCGACACTGGTATATGACCCGCAGGACAACACCCTGACGTTCAACGGCTTGGATTGGGAAGTAGGCGAGGAAGAGACGACCGTAATCAACTACAACGGTAGTGACCCGTTGACCATCGTGCTGAACGATACGTCCACCATTATGGCGGATACGATTATCGCTTCGGCAGCAGACATCATCATCACCGGTGAGGGTAAGCTGGTTGCCGAAGGTACCGTGCCTATCGTAGGCGTCAAGTCCGCAACGATCACCTTCGACTCGGTGAACATGCACGTACGTTCCGTACCTACCCCGCAGGCTTTGCGCCGTCGCATCAAAGGCGGCAAACGTCTGGATGAGACCGGCGGTCCGGCTCTGTCAGGCTTCGGTAGCGCAGACTTCAACAAGACGAACGTATCGCCGTCGGATGCAGAGTACGGTCCGATAACAACCACCGACGAGAACGGCGAGGAGACAACAACCAATGCACTGTACACAACAAACGAAGATGGCGAACAGGAGGTTGTGACCGAGTTTGACCTGACGGCAGTGGTTGAGAGCGCAGTGGTATATACGAATAACCCGCGCCATGAGTTCGACCCGAACGGAGCAATGTTCAACATACTCGGTCTGCCGGTTGACAAGACGTACAAAGGCATAGTGATACAGGACGGGCAGACGTTCCTGCTCAAGTAGTTTAGAGGTTAGAGGTTAGAGGTTAGCGCCCTACGGGCTGTTTGGATATGAGTTGTAAGTTCAAAGGACTATTGGCAGCGCTGCTGCTGATCGGCATACAGGCACAGGCGGTGATCTACGACATCGCTGTGCCTGATGCTCTGACGTGGCGTAATGATGCGCTCAGTGCCCGCAGTTACGGCGACACGGTGCGGTTCAGCGTGCCGGTAATCGTCAATCGCAACTACGGCTACGGCGGGTTCACAGGCCTGACGGTCAGTGTGCGGCGTATCTACTCGCCGACCAACCAGGCGCTGCCGCTCAGTCCGGAATACAAGCAACTCCTATCGCTGAACAGCAAAGCAGCGTTCACACTGACCGGCTGCGGTTACAGGCGTAACGGCGAACGACTGCTGAACCTTGTGGGCGTGGTGACAGGCAATCTGCAGGTGAAATACGTTTCCGGCACATGGGCAGGGAACGGCACACGTGCAGCGATTGAGCACAACCCGCCATCGGTTGATCAGAACGGCACGCACAATGTGCTTGTATGCGCCGCGAACCTTGAGTATTACCTCGTACAGAACCTCGGGACGGGCTATGGACCGGACAGTTACAGCGAGCACCAGAAACAACGCACAAAGGTAAAGAATGCCTTGGCAACGATCCATGCCGATGTATATGGATTCGTGGAGATAGAGCAAGGCCAGGCGGCGCTGGAAGAGATTGCCGGCGACCTGACCGATCTGACCGGCGATCCGTACGAGTATGTCGATGATAAAGGCAGTGCACAAGGTTCGTACACAAAGTCCGGATTCGTCTATCGCAGCGACAGGATACAGCCGGTAGGTCTGCTGACGCGCAATAATCAAGGCGTAAAGAACAGAAAGTTCATACAGGGCTTTATTCTGCTGGAGAACGACGAGCGATTCATATTCAGTATCAACCACTTCAAGGCCAAATCCGGCACAGGCACAGGCAAGAACGCCGATCAAGGTGACGGGCAGGGCATTTACAACTACGACCGAACGCTGGAAGCAATCAGTCTAAGGGACAATATCCCCGGTTACCAGAGCTTCTATGAAGATAACGATGTGCTGATTATGGGCGATTTGAACGCCTATGCGATGGAAGATCCGATACGCGTGCTTATCGATGCCGGGATGTATGACCTGCACCGCTATTTCCACGCTGACACGAGTTACTCGTACGTATATGGCGAACAGGCCGGATACCTCGATCATGCTATTGCAAACAAGTCGCTGATCAACCAAGTGACCGGTATGTCGGCTTGGCACGTTAACTCCGATGAGTCGGACCAGTACACGTACGATAAATCCAGTGACCTGACAGTATTCCGCTACAGCGATCATGATCCTGTGCTTGTGGGTCTGCGGCTCGACAGCACACGGTCGATCCCGCGCCAAGGCGCTGTTCACCCGATTGAGAACATCCGTATCGAACTCATCGATAGCGAACCGTTCTTGACGAACGTTGGCGATTTGGGCGAGCAACACGGGTACTACGAGATCTACGACATTACCGGCAAGCCCGTACAAGCCATCACGCGCATCGAAGAGTCGCCCTGCCCCATCGGCGAAGGACTGCCCGCGGGAATATATGTGTTGCGTGTGTATTACGCCGAGAAGATCAAGGCGTTGAAAATGAGAAAGTAATGGACTTATTTGACAGCCTACCCATAGAACAATCCGGAATGACAGCAGAGCAAGAGATAAAGGCTCTGCGGGCTGAACTGGCGGAACAGAACTACAAGTACTATGTTCTGTCGGCGCCTACTATGTCCGACCGTGAGTTCGACGAGAAGATGCACCATCTGCAAGAGTTAGAGGCTAAGCATCCAGAATTGTATGATGCAAATAGTCCGACGCAGAAAGTGGGGTCAGATATAAGCAAGATTGACAGCTTCCCGAGAATACGGCACAGGTATCCGATGCTCTCGCTCGCGAACACATACTCAAGGGAAGAAGTTGAAGACTGGGTACGGAAACTGCCTCCGGGTGTAGAGATCGTGGCAGAGCTCAAGTATGACGGCTTGAGCATATCGCTGTGGTACGAAAAGGGAATACTTGTTCACGCCGTGACACGCGGCGACGGTACAGAAGGCGACGATGTGCTGCAGAACATTAAGACGATTGCAGGAGTGCCGCAAGTGGTAAACGGCGCGCCGGAAAGGCTGGAATTGAGGGGAGAAGTATTGCTGCCATGGGAGCGGTTTGAGGCGTTGAACAAACAACGCGAAGAACAAGAAGAACCGCTGTTCGCCAACCCGAGGAACGCAGCATCGGGAACGTTGAAGCTACAGGACAGCCGAGAGGTGGCACGAAGGGGATTGACGTGTTACCTGTACTATATGTTAGGCGAACAACTGCCCGGCAAAACGCATTATGAGCGGATGGAGCTTGCGCGGCAATGGGGCTTCCCGGTGAGCGAGGCAATACGTGTCTGCAAGGATGTGGACGAGGTGATGGCGTTCATCGCGTACTGGGATACGGAAAGAAAGAACCTGCCTGTAGCGACTGACGGCATAGTGCTGAAGGTGAATAACCTCGCCGAACAGGAAGAGCTCGGCTACACAGCCAAATCGCCACGCTGGGCGATAGCGTACAAGTTTGCAGCAGAACGGCAGCTGACGCTACTCAAACAGATCACATACCAGGTCGGCCGAACGGGCGTTGTGACACCGGTAGCAAACCTTGAGCCGGTGCAGTTGTCAGGCACGATGGTGCAACGGGCGACGCTGCATAATGAGGATTTTATACGGCAACTAGGGATAACGGAAGGCGACGAGGTATATGTGGAGAAAGGCGGAGAGATTATTCCTAAAATTGTTGGAAAAAGACCCACCCCAACCCTCCCTCACAGGGAGGGAGAAAACACCGGATACCGGTTCATTACACATTGTCCGGAATGCGGGACGGAGTTGGTACGTGTAGAAGGTGAGGCGGCGTGGCGCTGCCCGAACGAGGTGAGCTGTCCGCCGCAACTCAAAGGACGACTGGAGCATTTCGTCAGCCGCAAAGCGATGAACATCGAGGGCTTGGGCAGCGAGACGATTGCCCTACTCTACGACAAAGGACTGCTGCACTCGATAGCAGATATCTATTCGTTGCGTGCAGAAGATCTGGCTGCACAGGAACGCCTCGGCGAAAAGTCTGCGCAGAACATATTACAGGCTATTGAAGGATCAAAACAAGTGCCATGGAGTCGAGTGCTGTTTGCCCTAGGAATACGAATGGTGGGCGAGACAACAGCAAAGAAGATTGCCAAACGTTTCCGTTCGATCGATGCCCTACAGTGGGCAAGTAAGGACGAGTTGACGGCCATCGAGGATGTGGGCGAACAGATCGCCGAGAACATCGTTGCGTACTTCGCGGATATACGCAACCTGGAGATCATTACCCGTCTGCAAGCCGCAGGGGTACAGATGAGCAGTGAGCAGTTAGCGGATGAGCAGTTAGCGGTTCCGCAAGTGCTGGAGGGTAAGACAATCGTTATCTCCGGCACGTTCAGCGAGCACTCGCGCGACGAGTACAAACAGATGATTGAGGATTACGGCGGCAAGAACAGCGGCTCGGTTAGCAAGAAGACCGACTTTATCCTTGCCGGCGAGAACATGGGGCCCGCCAAGTTGGAGAAGGCCCAAAGTCTGGGGGTGCAAGTGATCAGCGAACAGGAGTTCCTTGAGATGATAAAACAGGAAATACAATGATAGACAATTGGTTGTTCCAATATAAGAAAAAACGTCAGCCACAGCGCGAAGTGCTGTTTCCTAACTACAGCAAGGTTAGGTCGGTGGTTATCGTGTTCGAGCAGAACGCCGACAGCAAGCAGCACGCCATGCTCATCAAGAGCCTGGAGCGCGACGGAATGATGGTGGAAGTGGTAGGCTACGAGCCGAAGAAAGACTTCACATACTTCGGTCGCGTTCGTGAGGAGGCGATGGCTTCCTTACCCTCGCAGCGTTTCGATCTGCTGCTCGACTTAAGTACACACTATTATCTCGGCACGCAGTATATCGATATGGCAATCGACGCGACATTCAAGGCCGGACTGCGTTTTCCCGAAGTGCCTGAACAAGACCAGCAAGGGATATTGGACATGATGATCAGTCTAACAGACAATCCGCAGGCTGAAGAGATTGCCGAGCAAGTCATACATTTTATGAAAATGATAAATGCGTGAGGACATGAAGAGAACGATACAAGGTTTAGGCACAGCGTTGGTGACTCCGTTCACGGCACAAGGCAAGGTCGATATACCGGCTCTGCAGCGTCTGTTGGACCGCCAAATTGCTGCGAAGGTGGACTTTCTTGTTGTGCTCGGCACGACAGGTGAGCCTGCAACGATGACCCCGCGTGAGCAACAAATGGTGCGCAAGACGATTGTTGAGCACATAGCCGGACGAATACCATTGGTGCTCGGTTTAGGCGGAAACTGCACGCAGGAGGTAGTCGAACGCATAGGTTTGATGAAAGACGAACTGAAGCGCAACTACGCAGCAATCCTCAGCGTATGCCCGTACTACAACAAACCCGGGCAGGAAGGTCTGTACCGGCACTTCGCCAAGATTGCCGAAGCATCCCCCGTTCCGGTTATCCTATACAACGTGCCCGGTCGTACGGGAGTGAACATGCTGCCGGAGACGGTGCTGCGTCTGGCTGCGGACTATCCGCATCAGATTATCGGTGTGAAAGAAGCATCGGGAAACCAAGAGCAGATACAGACGATCATCCGCGGCGTTAGAGGCAGTTCGTTTGTTGTGCTGTCCGGCGATGACGGCTTGACTGCACCCCTGATGCTCAGCGGTGCACAAGGACTGATATCCGTGCTATCGAACGCCCTGCCGGAAGCAACGATGCGCCTTGTGCATCAGCCATCGCTCGAGCAGCAAGCTGCACTCGACGAACTGATTCGCGCTTTGTTTGCCGAGGGCAATCCTGTAGGGATCAAAGCTTTGCTATCCATACAGGACGGCACGAGCGACCATGTGCGTCTGCCACTCGTGGCTGCAACCGAGGGATTGAAAACTAACTTACGAAAACTACTTGAGGCTTATGAAAATAGCGATTTTCGGTAACGCGATGAAGCGCTTCACCTTGGACGAGGTGGCGCACTTGTTGGAATTTATGGAGCTAAGGCAGGTGGATGTTTATCTGTCGCAAGAGCTCAGGCAGGAGATGAACTTAAGGGACTACCCTGCATTCCCTGCGGAGAATGATGCATGGAAAGCCTTCACCGAAGAAGGCAACATGATCGACTTCGCGCTGTCGATCGGCGGCGACGGAACGTTCCTCACCACGGCTTCGATCATCGGCGACAAGAACATCCCAATCGTGGGCGTGAACTGCGGTCATCTGGGTTTCCTTGCCGAAGTGCAGACGCAGCAAGTCGATCGGATCATGGACCAACTCATCCAAGGGCGTTACACCATTGAGCAGCGCTCAATCCTGGCCGTTGAGGGCGAGGGCGGACACCTGTCGTCACCGTTCGCGCTGAACGAGGTGGCAATAATGAAGTCCGGTCTGTCATCAATGATTGAGATTGATGCATACGTCAACGGCGAGCTTCTGCATACCTACGAAGCTGACGGACTGGTTATCTCCACTCCGACAGGTTCAACGGCATATAACCTGAGCGTCGGCGGCCCACTGATGGAACCTCATGTAAAGGCAATCATCCTCGCGCCTATCGCCACACACAGGCTGTCTGTCCGTCCGCTCGTCATCCCTGACGACTGGACGATCGATCTGAAGGTTCGCAGCCGTAACGGCAACTACCTCATATCTGTTGACGGCCGCAGCCAGTCGTTGCTCAACGAGGTGGAGATACATATTGAGAAAGCCGCGTACACAACGAAGGTTGTGCAACTTGAAGAGCACTCATTTATACAAGCTCTAAAGGACAAATTACAATGGGGGAAATGAGAATTATTTACATGGGTACGCCGGAGTTTGCCGTGGCGCCGCTGAAGGCGCTGGTCGAAGGCGGATATGAGATTGTGGCAGTAGTAACGATGCCCGACAAACCGGCAGGAAGAGGACATCATGTGCAATATTCGGCAGTAAAGGAATATGCGCTGTCGGTAGGATTACCTGTGTTGCAACCGGAGAAGTTGAAGGACGAAGCGTTTGTGAAAGAGCTGAGGAGTTACAAGGCTGATTTGCAGATTGTTGTGGCTTTTAGGATGTTGCCGGAGGTTGTATGGGCGATGCCGAGGTTGGGCACATTCAACCTGCATGCCTCACTATTGCCGCAGTACAGAGGCGCTGCGCCGATCAACTGGGCAGTGATCAACGGCGACAAAGAGACCGGCGTAACAACGTTCATGCTTAAGCATGAGATTGATACAGGAAATATTATCTTGCAGGAGCGCATACCTATCGGCGAGGATGAGAATGTGGGGTCGGTGCACGACCGTCTGATGGAGCTCGGCACAGGACTCGTGCTTCGCACGGTTGATTTGATTGCCAAAGCTGATGCCGATGGCACACCGCTGCCTACCACTGCGCAGGCAGAGATTGACGCCGGCGAGTTACGTCCCGCACCGAAGATATTTAAGGAGACTTGCGAGATTGATACCACAAAGACCGTTGCCGAGGTGCATAACTTCGTGCGGGGATTAAGTCCCTACCCTGCGGCGTGGTGCAACCTGACGATTGGCGGCACAACTTACGAAAACGTTAAAGTCTTCGCCACAGAGAAAGGCAGCGGACCAATCAGCATGCAATGTGCAGACGGCGAGATCAGCCTGACGGAGTTGCAGTTACCAGGCAAGAAGAGAATGGCTGCAAAAGCGCTGTTGAACGGGTTACGCTAGATAGCAAACGAACAAATGGTAAATTACGCGGCACTCATAGACAAGTATTACGCAGGCCAAGACGAACTGAAAGCCTTGCTGCTGCATCACTCGCGGCAGGTGGTGGATAAATCACTTGAGGTGTGCGACAAACACCCCGAGTGGCAGGCAGACAGACAGTTTGTGGAAGAAGCGGCAATGCTGCACGACATAGGAATCGTACTATGCAATGCGCCGGGGATACTATGCCACGGAAATGAGCCGTATATCCGCCACGGATTCGTCGGCGCGGAGATACTGCGCAAGGAAGGACTGCCCCGTCATGCCCGTGTGGCTGAACGGCACACCGGCAGCGGACTGAGCCGCGCACAGATACTGCTGGAAGGCTTGCCTCTGCCTGCCGAGGATTTTCTGCCGGAGACTATCGAGGAGAAGATCATCTGCTATGCCGACAAGTTCTTCTCGAAGTCTCACCCCGAGCGTATAGCAAGCATCGAACATATACGCCATCAGATGGCAGAGTTCGGACACGGTTCGCTTGAACGCTGGATGCAACTGGAAAACGAAATGACATATTAACATCTATACACATGAAACGATATATATCTATCCCCCTGCTGATGCTCAGCTTGCTGATGAGTACGGCACACAGTTATGCTTCGCGCATAGACACCATCGCTTTTCGCGGCGAGGTATCACATGTCCTGCAGCGGGTTTGCGTCTATACGCCTGAGAGTTACGATGCCGAAGGCGAAGCCTATCCGCTCGTATATCTGCTGCATGGCATTCACGGCAACCACTACTCGTGGCTGCGTGACGGGCGCATCAAGCCGACCTTGGACAGTCTGATCAACCATCGCATGATCCGTCCGATAGTAGTAGCATTCCCCTACTGCCAGCGCTTTGACACCTCAGAGGTGGATGAACCTAAATCACTGATGCACTGTCTGTTCCACTACGGGTCTATCCTCCGCGGAGAGTTTGAGGACACGTTCTTCGAGATCGATGACTATGTACAAAACCACTATAATGTGGATAGCGCGCGCACGCATCGCGCGGTGGCAGGATTGAGTTGCGGTGCACGTCAGGCGGCAAAAATCGCCAAGAACGGGCGCTTCGATATCGTAGGATTGTTCTGTCCGGTGATTAACCTGCGTCAACTTCCGAACGATGATATTGAGCCTGCACACTACTGGATCGGTGTAACCGAAGGCGATGTGTTCCTGTACAAAGGCCGACGGTTCAGTTTGGGCTGCGAACGGCGAGGTATACCCGTCACATTCTACCAGGACAAAGGTTCGCACAACTGGAAGGCCTGGCGCCGGATGGTTGTCATGTTCCTCGAGTCATTTTTCTCTCCGGAGAACGATGAACCAGAACAGCCTATAGAACAAGAATAATCGTCTGTTATTCATTGATTTTTGCCGTGCTACAAAATTGTGGCACGGCTTTTGTTTATGAAAAATTGGGTAGTCGGCCATCGCTGCGCTATCCTCATAAACCTGCAAATTCAAAAAATTATTATACAGCAATGACTAACACAGTTGACATTCGCGAACTACAAGAACGCATTGAGCGTGAGAGCTCATTTGTAGATGCCCTGACGATGGGCATGAACCAAGTGATCGTCGGACAAAAGCACTTGGTAGAGAGTCTGCTTATCGGTCTGTTATCCGATGGACATATCCTGCTGGAAGGTGTTCCCGGTCTGGCCAAGACCCTTGCCATCCGCACCCTGGCAGACCTCATCAAAGCAGACTTCAGCCGTATTCAGTTTACGCCGGACCTGCTGCCTGCCGATGTGATCGGTACGCAGATCTATTCGCAGAAGTCCGAACAGTTCAGCGTGAAGCGCGGACCGATCTTCGCTAATTTCGTATTGGCAGATGAGATCAACCGTGCTCCGGCCAAGGTACAGTCAGCTCTGCTCGAGGCAATGCAGGAGCGTCAGATCACCATCGGCGACAAGACCTTCAAGCTTGATGAACCGTTCCTCGTGCTCGCCACGCAGAACCCGATTGAGCAGGAAGGTACGTATCCTTTGCCCGAGGCACAGACCGACCGATTCATGCTGAAGGTTGTAATCGGCTATCCACAGCCCGATGAGGAGCGTCAGATCATCCGTCAGAACATCACCGGCGAGAAGAAGGCCGTCACGCCTATTCTCTCCACAGAGGATATTAAAAAGGCCCGTGAGGTCGTTCGTCAGGTATATCTGGACGAAAAGATCGAGCGTTATATCGTGGATATCGTATTTGCCACCCGTCAGCCGGAGAAGTACGGACTGGAGAACCTGAAGCAGATGATTGCCTTCGGCGGCAGTCCGCGTGCAAGCATCAACCTCGCACTGGCGGCTCGTGCATACGCATTCATCCATCGCAGAGGCTATGTTATCCCCGAGGATGTACGTGCCGTTTGTTATGACGTGCTGCGTCACAGAATTGGACTTACGTACGAAGCAGAGGCAAATAACATGACAACCGAGGATGTAATCACCGAGGTATTGAACGCTGTTCAAGTTCCCTAATTTATGACTTCAGAAGAATTACTACAACGTGTCCGGAAGATAGAGATCAAGACCCGAGCTCTGTCGCATAACATCTTTGCCGGTGAGTACCACAGCCAGTTCAAAGGCCGCGGTATGGCATTCAGCGAGGTACGCGAGTACCAGCCCGGCGATGATGTACGTTCCATCGACTGGAACGTGACGGCTCGTATGGGTAAGCCTTATATCAAAGTGTTTGAGGAAGAGCGCGAACTGACGGTGATGCTACTGGTGGATGTATCCGGTAGCCGGAACTTCGGTACGCAGTCGCAGTACAAACGCGACACGATAGCCGAGGTTGCCGCCACGCTCGCCTTCTCAACCATCGAGAACAACGATAAGGTCGGTTGTATCTTCTTCTCCGACAAGATTGAGAAAGTGATCCCCGTGAAGAAGGGCAAGAGCCATGTGCTGCATATCATCCGCGAATTGTTGGACTTCGAGCCGACCTCACGCGGTACAGACGCAGCCCAGGCGATTCAGTTCTTCGCCAACGCGCAGAAGCGGCATGCCACTTGTTTCCTTATCTCCGATCTTGTAGGTGTAGGCGGACAGCTCGTCACCGATGGCAGGAAGAAAGGTCACCTGAGCATCGAGCAGCCGCTGATGATCGCCTCGTCGAAGCATGATATGAACGTCATACAGGTCTATGACCGTCGCGATGCCGAATTGCCGGATGTGGGTCTGCTGAAGCTCAATGATGCCGAGACCGGCGAGCGCCTGTGGGTAAACACTTCCAGTGCAGAGATACGCAAAGCGTACCACGAGACTTGGACCAAAGAGCAAGACGCGCTGCAAGACGTATTTGTTCGCACAGGCGTGAATGCCGTATCGATGCAGACAGACGAAGACTACGTGCGTGCGCTTATGCGACTATTTAAGATGTAACAATATGTTTTTAGGTATTCTATTATCCATAGTAATCACCACCTCGCTCGACTCAACGCTTCTTACGTTGGGTGACCAGACTAAGTTGCAGTTCGAGGCCACATGTGCGCCTGACGAATATGTGACCTACCCGACTTTCGGTAAAGAGCTGATTGACGGTGTGGAAATCGTACGTCAGAGTGCTGTCGATTCCACGATCGACAAACAGGGCAAGCATTACACCCAAGAACTGGTGCTCACCTCATTCGCCGATTCGCTGTTCTTTATTGAGCCACTCGTTTTCACGTCAGGCAATGACACGTTCTACAGCGAGACAATCACTCTGAACTTCGTGCAGCCGTTCGTGCTCGACTCGACGATGAACATCACCGACATACGTGACATACAGAAGGCACCGATCTGGTGGTGGGGATACATCCGCTGGATCCTCGGCGCACTGCTGCTCATCGGCATTGGTGTGCTTGTATGGTGGCTGCTCGGCAAGATAGGCAACTACAACGGCAAGTTCATCCCGGCAGCCAAGAAGGACCCCGAACGTCCGGCTGACGAGGTCGCACTAGAGGCGCTCGACCGCATCCGCGAGGAGAAAATCTGGACACAAGGTCATACCAAGCAGTATCACACCGAGCTTACCGACGTACTGCGTACGTACATCGCCAAACGCTTCGGCGTAGCATCGACCGAAAAAACATCCGACGAGACCTTGCAGGCCATGAAACCTATACTAAGCGAACAACGCGAACTACATGCTTCGCTTACCAAGGTACTACGGCTTGCCGATCTGGTGAAGTTCGCCAAGTGGCAGGCAACGCCTGACGAGAACGAGCAGGCGCTGCATATAGCTTACGAGTTTGTCAACGAGACCAAACCCGTTGCAGCTGAGGCAAAAGAAGAAAATGAACAAATTGTAAACGAATAAATTGTAAATGTTTTCACAACCTGCATATTTATTTCTGCTACTGCTGCTCATACCGATGATCGGCTGGTACGTGTGGCGCATGCACAACGCTGACGCATCACTGCGTGTGTCGAGCACCTCGTCGCTGCGCAAGTACGCGCTGCCGTCGTGGGTGCGTCATGTGCCGTTCGCGTTGCGTGTAGCAGCTGTCATACTGCTGTCAATAGCACTCGCCCGGCCGCAACTGACCAACCGCTGGCAGTCGGAATCTACTGAGGGTATCGACATCATGATGGCGTTGGATATATCCGGTACAATGCTCGCAGAGGATCTCCGTCCTAACCGCCTGGAGGCAGCCAAGAACGTCGGCTCAGACTTTATTCTTGCCCGGCCGAATGACCAGATCGGTCTTGTGGTGTTTGCCGGAGAAAGTTTCACCCAATGCCCGCTTACCGTTGATCATACCGCATTGGTTAATCTGTTCCAATCGGTACAGTTCGGCATGATTGACGACGGCACGGCTATCGGTCTCGGTCTGGCTAACTGCGTGAACCGGATGAAGGACTCAAAGACAAAGTCGAAAGTGATCATCCTACTGACTGACGGATCGAACAACGCCGGCGATATCGACCCTATCACTGCCGCAGAGATCGCCAAGACCTTCGGCATACGCGTGTATGCAGTTGGCGTAGGCTCTTACGGGCAAGCACGTGTTCCGGTACAGACACCTATGGGCATGCAATATATGACGATGGATTCACAGTTCGACGAGACTACACTGCGAAACATTGCCTCCACTACCGGCGGTGCATATTTCCGTGCTACGGACAACAACTCGCTGCGCCAGATCTATGAGCAGATTGACCAACTGGAGAAAACCAAGCTCCGCGTACGCGAGTACTCCAAGCGCATAGAGAACTTCATGCCATACTTGATAGCGGCTTTGTTGCTGCTCATCGCGGAGATTTTGGTAAGATATTTTGGACTTAGAACGATAAGTAACTAACATCATGTTTAGATTCGCTAATATAGAATTGTTATGGCTGCTATTGCTCATTCCGGCAATGGTGGTAGCACATATTCTGCTCAGCCGCAAGAAACGTCGTCAGGCACGTGAGTTCGGCGATCCGGCGCTCGTCAGCAGCCTGATGCCCAACGCCGAGCCGGTACGCGTACACATAAAGTTCGGTCTATTGATGACTGCACTCGCATGCCTCATCATTGCTGCAGCACGGCCGCAGTACGGGCAGTCCGAACGGATGGAGAAACGGCAGGGCATAGAGGTGATGATCGCACTCGATATCTCGAACTCAATGCTCGCCGAGGATGTTGCGCCGTCGCGTCTGGACAGAGCCAAACAGATGCTCAGCAAGCTCATTGACAATATGTCCGACGATAAGGTCGGCCTCGTGGTTTTTGCAGGCGAAGCGTTCACGCAACTGCCTATCACGGCGGATTATGTGTCAGCGAAAATGTTTCTGCAGCACATCACTCCGGCGCTCATACCTACACAAGGTACAGCCATTGGCGCGGCTATCAACACATCCATTCGCGGCTTTGGCGGCGAGGAGGGCAAAGCATCGCGCGCAATCATCCTTATTACCGACGGTGAGAACCATGAGAAAGGTGCCACCGAGGCTGCGCAGAAAGCTGCCGAACTGGGCATGCATGTGTATGTTATCGGTATAGGCAAACCCGAAGGCAGTCCTATCCCTATACCCGGCACAGGTGAGTTCCGCAAGGATCGTCAAGGCAATGTGGTCATCACCCACCTGAACGAAGATATGTGCCGCGAGATTGCACAGGCTGGCAAAGGATTCTACACCCGTTGCGACAATACGAATACTGCCTACCGCGCACTGGAACAGGAGCTCGACAAACTCGCCAAGCAGGAGATTGAGACCACCACGTTCACCGATTACAACGAGCAGTATCAGTCGTTCGCCATCCTGGCATTGCTGCTGTTGGTGATCGAGTGCTTCATCTTCCCGCGCAAGAACAAAGTTGTAACACGCTGGAACATCTTCCGCACACCGGCTATGGTAGCCTTACTGCTTATGCTTTCCGTGCCGACGTTCGCACAGAAGGAAGCGCCGGATATCCGCAAAGGCAACAAGCAGTACGTTGACTCCAACTACGTAGATGCCGAACTGCATTACAAGCGTGCGTTGGAGAAGAACGATCAGTCTGTGCCTGCCAACTATAACATCGGCTGCGCGTATTTCCGCGAGCAGAAGTATCAGGAAGCTGCCGAAGCGTTTGAGCAGACAAGCAAGCTCATTGATCCTGCAAAAGACCTCGAGCAGGCTGCCGACAACTATCATAACCTCGGCAACTCATACTACTGCATGGGGCAGTTCGACAAAGCGATTGAGGCATATAAGCAGTCGCTGCGTCTCCGGCCGAAGGACGATAACACCCGCTATAATCTTGTCAAAGCCATGCAGATGAAGCAACAGCAGAATCAGCAGCAGCAACAAGAGCAACAGCAGGAACAGCAACAAGAGCAACAGCAGGAACAGCAACAAGAGCAACAGCAAGAACAAGAACAGCAGCAAGAACAAGAGCAACAACAGCAGGAGCAACAGCAACAAGAGCAAGACAGCATGGACAAAGAGACTGCTGAGCAGATCTTGCAAGCTCTTGAGCAAGACGAACAGGAAACACAAGAAAAAGCACAAAAACCGCAAGGCAAGAAACGTCGTCTTGAGAACGATTGGTAATCGAGCCGTTATCGAGTCATTATCGGGTCGTTATCGAGCCATTATCGGGGTTACTCTAGACAATACTCGAGATCATTACGATAGTATTACGCAGTATGAAGAGAAGATTCTATATATTTTTAGCCGTATGCCTGTTCCCATTATTGGGCGTGGGCATACTGCGTGCAGAAGATGTACAGTTCCGCGCACAGGCTCCGGCACAGGTGATTGTCGGACGTCCGTTCCAGTTTACCTACACGGTCAACCAGCGAGCGAAAGACCTGCGTGCACCGGAGTTCACGAACTTTGACTATATTGCCGGTCCGTACACCTCGCAGTCATCATCAACCTCGTTCGTCAACGGCCGCCGCACTTCGTCGTTCCAGATGACGTTCACCTACACTCTAATGGCGCAGAAGGAAGGTACGTTCAGTATCGCACCCGCCACAATCACCATCAATGGCGAACAATACACCTCCAACGGCGTGAAGATTACCGTTCTGCCTGAAGACCAGCCGGCAACCAACAGCCAACAATCGGCGGCTAACAATCAACAACCTACGGTTAGCAGCCAGCGGCAGTCCACAGGGCCGGAGCAAGGCAATATCTTCGTGCGTACATTGGTAAGCAAGACGAAAGTTTATGAGCAGGAGGCAGTACTGCTGTCATACAAGGTTTATGTAGCAGGCGTTGATCTCAAGCAGTTCACCAACAACACTACTCTGCCCGACTTTACTTCGTTCCTGCAGCAGAAGATTGACTTGCAAGACGTGCAACTTCAGCTCGAGAATTACAACGGCCGCAACTACCAGACCGCAACAATCTATTCCACGCTACTCTATCCGCAGAAGTCCGGTGACATACAGATCGATCCTGCATCGTTTGAAGCAGTTCTGCTTGTGCCTAACCAAGCACGCTCACGTTCGATCTTCGACGACTTCTTCAACTCATACACCACAGCCACACGCACGCTCCGTGCACCCGGCACAACTATTCATGTCACGCCGCTGCCTTCAGGCAAACCTGCC
The DNA here is from genome assembly GCA_002310195.1 of Bacteroidales bacterium UBA1180. Classification (GTDB taxonomy): domain Bacteria; phylum Bacteroidota; class Bacteroidia; order Bacteroidales; family Paludibacteraceae; genus Colicola. Next base: position 32,355 of record DBYS01000013.1, read on the forward strand.
TCGTACGCAGGCGGTGTGGGTAAATTCACAATGGATGCCAAGCTCTCGGGAACGGATGTAAAGGCCAACGAAGCTATCACCCTCACCCTGACTATCCGTGGCGCAGGAAACATGAAACTCCTGAAGACTCCTGCCGTCGATTGGCCGGAAGGATTTGAGCAGTACGACCCGAAGGTTACGAACAACTTCAAGACTTCCACCGGCGGCATGTCGGGCACACGAACTATCGAGTACCTGGCTATCCCGCGCGCAGCAGGCGAATATATATTGCCGCCCGTACAATTCGGGTACTTCGATACCGAGAAAGGGCAATATCAGGTTCTCTCTACGCCAGAATATACGTTGCACATTGCCCGCGGTGCAGGCGATCAGTCCGCAGTTGCGCAACCGGCGGGAGTAAGTTATGTCAACAAAGAAGATATACGCGAACTTGGTTCGGATATCCGTTACATCTCAGCGGCAAACTTCGTTCCCGCAAACGATAACGAGGTGATGCGCATGCAGTTCGGCTCATGGCAGATGGGCGCGCTGTACGGTGGTCCTCTTGTGATTGCATTAGGACTGTTCATCATCTTCCGCAAGCGCATACGCGAGAATGCTGATATCATAGGCGTACGCAAACGCCAGGCAAACAGCGTAGCCCGCAAGCGTCTGAAGACTGCCAAGAAGCTGCTCGCTGAACCGCAACATAAGGAGCAGTTCTTCGAGGAGATCGAACGCGCCTCGCTGCAATACTTGAGCGACCGTCTGTCAATCCCTACAGCCGACCTCAACAAAGATACAATCACCTCTACCCTGCGTGGCAAAGCTATCGATGATGCACTCATTGAGCGAACGAACCGCGTGCTGTCCGATGCAGCGTTCGCACGCTACGCACCGGCTATGGGTGTCAAACCCGAGGAATTGTACGCACAAACGGAACAACTGATCAACGACTTAGAAGATTGCAAGTTATGAGACGACTAACCTATATATGTATTGTCCTGCTGATAGCAGCAACATCGTTTGCACAATCGCCGACTGAATTGTGGGCACGTGCCAACCAAGCATACTCCGAAGCTCGCTACGATGAAGCAGTTGCCGATTATAGCGCAATCATTGATGCTGCGCCGGTCATCACCCGGGCGTACGCACCGGTTTACTATAATCTCGGCAATGCCCACTTCAAGCAGGGCGAACTGTCGCAGGCTATCCTTGCCTACGAGCGCTGTTTGAGGCTGCGACCGACTGACAAGAATGCCCGTTACAACCTGCAATTTGCCCGGACGCAGATCATCGACAACATTGCCGACACACAAGTATTCTTCCTTCGCGAGTGGATTACCACTCTTAGAAACATGCTGCCTATGAGCGTGTGGATGTGGAGCTCGATCATCCTGTTCTGCCTGATGCTTGTTTGCCTATTGCTGTTCGCTTTCTCGCGCTCTATCGGCTGGCGCAAGGCAGGCTTCTACATCAGTATCATTTGCCTGTTGTGCTCGGCTGTAGCATTTGCGAATGCTGCATCATTGCATCACCGCGACTCTATTCGCGCCGAGGCAATCATCACCCGAGGAATAGTGAATGCCAAGGCTTCACCCGACCGGTCTGGCACGGAACTATTTACCCTGCATGAGGGCACAAAGGTTACGATCCATGAGGTTCTTGGCGGCTATGCGAACATCGAAGTCGGCAACTACAACGGCTGGATTCCCGTCAATACGCTTGAGAGAATCTGATTGCAGATAACTAAAAAATATAATACTATGTACACAAAGTTCCAAAAACATCTACAGGACGAATTGCAGCAGATTGAGGCTGCCGGTCTTTACAAGCGTGAGCGTATCATCGTCAGTCCGCAAACCTCCGGCATTCAGGTTGCCGCTGATGGCAAGCCGGCTGATGTTATCAATTTCTGCGCCAACAACTACCTCGGCTTGGCAGATAACCCCGAGTTGATTGAGGCAGCCAAGCAGTGCATGGATCGCCGCGGATACGGAATGTCCAGTGTGCGGTTCATCTGCGGCACACAGGATACCCACAAGCAATTGGAAGCAGCCATCAGCGCGTTCTTCGGCACGGAGGACACCATACTCTACGCCTCGTGCTTCGATGCCAACGGCGGCTTGTTCGAACCGTTGCTCACAGCCGATGACGCAATCATCTCTGACGCGCTCAACCACGCCTCAATCATCGATGGCGTACGTCTGTGCAAAGCTGTGCGTTACCGCTATGCCAATGGCGACATGGAGGATCTGGAGCGTCAGTTGCAAGCCGCACAGGCACAGCGATACCGTATCATCGCTACCGATGGTGTGTTCTCGATGGACGGCAATGTATGTCCGCTTGACCGCATCTACGAACTTGCGCAGAAATACGATGCGATGGTGATGGTTGACGAGAGCCACTCTGCAGGCGTCGTTGGTCGCACCGGTCACGGCGTGACTGAGCGCTATAATCTCCGCGGCAAGATTGAGGTCATCACCGGTACACTGGGCAAAGCATTCGGTGGCGCAGTCGGAGGATTCACTACCGGACGAAAGGAAATCATCGACCTGTTGCGCCAGCGCAGCCGTCCGTATCTATTCAGCAACTCTCTGCCGCCGATGATCGTAGCCGCAGGACTGAAGACCTTGGAGATCCTTACTCGCAGCAATGAGCTCCAAGACCGCTTGCACGGTAACACTGATTACTTCATAGCCAAGATGAAAGCTGCAGGCTTCGATATCAAGCCTACCGAATCAGCCATCTGCGCCGTCATGCTCTATGACGCCAAACTCAGTCAGGATTTTGCTGCCGAGTTGCAGAAAGAAGGCATCTACGTCACGGGCTTCTATTATCCTGTCGTACCGAAAGATCAGGCACGCATCCGCGTACAGGTCAGCGCAGCCCACACCCGCGAGCAGCTCGACCGCGGTGTCGCCGCGTTCATCAAGGTCGGCAAAGCCTTGGGAGTGCTAAAATAATACATAGCCCAACAAACTACGCAGATCTGAAAAAACGATTTGCCGATCTACTCTGCCTGCAATGCACGGCAGTGGATGGTATTTTTGACAAATACGTTTGACAATCCGCGCGTTTACGTACAAGCGGGAGGTAATTTATTGCAGCAGAATTTGCATAATTAAAATAAATATAGTACCTTTGCAAGCCGTTTTGGGGAATTCCCTTTTCCCCGTGGCGGTTTTCCCCGTTTCATCGGGGACAACCTAGTGTCTAATGGTATAAAGGCTATTACGTCAGATTTTGGTTCTGAAGATCTTGGTTCGATTCCAGGTTAGACAACACGCCTTCGGCAACGCGGTCGCACCGGATGCCGCCCTGCGGCATAAAAGCGACGCGTGCCTCGGCTTCTCCCCACCGAGCGCACTCCGTTAGCACTCGTCGGGGACCCCAAAAGAGAAACCGCTTAGCGCGGTTTTTATTTCGGGGAAGTGTGATGGGATACGGGCAGCCACACAAATGATTACTACTGCCCCATATTGAGTAACACAAAACAAACAATGAAGACATTTGAATTAACCGGCACACTCCGTTCGGAGTACGGTAAGAAAGCCGCTAAAGGCTTGCGCAAGCAGGATCAGGTACCCTGCAACATCTACGGTGCTAACGGCAACATGACGTTCACCGTAAACGTAGCAGACGTTCGCAAACTTATCTACACCCCTGACACACAGGTTGTAGCTCTGACCATCGACGGTCAGCAGCGTATGGCTGTAGTTAAGGAACTTCAGTTCCACCCTGTTAAGGAGACTTTGTTCCACATCGATTTCCTCGAGGTAACCGACAAGAAGCCTGTAACCGTTGAGATCCCTGTTCTGCTGTCGGGCCACGCCGCAGGTGTAAAAGCCGGTGGTAAGCTCCGTCTGAACATGCGCAAACTCAAGGTTAACGGTCTGTACACCCAACTGCCTGACCGCGTTGAGATCGACGTTACCGAGCTTGGTCTGGGTAAGAAGATCAACGTTCAGGACATCCAGATGGCCGAAGGTCTGAAGCTGATGAACGCTCCTACCCTTTGCGTCGCTGAGGTGAAGGCTACCCGCCAGAGTGCACAGGCTGCAGCAGAGTAATCTGCGTAAGCCGTAGCATCAAGCCATTGGCCGTTGGCGCAAAGCCGATAGTCAATGGCTTGTTTTAATTGAAACATATGAAATACTTAATAGTCGGTTTGGGAAATATCGGTGACGAGTATGCCAACACGCGGCATAACGTCGGTTTCATGGCAATTGACCGTTTTGCGGCCAAGCATGATGTCGTATGGGCTGACAAACGTTACGGGTTCATCGGTCGCTGTCGCGTAAAGAACGCCGAGCTCGTGCTGCTCAAGCCCTCGACGTTCATGAACCTCAGCGGCAATGCCGTGCGATATTGGCTCAACGAGGAAAACATTCCCGTGGAGAATATGCTCGTGATCGTCGATGATCTGAACCTGCCTTTCGGCACGATCCGCATCCGCAAGCAAGGCAGCGACGGCGGTCACAACGGGTTGAAGCACATTCAACAGGTGCTTGGCACTCCTGCTTACAGTCGTGTGCGATTTGGTATAGGCAACGAGTACACGCACGGCGCACAGATAGGCTTCGTGCTCGGCGAGTGGAGCGATGAGGAGCGAACCGAACTTGATGCCAAACTCGACCGTATAGCGGAAATCATTCCGTCGTTCTGTCTGCAAGGCGTGGAACGCACCATGAACCAGTATAACTGATGGCAGAGGTTCGAGTTGATAAGTTTCTGTGGGCGATGCGCATCTACAAGACGCGTACGATTGCTGCCGATGCCTGCAAGAACGGCCGTATCAAGATGAACGGCATCGAACTCAAGCCCTCGCGTGCATTCCATGCAGGCGATGTCTTCACTGTTAGAAAAGGTCCGATTACATACACCTACCGTATTCTTCAGCTCTGCGAGCACCGTCTTGGTGCCAAACTCGTACCGGATTACCTGCGCGACGAGACGCCGCAGGAGCAACTCGAACTTCTTGCGCTCGCACGCATGGCCGGCAACGGCAACCGCGACCGCGGCACAGGCCGTCCTACAAAGAAGGACCGCCGCGAGATAGAGTCGTTCATCAGCACGGATTATATTGATGAGTTCGACAGCTGGGACGATGAGGATGAAGATGAATGATCAGGGCGAACAATGATGGTAACCAGCACCACCAGCGCCAGTAACATCGGATAATACAAGTAAGGCACAATACTCAGCGCACTTATTCCCGCCAAACCGCTTGCCATCAGCAGTTGCGCACCATAGGGCAACAACCCTTGTACGGCGCAGCTTGTTGTATCCAGCAAACTGGCACTGCGGCGCGGATCGATATCATACTGCTCCGCTACTCGGCGCGCCATGCCGCCTGCTGACAGGATAGCCACCGTGTTGTTGGCTGTGCACACATTGGCAAACGCCACCAGGCTGCATATACTCAATTCAGCACCACGACGAGTGGATATACGCCGGGAGATATGCCGTAGCATAAACTCCATGCCGCCGTTGTAACTGATTGCCGCAAATATACCTCCAGCCATCATAGAGATAAGTATAAGTTCGCTCATTCCCATCACACCTTGTAGAGTGCTCTGGATCCAACTCATGAGGTCAAAACTGCCGTCCAGCAACCCCGTGACACAGGTCAGCAGATTGCCTATAGCCAGCACAATCAGCACATGCATGCCACACGCGGCACACACCAGCACTGCCAGATAGGGCACCACTTTCCACCACGCCGCATCTACTCCGGCGCTCTGAACAGCCACTGCACTGCTGCCGATAAACAGGTACATCGCACACACCACAATAGCAATCGGCAGCACCATCTTCAGATTGAATCGGAACTTGTCGCTCAGCCGGCAACCTTGTGACTGAGTAGCAACAATCGTCGTATCGCTGATGAACGACAGGTTGTCGCCAAAGAACGCGCCGCCAACCACCGCCGCCACAACCATAGGCACGGTCATTTCCGTGCGCTCCGCCATGCCTGAAGCAATCGGCATAAGGGCTACGATTGTTCCGACACTCGTTCCCATACACAGCGAAGTCAGACAGGCTGCAATGAACAACCCTGCCAAGGCAAAACGTGCCGGCAGAAACTGCAATGTCAGATCAACCATCGCACCGGCTGCACCCATATCTTTCGCACTCGCTGCAAACGAACCGGCTAACATGAAGATCCACACCATCAGCAGCAGATCTTTGCTGCCCGCGCCCTGCGAGAAGACTGCCACACGCTCGCTGAACTTCATGCCGCGCAGCGAAACAACCGCCACCATAGCAGCCAGCACAAAAATCAGCAGCAGCGGTGCGTTGCTTACACCGCCGGAGTAGATCGACAATCCCACCAGCAACAACAGCATTGCTATTATGGGGCTAAAGGCTAATAATCCGCGCATGAAAGTTGAATGTTGAAAATTGAAAATTGAGCGTTGAGTGTTAAGCGTTGAGTGTTGAGTGTTATGCGTTGAGTGTTGACGGATAGTAGCGGCAGCAGTCTTTCAGTCCGCAAATGTCGCACTTGGGTTTGCGCGCCTGGCAGACATATCTGCCGTGCAGCAACAGCCAGTGGTGCGCTTTCGGAATAATCGATTCGGGAATATATTTGACCAAAGTCTTCTCTGTTTGCAGAGGAGACTTGCTTTTTGTAGTCAGTCCTATTCGTTCTGCCACGCGGAAGATATGCGTATCAACGGCCATCGTCGGTTGCTGCCAGATAACCGCACAAACCACGTTCGCCGTCTTGCGCCCTACACCCGGAAGCGTTTGCAGGTCGTCGATATTGTCGGGCACCTCGCCATGATAGATGCTTACCAGCCGCTCGGCAGTGGCTTTCAGGTGTTTGGCTTTGGCATTCGGGTAACTGACTGAACGGATATAAGCAAATATCTCCTCCTCACTCGCCTTAGCCATATCCGCTGCCGTCGGGTACGCCTCAAACAACGCCGGCGTAACGATGTTCACCCGTTTGTCCGTGCACTGCGCCGAGAGCATGACTGCTACAAGCAACTGATACGGATTGGCGAAGTTCAGTTCGGACTCCGCTGCAGGCATGTGCTCGGCAAACCATGCGAGGCTGGTATCATAGCGTTGCTTGGTGGTCATACTTCACGCATGTCTTCAGCCTCAAGATCGGCTTGCTTGTAATATGTCTTGCTCAAATACTGAAGGATTCCGGTGGCCTGCTGCTGCACCTCTTGGGTCTCGGCGCTGATAGGCCGTTGCTGCAGGCGAAGCATCATGATCTGATAGAGCAGCACGAGGCAAGCTTCGATATTTGACATCGTTGGGCGGTCGGTACGCGCCTTGAGCAGGTTTAGTGAGGGCGTGATGCGGATCATCGCGGCACGGAAGGTTGCTTCCTGATTGAGTATATCATCGCTGAGCATCTCCAGTTCCTTGAGAGCAATCTGCGCAAGCTGGATATGTCCGCCGTCCATCACATCATCGGCATGCATCATGCGGAGGATATCCGTCAGCTCGTCGTTGCCCTCCGCCTGCTCGGGAAACGCACGCAGGTAATCCTCTAACTGCCAGAGGTACAGAATGTACTCGGCTATGTTTTCACGTTTGTTCTTCATTATTTCTGGAATTGTCCTACCCAGCGGTACGTGAGCCGTACGAGCCAGTCGGGTGTATGTTTGAGTAGCGGCGTTGACAGGTGGTTGATCACTCCCGGCATGCCGGCTTTCTTGCCGCGGAACAGGCGCTTAAGTGCACGTGTTACAAGTTTCTCCGGCGGAATGCTAACAGTAAGGTTCACCGCCAACTTGCGCAGGTTCGGTGCCAAACCGAACAGCGCCGTATCGACTGCGCCGGGCGTCATGACAGTGATGTTCACGCCCTGCGGATAAAGTTCGTACCATAGCGATTTGCTGAAGTTGTAGATGAACGCCTTCGTAGCATTGTAGGTCTGTATGCCCGGGTACGCCATCCATGCGGACATTGAGGACATATTCAGTATGTACCCTTTCTTCCTCGGCTTGCCGAGCACACGTTCTTGCTGTTCGGCTTCGGTCAGTTCGCGCTTAATCATATCTTCAGCAAACAGACGCGTAAGTTTGGCTACCGTCACCACGTGCAGCATCAGCATCCTCTCCAGACGCGGCATAGCGGTCTCGGTAAGCGGGTTGAAGAAGAATACGCCGGCGTTGTTGACGAGTATATCTACCTGAATACGGTTGTCCACGCAGTACTGATGCAGCGTCTCCGCGGCATCCTGACGGCTCAGATCGGCGTAGAGCGGCGTTGTTCGTACACCGTAGGTCTCTGCCAACTGCTTGGCAACCTCGATCTGTTCCTGCTCTTGGTTGCTGACGAGCAGCAGATCAGTATGGTAATCGCGCGCGAGGGCTGTTGCGTACTGCAAGCCTATACCCGAAGACGCGCCAGTGACTAATGCAAGCATGGATTATTTTTGATTCTTGATTTCTGATTTTTGATTTATAAAACTGCCAAAATAGCAATGATGATTGTGGTGAACATCAGCACGGGCATTTGCAGGTCGAGTTTGCTGCCCTCATGGCGGAAGATGTACCACACGTGCCAAATAATGATCGGCAGTGTGCAAAGCACCCAGTACCTGCCAAGATAGACGAACAGTCCGTAGCAGACGGCAAGCATCAGTGTCTGATAGATCTTTCCGCCAGTCTTACCCAAGCGCGAGGCGAAGGTACGTTTGCCGTGCTTGAGATCGTTATCCATGTCGCGTATATTGTTCAGGTTCAGCACGCCTACGATTGGCATAGCTATCGCCACGGCCGCCAGCACCACCTCCATGGTCATCGTCTTGGCTTGCAGATAGTAACTGCCCATCGTGCTCAGCAGCCCGAAGAACAGGAATACGCCCAGGTCGCCCAAGCCTTTGTAGCCGTAGTTGTGCTTACCCAGCGTGTAAGTCATTGCACCGACAATTGCCAACGCACCCAAACCGAGAAATACTGCAGCCTGAACACAAAGGAACGTGTCGAACGCCGTAAGGATAAGCGCACCGCCGAACACCATACTCAGGAAGATAAACAGGATGATCATCGTCCGCATCTGCTGCTCGGTGATAGCACCGGTCTGCAAACCCAGTGCCGCCCTGCCCTCCTGATCACTGTCCGTGCCACGCTGGGCATCACCAAGTTCGTTGGATAGATTAGTGAGGATCTGCAGACTGAGTGTCGTCAGTATCGACCATGCGAACACATACCAGTCGATCGGCCACGCCAACCCCGCGCCGAGAATGATCCCGGACATCGAGAGCGGCAAGGTACGCAAACGCAATGAAGCAATATACTTGTTCATATTATCCCTTGAATACAAAATACACTGCGAGTATCATGAAGAACGCCGCAGCAATGTGATTCCACCGCAGATGCATGTGGAAAGCGATAGCCGAGAACGCGATGAACACCGTCAGGGTGATGACCTCTTGCAGGATCTTGAGCTGCATGAGGTTAAAAGGGCCGCCGTTGCCCATGAAACCCATGCGATTGGCGGGCACCTGCAGGCAATACTCGAAGAACGCTATGCCCCAGCTGATCAGGATAACACCGATCAGCGGCAAGTGCTGAAACCATTTCATCTCAGCCATCTTCAGATGACCGTACCATGCGAGCGTCATGAAGATGTTCGAGCAGATGAGCAGCAGGATTGTGTAAACGCTTTTCATTGCTTGGCTGCTTTCTGTTGTTCAACACTCTTATGGGCGTTCTTTTCCAGACGGGCTATCTCCCGTTGAATATTCGCGGGGATCTTCTCGCCATCGCGCTCCACGCACTCGTGGCACTTCATCTCCTTCGAGTACATTCGTCCCACACAGTAGTTCGAGCGGTTGCAACCGGCGTGGTAATGCGGGTTATCGTGTACATGGTTGACGAAGTCGGGATCCTTGATCAGCACGTGCGCGATCTGGAAGAGTTCGAAGCCCTCGTCCATGATCTGTTGGCAGTTGTCGCCGGATTGCACGCCGCCTACGTAGATCAGAGGTACGTCTTTGATCACCTCTTGGAATCGTTTGGCCTGTGGCATGAAGTACAGCTCTTTGAACGGCACGGTAGGCGTCATGATATCACCTACGAACGGAATATTCAGGGCTGCCTTGAGCCACCAGAGCGATTTCATCGGCATGTAATGTGCGAGCGTGTGGATAGGCATAGCACCGCCGAGGATCGTCATTGGTGAGCGGCTGACCGTACCGCCGGACAGAACGATGCCGTGCACCTTGTGCTTGGCTATCTCCTGTGCAATGCGGATACCCTCGTTGATATCCGAGCCGTGCCAGCAGTCATCCCACATGTTCGTCTTTACGATCACCGCCATGTCATCCCCCGCATGAAGCATCACCTCGTCCAGCACCTCGTTCATGAACCGCACGCGGTTCTCAAAACTGCCGCCGTACTCATCGTGGCGGTGGTTCGTACGCGGACTGATGAACTGCGAGATCAGGTACGCGTGACCGGCGTGGATCTCCACGCAGTCGAAACCTGCCTCACGGCAGAAATCCACGGCCTCGCCGAACTTCTTAACCAGCGCTTTGATCTCGCTGACCTTCAGGCGACGGTGGATAGTCGGGCTGTAGAGGTTGAAGCCTGTGTCGGCACTCACCGGCATGCAATGGCAGGTCGAGAAGTGCGTCATGTTACCGCAGTGGCCGAGCTGAATGCTGGCTTTCGCGCCCTCGGCATGAATGGCGTCGGTCAGGCGCTTGAGTCCCGGCAATGCTTCCTCACGGACATAAAGCTGGCCATCGAAGCTCACGCCGCTCAAGTCAACCGCACAATAGGCTACGGTGGTCATACCCACTCCGCCGTGCGCCACGCTCACGTGGTAATCGTGTAACATCTGCGACGGCACATTGCCGGTACACATATTCTCAAAGGCTGCGGAACGTATGATTCTGTTCCGCAGCGTGATTGGTCCTAACTTGTAGGGAGTAAACAGTTTGTTGTTCATTAATATATAAAGGGTATAATTCGTTTCAGCTTCTTCCTATCGAACTCATCCGGGAACTCCTTCTCGTAACGCAGATAGATCGAGTTCGCACGCGGCACGAGATTGCAGCAGCTGAACCAGAAGAACAGCGCTCCAGCCCACGACCAGGTGAGGATAGCAAAGCCTAGCCACTCGGTAATCTCGCCAAAGTAGTTCGCCGAGGTAACAAAGCGGTACAGGCCTTTCTTGGGCAAGTAGTGGTTGGTGTCACCGGGTTGGCGCAGATGACGGATCACATAATCGGAGTGCATATTGATGATGAATCCTGTGATGAAGATCACCGTACCGATGATGAACCTCGGGTCAGTTACCCACGACTCGCGATACGGACTGTACACCGGTGCGATGTGGAACAACCAGTAGCCTTGTACGTAGCCGTTGATCAGGTTCCACGCCACCGACAGACCCATGATCACAATAGGCATCTTACTGTTGCCGCGCATGAGCATCGGGAAGATGAACGAGCGCTGGAAGTAGTGCATCTCAAACAGCAGGAAGAACAGCAGGTAAGGGATCTGACTGCGTACAGGCGATATGCCCCACAGGTAAATCATCGCGATGAACACCGGCACTTCCATCAGAAACCAGCCGACCTTGTTGTTGATGGCAGGACCCCACTTCTCGGTGCGCATCTTGCCGTAACCGGCATCCACAAAGTACAGCGCCACGAAGATCACAAATCCCACCAGCGCCATCACGAACAGGAAATTGTAGAAGAATTCAACAGAGTTTAAGTGCTCCATATAGTATTTCGTTAAATTTATGGTAATTATTTTGTTTGCGTAAACGCAAAACGTGCAAAGTTAAGAAATTTATCCGACAAATGCAAGCCCGTAAGGCATAAATCGCGCTACGGCAGTCGTTTTTCTTGTTTTTGACATACAAACAAACCAATCACCACAAGCAGCATACCCAGCCATTTGCCTAACGGCAACTGTTCGCCGAAGAACGCTAACATGATCAGTGCCGTGAACACCGGCCGCACATTGTTGAACGCATTCGCTTGTGTCACACCGATCTGCCGCACGGTGTAGCAGAACAGCACAAACGCCACGATCGACGAGAACACTGCCAGATAACCAAAGGCGTACAACAGCACCTCGGTGTACGGTACGAGCAGGAACCCGTCTGCCAGGCAACTCTTGCCCTCGATCACCGCCCATAGCGGGTAGAAGAACAGCAGAGCAGTGACCTGTTCGTAAAAGATGATCGACAGCGGCGAATAGCGCTCAGGGATCTTACGCAGCAGGATTGTGTACATTACCGCCGAGCACACTGCGAGTATAGCCAGCGGCAAACCGATAGGATTGCCCAGCTCGAAATTAGCCGAACCGACCAGCACCAGCAGCAGCATACCTACGGTGGAGATGACGATACCGATTATATTGTACTTCGTCACACGTTCGCGCAACACCAGCCACGCCAGCAGCGGCGCGATTAGCGGCGCGGTGGAGAGCATAGCCTCGGCTATCGTGGGCGAAGCCAGCGAACGGTAACAGTACGTCTCGAATATGAAGTACAGCACCGGCTGCATGATGCCTGCCAACAGGAAGAGCGGGATGTCCTGCCTGTGCATACCTTGCAAGGCAAGCAGCGAGTCCGACGCACCGCGGCGCTTGGCTGACCAGCGGGCTATCAGCCCAACCGCAAGCATCAGCAACACGGCTACCGTGAAACGGAAGATGATCAGCGTGAACGGACGCAGGTACACCAGCGAATGCTGAACGGCTATGCCCGAGCCCGCCCAGATCAACATCGCCAAAACAACGGCTATGTAAGGGATGATTTTCCGCATATCGCAAAAAAAAACGCACAAAGTTACGGAAATATTTGCAATTATGCAAAAAAATGTGTATCTTTGTATCGATTTTCTTAAAATTGAAACAACAATCTTCAAATAACATGAATGACATTCAGATTTTTGACCTCATCCGCCGCGAGCGTGAGCGTCAAACCAAAGGTATCGAACTTATTGCCAGTGAGAATTATGTTTCCGACCAGGTGCTGCAAGCCATGGGCAGCGTGCTGACGAACAAGTACGCCGAGGGTTATCCTGCCCACCGCTACTACGGCGGCTGCGAGGTGGTTGACGAGGTGGAGGAACTGGCACGCACGCGCCTCAAACAGCTCTACGGCGCTGCGTACGTCAATGTGCAGCCGCACTCCGGTGCACAGGCGAACATGGCGGTGTTCATGGCTTGCCTCAAGGCCGGCGACACGTTTATGGGACTGAACCTCAGCCACGGCGGACACCTCAGTCACGGGTCGGCTGTGAACTTCTCCGGACTGATGTTCAACGCCATCGGCTATGACCTCAATGAGGCCACCGGTCTGGTCGATTACGACGATCTGGAGCGCAAGGCACGCGAGCACAAACCCAAACTGATCATTGCCGGTGCATCGGCTTACAGCCGCGAGTGGGACTACGAGCGCATTCGTAAGGTCGCTGACGAGATCGGTGCGATCTTCATGGTCGATATGGCTCACCCGGCCGGACTGATCGCCGCAGGGTTGCTCAGGAACCCGTTGCGCTACGCGCATATCGTTACCTCCACCACCCACAAGACTCTTCGCGGGCCGCGCGGAGGAATCATCCTGATGGGCGAGGACTTCCCTAACCCGTGGGGCAAGACCAGTCCGAAAGGTGAGATCCGTATGATGTCTGCCCTACTCGATTCTGCCGTTTTCCCCGGCACACAAGGCGGACCGCTGGAGCACGTGATTGCCGCCAAGGCCGTGGCGTTCGGCGAGGCACTGCAGCCGGAGTTCAAGACCTACCAGCAACAAGTCAAGCTCAACGCTGCCGTCATGGCTAAGGCGTTTGTTGACCGCGGGTATAAGGTGATCAGCGGCGGTACGGACAACCATTCGATGCTTGTCGATCTCCGCACAAAGTACCCCGACCTTACGGGCAAGAAAGCCGAGCAGGCACTGGTGGCTGCGGATATTACTACGAACAAGAACATGGTACCCTTCGACAGCCGCAGCGCGTTCCAGACCTCGGGTCTTCGCTTCGGCACGCCGGCTATCACTACCCGCGGCTTGAAGGACGACCGTATGCCGTGGATCGTTGAACTCATCGACCGCGTGCTACTTGCGCCGGATGATGAGCAGGTGATTGCCGCCGTGCGCGCAGAGGTCAATGCCGAGATGCAGCAGTACCCGCTCTTTGCGTGGTAGGAGCGGATACTGCATACGACACAAAAATAGCGAGCCTTTGCGCTCGCTATTTTTTATGCCGGTGTGGCATCTGCCAACCTCGGCTGATTACTTCTTAGCCACGGGGGCACGATTACTTCACTTCTTCGAAGTCCACATCCTCGGCGTCCTTGCCACCGTTGCCGCCGTTGTTCTGCTGGCCGCCTTGACCAAAGTCCTGACCGGCGTTGTACGTGCCACCTTGCGGACCTTGTGCACCGCCTTGGGCGTTGGCAGCGTTAGCGGCGTTGTACATCTCAGCGCTTGCAGCCTGGAAGGCGGTCATCAGGGCGTTGCCTGCAGCCTCGCATGCGTCGGCGTCTTTCTTCTCGTAAGCAGCCTTGAGGTCAGCCAGAGCTTTCTCGATCGGCTCCTTCTTGTCGGCAGGGATCTTGTCGCCAAGTTCGGCGAGCTGCTTCTCTGTCTGGAAGATCGTAGCGTCGGCTTTGTTCAGTTTGTCCACGCGCTCTTTCTCACGCTTGTCGGCTTCGGCGTTAGCCTCGGCCTCGGCTTTCATGCGCTTGATCTCGTCGTCCGACAATCCGGTCGAAGCCTCGATGCGGATCTTCTGCTCCTTACCGGTAGCTTTGTCCTTGGCGCTGACGTTCAGAATACCGTTGGCGTCAATATCGAAGGTTACCTCGATCTGCGGTTCGCCACGACGTGC
>DBYS01000013.1:47257-60300 GCA_002310195.1 Bacteroidales bacterium UBA1180
AAGGTCTCGGTCTTCTTGGTCGGGATCGTGGTGTTCGCCTCAATCATGCGGGTCATCACGCCGCCCATGGTCTCTATACCGAGGCTCAACGGGGTAACGTCGAGCAGAAGCACATCCTTTACATCACCGGTCAATACACCGCCTTGGATTGCTGCACCTACGGCTACCACCTCGTCGGGGTTAACGCCTTTCGACGGAGCTTTGCCGAAGAACTTCTGCACTGCATCCTGGATAGCCGGTATACGTGTCGAACCGCCTACGAGGATGATCTCGTCGATGTCGCTGGTGGTCAGACCTGCGTTCTGCAGAGCCGTACGGCACGGAGCAATAGTACGCTGGATCAGGTCGTCGATCAGTTGCTCGAACTTAGCACGGGTCAGGGTTTTAACCAGGTGTGCAGGCACGCCGTTTACCGGCATGATGTACGGCAGGTTGATCTCCGTGGTCGTGGTGTTCGACAGCTCGATCTTGGCTTTCTCGGCAGCTTCCTTCAGACGCTGCATAGCCATCGGGTCTTTGCTCAGGTCAGCACCGCCGTTCTCGCTTTTGAACTCCTGAACGAGCCAGTCGATGATTCGGTGGTCGAAGTCATCACCGCCGAGGTGGGTATCACCGTCGGTAGCTTTTACCTCAAATACGCCGTCACCGAGTTCCAGTACCGATACATCGTGCGTACCGCCACCGCAGTCGAATACTACGATCTTCATGTCCTTGTTGGACTTATCCAGACCGTAAGCCAGGGCGGCTGCTGTAGGCTCGTTAACGATACGGCGAACGTTCAGACCGGCAATCTCACCGGCNNGCCTGACGCTGCGAGTCGTTGAAGTAGGCAGGCACGGTGATCACGGCTTCCGTCACCTCCTGGCCAAGATAATCCTCAGCGGTCTTTTTCATCTTCTGAAGGATGATTGCCGATATCTCTTGCGGGGTGTACAGACGGCCGTCGATATCCACACGTGCGGTGTTGTTGTCACCTTTCACTACCTTATACGGTACGCGTGCGATCTCGCCTTGCAGACGATCGTAGGTCTCGCCCATGAAACGCTTGATTGAATATACGGTTTTTGTCGGGTTCGTGATAGCCTGACGCTTGGCGGGATCACCCACCTTACGCTCGCCACCATCTACAAAGCCGATAACAGACGGAGTGGTACGTTTACCCTCGCTGTTGGCGATAACAATAGGCTCATTGCCTTCCATAACTGCGACGCAGGAGTTTGTTGTTCCCAGGTCGATTCCAATAATCTTGCTCATATTCTTAGGTTTTTTAATTTTCGTTGATTATTAACAGCGCAGCGCTCTAACAGCATTAGCGCTCTAACAGCGCAGCGCTCACCTAATTATGTGCAAATCGTGTGCCAAACGCCGAAACGGGCTATTTGACTGCCAAATGGCGGCAATTGCTGCCAAAATCTCTGCCAAACGGCCTGCCGCACCCCACCCGCGTCTGCCAAATTGTCAGTTTGTGAAACTTTTATTGGGTGAATATTTGCATATATCAAAAATTTTTCGTAACTTTGCAGTCGCATAATAAAAACCTGCTGAATATGAAACGAGTATTGATTGCACTCATGTGCTTTGCCAGTCTGAGCGTTCTGGCGCAGAACACGCCCGTTACCGCCGACAATGTGATTGAGCCGCTTGTGCTGGAGGAGGATGAATCGACCCTCGAAGGCTATATGCTTGAAGCCGATCTGCCGGAAAAGATACAGAAAGCTTACGGCATCGAAGGTTTTGGCCGTGTCAGGGGCTTTGAGGTGCAACGTGCACTCAGTTTCAGTGGCGAAGGCGCATCAGCAAATGTGCCCGATGGTTTCCAGTTTGAGTTCGTGCCTACAGAGGAAGTCGGCACATTCTCGCACGATGTATTCCTGGCTTACTCCAAGGCAATCTACGACAAGTGTCTGAAAGCTGCCGACGACGGCAAGATCGTCAACGGATTTTGGGACGGCGCCAAACAGCTCTCTTTTGAGGATTGCATCAAGATGATCGACAAAGAGCAAGACCGCAAGAGATGCAAGTTCTTCTATATCAACCAAGGCCGGAAACGCAGCGTAGAGATCGTAGAGCGCAATTATACCAACGGCGGCTTCGGACTGCTGTATGTCGAGCTTCGCAGGCAGGGACGATAAACTTGCAGTACACTATACAGACATAATATAACCCAAAATAATGGAATCAAAGTATAATCCTACAGACATTGAAGCACGCTGGTATCAGTACTGGCTGGACAACAAACTATTTCATAGCGAGCCGGACGGTCGCGAACCGTTTACCGTAGTTATACCGCCGCCGAACGTGACCGGCGTACTGCACATGGGACATGTGCTCAACGAGACAATACAGGATATCCTTGTGCGCCGCGCACGCCTCGAAGGCAAGAACGCCTGCTGGGTGCCCGGCACAGACCATGCGTCGATAGCCACCGAGGCCAAAGTGATCAAGCGCCTCAAGGAACAGGGTATCAACAAATCTGACCTGACGCGCGAACAGTTCCTCAAGCACGCTTGGGACTGGACTGACGAGCACGGAGGAATCATCCTCAAGCAGCTCAGGAAGCTCGGCTGCTCGTGTGACTGGGACAGAACAGCGTTCACGATGGACGAGACACGTTCACGGGCCGTGATCTCTGTATTCTGCGACCTGTACAGGAAAGGCCTGATCTACCGCGGCCTAAGGATGGTGAACTGGGATCCGGAGCGTCAGACGGCCCTCAGCGACGAGGAGGTGATCTATCATGACGAGCACTCGAAGTTCTACTACCTCAAATACGAAGTGGTCGAAGAGCCCGGGAAGTATGCCATCGTGGCCACCACCCGTCCGGAGACGATATTCGGCGATGTGGCAGTGTGCATCAACCCGAAGGAGGAGAAGAACCAGTGGCTGCGCGGCAAGCATGTGCGCATACCTATCGTCGGCCGCGAGATACCGATCATCGAAGACCGCTATGTGGAGATAGGTTTCGGTACGGGCTGCCTGAAAGTGACGCCCGCACACGACGTGAACGACTATATGCTCGGCCAGCAGCACAACCTGATTGCCTACGACATCTTTACGCCCGACGCACACATCAACCTCGACACCCTCGAGCCGGAGATAAGCAAGAACATACGCAAGTATCACGGTCTGGATCGCTTCGACTGCCGCAAACAGATGGCCGAGGATCTGATAGCCGCCGGACTGATGGATCATGTGGAGGATTACGACAACAAGGTCGGCTACTCGGAGCGCACGAACGTGCCTATCGAGCCGCGGCTCAGTTTGCAGTGGTTCATCCGCATGAAGCACTTCGCCGACATCGCCCTGCCGCCGGTAATGAATGACGACATCGTCTTCTACCCCACCAAATACAAGAACACCTACCGCAACTGGCTGGAGAACATCAAAGACTGGTGCATCAGCCGCCAACTCTGGTGGGGACACCGTATTCCGGCATACTACGACGCCGATCTGCTGGCTGAGACCGGTCTGGAGAACTACCCCGACGAGAAGATCATCGTAAGCGAAACGGCACCTGAAGGCAACTATGTGCAGGACGAAGGTGCACTGGACACGTGGTTCAGTTCGTGGCTCTGGCCTATCAGCCTCTTCATCGAGAAAGACCAACAGATGCAGAACAGCACGTGGAAGAACAAGGAGCTCAGTTACTACTACCCCACTGCCGATCTGGTAACAGGCCCGGATATCATCTTCTTCTGGGTGGCACGAATGATCATGGCAGGCTACGAGTACCAGGGCAAGATGCCATTCCGTCACGTATATTTTACCGGTATCGTGCGCGACAAGCTCGGACGCAAGATGAGTAAATCCCTCGGCAACAGTCCCGACCCGCTTGACCTGATTGAGCGCTACGGCGCAGACGGCGTGCGTATGGGCATCCTGCTCTGCGCACCCGCCGGCAACGATATATTGTACGACGACAGCCTGTGCGAACAAGGCCGCAACTTCTGCAACAAGATCTGGAACTGCTTCCGCATGATGAAAGGTCTGGAGGTAGCCGATATACCGCAGCCCGCAACCAACAAATATGCTATCCAATGGTTCGAAGCTAAGCTTAACAAAACAGCCGCGGAGATTGCCGACCTGTTCAGCAAGTACCGCCTGAGCGAGGCACTGATGGAAATCTACAAACTCTACTGCGACGAGTTCAGCGGCTGGTATCTGGAGATGATCAAACCCGCCTACCAGCAGCCTATCGACCGCGCGACCTACGAAGCAACAATGGCGTTCTTCGACCGATTGCTCGTACTGCTCCACCCGTTCATGCCGTTCATCACCGAGGAGCTCTGGCAGAACATCTGCGAGCGCAAAGCGGGCGAGTCAATCATGACGGCTCAACTAGGCGCCCTAGAAACCCTAGGAGACCTAGGAATTCTAGGAGAGGTCGAAACCCTCAAGGAGATCATAGCCGGCGTGCGCAACGTGCGTGCATCGAAGAACATCGCTCCAAAGGAGCGCCTGACGCTGATATCACCGGCCGAACTCAATCCGCTGGTTGCCAAACTCGCCAACGTGGATGTCACCACTGCAGGCGACTCGACGGGCAACGCGGCGAAGTTCATCGTGGGCACAACGGAGTACGCTATACCGATGGACGCGTTCATCAATGTGGACGAAGAGATACGCAAGCTGGAGGCCGACCTGGCGCACCAGCAGGGTTTCCTGCGCGGCGTACAAGCCAAGCTCAGCAACGAACGTTTCGTGCAGAACGCCAAGCCCGAGATCGTCGAGCTCGAACGCAAGAAAGAGCACGACGCCCTGGCGCGTATCGAAGCTATTGAGAACCAACTGAAACAATTACGCTCATGAAAAAGCATATACCAAACATCATCACTTGCTGCAACCTGCTGTGCGGCGCGATAGCCGTGATGCTGGCAGCCGAAGGACTGTTCCACTGCGCACTCGGCATGATCGTGCTCGGCGCACTGTTCGACTTCTTCGACGGCATGAGTGCCCGTGCGCTGAAGGTCAGCAATCCTATCGGCAAGGAGATCGACTCGCTGGCTGACGTCATCACCTTCGGTCTGGCTCCGTCGGTGATGCTGATGCAGGCTATCCGTCTGGCTACGGAGAACAGCAACTACAGTTGGGGTTGGTGGTCAGCCGCAGCCCTCGTGATGGCAGCGTTCTCCGCCTTGCGTCTGGCCAAGTTCAATATCGACGAGCGTCAGACCAGTTCGTTCATCGGTCTGGCTACACCTGCCAACGCGATCTTCTGGGCATCGCTGATCGCCGCGTTCCCCGATATGGCCTCGTGGGGCGAGTGGTTGCCGTTTGCGATGCTGGCCGTGGCAGCACTGAGCTGCTGGCTGCTGGTGTGCGAGCTGCCGTTCTTCTCGCTGAAGTTCCACAGCCTGAAATGGAAAGAGAACCAAACACGGTACATCTTCCTCATCGGCTGCGTGCTGGTGATCGCCCTGTGCTGCACGTTCGCCGTGCTGCGCGGCAACTACCACTACGCCCTGTTCAGCGGCACGGGAGTGATCCTGTGGTACATCATTGCCAACCTCTTCCCTGAAAAATAATCCCTACACTATGAAACGCCCGATCACCTTTCTGCTAACAGCCCTACTCTCCGTCACGATGACGGCAGAGACCTACACCATCGTTTTCAACAGCGGTAATGGCGACTCCAGCACGGCAACCTCTGAGCTGACGAGCATCGTGCTCAGCGCAACGAGCAACTGCGTGGACAAGATCGTTACCGCCAGCAAGATCTATCGTGCCAAGGAGGGCTACGGCATCAAGGGCGGCACGGGCAGTGCGAAAGGCGAACTGACGCTCGGGCTCGATGATACCTACACTATCAGCACGCTAACCGTATATGCCGCAGCGTATGTGCCAACCAACGGTGCAGATACCGCGGACAACAAGAGGCTGGTAGTATGCGGACAGGAACTAGCATGGGAAACAGGGCACAAAGCGGAGATTCGTCCATATACCATCACGCTCAACCAGAGCATGAGCACGATCTCGATCGCCGCAAAGGTGGCATCCAGCAACCGCTGGTACGTGCAGAAGATAGAGTTCGAGGCCGAAGACCCGCACCCGACACAGGCTATCCTTGAGATGCAATATCCGAAGATGAATTTCGGCGGCGTGAAGTGGGAGAGCGAGGACGAGCCGATGGAAGATGTGCTGAACTTCTACATCACGGGCAAACATATTGACGGCTATATCTCTTTGTCGCTCAAGAACGGTCAGCCGTTCACCCTGTCGGAAGCGACACTGCCAGCCAACGGCGGCGAGGTGGACATATTCTACAGCATCACGCTCAAGCAGGTGACAGGCGCTATCCCCTACAACGATGTGGTGGTGGCCAAAGCCACAGGCCTGGACGGCGTGGAACGTACACGCGAGCTGCAGATCGAGCTGACCGTCGTGCCGCCAAGCTCCGGTGCAAGCACATTCAACCTGGATACCACACGAATGGCCATCGGCGACATGCCCGGCAACTACTACAAATATGCGCAGCACACGGCCGACTCGACGCTTAAGAACCACCTCGGGTACATCATCTGTTGCGGCAAGCGTTACCGCTACGGCAGCGGACCGAAGAAGACCTGGGATGCCTTCTACTACACCGACCGCGACGTGGAGACGAACCAGGTGCTGGATATGTATTCGAACAATATTCGGTACTTCAACCCCGACAAACCCACTGCCAGCGTAAACGATTTCGATATCGAGCATATGCTGCCCAAGTCATGGTGGGGAGGTGACGTCAATCCCGCCTACTGCGATCTGTTCCACCTCGTGCCGGGCGACTATTCGGCTAACCGCAGCAAGTCGAACCACGCACCGGGCATACCGGGCGACAGCACGTTCAACAACGGCTCGTTCGTCACTGGCAGCGGTGCAGCCTACGGACTGCCGCGCGTGTTCTGTCCGGCCGATCAGTACAAGGGCGATTTTGCCCGCGCGTACTTCTACATTGCCGCCTGCTACGGCGATTCGCTCACATGGCTCGAGAAAGGCGAACCGGGCATAGCGATGACCAACGACGGCTGGGAGGAGTTCCGGCCATGGCTGCGCGACCTGCTGCTCGAGTGGCACCGGATGGATCCCGTCAGCGACAAAGAGCTCAAACGTGCCATTGAGGTCAACAAGATTCAAGGCAACCGCAATCCGTTCATCGATTACCCCGAACTGGTCGAGTACATCTGGGGCAACAAACGCGGCCAAGCGGTGGACTTCAGCACTCTCACGCAGAGCTATGGCACCGCTTACGATGAGAGCGGCACCGGTCTCAGCACCGCAGAGCAGACGCCCGTAGCACGCAAGACGCTGCGCAACGGACACCTGTATATCACCGTAAGCGAACGCACCTACTCTATTCTCGGGCAATGAATCTGACTGACGGCATCAAACGAAACAGTGTGTTTCTCGGTTTATGGTTAGCGCTCGTTATGGCGCTAACCATTGCTATATGTCTCATCGACAAGGTCTCGCTGCACCTGATGCTCTGCGACCATCACTCGGCTTGGGCCGACCACGTGATGCCCGTGCTGTCCGACACCTGCAACTGGCTGCCGTACGTCGCGGCCGTTGCGCTGCTCATCTGGCGCTGGCGAGCTGGATTGTTCATGACCGGCTCGCTGATCCTCTCCACCCTGATCGCCCAAGGCCTGAAGCACCTCGTGCAGGCTCCCCGGCCGCTCACATGGTTCGCCGAGCACATGCCCGACGTCACTCTGCCGCTGACCGATGGCGTACAGATGAACTACCACCTGAGTTTTCCCTCCGGCCATACAACCACGTTCTTCTGCCTGTACTTCGCGCTGTGCGTGCTGTTCACTTATTATACAGCAACACCTTCCTGCGAGAGGAAGGTGCTCCGGAGTGCCGGCAGCATTGCCGTACAGGTGTTGCTCTTTGCCCTGGCTGCTATTAGTTCTTATTCGCGTATTTACCTAAGCCAGCATTTCGCGCTCGACGTACTGGCAGGCATGCTGATCGGCGTACTGTCGGTAATTATTGCGGCAGTCGTTGCTCAAAAAATATACGATAGCCGACGTCGCAATTCACGCACTCATGATGCTGACAGTAGTTCTGATACAGGTGCAGCAACGCCTGGCTGTCAGCAGCCGTGCTGATCTGCTGCCCTAACATCCTCCACTGCCGTATAACCGTATTGTCTTCCGCAGCTATCTGCTCCATCAGCAGCATTGCACTCTGGCCGTCACCGGCTGCAGAGCGCAGCGCGTACGCATAGCGGTAAGGTATGACGGTATTGATGAGCAGTATATCGATCGACGCGCGCCCGAAGGACTCTTGCGCAAACAACTCAACCAGCGAATCAATATCCTGCAGTTCAATCACCTTACTGAACAGAAACTCCGAGCGGTGTAGCAGATTAGCAAACTGACGTATACGCCGTTCGGGACTGTTCTGCGGCCGTATTCGCCCGAGTTTCCACAGGCTGCCGTCGATAGGCGTCAGGCCGAACTTCGTGCGCAGGAACGCATATTCCCGCGCCATCTGCTCGTCGTTGATCGGCAAACCCGATTGCCCGAGGAGCATGGCGGTGAGCTGGAAGAGATTGTCGCGGTGCTTGCGCAGGGCGGAGAGAGGCGTGGCGATCGCCAGTTCCTCAAACGGCACGCTGTTGGTGTGGAACCCGAAGTTCCGCGCCAGGGAGATATAGAACGCATGTTCCCAGCTCCCCTGGGTGATGGTCAGCAGCCGTTCGATAGATGCGCGTTTGCAGTCCAGACGCTTGCGCAGTAAGTGTTGCCGCCAGCCGTCGGTGAGCAGACCGGGATCTTCGAGCAGCTGTTGCGCACAGCCTATACGGCTCGTGGCGCTATCCATCCGCATCGCATCGGTCAGCAGACCTGTCAGGTAATCCTGACCGTTCGGGTACTGCAGCGCACACTGCGGGATCGCCTCACCGCGGGAGTTGAACACCTGCTTGTCAGCATCGCGAACGACATGCAGGATCACCGTGTCGTACGCGCGGTCGAGATGGTGATTGTGTTTGTACCACTCGCTCGAGTGAATATGCAGTTCGATGTTCCCCACCCACTCGCGACCGCCTATGCGGACACGTGCATGGCTGTAATCTGGTCCTGCGTCACGATTGTGCTCGCCAACCGAGATGATCTCGATCGGCTGACCGTCAGTAGTCTGTTGCGGAAAGTCTGCCCAGAGGCAATGTTCCCAAATATAGTGCAGTAAGATCTCCGGCATGTCACTCAGTCCAGAACACGTCGGTCATGTCATGTAACGCGCCGTCAGCTACGCGATAGAAGCGTTGGTTGGTGGTCTTCGATCTCAGTCCGCCGAGGGCTTCGATATACGGGCCGACCTTGATGAAGTCGAAGCAGTTCAGGCGCAGGTCGTCGGGGAGCTTGGCAAAGCCTGTGTACCAGCTAGACTTGAAGCCGTGCTGCTTGATCCACGCGGCATAGTGCTCCACCTCATGGTAATCGCGGTCACCGCCCTGGATGCTCACGCACGTCAGGTACGGGTAGCGCTCAAGCATCGATTGCAGCCATTCGGTCGTAAGCACATCGCCTACGGGCTGCCACAAGTAACTACTGTGACAGCCCGGGCAATGATGAGGGCAATCCGAGATATTCAACGCGAGCGTCGTCTCGTTCGGCACCTCCTGAAAAACGATATCGTAATCGGCTACAAGCATCACGCCAGTTTCTTAGCGTTGGCGTAGTAGCGGCGTGCAGCCTCGCGCTGACGCGGTTCGCTGAAGTTACTGATGCGCTTCAGGTAACCGATGATTCGCGTCAGATAGTCGAGGTTCTTGCTTCCGCATACGGGGCACTCCTTCAGGTAACGCTTGTCGATATGACCGCAATCATTGCAGACTGTGTTCGGGATGTTGAAGGTGAAGTAGTTCGTTCCTTCCATAGCAGCTACGCGCAGCAAGTTGCGGTACTGATCCTTCGACAGGTGCTCCTCCAGGTTGCAGTGCAGTGCGCTACCGCCGGTGAGGTGCTCTACGTAACGGCGACCGTGGAGTTTGAACTTCTCCATCACGTTCAGCGTATCGTCCTCTACGATATAGAAGTAGCTGTTGTAGCAGTCACGCGGTACAACGTAGCCGTCTTCCTTATCCCACTTGGCGTGCTTGACACCTACGTTCTCGGCAGGGATCATCTCACAGTTGAACATCACGTCCTTGGTGCGATACTCTTTGTTCTTCTTCTCAATGATACCCAGCACCTCTTGTACGTAATGAGCGTACTCGTCGTTGTCGTTGATCTTGATTCCGAGGAACTCGGCACCTTCAACCAGTCCGTTCACGCCGATCGTCAGGTACTGACGGCCGAGGTTAACGAAGCCCGAGTCGAACAACGGCAGCATGCCTTGCTTCTGCAATTCATGGAGGTTGGCGTCATAAGCAAGCTGTACCTTGTGCATCAGGTCAACCACCTGCTCGATATAATCCTGGTAAGCTATGCCCTGGCGTACGGCGTACTGGATAGCACGGTTGAGATTGATCGTCAGCACGCTCTTCGAGCCGGTACTAACGCCACCGGCACCAAGGGTGTACGAGAATCCGTTGTCGGTGATCTCGTTGCGCAGACGGCAGCACGAAGCCAGCGAGTCGGCACTGTCACTCATGTAGGTAAAGAACGAGTGACCTTCAGCATACATCTCGGCGGTAAAGTCGGCGTACTCCTTGTCCTTGACATCGCCGTTCTCGCTGAGCAGAGCCATCGTCTCAACGGGGAACGTGAGCACAGCTTTGGTGCGCTCCTGGTTGAACCACTTCATGAAGCGCTTCTGCAGCCAGTTCAGGCTGTCCCAGTGAGGCTTCTCGCCATCCGGGAAACGGAAGTCGCCGAAGATTGACTCGAAGTAGTAACGGTCGTAGTACGAGATGTTCCAGAATACCGACTGGTAGTTACGTGCGCCGGCAGGCTGGTTGATCGAGTAAACGACTTGCTGGAAGCAGTCCGTAAGGATCTTGTCGATCGTGCGGTTCTTCAAGCTCAGTTCTACCACCTCATCAGCACGCTTGTAGTAATCCTCACCGTACTCCTTCTCGCAGAAGTAGTTCATATACATAAGGAACTCGGGCGTAGCGCACGCGCCTGAAAGCATCGAGCTGACCATGAACACCATGTTCACAAATCCGCCGCAGAATGCCTTGAGGTTGGTAGGTGCCACAGCATTGCCACCGATAGCCTTCGTGCCTTCCAGCAACCACGGGTACATCGTGACCGATGCGCAGTAGTTGGCGAGTGAGGTCTCGTCATTCTTATATAGTACGTGCGTGCGCAGGAGATTCATATACTGATCAGCTATCTCCTTACCGAACATACGCTCGATGCGGTTCGTGAGCAGACGACGGTTCAGACGGATATAGTTGCTCTTGGGCAACTCACCGATCAGCGTGGCGATGTTCTTTTTCTCCACATTGGCGTTGGCGTCGTACTTACTGCCGGTGGCAGCGTTCGATGCCGAACAATAATCGATGAGGAAGTTCAGCTTCTCGAGCGTCTCGCGATCTTCCGAGTGACGATAACGATACACCATGTAGTTCTTGGCTACCTGGTAGTATCCCTCGGCCATCAGAGCGACCTCAACTTGGTTCTGAATATCCTCCACACCCATTCCGTTTCGCACGCGCAGGTGTGAGAGCACAGCGGTTAACGTTTCCTCAGTGGCAAACGATCCCGATGCGATGAATGCCTTACTGATGGCATCCTTGATTTTGTCGATGGAGAAGAGCACTTCTTTTCCATCACGTTTAACAATTTTTGTCTCCATTAGATTTATATTTCTTAGCCCGAAGGCACGATTAATTCTTTCCACAAACTGACAACTTTCGGCGTCAACCCCTGGTGCAAAGTTTTCCATTTTGGACAACTTTCGCACCATTGAAAAATAGCTATCTCCCTAATTGTCAAGCTTGTACGTTAATTTTTCGGGAAACTTTCGTGTTTTTCTCGCGAAATCGATTGCAAAAATACAACAATTTTCGCATATATGCAAATTTTCGCAAAGAAAAATTTCTATAAAACATTTTTGCTATCTCGGGCGCACAATTTTCAGTTTTTAGAAAAATTAATTTTTGCAAAAATATCGTCTCAAAATTTGCATATTTGATAAAAAATTTGTACCTTTGTATGATTTTTTCGTATCAATGAAGCAGCACACACATATCATCGTTCCCGAAGGGCTGCACACGCTCCTATTGCACGCATGTTGTGCGCCGTGCTCCTCGGCAATAGTCGAATGGCTGCTGGCGCATCAGATCGAACCGGTGATATACTACTTCAACCCGAACATCTTCCCGCTTGAGGAGTACGAGATCCGCAAGCAGGAGAGCAAGCGGCACGCCGAAAGTCTTGGCATCCGATGGATGGATGACGACCGGAGAGCCTCCGGATCCGATCAGCCATGCGGAAACGGGCATGATGAATGGCGGCACGCTATTTGCGGGTTGGAAGATGAGCCTGAGCGCGGACGTAGGTGTGAGGCGTGCTTCTACTACCGTCTGCTTGCTACGGCACGCAAGGCGCAGGAGCTGGGTATTCCGTGGTTTGCCACTACCCTCGCCTCTTCGCGCTGGAAGAACCTTGAGCAGGTCAATGCCGCAGGAATGCGCGCAGCAGAACAGGTCAGCGGCGTGGAGTTCTGGGCACAGAACTGGCGCAAAGACGGGCTGCAGGACAGGCGGAACGAACTGCTGAAAGAATATAACTTTTATAATCAACTATACTGCGGATGCGAGTTCAGCATGCGCACAACAAATACCAATACGCAATCATGAAAGCACTGGTAAAGAGATACGCCAAGCCGGGTATATGGATGGAGGAAGTCCCGATGCCGGAGGTTGGTGTCAACGACGTACTGATCAAGGTCAAGAAAGCTGCCATCTGCGGCACAGACCTGCACATGTACAAGTGGGACGAATGGAGTCAGACGCACTGCAAGCCGCCATACATCATGGGACATGAGTTTGTGGGCGAGGTGGCTTATACCGGTTCGGGTGTACGGAACATACATATCGGTGAGCGTGTGACAGCCGAGGGGCACATCGTTTGCGGCCAGTGCCGTAACTGCCGCCG
>DBYS01000016.1:0-124298 GCA_002310195.1 Bacteroidales bacterium UBA1180
TGCGGCCAGTGCCGTAACTGCCGCCGGGGCATGGGACACGTGTGCGAGCACTCGCTCTCAGTCGGCATCTTCGGCAAGGATGGCGCGTTCGCCGAGTATGTCACGATACCCGAGTCCAATGTCGTCAAGCTTCGTCCGGAGATTCCCGATGACTTTGCGGCGATCATGGATCCGTTCGGCAACGCCACGCACACTGCGCTGGCCTTCCCGCTGCTGGGCGAAGATGTGCTTATCACCGGTGCCGGACTGATTGGTACTATGGCAGCAGGCATATGCCGGTACGCCGGCGCCAAGCATGTGGTGGTTACCGACATCAACCCGCTCCGGCTCGAGATAGCCAAGAAGATGGGTGCCGATGTCACGGTGGACGGCAGCAAGGGCGAGACGGTCGAACAAGCGATGAAGCAGTTAGGCATCCGCGGCTTTGACGTCGGACTGGAGATGTCCGGCGCTCCGGCTGCGTTCAACGATATGATTGCGCACATGTACAAGGGCGCAAACATTGCCCAGCTCGGCATTCTGCCTAAGCAGACACAGGTCAACTGGTCGGACGTCATCTTCAACGCCTTGACTATCAAAGGCATAACCGGCCGTAGGATGTGGGAGACCTGGTATCAGATGGAGCAGATGCTGCTCGGCGGATTGGATCTCAGTCCGGTCATCACCCACCGGTTCAAGTTCGACGACTTCCAGAAGGGATTCGACATCATGGTCAGCGGCCAATGCGGCAAGGTTCTGCTGGAGTGGTAATACTAAAATCAAAAATCAAAAATCAAACATACAAAATGAAGAAACTACTTATCAGTATTCTGCTGCTGGCATGCGGCACAATGTTCACTTTTGCCCAACTGCCTGAAGGGCTAACCCGCTATCAACTCAGCAACGGTCTGACCGTTCTGCTGTGGGAGGATCACGACCAGACGGACGTGTTCGGTGCTACCGTCACCCGTGCCGGTTCGATTGATGAACCGTCAACCGCCACCGGTCTGGCGCATTACCTTGAGCATATGCTCTTCAAGGGCACTGACCGTATAGGCGCACTCGACTGGGAGAAGGAGAAACCCTATTATGAGCAGATCATCGCCCTGTACGACACCCTGGGCATGACTACTGACCCGAAGG
The DNA here is from genome assembly GCA_002310195.1 of Bacteroidales bacterium UBA1180. Classification (GTDB taxonomy): domain Bacteria; phylum Bacteroidota; class Bacteroidia; order Bacteroidales; family Paludibacteraceae; genus Colicola. Next base: position 1,123 of record DBYS01000016.1, read on the forward strand.
AGCGCGAGCGCATTCAGCTGCGCATCAACGAGCAGAGTCTTCTGGCTGCGCCGTACACTGCTACCGACGAGTTCTCCAACCTCATTCAGTCCATCGGCGGCGAGGGGCTCAATGCCGGAACAAGCTACGACATGACATACTTCCACAACCGCTTCCCCGCCTATCAGATGGAGCGCTGGCTCACGCTGTATGCCGACCGACTGACCAACCCGGTCTTCCGGTCGTTCCAGGCAGAGCTGGAGAACGTGTTTGAGGAGTATAACATGTACTCCGACGACAACGGCCAGCATGTCAACCGGTTCATCAACAGCGAGGCTTGCAAGGGCACGCCGTATGAGCGTGACATCATCGGTTACCCCGAAGATCTGAAGAACCCCAAGCTGCGCCAGCTGATTGAGTTCTACAACGCCTGGTACGTGCCCAACAACATGGCGCTCATCCTCGTCGGCAACTTCCAGACCGAAGAGGTCAAGCCGCTGATTGAGAAGACCTTCGGCCCGATGCAGGCGAAAGAGCTTCCGGCACGCCTGCAGTGGTCGGACACGGAGTTTGCCAAGGACGAGCGCTTCCGCGCACGACTGGGTTACTACCCGATCTATGCCGAGGTGTACAAGGGCGTCAAGCGCGGCGAGAAGGACGAGTTGCCCTTGCAGTTTGCATGCGAGCTACTGTCCAACGAGATGGGCATAGGTCTGCTCGACGAACTGCAGACGGACAACGAGTTCCTCATGGCCAACGCATCGATGAGTGCAGGCCGCGAGATGGGACGTATCAACATTATGGCTGTCCCGTTCCTGAACACCTCTTCGCGCGAGTACAACTCGATGAAGGTGACCGAAGCATCTGTGCGCAAGGCGATGGACAAGCTCATCAAGGGTGACGTGAGCGACGAACTGTTCGAGGCCGTTCGCCGTAACCTGCTGCAGAGCTACGACCGTGCTATGGAGTACTCGATGACCAAATCGATGATGCTGCTGGAGAGCTATGTATGCCAGGTTCCGCTGGAGGAAGTGTTCGCTGAGAAAGAGGAACTGACCAAACTGACCAAGGACGAAGTGATCCGCGTAGCCAACACATACTTCTCCGCTCCGAAGAAAGTATTCGAGATCAGCGACGGCAACCCCAAGAAGGACAAACTTGCCAAGCCGAATATCAAGCCGTTGGAATCGGGCAAAGGTCAGTCGCAGTACTATCAGGACTTCGCCAATATCCCTGCCGGCAAGCTCGTGCCGCGGTTTGTTGACCTCAAGGATATCGACCAGGACCGCTTTGCCGAGAACGTGTATGTATATGTCACGCCTAACCCGAAGAACAACATCTTCACGCTGCGTCTGCAATACGGCATCGGCACGTACGAGAAGCCGCTGCTGAAGTTCTCCGCACAGATGATGAACGAGGCGGGCATGAAGGGTGCGCCGGGTCTGACAGTCAACGAGTTCCGCAAGAAGCTCGCCCGACTGGGCGCCACATGCACCTACAGCGCTACGCCGAACTATGTTATCGTGGACATCGAGGGCGACGAGTCGAACCTGAAGGAGATCATATCGCTCGTCAACCTGCACATGCTCTTCCCGGAATTCTCGTCAGAGGCGCATAAGAAGCTGAACGGTATAGTAGGCCGTGAGCTCAGTTCGCGCTGGTACTACGAGCGTCAGAACTCCGATCTGCGTGCAGCTGCCGCACTGGAGTATGTGCTGTACGGCGAGAACTCGAGTTACATCAAGCGTGTGCCCGAACGTAACATCTTCACGCCGGATATGGGTATCATCCTGGCGGAATCCGACCTTGAGTCAGAATGGCACGCCGCCTTGGGCTATGAGCTGGAGATTCACTATGCCGGTCAGTTAGCGGCCGACTCGGTTAAGATGGCACTGTACGGACATATACCTATGTCCAGCAACGCCACACCGACCACATCGCCTATCGAGCGTCCGCGTACGCCGTTCAACAAGACCGAGCTATACTTCCTGGCCGATCCTGACATGCAGCAGGCCAAGATTTACATCCTGATAGAAGGCACGCCGTACAGCGTGAACGAGGCTGTACAGTACGATGCGTTCAACGAGTACTTCGGCGGCGGCTTCTCGGGCATCGTCATGAACGAGATCCGCGAGAAACGCTCGATGGCCTACACGGCCTACGGCGCGTTCATCACACCGCCTATCCAGAACCGCAACACCCGCTTCATCGGTTATGTCGGCACGCAGTCGGACAAGGTGATCGATGCGCTGAACGTATATTGCTCGCTGCTGGACTCGATGCCACAGAACCCCGAGAACATTGAGAACATCCGCACTATTCTGCGCCAGTCGATGCTCAGCCATCATCCTACGTTCCGCACCAAGAGCCAGCGTATGACCGACTGGATGCGTCTGGGCTATCAGATCGACCCCGCCACGCTGCAGATACGTCAGGTGCAGAAGCTTAAGTTCGACGACATTGTCAACTTCTACAACGCGCACGTCAAGGGCCAGCCGATGAAGATACTGGTGGTAGGCGATCCGAAGCTCATTGACCAGAAGGCGCTGAAGGCACGCTTCGGCAAGATCAACAAACTCAATGCCGACAAACTGTTTAGCGAGTAAATCATAAATCATAAATTATAAATCATCAATTTCGTGCACCGTTCAGGTTTCGTAAATATAGTAGGTAATCCTAACGTCGGCAAATCCACACTGATGAACGCCCTGGTGGGTGAGCGGCTGTCGATCATCACATCGAAGGCACAGACCACGCGTCACCGCATCATGGGTATTGTCAACGGCGAGGATTTTCAGATCGTATATTCCGACACCCCGGGTGTGCTCAAGCCTAACTACAAACTGCAGGAACAGATGCTCGAGTTCAGCCAGGGCGCGCTCGTTGATGCCGATGTGCTGCTGTATGTGACCGACGTACAAGACACGCCCGACAAGAACGCAGCGTTTCTTGAGAAAGTCAAACTGATTGCCGCTTCGCCTAAGAACCAGGCGAAAGTTTTCCTGATCATCAACAAGATCGACCTTACCACACCCGAAACGCTCGACAATCTGGTTGCCTACTGGCAGCGCGAACTGCCTGAGGCGGAGATCTTTGCTATATCCGCACAGGAGCGCTTCGGCATCGAGCAGTTGTTCAATGCTATCAAAGATGCGCTGCCCGAGTGCCCGCCGTTCTTCCCGAAGGATCAGCTGACCGACAAATCCTCGCGGTTCTTTGTCAACGAGATCATCCGCGAGAAGATCCTGCTCAGTTACGACAAGGAGATTCCCTACTCTACAGAGGTGGAGGTCGATTCGTTCAAGGACGAGCCGGAAAGTCCGCAGCACCCCAAGGGGCTGATACGCATTCAGGCGGTCATCTACGTGGAGCGTGACAGCCAGAAGGGCATCATCATCGGCCATCAGGGCGCCGCGCTGAAGAAGGTAGGCATGCTGGCGCGCAAGGATATAGAAGCCTTCTTTGGCAAACCCGTCTTCCTCGAGCTGTTTGTGAAGGTTGACCGCGACTGGCGCTCCAGCACTTCCCGTCTCCGCCACTACGGCTACGACCTGTCGTAACTACTTCCGGACACATACAAGCAAGAAAATGGGACTCCAGCGAGTCCCATTTATCATTATTTGCTTACCACTTGCACCGGACGCTTGCGGTACGCCAGAAAAACGCCTACAATTTCTCGCCCGTCACGGTATAGGTTTTCCCGTTGCGGATGATTAGCAGCTGGCCGTCACGGAATATCTTCTGTGCTTTAATCTTTATATCCGCTTGATCTAAACCGGTCGTAGGATCGGGAGTCGGCTTCTCAGAAACGATGATAGTAACAGGAATAACCTTGTCAATAGCATACTCGGTCTTCGAACCGGCCTTCAGGCTGGTGAAGTGGAGTTGCGTAGTAAACGTACCGGGCGCAAAGGCATATACGTAGACATATAATTCGCCATCCGTGATATCGTCGGTGCCCAGATTCACATTGCTGTTTTCTGCCACTTCTACGTAGTCATTATCTGCCACACGCCACAGCTGCATATATTCGCTACCATTAGAGGCATGGGTGAACCAAGGTTGCGTTGTGTTGCGTTCCCACTTGAGATTAAGCGATTTGGCCAGGTTTTGGGCGGTAAAGGTCAGCGTAGCCTCATCGTCGCCTGTCTCATAGTTCGGATTGAGGTAGATATGATCTGCCGATACGGTAAGCGTCGGAGTGGGAGTCTCTCCGCCTCCGCCTTGTCCTTTGGCAACAGCTTCTGCGTGCAGATTGACCACTATAGTCGGCAGACCGGCACAAGTCAGCGTGAGCTTGCCATTATAAACACCTGTTTGCGTAGCGCTCCATTCGATAAGCAGTTTCTCACTCGTCTTGCTGGCGGAGATAGTGCCTGTCCAGCAATTGAATGTGCCATTAGCATCGTCTGTCAGGGCTACTGTAATGTTGCCCGGCAGATCATTCATCGTCAGGTTGAGATAACGCGTGTCACCCCAATCGTTGGTATAATCATCCGGTTCTTGCTTGCCCCAGTCCAGGTAGGTTGTATCCACTTTCATCCACGGATCTTTTACACGCTCTACCCATGCGGGAGCCTGGTCGGAGTACAGCACGATTTTTGCCAGATAACTGCCGTCACCCACACCCTCGTAGATGTTAAACAGGTCGTTGGTGCCCTGGAAGTTGTTGTAGAGACCTTTTCCATTCGAAGCAGTCAGGATAACAGTCGCATCATCTTCGTTGAACGCACCGAGTGACCACTTAGCATACTGGTCCTTCTCACCGCTACCCAGTTTGCTCGTGCTGATAGTACGCAGATAATTGCCGTCATGGTCAACAAACAGATAGTAATCGCCCTCTCGCTCAACGGTATAGGCTACTTGCAGCGGAGCGGTTACGCTATGTCGATTCTCCCCGTAAGTGGCAGCAACGCCTTTGATGTTATTGCCCGATACGTATTGCCCCATTACATAGTTTTCACCATCCTTGATCGTTCCAAAGAATACTTTTGCACCTGCAGGCAGATAGTCTGCTTTCTGAACAGCATTGTATGTAGCCGTACCTGTTGCCTCTGCCGGCAGAACGGTCACCACACAAGTGTCGCTCACGTTCTCTACTGCTGTGGCTTTCACCCAGATCTTTGCCGTTCCTACAGCAACCGGAGTTACTACTCCGTTGGCTACCGTGGCGATGCTTGCATCGGTCGTTCCCCATGCGATGGTCTTATCTACTGCATCGTTCGGCAGTACGGTGGCTGTCAGCGTCTCGGTGTTACCCAAGCGCAAGCTCAAACTGTTCTTGTTCAACGATACCGAAGTCACCACTACGTCCGGAATAGTGCTCTCATCCAGTTTGTACAGCTCGATAGGAGTCTGGTTACTGCTTGCTGAATATAGACTGTAACGGGCTGAAGTGGTGTTATGGTTAAAGAACACCTCATTGCTGTTCTTGCCCGGAGTCTGACTCACGATGTTCGCTGTGCCGTTGGCGGCGATAGTGATGGCGAAGTTCGTCGTATAGCGGCATTTTTCTCCATCCAAATCGTTTGATCCACTGGCATGACCGATAACCTTTGTGCCGATGTATAGGTTCCAGTAACTGCCGCTCTTCTTCAGCGTGATTACTTTGGGATTGTCAAGTGTCGGGTTGCCGTCCTGGAACGTGGCAGCTGCCACATCCAGATATTTATACGTACTTGAAAAGCCTGCGCTCACGTCATTTTTCGCAGCGCAACCCATTACTACTTTGTCACCGTCCTGCAACGTCGACGCATCGGTGACCTTGATAAATGTCTCGGCAGACATGCTCACCAAGCACAGCACTGCTGCGAACAAACAGAAGATTTTCTTCATGATATATGTGTTTCTAATTTCGTTTAATATGTTTTTAATTTTGTTTATAAGTCGGATAATCCGCTATTCCGGAATATCCGGACTAATGTTCTACGCCTCCTTACGCGCGCGCATCGCGTGTACCCTATAAATCACATACCCCGCAGCGAGCAACAATAGCGCCCACATCCCGTCACCTATAGGGAACGGATTGGCCGGCAATTCGGGTTCTTCCTCGTCCTCAAAACCGCTTTCTCCCACACGCCGCGAACGAGAAGAGAGCAGCATCGGCTTGCCGGTACTTACGCATGTAGTGAATACGCCGCCATCTGCATCGGCACTACTGCCCGGATGGAGCATCGCAGATGTCGAGTGGAACTGATACTGCCGCTCCTCTTGTCCGAACGTCGAGCAACCTTTCAGCGAGTTAACCTGTGTGAACTGAGCCTGAGCGTTAACACTTGCCAGCACCATCACCACTGCAATCAACAAATATCTTAATGCTTTCATAATCTCTAATTCTTTAATCATTCAACATTAATCATTTATTAATCACATTTACTCGTTTACCTGTCGAGTCATAAATCACGTTGTTGTGCAATATATACACTTTGTCGTGATATATGAACTTCGTCGGCCCGTCTTTGTCAGTACCCGAAATATCCAAGCCTGTCGGTGTCTTGTGTACGCCCACTACAGCGTTGATCGCAAAGCGGCTGTTGTCTGTTCCTGCTTCAGCCGTGAACGTGTAGTTCTCATATAGCAGGTTCGTCACCTTATCACCGTTCGCATAATCGATCAGATATACGCCTTCCAGTTCGCCCACTACACTCGCTTCATGCATCTTGAAGGTATATTCGCCATCGGCAGGGATGCGGACGGAAACAGGAATCCACTCTTTCGCCAGTTCTTCGTTAATGGCGAGATATGCCATATTCATATTCGCGTAGCGCATGTACGTACGTAAGGTGTTACCGTCGCTGAGCAGTTTCTCTAGATCAGCATTCGTCTCGTACTCTGCCGTGTAGTTCTCGCTGACAAGTATACCCATCATATCTTCTGCCTGTTCATCGCCAAGCAGGATATATGCTCTCTGCGTCGGGATGCTTGTGATTGCATCGGCATTTCTGTAGCTGCTTGGTGCCGAAGCCTTGCGATTATCTGTGCTGAACGTCACTGTTCCTGTCTTAGGTGCTTGGATTAGGAACGCGCTTGACGGTTTGAGCTTGGTTGTCTCGATCGGCAGTTGGTCATACTCTTTGAAGTTTATATCCGGTATGTTCGCATACTCTACGGTTGTACTGCCTTCCGTATAACTCAAACTCAACTCACCTTGATGCAGTGACATGTACGGGTTCGCGATTAAGTTCCAACCCTTTGCATACTCTGGTGTGGTGGATGTCTTATGTTCCGTCACGAGGACTTGATCCTTGTGCGTTCCGCTCACTTCGCCTTTCTCACCACCGGCCGTCCAATCGGACGAAGCTATCGTCAGCGGCATCCGAACGATAGAGAACGCCTTGCCTGTCGGACGTTTGGCTGTCATTACGTAGCCTTTACTCGGTTCAAGATTTGTCGGCATCGTTCCGCCCCACGTGTATTCTACCCAGTTCTCGTCTTGGTTCTGCTGTACGTTTTTAGCACGCTTGTCTCCATCGTAATATCGTACTCGTACACCCGCGGTCGCTGTACTACTTGTGTTTTTATACGATATGCTACTTGTTGCTACAGGGAACGGCACTGCTACAGGATAATACTGATCGTAATCGATGTACCAATCAGAGTATGCATTGGTTGCCGTCAGACTACCTGTGCTCGGCGTGATAAATAGGCGTGCCACATCATACTTCTTCGATGCACTCAATCGATCCCAACCGTTTCGCAAAACAAGTGTTGTTGCTTCAAGTGTTCCGGTCGTTATGTTGACTGTTGCATCCGGATAAATATTAAGTTCTTTTATCGTAATATCTTCACTTGGGAACGAACCGGCATTAGCGGTAAGCGTTACGCCGGGAAGCACATGTACTTCGGTATTCCATCCCGGGTCATTTGTGCTTATCGAGTACATGTTGTTTGTGCTCGCAATGATTCTTGGCACTGTAATATTGCTTACGGCAATCATCACATCGCTACTATTGTACCACTCCAAGGTCAACATCTTGCCTTCGTTCGCCGAAAAATCAATCCCGTCGCCAAAAGCTACTGTGTAGTCGTACTTGGTATCACGGTTTTTAACGCTTGTTTTCGTTTCTGCCAACGTTATCAGGCTACTCGTTGCACCGTTCAGTTTTGCTTTTACTTTCGCTGCAGCTATACCTGTTCCGCCGGCATTGGCTTTGTCAACCTCTACGATTGCATTATGCAGTCCCCATGCAACAATCTCCGCTTCGGTCGGCACTACACTGCTTGCCGGAATCAACCTGAGTTCCTCAATTCCGCTTGCGTATAATCCCCATTGGAACGGATCGTTCTTTATGCTTAGGCTTGACGAGTTATTTGCACAATGGACAATATACTTGGCATCCTGTGGATTAGTGATAGACGTGTTCGTTTGTGTAAACAGCCACCAATATTGCTTATCAAGGTTATGCGTTGGATCGGTTCCAGTACTTTTTCCTAACGAGGTGGAACCTGTACCAAGTACCGGATAGTTAGCATAGGTCGGGTTGTTCTTCATCCCTAATTTAACATATTGCCCTGCTTCCTCAAGATACCCGGATGCCCCACTATTTTGCCCGTACAAATTGAATATATTAGTCGATGCCGTATATGCAACACTTGGATCATTCGCATCATCAACAGCAATCTCGATTGGTGTAGGGTGCGTGGTTGTGGTCATCGTATCAGGCAACGCGTACCACTTGCCATCCTTCTTTCCCGCAATCACAAAGTCCGCAGGCAGGTGACGACCGATAATATCTTTCGTCAGGGTCTTCGTGATTGGCTTCGTCCCACCTACACTTACCGTGATTCCTGTTATCTTGTCCAATCCGTCGGTTGTTGAACCGGCAGCCGGTGTGTAAAAGATATATGCATATGTATCAATCGTGCCATCCAATTCGGTAACGATGTTTCCATGCGCTCCTGTTTTTACTTCAAACACAGATGGCAGATCCGGGAACGTCAGGGTTTGTGATGCCGACAGTCCGCTACCTTCTATATGTATTGAATCTTGCGAACGAACTTTCTTGCTTGCTGTAGATGTGATAAATATCGGAGTGCTAGCTGTTACTAATACTGGCGTCAACGTCAGTTCTGCACAACTGAAACGCGCGTCGGTGTAACTGGCAACACGCCATTTCGCGTAGAGATTAAACACTCCGTTGTTTGTGGTCGTTAGGTTGTTGACACTCTGGCCATCTGTGTAGTCCGTACCTTTACCATCTGCTTGCGTATTCCAGCCATTGAATACGTTCCCTGCAAGGCTAAATGCATTAGCAGTCAGGTTCTGTGATGTACCATAAGTAAATTCCTGATCAGCCATTGTACCGGTTGCACTGCCATTGTTCTTGTTAAAACGGACATGGTATGTATTCGTAGTCCAATGTGCATATAATGTCAGCGTTGATGCGGTGGTATATGTCCATTTGCCACCGGTCACATATCCCGTAATATTTGTCGCAGCATATGAACCATCAGCATTAAGGATTTTCACAGGAGTAGCATCGTTGGTATAATAACCTTCTACGTGGTATCCTGTTGCACCTACTGCATCATCAACTATCGTGACTGAAGCATCACCATAATCAACAAGTGCATCACCTGATGTCGTGCCACCATTCTTGTCTAATGTAATCTCTGTCTCATTGGCAGACCATGATGGATAAAGCGTTGCAGTTGCATCAACGGAATAATTGGTTATGCTGAGGTTATAAACTTTGGTTCCGCCATCCGATGTAGTCCAACCATTTTGGGTATAACCTGTAGTAGTAAATGTTACTCCAGGCAAACTCATGTTCGTACCGCAAGTCTTTGTATCGTCTGCATGAGAACCGAAGATTGTATTACCTCCTGTATAGGTTGTACTTCCTTTGTTGTAACTAACGGTATAAGTGGTCTTTGTAGAAAGGCTTGCGCTGAACGTTGTCGTACCGGTTGCATTTTGTGCATATTGGAATACATAATCATATGTGCTGGTCGTTCCGTTCCATGTAGGGCCACTTACCCAAGTTGCTGTTGTGCCTGTGGATGACACGCTTGCTTTGACTGGTGCTGCATAACAACTGGCGGGAGTTAATTTTACCTTAACTTGTCTGTCGGCAGCAGTCGAACTACATGTCGGCACCTCATCCAAGTCAAAAGCAATCTCGCAGTTGGTTCGCGTTCCCTTTGCGGGATTCACGATCTTATCGCAACAGCCTGTGTAAAAATCTACTTGAGTGTCATCAAACCGGAAGCCTTTGTCAGCTGTCATACTACCATTTCTAGATACGATAACAGCAAAGTACGCAGAAGCTATGTTAGCGAACTCAAATGTCCATGTCGTTTCGTTATAACTACTTCCTGCACTGCCGTCCCACTCACTTGGTGCGATACTAGTACCTTGCGAGCCAGATGTAAACGTCACGGCATTCCAAGAGGAACCATCAGTAGAATATCCAATGTAGATTTTAGCATTATTACATTCTGACGCTGTAGTGCAAAAATCATATGTAAATGTTATTTTGCATATGTTGCTTAACTTATTTTTGCTTCTAATATAAAAACCTCCATGGCTCGCAGTGGCAGATGTGCCGTAGGAATTACCAATAGTCGTTTGATTCTTCGCATTGAATCCTGCCCCTTTCTGTGCTCCTCCCTTTGAGAGATACCAATCACTATTCTCGTAATCGTCATATGTGTCACTCGTTATCACTGTTCCACTTGCAAACGATGCAGCAACAGACTCTCCCCATGCACTCGCATTTATTCCTACTATCGTCAGGAATAAGCAAATATATTTGATATACTGTTTCATAACATTGTGATTTTTCATTGTTAAAACATTGTTCATATTTGTCATTCCTTTCTGTTATTCAATCTTGCTCCATACGGCATAGTACGTTTTGCCATTCTGTGCCGCGATGTCGATGCTTGCACCGGCCGCGTAGAAGTTCCCGGCACCGGCACCTGTGATTGTCGCTCCTGAAGCTGTCGGGTTGGCATCCGCCCACGTGCTGAGAATCCATCCTACAAGGTGCAGGTGCGACTTCTCGCAGTCGTTCCCACTGCCCGGTACTGCTATATCTGCATGTGTCGGAGTGGTCTTTGTGCCGGATAGCGCATTGGCAACAATCTCCTCCGTCACTTTCCCATCCGTCATGCCGGTAAAGTCCGTCTTGTTGTGCACATGATCAACGAATGTCACGTATGGCAGCGGATTGACAGTCATGCTTACACTTGCTGTCTTCGTGTTGTCACCACTTGCCTTGATAGTCACTGTCTCATTGACCGTCGTCGTTATCGATGCTCCCGGACCACTGCCGCGACCTCCCTTGAGGCGCAACTTAATTGCTGCAGGCGCTGCAGACTCTTTGGCCACATACGTTGGTGTTGCATTCAAAGTATACCCTTGGCTAAGGTAATCCGCAGGATCATAACTTACTGTGAAGTCCACATATTGTCCTACATACACCTCACCCGAACTCGGCGATAGTGATATACTGCTCAATGTTTTTGCTGTAAATGTTACGCTCGTTGACAATGTTGCATTCGCACCTGAAGAGAACGAAAGTGTGTATTCTTGTGATGAAGGATATGCCGGTCTGTTTCCTGCCCCGATAGTCGGAGAAACAGCAACACTTCCCCCAGTAAAACTCAGATCCGAGCATGCATAGCCGCTCGCCGGTGTTACGGTGGCAATTATTTCGATGTCATCATCGCACGTCTCTATCTCGTCACCGGCTGCGACAGCATCACCGCCATATGTGAATGTCACCGTGCCGCTACCAGTCACACTTGGCGTGCCAATGGTAATCTTATTCGAGCAACATGTTGGATTGCTATAGTATATCTTATCCAGACGGAAAAGAGTTAAGTTGTCTCCATCTGCGCTGGATTTAAATTCATGTGTTGAACCACCACTATAATAATAGTATATCACGTGGTAACCATCATCATCCGCAGATGCTAATGTCGCTATATCTCCACTGAAAGAAACTGAATAGCCTGATGGCTTGGTGGAATTCAACTTTAGATTATGATGTGAGCTTTCGTATATGTTGTAAAAATAATTCGAGCCATTCTTAAAAATCCATTTTGACGACTCATAGGTTACATCCCACACACAACTTGCATCAGGACTTGCAATTTCATTACTTGAGATTATTACACTTTGCGCGGCCAAATAATAACTATATCCAGATATTGTTGCGTTTTTTATTGCTTGGTTGGCAGTTACATTCGCTATAACATATTTTCCTGGGATAGTCTCCGGCGTGCTGGTTATCTTGTGATACTTACCGTCACCTTTTTGATACACTGCATAGAATGTTTGATCCCCCGCATGTTTATAATTACCTCCAGCAGCATAGCATATCGTAGGTTTTGAACTCGTCTCTGTTGTTACCTTTATGGTTGACCATCCTGCAAACGACCAGCCATCAGAAGTACACGAAGTTGTGGCAGTGGGTAGAGTGATACCTGCGGACGCTGTTCCTTGTAATGTCGTCTCTGCACAAGAACCTGTTCCCGGATCAAACGTGAATGTATATAACTGTTCTGCTGCAACCGTAATAGAAACGTCGCTTGATATCGTTCCTGTTAGCGAAAGTACGCCTGTTGTACTATTCCACGTATATGTCGTACCTGAAACTGTGATACTTGAGGGCAAAACATAACCGGAACTCGGAGTGATAGTGTAACTTAATCCTGCTGCTGAACCGGTGTAAGTGTAACTTGACGGGATAGCCGGACTACTGCTGCAATTAGTCAGTGTAGAGCTGATTGTATAAGTCGCGTTTTCCCATTGCGCCGTGAACGTAGTCGCAGCACCTAATTGTACGCGTGTCCCGGGCGTAATAAGTGTCCCCGCCGAGATTGATGCACTGGTTGAGGCATTTGTAACGGCAACGTTTGCTTTCCATCCGGTATTTGTGTAACCTGTAACACTTATATCAGGCAATGTCACTTTTGATGCGTTTGTCGGACTTGTCGGTGCTGTTCCGTGTCCGTTCTTGTTCCATGTAATGCCGTACTTCGTTCCTTCGTCCTTGACGTAGATATACGTTGGTTGCTGGTTTCCTGTATAACAAGAAAAACGTGAGGCACTATTATTATGAGATAATACATTACGCGTATTTGTTCCCTGTGCTGTAATAGTAAACACCCCTTCTACTAATCCTATCAACCAATGTCCGTTAGCATTGTTTGTGGTTTGTGTCTTCAAATCATTAGAGGAACTACTAGACGCATACAGGTATCCATTCTCCACATTGAATTGGTATGTGTTTGAAGCAGGAGTCGCCAAATCCTCCAAAGTAATAACCTGCACACTGGTACTCGCACCTAAAGTACATGTTTTATTGCTGTTGCTCATCGTGAACTCACTGGAGCCAGAAGCAACTCGATCTCGGTATGTCGATTGTTGTGTGGTTTTCAATGCATAGAAATTCGTACCACCGGCGTCTGTACCAATTATAACAATCTTACTACCTGCACTCAAATCACTTAAATCCTCTACCAACGAGAACTCATCTCCGGCGTAGGTGTTTGTCCATTGGGCATAAAGAGTAGTGTTGGCAGAGATGGAAAATGTCGCCCCTGCGGCATATGGTGTTCCCGAACCATTTGCAGCGGTATTCCAACCGGCAAACGAATGACCTACTTTGCCCAACGTTCCTCTTCCCGCAACAGTAACACTTGCGCCGCTGGAATAACTGGTATTGTCCGTCGGAACACTACCGTATGTTCCTGTAGCATTTCCAGCTCCGTCACCATTGGCATTGTAAGTAACACCATATGTGACTGGAGCGCCATCATTGTTATATGTTACCGAAATAGATTTTATATATAATGCCCGTGTACCGCCTGTAAACGATATTGTAATAGTTCCAGAAGAAGTTCCTGTCCCCGATTTTGCATTAACCGTTGTCCATGAAGCAGTCGCCGTACTAGAAAGATACGTAGTACTTCCAACAGTAATAGATACATTGTGTTTCCCTTGGTAACTTGAACATTCTACCGAAACTGACTTTATAGTACCGGGAATATTAGAAGTAGAAAGGGTAAGATTTTCGACACCACCATTTTTCCCAAGCTGAATGCAATTCGAAGACCACCCCGTATAAGATGAACCGCTACTCAAAGTTCGAGTATACGACCAACTTTGGGTTGTAGCCGTTCCAGATACAGTGGTATTTATTGTACCTGAACCTATTCCGCTACCAAGTGCGCCATTACTTGCTGTCCAAGTAGTTGTTTTGTCAGCTCCCCACACATTTCCGATGCCGAAAGTGAGAAGCAACAGCAGGGCAAAGGCGAAGCGAACCGGAGTTCTCCTAGGGTTTACTCGCATTTTTTTACTTCCATTTTCAGATGCCACACCTCGCAGCCATCTTGCTTTGAAAATGTAATTTGTTTTCATATTGTTTTGGTTTTTTATATTTATTCCTTTTGTTTGTGGACTACGCCTCACCCAAGAGGTGTAATCCGTATGTTGAGTGTAAATATTGTGACAAGTATTCAACTTTTTTTGTGGTTTCAGTATAATGTCCCTACACTGACGTTAGCCTTCACCGTCGGCTGACCGTCGGTGTTAACTGCTTTTGCTGCCCCATTGATTGTTTGTTCGTTTGGCGATAGTATTTCGTATTCGCTTTCATATAGTATTTTTTACTTATGCGGCATTTATGCAACCTTCCTGGCACTGAAAAAATATTCTTAAAGTTTTCTGCTTTCTTGATAGATCTTGCAACTCTTTCTATTTTTTTAGGAACAAGGTAATTGGAATCTATTTTTACGCCATTCACATCATACATAAATATATTGAAATGCCAAAAGTTGCATAATGTTGGAGCGTGTTCATACCTCAATGTTATTTTTTTCAGAGACTCAATTATTATGTCCTTGTCAAATAGGTCTTTATCATTAGAGAAACTTTCTTTTATAAATTTTTCTACATCAAAAGATGCGTGTTTAATCAGCTTTGTAGGAATCAAAACATAGCATATATCATCCTCACATCTATATTCATTCTCCTTAGGACATTTACAATAACCATTTTCCCATGAACCGTTAAGCCACTCCGCCTCTTTATTTATCTTGAACCGGGAATGCCGTGGTCTATATGTGTCAAGCAAATAGACAGACATCCCTTCAATAAATTCGTTGGCCTTAACATATTGATCACAATAGTCATGTATCTCATTTTCGTTGGATGGCGTCTTCTTTACGATGTTTAGTAACCTTACAAAACATGCATGATGAGGGATATGTTCCGGTTGAATATGCTTATTTAAATAGTGTGGTATAATATGTTTGGGATATTGATACATTTATCGTATTTGAAATAACTGATTAACTATACTTTTCATATCATTTATTGTTCCTACTAAGATACTATTTTTGCAGACGCCATAGACCTCATCATCGTCCAAATATACATCCAAATGTGCAACCTTATCATGTTCTACAATGGTCATTTCAAAATAACTAAAATCATCAGGATCAAGCAAGACCTCTTTAATTCTTGTTAATTGCTGAGAGGCCAGTTCCCTGTCTAAACGATGAGATATTCCTATGATTTTATTTATTACATTTTCAGAAACATTGTAATCCTGTTGCTGTTTGATTAAACATTTATAGTAGGCAGTAGCATGCATTTCATCCCACTCGGAATCGTTTATTAATGCATCATTTCGTTTGGGGAGAACAGGTGAACTTACTGTTCCCCCCAAAAAAAATGTTTCATTGCGAAACGATATCACTTGCACCTTTTGGGGTGACTGCAAAGTGCCATCCCCTACTAATATATTATCCCAATAGTTATTCATATATTGGTCCTAATTCATTAATATAATCTTCTGATATCAAATTAAAGAACAAGTCTTTCTCGCCTTTATGCATGGCCGGAATGTCTTTTAGTAGAATAGCAACAGTCCTATCCTTATTTGTATGATTAACTTTGATTCTAAATATTGATGCTTTCTTATTATTTCCTATTGGAACATTATTTTGGATTACTGCATGTACTTTTGCACGTTCGGCACTCAAATCCAATCCCTGAAACTCACATTCAAATTCCAATTTCATATTATCAAAATTTGGAATATTAATCAAGTCGACTTCATTTTCCAATTTTTTGAAAATTTGAACATCTAAGAATGCACTCATATAGTCAACCTCTACAAGAGGAAACTTAATATCTTCATCATTGGAATGCAATATGCGAAGAATTTCTTGTATATAGTAGTAAACCACATCCCAACCAGGATATTGTCCATTACAATTAAGAGATATTGTCGTATCTTCAATTTTAATCTTAAGATGCGAGTTATGATAAAAGAACTTGGTCTCTTCCGATGAATCACCTAAATCAATCTGGATGCGCTTAAATTCATCATCTCTGCGACCAGCATTCAACGCACTTATCAATAGATCTGTAATATATAACGCATTGTATTTGCTTTCAAAGTGCATGTTGATATAACTATTTAGAACATGGCACTCTTTCAACGCTTTCGGAATTCGTTCTCGCTTTAAATATTGTCCTTCCATAATCGTTTACCCTTATCCGTGTCGGGCACAACTTTTATATTTAACCTATTTATGCTAAGTATTTCACAATTGCCTCTACGGTAGGACGTTTGACTCGTTCTTCATCCAGTTCATGTACTGCATGCTCAGACCAAAAACATACACGCTCATATTCAAGGTTTGTATATGTCTCTTCAAATAGATTCCACGTTGTGCGCGCCCAATATCGAATGGAAGCTGCGCAGATGACGTAGTCTGGATAAGTTGGCATAATCTTTTCCAAAGCATTCTTAACATCACGTTCAACATCACCAAAACTAATAATTACAATAATCTTCCCATTCCACTCTAACTTGGCGATAAAATCGTGCCTCTTTGCTCGTTCCGGTAATGTAGTCGGATAGTTGGTCTCTTTTGTGTGGGTATCAACAAACTCAACGACACGAGCACCCTCATTGAGTAACTCCAAAAACACCATCCATATCAATGTGGTTTTTCCTGCATCTTGGTAATCTCTCACTACAATGAGTTTTGTCTTATTCATATTAAATGCTCCCATAATCTTTTGCACTATATGTCCCGTGCGCACAATTAATTATTCATTTTGTGATCACAAGTTAATCCAACAACTTGCAACCGGTTTTCGCTTTGTCTATAGCGAAACTGTGTGATTATTTGACATAGCAAACAAGAAAAGAACAACTTGCATTCACAAATTGTTCTTATCTTGACAAAACGGTATTTTTCTATCTTACCAGTCTAACGCCTCTTCCTTGAGTAGAAAATCTGTCAGCGATATAGTAAGAATTCCATTATCATCGTGCCATGGCACTACCGGTGCATTCTGAATCAGCACTCGCTTGAATCCGTCGCCTATCTTCCTGAATGACTGCGTCTCTTGTTGCCGTTTGTCACCGGAAGGAACCTCAAAAGCCGATTGGATATAATAGCGTCTGCTTCCGCTGTTGGCAACAAAATCCACCTCATATTGCTTGCGCTTTGGTTTGTTGTTCTCGTCATTCTCCACTACCGGAACGATACCTACATCAACCGAGAACCCGCGAGTAACCAGTTCGTTGTATATCATGTTCTCCATCAGATGACCGTCATCTTGCTGCCGGAAATCCAACCGAGCATTACGCAATCCCAAATCGGCAAAGTAGTATTTCTGCTGGGCACTGATATACTGACGACCTTTCACGTCATAACGTCGTGCTTCACTTAGCAGAAAAGCATCTTTTAGATAACCGATATAGCTGTTTATCGTGTTCAGCGAGATGGTTGACTGACGCTCCGACCGGAAAGTGTTCTTGATCTTCAACGTATTGGTCAGCGAACCCACCGAGGAAGCAAGCACGTCTGTCAGTATGCCTATTTCTTCCACCCCGCGCAAATGGTAACGGTTAATGATGTCTGACAGATATACATTCTCAAACAGATTCTTTAGATACTGTTCCCGCTCTTCTGTCTTCTCCGTCTGCCATACTTGAGGCATTCCTCCGAAACGGAAATACTTGCTCAACAACACCTGCGGATGCTCGTCATACAGCGTACATATATCCGCAAATCGGAACGGGCTGACGCGTATCTCGTCTCCTCTGCCACGAAACTCGGTAATGATATCAGTGGACAGGAATCGCGAATTGCTTCCCGTCACATATACATCCAGATTGTCGCGGTGCAGAAATCCGTTCAGTACAGCTTCAAAGCCCTCAACCAACTGTATCTCGTCCAATAAGACATAGTGCATCTCATTGTCCTTTATGCGCTCTGTCACATAGCGGTAGAGAGCCTCGGGCTGAAGATACTGCTGGTTCATGAAGTCATCAAGAGCCAATGCTATGATATGATCATCCTTTACCCCTTGCTCCATCAGATGGCGACGGAACAGGTGAAATAACAAGTATGATTTTCCACATCTGCGAATGCCCGTGATTACCTTTACCATACGGTTTCCGCGCTTGCTGTCCAAGCGGGTGATGTACTCTGACCTACTTACTTCTTTCATGCTCTATTGAAAATTTTTGCAAAGATATGCATTTTTTTTCAATAAAGCAAATAAATCGTACTTTTTTTGTCAAAATAATCACACTATTTCAAAGATCTCATGCAATTTGGTCTGAAAGCGACCGCTTAGCGATATATATAACGTCAAATTTTTAACGAACTATTGATTATTATGATTTTTATATTATTTTCGTTTTGTAAGCAGAAGTCAAACCAATAACCTATGCCAATTGTCATTTCATTTTATTTAAGAGCTCGCGCAATTCTTTCAAACGAGGTTCTAAGAAACTTTTATTCATTTGATAGTATTTCTTGATTTCCTCAATTCCTCCCTTTTGATCTTCCGAGAATAGAGTCTTGGCTTTTATTAAAAAACTATCAGGATTTGGAGCTTCATCAAATAGCACATGCAGCAACAGGATGGTTAAGTCCAGATTACGATGTAATGGCAACTCTTCTGATTGACGAGACCAGTGTCCATTCACGTGTCGCCATACTTTCATAGCAACTTCATCATTATCATATTGAGCGTAACCTATACTCAATGCTTTGGCATCAGTATGGTTTCTATACAATCCATCAATCTGATCATAATCATTTACCGAAACCAACGGCTTATGTCCTAAATGCTTTGGCGATTTCATAAACTACTATCCTTATCCGTGTCGGGCACAACTTTTATATTGTTTGTTTTGTTTCTTTGTGACATCAATGTGTACCTATGTAACAAAAGCAACAACTCCGAAGAATTGTTGCTTATAGGAAAAAGTGTTTGGGGAAATTAGCCAATCTCTTTTTTCAAATCCTCTAACGATTTGTAATGGATAACTTCTCCTCGCTCTGCCTCTTTGACAGAGATCTCTAATGATTTCTTAAACTCTTCACTCATTGTCTTCTCCTTTCTTGCCAAATAAATATTCATGCGAGCCGGTATCAGTTAACAATAGCGTGAGTTGCTTATCGTTCTGCTTCCACACCAGCAACCAGTCATCCTCAATATGACATTCCCAAAGACCGGCAAACTCCTCGGTTAGCATATGAGGTCGGAACTCGTCAGGCAGACAACCATCCTCCATGAGGATAGCCACCACATCCCCACAAATCGTCTATGCGCTTGCCCTGGCGCTTGCATTCCTTGACGGATTTCTCGAACCGGGCAGTAGTATCAACGCTATACATCATTTAAACTTGTTAATTAGCTCCTCTAATGAGTTATAATGATTGATACGACCGGCCGCGATATCAGCCATTGCGTAGTCCAAGCCGCACATGGGGCGTTTTTGTCCTGCGGAATTGTTTTGTGCTACAGTTGCTTGCATATCAGCCTCCTTTCGTGTTTACCTTTGTTCTGCAAAGGTACAACATTTTTTTGAGATATGCAAATTTTTGAGCAAGAAAATGTCTTTTTACGTCATTTTTCTTTCTTTCCTATATGTACACATTACGTCAATGTCCGTTTCTGCTGACTTTTCAGTGCTCAGCAGTGCACTAATTTCGGTTCGTTTTCGATCCGTTTTCGAGACAATCCTAGACTTTAATCACTCCCTCACCCCAATCACTCACCAAGGTTCCCCTTCTTTCATCTCCCTCTTATTCATCCATTTGCCTCTGTTTGTTCACATTCTTCCCTTGTCGCTGTGTCGCTGTGTCGCTGTGTCGCTTTCAAAAATTGCTGTGACAAAGTTGACAAAGTTGACAAACTTGACAAACTTGACACACTTCACTTAATCCTTTTCACCACCTTTGTGCCGCGGCTTAGTCCTTTTTACTTTTCAGCTTGGTCCCTGCTTGGTCCCCAGCTTGGCCCATTTTGCTTAACTTGTCTATTTTTTTATATGTTTAAACTTGGCTTGTCTAAATTTTATCTTGCATAAATTCAGCTTGTCTATTTTTGTCCTGTTCCCAATTTCAGTCTATCCCTTTTATACTTGTTCCCTTTTTTATTCAACTTGTTCCTTTTTTGCCTCCAAAGGGAACAACCCTCACATCTAGCTTGTGTCTTTTTTATCTAGCTTGTGTCTTTTATCTATGGCTTGTGTCTTTTCGGATAAAACCTTTCACAAAAAAGACACAAGCTCAGATTCCCGTCACCCCCTTTTATACTGATTTGCATACAAAAAGCAACAACATCTTTCGACATTGTTGCTTATAAAAGGATTACTTGGTTGTCCGCAGAAGACGGACTACGCATCTTAGTCTTTCACGTCCTCCGCATCATTGAACGGCAACTCCTCCGGCGGGTTGGTGAAGTTCAGTGCTCGTTGATCCGAGATAATCGTGTCTCCTAACTCCTGTTCTAAGCGCTCACGCGCCACATGGGCTACGTCTCCGCCACGTTGGGCGATGTTCGCATTCTGCACAAAGCCTTTCGGGTTCTCCCGTTTACTCAATTCTGTTGCAGCAGCTTCCGCTAAGCCATTGAGCATCAGTTCGACATTAGTCATATTATCCCGTAGGCTTTCTTTGCGCAAACCTTTATATTTCTTATATTCACGCGTTGTCATTCCGCTCCACGCCCGCGAGATGATATCCGTCAGAATCGCATAATCGTGTTCCTCTTTCATGCCCCCGCGCTGCCATTCGTCAGTCAACCCTTTGCGGATCTCAATGGTCTTGATACGCTGGTTGATCCAATCTTCCGAATAACCGAGTCGACGATAATCTTTCATTGCTTGCTCGATACTCAACTCCGGATCTTGCAACTGGTTCATTCGCTCCTGTCCCAGCGCTGCAAGCCATAACTTGAACGGTTCTGCCTTCTTGCTCGGTACTGATTGTATCAACCTAAAAACCTGCTCAGTATCAGCTACATCCGTAAGATAACTCTTACCATCAGAGGCGGGTAATTTCAGTTGACTACAATTTGTAGCCATCTCACTTCCCTCCTGTTTGAGGCGGGTCTTTAATACGCTCCAATACTTGCGAGGATTCTCGCTGTCGGTTAACACTTGGATAACATCCACTACCGAGAAGAAATATTTCTCCTGCTCCTCGTTCCATACATAACGAACCTGCTTGCCGTCAAATAACTGGATTTCGTTTTGATCTGCCATAATCGTTTCAATTATGGTGCAAAATTACAAAAAAAATCTGACATATGCAAGCAAATCGCAAGAAAAATTTTCGCTTTTCTCCTTATATAAGCAAATCAGTATTTCAAAGATCTTTCGATACCTCTTTTTAGTGCCGCATCTACACTATCTTTCGCTCTTATCCTGTCGGGTGCAACTTTTATATTGTTCTGTTTGTATATTCTAACCATTCTACATATTGAAACAATAATAGAGACATACTTTTGTATGTCTCTACCAAAACAATTGTTTATATCGGAATGCTTGTTACTCCTTCAGCAACCAGTCAACAGCATACAGCTGGTGGATGCCCTCATGGTCAACAGGCGGTTGGTCATCCAGTGTCAATAAGAATTTAGGATAATGGTCACGAACAGACATCAACGATGACAATTCACGCTTCAGTGTTTCGGGCTCCGTTGTGCTTTCTGCCACTTGATAATACTCTGTTGCACCGTCTCGTTGCGCAACAAAATCGACTTCCTGCCCGTTGACGACACCAACATAAACCTCATAGCCTCTGCGACGTAACTCAAGGTAAACCACATTCTCCAACACTCTGCCACGATCTATATTTCTCCTGCCGAGCAGCATGTGGCGTAATCCTATATCAGCTATGTAATACTTCTGGCTTATCCGCAGGAAATCATTGCCTTTGATATCATAGCGACGGACAGGATAGAACATATACGCCTCGCATAGGTACCGCAAGTATGCATCAATAGTATGTGAGTTGGCCTTAGAACCGGCCGATGTAAGTGTATCTGCGATGCGCTTGCTGCTGTTCAGATTGCCGATGTTGTCTGCAAGGAATCGCGACAGACGAACCAACATGTTGATGTTGTCAACCTTGTTGTGCTGCACCACATCGCGCATGATAACCGTATTGTAGATATCCTGCAAATACATCTGGAGCTGACGGTTGTCTTTGATCTGTAATGCATAAGGAAATGACGATGTGTCTGTGTAATTGTTATACACATCCATCGAGTAGCCGTCATGCCTTGTCGCATACTCTGCAAGGGACAAGGGGAATACACGAATGGTGACATAACGTCCTGACAGCAAAGTTGCCAATTCGCCCGAAAGCATGTGCGAGTTGCTGCCGGTAAGATAGATGTCAACATTCTTGCGCAGATACAAACTGTTTACCACCTTTTCATACTCGTCAACCAGTTGCACCTCATCCAGAAAAATATAGTTCTGCTTGTCTGCAACCAGGTGCTCTTTGATATAAGCATATAGTTCCTTGGCATCCTTGAGCGGCTCATTGTCAAATTCCTCAAAGCGGATACTGATTATCTGCTCATCAATTACACCGCTCTTGCGCAACTCTTCCTGAAACTGCTGCAACAACGTACTTTTTCCGGAACGACGGATACCCATGATAACCTTGATGATCTGCATATCCCGCCAACCTGTTAGTTGGTTAAGATAACCTGTGCGTCTAACTTCTTCCATGGAACAATCCTGTTTTGTTTGAAATCCGCTGCAAAGATACAAAAAAAGAACGAATAAATGAAATATATTTCAAACATTTGCAATAAAGGTACTCTTTTTGAACGATTCTTCAATCTTTACTGTACAAAACGGGGTGTTTTGGTAGATATTGTTTCAACATGTCAATGTTCGTTTCTGCAGTTGTTTTCAGTGCTCAGCAGTGCACTAATTTCGGTTCGTTTTCGATCCGTTTTCGAGACAATCCTAGACTTTAATCACTCCCTCACCCCAATCACTCACCAAGGTTCCCCTTCTTTCATCTCCCTCTTATTCATCCCTCTGCCTCTGTTTGTTCACATTTTTCCCTTGTCGCTGTGTCGCTGTGTCGCTTTCAAAAATTGCTGTGACAAAGTTGACAAACTTGACAAAGTCACCTTACCTCCAGGCTTGGTCCTTTTTTATATTAATTTTTGCATGACAATATTGACAATATTGACAATTTGACACACAACAAGCGGTAACCCGTTTGTTGTTTTGGATTACCGCTTGAATAAACTATGTATCTCTATATGTTAGTACAGGAACCCGAACAGATACAACGGAATAGCGTTGCCTGAACCGTATTCCATCTCATCCAGCGCGAGATAACTGTCAGGGATGTTCTTTATCTGGTCAAACGACTTGCCTGCACCTCCGACCTCGAAGGTGTAATGCTCATCCACCAGATAGTCGCCTTTCACCGGCAGCAACACGCTATGTGCCTGACGCAACTGATTGACAAAGAATGTCTCGCGCAGCGTGCCCTCGTTCACCACGTGCGTGAGAGCATACATCTGGTTGGTGTTGTTCAGATAGATCTTATCCGGACGGGACATCGTCTTGTAACTGTTGCTCTCTTTGTTGACAAGCATTAGCAACCCGGCTTTCTCCATTAGGTACAACAGTTTGATGACAATGTCACGCGTAGCACCAATCTCACGGCACAGAATGCTGATATTCGGTTCCAAAGGAACCTGCGTTGCCAAGATCATCAGCAACTTCTGCGCTTTCTGTAAGGTCGCCAGACTGATGTCCTCCACACGAGGTATATCCTGATAAATAATCAGTAGCATCAATTGCTCCAATCGCCTCAAGTAATCTTGCTTGGCTTCCAAAACAAACGGATAGTATCCCTCACGCAGATAGTCGCCAAAGTGCATCAAGGGCTTGATGGCGGATGTTATCTCCATTTCCAGCGATGCGTGACGGCTCAACACCTCCTGCAGGCTGACTGCCTCATGCCGGTAGATGCCATTGAACAGCAGGTACTCCCTGAAAGAGAACCCGTGCAGGTCATAGACCGTCTGTCGTCTGGACAGATCCGTTTGCGCCTCGTCAATCTGCAACATCGACGAACCGGTATAGACAATCTTCATGTCAGCAAACGAGTCAAAGACACGCTTAATCTGCTGTCCCCATTGCAGCACATAATGCACCTCGTCCACAAACAGCGCTTCAATGCCGTGTGTATAAGCATATTCCGCCACATCGTACAGCGTTATCAACTGAAAGCTGAAACTGTCCAGCGTTACATACAGCACCTTGCTCAGATCGGCATAATGCTCTTTGATGTATTGCAACAGCATCGTCGTTTTACCTGTTCCGCGTGCACCGCGAATTCCGATAAGACGCGCATTCCAGTTGATCTGGTTGTACAGATACCTCTTGTGCGTCAAGTCAACTTCGCGCACATGACGCATAGACTCTGATTGCAATTGTCTGAATTGGCTCTCTTGTAACATAGCAGTAGCTCTTTTAATGAAACACGCTGCAAAGATACAACTTTTATTTCAGAAAAGCAAATTTTCTGCAATGTTTTTACTTTCTAAAAGTGATTTTTCTCCATTTTGTCACTTTCGCAAAAGCAAATTACCCACATTTTGCGGTAATCCAACATGTCAATGTCCGTTTCTGCTGACTTTTCAGTGCTCAGCAGTGCACTAATTTCGGTTCGTTTTCGATCCGTTTTCGAGCCATTTTCGAGCCGTTATCGATAGTAAACGCAATTCGGGCTCTTACTCCTTCATTTTCCTCTACAAAGGTACAAAATGTTTTTGATTTTTGCAAACATTTTTGGCAAAAAATTTTACCGCCTTCGACAAAAAATCATGTTTTACAAACTCAATATTCGTTTCTGAAAATAATTGCCCGAACGGCACAAATTTTTGAAATTGGCAAGTCATTTTGGCAAAACTGGAATTTCGGAAAATTCTTTAGAATTTACTTGCATATTCGATTTAATTTTTGTGCCTATATAGCGTTTTTGCGGGCAACCTTACACTACTACGAGATTTGACATAGTTGAGCAACTTCTTGCCATATACCGAACATCTGATGCAAGTGGTTGTTGATCTGTGGTTTGTTGTGTAGTGCGGTTGTAGTGTGACGGTATTGTCTGGTCGCGAGATGGTCGCGAGATTCACCTGACACAGTCTCTAATCAGTCTGTATATTGGCCCAACAATTCGCCAATCCGCACTGTGCCCCTGTTAGGCACAGAAAAACAATAACAGTATGAGAATACTTTGGTCTAAGTTAGCCCACGAGGCTTACTAGCACATTTGCGATTCTATAAAAGAACATTTTGGCCGCAGAACAGAAAGCGAATACAAAGTGGCCGTTGACAAAGCCGAGGTGCCATAAAGCGTACAATCAGCCTCCGCTCTCCCCGAAAAAGGTAACAATATAATGGGGCATCTCGGTTGAGGTGCCCCATTGCTGTACGATGCGACTGCAGTGATTACCACCAGTCGACCTTTTGGTTGGTGGATTCGGCGGAGGACTTGTCGTACTTGAGGTCGGCAAGCATCGAGGCATTGACGCCGATGTGGAACGAGTAGCTCTTATACGGGCCGAAAGGTACGAACGAAGCAGACATCGTCCAGCAGTGCAGGTCACGGGTGACATTGAAATTAGTGTAAGTGAACTGCTTGGCTTTGAAGTCATACGTAGTAGAGGCAGAAGCCTTCCAACCCTTGCCGAAATTGAGCGTGCCGCTCATGCTCAGTGTCTGGGTGAAGCCCATCTTATAATACATCTTCTCGTAATCGAACTTAGAGCGATCCTCGGCATAACGGATCGTATAGTTCACACTCAGGCTCCACTGGATATCCGTGGGGCTGAACGTGACAGCCTTAGGCTTGACACCCCGTATGCGTTCGGTGGTCTCGTCCCTACCCGACTCTTTGTTCGTGGCCTGTTCGCCATCCGGTGGCGCGTTGCCGGAACCGGTGTTGTCGGGTTTCTTGTCCTTGTTGATGCGTTCGGCGAGTTTCTTGAACGTCTGGTTGTTGAACGTATAACTGAGCGATGTGCCTACACCACTCCAGTGCGGGAACCGGCCGTTGTGCCAGTACTGTTTGTTGGTCTGCACCGGTCGACCGGCTGCGTCGAGCTCGTACATATACGGGTCGAGGTAAGTCGAGAGGTTGATGGTGTAGTTAACCTTAGGAATCTTGATACGCAGGCCAACGCTGAACTTCTGCCAGTTCATTGAGTCGGCAATGAAGTTGTAACCGCCACCAATATGGAAGTTATCGATCAGCGAAATGACCTTATAGGGTTTCTGGCCGGTAGTATCCTTGTCATCACGCACCTTGACCTCGATGTTGTTGTCGATCGAGAAACTGAGCGTACCCGACGCTCCCTGCGGTGCATTGCCCTGCGGGAAGCGCGAATAGGTCTTTCGCTCCATGATAGGCATGCCTGCATCGTCGAACCGAGGGATGAACATCGAGTTACCCAGCGAGTCGCGTACGGTTGAACCGACGGGTTGCTCGTACGAGCCGTAGTACTGCCACCAAGGCGTAGCGAAATCCGGGTGGTAGTTGAAACTGATGCTCGGGGTCATGACGTGACGGAAACGGTCGATCTTATCGCCGAACCACTTGCGGTAAGGCGTGTAGAAGCCGTAGAGCTTGGTGGAAAGGCTCACACCGACATCGAAATCAAAGACATTGAAGAAACCCTGAGTCGTATCGCGCACCAACTGATTGTTGAGCATATCCCACGACTGGTCAACGCGCTGGAAATACATCTTGTCGCGCAGATTGAGATTGGCGCCGATGTTCAGGTACTTGAATGCCGTGAAGTTAGCGCTGATAGGCATGCTGTGGGTGATCTTGTTCTGCCAATCCTTGACGAAGTTAGAATGGAAGAAGTAGCTCTCCTTGCAGGTAATAGTATTGGTGAACGCGCCACTGTAGCCGAGTTTGATCTTCTCATACCAGCGCTCCTTGCCGACAGGTTTCTTGCGCTTGAAGGGATAGATCGTGCTCATGTTCACCGTGAGGCTCGGCGCGGTGACGGAGAGCGTGGAGTCCTTGGTACGCTGGGTGAGCGATGCGTTGAGATTGATGCTCCACGGGCTGTCGGGGAAGCGCTGGGTGTAGTTGATGGATGACTGTGTGGTGTTCGCCGAGTTGATCTCAGGCTTGTAGTAGTTGTTGATACTATTCTGGTTGTAGCCCGATGTAGAGAAGTTGACGTTAGCAGAGAAAGTGCAGTACGGGTTGGCCTTGCTGTCCTGGGTGTGCGTCCATGCTATGCGGAAGCTGTTGGACTTATTGTAGGTAGGCAGGTCTTTCTCGCCACGCACATCGCTACGGTACTCGATATTGATATTGCCGTTGAACTTATAGCGCTTGACGTAGCGCGACTTGGCATAGATGGCCCAAGTGCCCTTGGTATAGATATCGCCGGTGATCTCAAGATCCATGTAATCGTTGATGGCCCAGTAGTAACCGAGTCCCTTGAGGTACAAGCCTCGCTCGTACTCATCGCCGAACTGGGGCATGATCAGACCGGACGAATACTGCTTGGTGAACGGGAAGAATCCGAACGGCACGGCCAGCGGCAGCGGCACTTCGCCTACCACCAGGTACGCCGGACCGGTAGCAATATAGTCGCCGGGCTTAACCTTTGCCTTGGTCATACGGAGGTAGAAGTGCGGATGATCGTGATCGTCGCAAGTCGTGTACTTGCCTCCGGCCATCATCATCTCGTCACCCTCGACTTTCTTCGTCTTCTCGGCAATGATGTATCCTTCGCCCTGCTCGGTGACTACATTGCGTATGAAGCCTTTCTGGGTCTTGATGTTGTACGTGATCTCGCCGGACTCGTAGCTGTCCTTGCCGTCCTTGAACACAGGTTTGCCCACCCACTCTTCGCGGAGCGTGTCGTACACACCCACGGCGTAGATGGTCGAACTGTCGGACTTCATACGGATAAACTCGGCATCCAGCTCCATCGTCTTGTAGTTGAGCACACCCTTGCCGTGCAGGAACGCCGTGCCGTCACCAAGCATAACGACAGAGTCCGCCGATGAGTAACTCACGGGCGCATCCAACTGCGCTTGCGCGAACGCGCAAACGAAGAGTAACACAGATGTCAATAAGTGACGTATGTGCACATTATACCAAATTACGACACAAAGTTATAATTTCTTTTCCAGTTTTGCAAATTTAATACGACAAAATCCTTGCCACAAGTGCGCGAATTACGATTATTGTATCATTTAGTTAAAAATATTTGCAATTTTCATAAATTTTTGTTATCTTTGCAGGCTTGAATGGTCGCTATCGGCAAATTCAAGCCAAATAAGGATAAAAACAACAACATATATGACGATTAGTGAACGTATATCCGGCTTACTGAGCCAAGTAGAGAGTATGAACGCCGCGAACGCCGAGGAGCTCGAGGCGCTGCGCATCAAGTATCTGAGCAAGAAAGGCGAGATTGCCTCGCTCTTCAACGAGTTTCGCAACGTGCCTAACGAGCAGAAGAAAGAGTTAGGCGTGCAGCTCAACGCTCTGAAGGACAAAGCTGCCGAAAAGATGGCACAACTCAAAGAGCAGTTTGAGCAAGCAGCAGCAGTGCAAGAGCGTCCCGACCTGACGCGCACTCCCGATCCGATAGCATTGGGTACGCGCCATCCGCTCTCGCTGGTACGCGAGGAGATCATTGACATCTTTGCCCGCATAGGTTTTGTAGTAGCTGATGGTCCGGAGGTGGAGGATGATCAGCATGTGTTCGGTATGCTGAACTTCGCACCCGAACATCCGGCGCGCGACATGCAGGATACCTTCTTCATAGAGAAAGAGCAAGGCGTGCAGAAACCTACCGACATACTGTTGCGCACGCACACATCGAGCGTACAAACGCGCGTGATGACCCAGCAGAAGCCGCCGATCCGTGTGCTTTGCCCGGGACGCGTGTACAGAAACGAAGCAATCAGCGCACGAGCACACTGCTTCTTCCACCAGATAGAAGGTCTGTATATCGACAAGAACGTCAGCTTCGCCGATCTGAGAGAGGTTCTACTCTACCTCGCCAAAGAGTTGTTCGGCCCGGAGACGAAGATCCGTCTGCGTCCGTCGTACTTCCCGTTTACCGAACCAAGTGCGGAGATGGACATCAGCTGTAACATCTGCGGGGGCACGGGGTGCAGTTTCTGCAAAGGCACAGGATGGGTGGAGATCCTCGGTTGCGGCATGGTTGACCCGAACGTACTGGAGAGTTGCGGCATTGACAGCAAGGTATATAGCGGTTACGCATTCGGCCTTGGTGTAGAGCGAATAACGAACCTCAAGTATAGGGTAAAAGACCTCCGTCTTTTCTCAGAGAATGATGTGCGCTTCTTAAAGCAATTTGAGTCTTGTTGATATGTACTATTTAGCAATCATAGGCGGTGGTCCGGCGGGCTACACGGCAGCCGAGCTGGCAAAGAAAGCCGGCAAGGAGGTTGTGCTGTTTGAGCAGACAGCCTTAGGCGGCACATGTCTGAATGTAGGTTGCATACCCACCAAATCGCTGTTGTACGGCGCCAAGCAATACTACAATGCTACGCATGCACAGCGTTACGGCGTTACGGCCGAGAACGTCAGCTATGACTTTGCAGCGATGCAGAAGCGCAAAACGATTGTGGTGCGCAAACTCGTAGCCGGCATACGTCAGCGCCTGCAAGGCGTAACGATAGTAAACGGCGCTGCAACAGTGGTCAGCCGCACCGACGAGTGCGTCAGCATCGCATGCGGCGAGCAGACCTACGAAGCAGAGAACCTGCTGATATGTACCGGTTCGACGAACTTTGTGCCACCGATCCCGGGTATACAGAACAATCCGGCAGTATGGAACAGCACAGACGCCCTAAATGCCGGCGAACTGCCGAAATCAGTGATCATAGTAGGCGGCGGCGTGATTGGCATGGAGTTTGCCACGCTCTATAGCGCGCTGGGCATACCCGTGACGATTATCGAAGCATTGCCGCGCATACTGTCCACCCTGGACGAGAGCATAAGCGACTACCTCACAGCGGCATATACCAAGCGCGGCGTGAACATCCTGACCTCGACGACGGTGGAAGCCATTGAAGGCCAGAGACTAATGGCCAACGGCGAATGGTATGAGGCTGACAAAATCCTGGTGTGCGTCGGACGACGCGCAAACATACAAGGATTGGAAGCACTGACCGACCTTGAGTATAACCGCGGAGCAATCGCAGTGGACGACTTTATGCGGACGAACCTACCGAACGTATATGCCGCAGGAGACGTAACGGGCAAGATCATGCTGGCGCATGTTGCCTCCCGTCAGGCCGAGGTGGCCGTAGGAAGGATGCTCAAGCAGATCCCCGTACAGCGCATCGCCTACAACGCTATACCTTCAGTAGTATATACCTACCCCGAAGTAGCGTCAGTAGGCATCAGCGAGAACGCATTGGAGGGCTGCGAAGCCGTACAACTGCCGATGACCTATTCGGGACGATTCGTTGCGGAAAACGAAGGCGAGACCGGTATGTGCAAACTGGTGGTGAACACCAAGTCGCAGACAATCATGGGCGTACATCTGGTAGGCAATCCGTCGTCGGAATTCATAGCCGCAGCCTCGTTTGCCGTGCGGATGGGTTATACCCTGCCCGAGTTCCGGCAAGTAGTATTCCCTCACCCGACAGTATCCGAGATACTGCGTGAAACAGTCAATGAGATACAATAGCAATGACCAATAGCGAATTAGCAAAAGCCATCCGCCAACTGGCAGCAGACAAACATGCTGTAATCATGGCGCACTACTACCAACGTGCTGAGGTTCAGGACGTAGCCGATTGCATCGGTGACAGTCTAGCCCTCGCCCAACAAGCCGCAAAGACGGATGCTGAGATCATCGTACTATGCGGTGTACATTTTATGGCCGAGACAGCAAAGATCCTATGCCCGCAGAAGAAAGTGCTGATCCCGGACATGAATGCCGGCTGTTCGCTTGCCGACAGCTGCAAGGCCGCCGACCTGAGTGCGTGGAAAGATGCGCACCCGGGATACAAAGTGATATCCTACGTCAACACCTCGGCAGATGTCAAGGCACTGACGGACATCGTGGTCACCTCGTCGAACGCCCTGAAGATCGTGCAATCGCTGCCCAAGGATCAGCCTATCCTGTTTGGGCCGGATCATAACCTCGGACAATACATCAGCCAGATGACCGGCCGTAAGATGGCAATATGGGACGGCGCGTGCCATGTACATTCGCGCTTCAGCGTGGAAGCACTGATTGCCCTCAAACGCGAGCATCCCGATGCACCCGTACTGGCGCACCCTGAATGCAAGCAGGCCATACTGACTTTAGCGGATGTGATCGGTTCGACACAAGCATTGCTGAACTACGTCAAGAGCCATACAGAGACACGCAAGTTCATCATCGCCACAGAGACCGGCGTGATGCATGAGATGCAGAAAGCCTGCCCCGATGCACTGCTGCTGCCCGTGCCTCCTGAAGTGACAGAAGGCGTAGGATGCATGTGCAACGAATGCGAATACATGCGTATGGTGACGCTTGAGAAACTCTATAACTGCCTAAAGAACGAATCGCCTGAAGTACAGGTTGACGAGACGATTGCCAAACAAGCAATAGTACCTATCCGGCGAATGCTGGAAATGTCGTAACAGACCCTTAACTGATTTAAAGAACTGAATGAACAATCACTATTTTACTTACCTAAGCAACATTGCCTCCCGTCAGTGGCGCGATCCTGCGCTATCGAACTACGGAGAAGAACAAAGTTATACTTTCGGTGAGATGGCGGCCACTATACTCCGTCTGCACCAATTATTCAAACTATTAGGAATACAGAAAGGTGACAAGATTGCCCTATGCGGACGCAACTGCGCTAACTGGGCAGTGGCGTACTTGGCTATCATGTCGTACAAGGCAGTGGTAGTATCGATCCTTCAGGACTTCAAAGCAGAGGATATCGACCATCTGCTCACGCACTCCGACTCACGGATGCTATTCGTTGGACCGTATGTATGGAAAGAGCTCTCCGAGCGTCCGTTAGCTGACCTGGAAACTGTAGTGAGTCTGCAAGATTGGAGCTGTCTGCGCGCCAAGGACGAAGACCTGGTACCCGATGCCGATGAACTGGAAGCAGCGTTCCGCAAGATCTATCCGCGCGGCATAACAGCCGAAGATTTCCGCTTTGACCTGGATCCCGATGCGTTGTGCCTGATCAACTACACCTCCGGCTCGACAGGTTCGCCTAAGGGCGTGATGCTCAACGGTCGTTCGCTGAGCAACAATGTGGAGACCGGCATGTCGATGCTGCCTGTGGATCCGGGGCAACGACTCGTATCGATGCTGCCGCTGGCACACATGTTCGGACAGGTTTGCGAATTTCTGTATCCGCTATGCTGCGGTACACATATCTATTTCCTGACCAAGAGTCCTACACCGTCGATCCTGCTGAAAGCGATGCAGGACGTCAAACCGTATATCGTAGTGACCGTGCCTCTGGTGATAGAGAAGATATACAAAAAGAACATCAACCCGCTGCTGGCGCGTAAGGTAGTCAAGTTCCTCTGGCGCATACCGCTTACCGGTCCGGCCATCCGCCGTAAGGTTCGCAAAGCCCTGACGCAAGGTTTCGGAGGAGAACTGCGATACTTCATCTGCGGCGGCGCTCCTATCAGTCCGGATGTGGAAGCATGCATGAAGGAGATCAAGTTCCCCATCTCCGTGGGCTACGGCATGACGGAATGTGGACCGCTGATTGGCGGTAACCCGCCCAAGTACTTTGTTGCCCACTCCGGCGGCGTGCCCGTGCCGAACATGGAAGTGATGATCGACAAACCCAACCAGTACGGCGTGGGCGAGATTCTCGTGCGCGGCGAGAATGTGATGATGGGTTACTACAAGAACGAGGAAGCGACCATCGCCGCCTTCACCGACGACGGTTGGATGCGCACCGGCGATCTCGGCTGTATGGACAAGCACAAAAACATCTTCATCAAAGGACGCAACAAGACAATGATCCTCGGTGCTTCAGGGCAGAACATCTATCCCGAGGAGATTGAAGACAAGCTCAATAACCTGGAAGGTGTAGGCGAATCAATCATCGTGGAGCGTGAAGGACGGCTGGTAGGACTCGTATTCCCCGACGAGCAAACAACAAAAAAGATGAGCATCGATGCCCTGCGCGACCTGATGAAACAGAACCTGCAAAGCCTAAACAAACTCATACCCGGCTATTCGCAAGTATCGGATATAGAACTTAAAGAAGAGCCCTTCGAAAAGACCCCGAAGAAGTCTATCAAACGGTTCATGTACAAGTAAGCAAATCCGGCTGAAACACAAATAAATAGGAGCAACTCGTGACGAGCTGCTCCTATTGCTATGTTATGCAGAGACTATTTGTTAATCACGATCTCTACGCGGCGGTTCTGTGCCCTGTGTTCGGGTGAGTCGTTCGGTACGAGCGGCTGCGTGCTACCCATACTGGTAACCGTGATGCGGCTCTCGTCGACGCCTTGCTTAACAAGGTACTTCTTCGCCTCGTTGGCACGCTCCAGACCAATCTTGTTGTTAGCACGCTCCGTACCCAAGTCGCAGCAGTGTCCGCGCACCTCGATTGACCAATTAGGATGCTTGGCCAGAACAGTGGCAGCATGATTGAGTTCCGATTTGCTCTCTTCGGACAACTCATGCGAGTTCAGCTTGTAGGCAGTGACTTTGACATGCGTGATCACCTCTGCGTCACGCTGCTCCTCAACCCGTTTGGCTTCCTCTTTAGCCCTTGTCTCTTCCGCTATTCTCGTCTCTTCGGCAACCCTTGCTTCCTCTGCCAGTCGAGCCTGTTCGGCGATTCGTGCCTCTTCGACCTTGCGGGCTTCCTCAGCAGCCTTGGCAGCTTGCGCTTGCTCTTCCGCTACGCGTGCTGCTTCGATCTCTTCGGCGGTCGGTCCTTGAGGTTCTGCAACCGGTTCGGGTTCGGCAGGAGCATTCCGGCCGGCACGCTTCGCTTCACGAGCTGCTTCACGAGCTGCCTCACGGGCTGCCCACTCAGGATCATCGTAGGCATGCTTGGCATAGGTCTTGCCGGCATTGATCGACAAACCGAACTTGAGCATCACGTTCCACGGATGGAGCTGCTGCACCTCATCGGTACTAAGTACGCCGTCATAAGCAGTAGTGAACGGCGATGGGTAATAATTGGTCGGGAAGGACGGATCATTGAAGCCCAACGGCCCGGTTGATGCGCCTTTGGCCATATTGTTCAGATAGTATGTACCTGCTACAGCCAGCATCAGGTCAATACGCTGATGTACACGGAACAGCAGACCAATCTCTGCATATCCGCCATAGTTGATCTTGCTGAGACCTGCGATTTCCTTCTGTACAGGACTGACAGGTATATCCTTCAGCACACCGGCGATATCTTTATTAATCAACAGATCAAAATCAGGGTAATAAACCGAATTGTCAATCAATGCGCCCTCGCCTAACTGGTAGTAGTTCTTGATCGGCAGGCCGAACTTGACACCCAGTGCTCCGTGGAAACCTACATTCCGCTTGATAGCTCTGAAACGCAATGTCAAAGGGATCTCCAGCATGTAGATCTTTTCCCGCTCGGTAATTCCGACAGGCGTACTTGTCATTGTGTACTTGTCGCCCTGCGCATCCGTTCCGGAAAAGGTCCAAGGCGTAACAACCTTCGTCGTATTGGCATAGGTACCCATCTGCACGCCTGTGCCGACGCCCATCCAAGGCAGGAAATAATAGTTGATACCTACTGCCCCGTTCCACAACGGATAAGCGAATTCGTTCTGCGAATGAGGTGCAGCATAATTGCCAAACAACGGACCAAACCCGAAGCGTCCAAGGCCTGCACCTCCGGAGATGTCGATATTCAAACCTTGCTTGATGCGATACTCGGCTTTGGATGCCGCACATACAGAATCAGGGTATTGCTTAGCATAGAGCGTCGTGCCCGCTAAGAGGATGATGAGTGTGAACAGTTGTTTCTTCATAGTTGCGTCCTCCTCTTAGTTATTTAACAATCAGTTTTTCGGTCAGTATCGAGCCGTCGGCCTGCGTGATGCGTACGTAATAGATACCTGCCACATTGGGGGCCTTGATTGTCACATCTGTATCGGGACATGCTACGTGGCTCATCATCTCGCCCGTGTAAGAATAGATATCCGCCTTGCCGCCGTCGCAAGTAATCCGTACCGGAGCACCGGCATCGACAGGTACAGGATAGATCACTGACGACGCTACGCGCGCCGGAGCACCTGCCGGGTGCAGCTCAATCGGGCACGACAGATATACCGTGCCGTCATCGGCTGTCATGGCAACGGTATAGATACCATCCAGCTCATTGCCATCCTCCGAGTAGTATTGATCAGTCTGTCCCTCCACGGCCAGACAATCCTTGTACCACTGGTAGCTCTTGAAGTGCAACTTATGGCCATCAACAGGTTCGTGGTTGTCGGGGTTGTTGTCAACATAGAGCATGATGCCGAACTTCTGATGCACATAGCCATCGATACAACCATTGAAATCCTGCATAAGGTGTACAACCTGCTCGTTGTCCGTAGGTGTCATCTCAGTAAAATGCGTGCCATCCTTTGCCTTGCGAATGAAAGTGTAGTGCTGACTCTGCGGCACGGCAGTCATTCCGTTCAGCAGCAGAGCCATCGGCAAGTTACAATCCGTAGCGCCGACAATCTCGGTGAGGGTTTCGCCGGTCTTGACAAACCATTGGTAACGGTAATCACCCGCGCCACCGGAGGCCGGCGTGGCGAAAATAGTATCAGCCTTGGCCTCGCCAAGCGAACAGTATATTCGTCCGTCATAGCCGGGAGTGTTCTCTACCTCTATCGAACCAGGCATCAACTCGGGATAGACCTTGAGTTGATATACGCCCTTCGAAACAGTAACGCCGCACCACAAAGAATCCTTGACATTTCTGCGCAGACGCACATATCCGGGAGCAGTAATCTTATAATCCTTCAACGATTCCTCAAAACCAATCTTCTTCACGCCGCGCAGCCACTCGTACTGATAGACACCGCTGCCTCCGGATGCCGGAGTGCGGGACTGGACACTGACATACACCTTGCCGTTCTTCAGATAAACAGTGTCTCGTACGTTAGGATTAGCATTATCCGGCAGATTGATCGAACCGGGATTGAACTTCGGCAGCACGGTGTAGGGCAACTCGCCTACATCCAGCCAGTCGGTAAGATTATCGTGCACCTTCACGCCAAGCATAAAGTTGCCGACAGAATCACCTGAGAGCCAATGGTTATTGTACCAAGCGAGAAACTCCGCTGCATTGTTGGTTTCGCCAAGATTCTTCAGTATATAGGGTTGATCGTTAGCATCAAAGCCATACAACGTAACCTGATAACGATAGTTGCCGCTACCCTCTTGCGCCGGTTCAAGGACTGCAACTTGCTTGAGTTGAACGAAATCCTCGAAACAAACCAGCGTCTCGGCATCCTTAGGCCCAAACGACCCGGGCTGCAAATCAGCAGCACACAACGGTTGGCCAAACACCACAAGCAGTAAAAGCAGAACAAGGGAGAAGACGCGAGCCACAAACGACCCTTTCGCGGATGTAGAATAATGATTTTCCATAGTCCTAACGATTTACTCTGCAAAGGTACAAAAAAAATCCCACATTTGCAAATTTTTGTGGGATTTTTTTAGTTAAGACTAAAAATATAGTACGTATTTACTGAAATCTATCCGATAGAGTCGGATAAATCCCACGGTTATTAACCGACGAAAGATACCTGCTCGCGGGCAAAGAGAAACTGAACGGGACAATAGGCATATCCGGCTTCGGCCTGCACGCGCTTACCCCAGAATAGATAGGCATGCTGGCCTTTGCGCACCTGTCCGCCTTTGGCTATCCAGCCATCGTAGGTATCAAGCTCGGTGTTTGTAAGTTGATAGCATTCGCGCAAAAGCTCGTTGCTGGAAGTGTTGCCCCTGCCGGATGTCTCAGCCATCTCGCGCAGTTTGTTGGTAATCGACTTGAGTTGAAGGCGGTACTGCTGAATCTTCGACAGTTCGGATTGGTTACGGGCAGCGTCACGCGTTGCAATTGCCTCTTGATAAATTGTACGTGTCATGATCTTGTGATTTTAATAGTTAAACATGTCGTTTTGATTACAAAAATGTCAATGATTTTTGATTGACGATGCAAAGGTACAACGAGATAGTGCTATAACTTGTCACAAGCTCAAAAAAAGTGCATTTTGTTAGGCACTTTTAACACAATTAGCAGTTTGTTAAGATTTGTTAACAGAAAAATCCCTCTATAAAGATCTTAATGCCTATGGCGATGAGGATACAACCGCCAAGAATGTCGGCATTGAAAGGAAGATGCCGGCCGAGAGTCTTGCCAAGCCAGAAGCCTATGAGCGAAAATAGCGTACTGGTAAAGGCTATAAGCGAAATGGCAAGCCACAACACCTCGGGTACGGGGATGAACAGCACGCCGATGGACAGAGCGTCGATACTCGTAGCGATAGCCAATATGATCATTGTACCAAACGTAAGTACGGATTGTCCGGCGATGTCATCAGATTGGCTATGACTCTGTTTGTAGGCCTCAACGAGCATTTTCCCGCCAATGAGGACAAGTAAGATGAGGGCTATCCACGGACTCCAGCGTATAAAGAAATCAGCGAAGACCGAACCGGCGTAGTAAGCGATAAGCGGCATGCCCCCCTGGAAGATGCCAAAGAGCACAGCCATCGGCACCACGGCACGAAGTTTTGTTCCCTGCATGCCTTGCGCAATGGAAACGGCAAAGCAGTCCATAGCAAGACCGATAGCCAAAAATATGATTGACAACAGATCCATTATTCAAAAAGTTTGATAACCTCACCAACTACGTAGTTGCTCCCACCGATGAAGATAACATCATCCGGTGAGGCAGAGTCTTGAGCAGCACGAAAAGCATCATATACTCTGCCAAACGCTTTCGCATTACTAACCTGATGGAGAGATTGCCACTTATTCAACATCACTTCGGCCGGCAAGGCACGATGGCTATCCGGCTGCGTGAAGTAATATACAGCCTCATCAGGCAGCAAACGAAGCACGGCTTCAACATCCTTGTCAGCTACCATGCCGAAGACAATATGCAGTGTGCAATTTATGATTTTTGCTTTATCGCCCTTTGGGCTATTTTTGATTTTCTGCAATTGAGCAATATAGGTAGATATGCCATGGCTGTTGTGGCCTGTATCACAAATTGTAAGGGGACGCTCGGCAAGGATCTCCCAGCGTCCTCGGAGTCCTGTATATGTCACGACATGAGCGAACCCGTCAGCTACAGCCTGACGCGGCACGCATAGTGCCCTGAGTGCCACAAAAGCAGTTTGCATGTTCTGCTGCTGATAATCCCCCCGGAGTTCGCAATCCGGCGCATAACGCATGCGTTGGCGGCGCAGATATTCGCATTCATCCGCAAATACGAGCGGCGCATTATTCGCTTGGGCTATCTGCTCGAACACTTCTGCGGTTTGCTCGCTACGTTCGCCTACGATACATGTCACACCGGGCTTGATGATACCGGCCTTCTGCGTAGCAATCTCCGCGAGAGTGCTGCCTAACAGGTCGGTATGATCCAGTCCAATGTTCGTAATCACAGTGAGAACGGGATTAACAATGTTTGTTGCATCGAGCAGTCCGCCCAAGCCAACCTCTATGACAGCTATATCTACATCTTGCCCGGCAAGCCAGCAGAATGCCATGGCTGTAGTGATCTCAAAGAATGAAGGCCGGAGCTGCTCAAACAAAGGCTTGTGGGTTTCAACGAAATAAGCTACGTAAGATTCGGGGATGAGACGAGGTTTGGCTTTTAGCTTTGGACTACCAGCCACTGGCTCAATTACGCGTACGCGCTCGCAGAAAGATACGAGGTGAGGCGAGGTGTACAATCCCACCTTTAATCCAGAAGCTGCAAGAGCCGAAGCTATAAGATGAGAGGTGGACCCCTTGCCATTCGTACCGGCCACATGGATGACAGGACAGGACTGTTGCACACCGAGTGCGCTCATCAGTCGGCGCATCGTATCAAGTCCGGGTTTATACGCTGCAGCGCCGACCTGATGAAAAGGCGGCGCTACAGCATACAGATAGTCGATGGCTTGCTGATAGGTCATTTGAAGTTATACACCAGTTCGCGATCGTTACTCTTCGTTCGCAGCCAATGATAGAACGGCTTGGTGACACGGATATGTACCGTTCGTGCAGTAAGTGTGACACCGTTGTGGTGGAGCGAATCCTCGATACGGAAACGTACAACCAGTCCGTCATCGTCGTTCGCATCACGGCATATATCCTGGAACTCCGCAGCCCATGCTTCGGTTAACTTATCCACAGGCATCGTGAGCGTAAGGCTATGTACACGGTTCTTCTGCGCATCCTGAAGGAGTTGTACGTCCTTGACGCGGCACTCATACTCTGCTTCTGCAAACGGCACTTCCTTGTAGAACTTACCACCCCACCCGCGCGGTTGTACTTGCACGGTTACATAAGCATAGACATCTTTCTTCAACAATGGTGCAAACCGCTTGTAGTCGTCTCCGAAGACGAGGAACTCGTAGCTGCCTGTATAGTCTTCGATGGTGTACTTGCCGTAGAGTGTACCCTTCTGCGAGGTGCGTTCCTCGGAAGCGGTAATGATACCACCTACGGTGAGTTGACGCTTCTCATGGGCATGTATCCACTCCTCGGGCGACAAGCGTATAGGGCGCGGCGCGCTCTCCGCAGGAACTTCCTTCTCTTCGGTCACAAGTTCGCCATCGGCATCACTGGTGATGATAGTCTCGACCGCAGTCTCTGTCTCTTCGCCTTCGTCGTCATTGCCACCCTGTGCAAACTGCGAGATAGCCGCAGCACGCTGATCAGGTTTCTCCCAATCACGGAAACGCTTAAGTTCCTCGGCTGTGACGGAGCAGAGCTCACGCACCTCAAACTCGTAATCATCCAGCGGATGAGCAGAGAGGTAGATGCCAATCATCTCCTTCTCCTTGTTTAGGCGCTCAATGTTCGTCATACGCGGCACGACAGGCAGTTCGGGTTTCTGGATATCCACTTCCAGTTCTGCTGCGCCGAAGAGTGTAAACTGGCTATCCGCTTTGTTCTGCTGGTAGAGGTTACCATAGCGCACAAGCGTATCCAGCACACTCTCGCCACGTGAGTTGATACCAAGCAATTGTTCACGATAGAGTCCGGAGAAGCAATCAAATGCCCCTGCGTAAGCCAGACTCTCTATGGTCTTCTTATTGCAAGCAGTAAGATTGACGCGCTCAACAAAATCGTAAATATCACGATACTTGCCGTTCTTCTCGCGTTCGGTGACGATAGCCTCCACGGCATTCTCGCCTACTCCCTTCACGCCACCTAAACCGAAGCGGATATCGCCCTTGGCATTGGCGGTAAAGTTCAGCCCTGACTCATTGACATCCGGCTCAAGCACGCGGATATTCATCTCCGTGCATTCGTCCATCAGGCGGGTCACATCCTTTGTGCTGTTCTTGAGGATGGTGAGGTTAGCGGCCATGAACTCCGACGGGTAATGTGCCTTGAGGTAAGCCGTCTGATATGCCACCCATGAGTAACATGCAGCGTGCGACTTGTTGAAGGCATAGGAAGCAAACTTCTCCCAGTCAGCCCAGATCTTGTCAAGAATCTTCGGATCATAGCCGTTGGCCTTGCCGCCGGTCATAAATTTGCCTTTGAGCTCTTGCAGAATCTTCATCTGCTTCTTACCCATCGCCTTACGGAGCTTATCGGACTCTCCACGGGTGAAGTTAGCAAGGAGTCTCGACAAAAGCATGACCTGCTCCTGATAAACCGTCACGCCATAAGTGTCCTTGAGGTACTTCTCCATCACGGGGATGTCGTAAGTAACCTGCTCTATACCATGCTTACGGCGTATGAACTGCGGAATATAATCCATCGGTCCCGGTCGGTACAGGGCGTTCATGGCAATCAGGTCACCCATGACGGTCGGCTTAAGTTGGCGCATATAGCTGCGCATACCCGATGACTCAAACTGGAAGACAGCTACCGTGCGTCCCTCCTGGAAAAGTTTGTATGTAAGTTCGTCGTCCAACGGGATGTGATTGATATCGATATCAACACCTTGTGTCCGCTTAACAGTACGGATACATTCCTTGATGATCGACAGGGTGATGAGTCCGAGAAAGTCCATCTTGATGAGTCCCACACTCTCCACCACATGTCCGTCATACTGGGTGACGAGCACACGCTTCTGCGTCTTGGGCTCAAGCACGGATGCAAGCGGAGCAAACTTTGTCAAGTCATCGGCACCGATGATCACACCGCAAGCATGCACACCGACCTGACGGATAGTATCCTCAAGTTGAGCAGCATACTCAAGCGTATTGTGCAGCACGGGATCATCGCCCTCATAGATGGCGCGCAATTCGTCGATGTACTTGTAACAGTTGCGGAGATTAACCTTGGGTTTCTTGCCCTTGTCATCCTTGATAGAGTCAGGGAAATCGCGTGCCGGCACGTAGGACTTGAGCTGGTTGCTTACAGGGATTGACACGCCCTCAACACGCGCCACATCGGCAAGTGCCGAACGTGTGGCCATCTTGCCGTACGTAATGATATGCGCCACATGCGTAGCACCGTACTTCTGCGATACCCAGTCAAGCACCTTGCCACGACCGGAGTCCTCGAAGTCAGTATCAATATCCGGCAGGGATATACGGTCGGGATTCAAGAATCGCTCGAACAGCAAATCGTATTCCAACGGGTCAAGATCAGTGATCTTCAAGCAATATGCCACCACCGACCCAGCGGCCGAGCCACGTCCGGGACCGACACTCACATCAAGCTCCTCACGCGCCGCACGGATGAAATCCATCACGATGAGGAAGTACCCCGGGAATCCCATCGAGATGATTGTGTTCAACTCAAACTCAATACGCTCTTTAAGCACCTCATCCGTGTCAAGACGTTGCTGACCATATCGCTGCAGCGCGCCCTGCATCGTCAAGTGGCGCAGATAAGCAGACTCGAAGGACAGACGGTCAGGATAATCTTCCTCATTGCCAAACGAAGCAGGGATATCGAACTTAGGCATGATCGGTCCGCGGTCGATATCATAGATTTCCACCTTATCAGCGATCTCAAGTGTATTGGCGAGCGCCTCGGGTATGTCATCAAAGATGCGTGCCATCTCTTCGGGCGTCTTGAGCCACTCTTGCTTGGTGTAGCGCATCTTGTCGCGCTGATCGGTTATCTTCTGGTTCGTCGAGATGCATATCAGATGCTCATGAGCATCGGCATTCTGCTCATCGAGGAAATGCGAGTCGTTGGTGCAGATGAGCTTAATGTCGTACTTGCGCGCCAACTCAATCAGTACTGGATTAACCCGGAGTTGCTCCTGATAAGTCTCCTGGTTGCCATTGGGTTTGTCGGTCTGATGGCGTTGGAGTTCAAGGTAATAATCCTCGCCAAACACCTGCTTGAACCATTGTACCGCTTGTTCTGCCCCACTCAAGTCACCATGCAAAATTTTCTGGCTTATCTCACCACCGAGGCAGGCCGAACAAGCAATCACTCCTTCGTGATAACGCTCGAGAAGTTCTTTGTCGATACGCGGACGCGAGTAGAATGCATCGTCCATGAATCCGGCACTCGTCAGTTTGCACAAGTTGCGATAGCCCAACTCATTCTTGGCCAGCAGGATAAGATGCCAGCCAGACTTGTCGATCTGGTAAGTCACACCATCGGGCCATATAGCCTGCTCGCTGGTCATCGAGCGACGGCTACGATGCGCACAATAGGCCTCTATGCCCACGATAGGCTTGAACGGAACAAACGGTTCGGAAGCATCGTGCGTTTCCTTCCATTTCGCCTCATTCGACTGATTGACCGACTTGCAATAGTCGAGAAACTCCTTGATGCCATACATATTGCCGTGGTCGGTAAGTGCCACAGCAGGCATCCCTGTGCGGATACACTTATCGACTATATCCGGCACCTTGGACATTCCGTCCAGCGTCGAGTAGTGTGAGTGAACATGCAGATGAACAAAGTTCATACAGAGTGTTGGGTATTAAGTTGTAAGTATTACGAAATCTATCAATTATGCAAGATCATTGCCGATTGTGCAGGAACACGTGTTTTGCCGGCGCAAGTGGCTAAGCCTTGCGGATCAACCTCGCCGTTCATAACCACAGCTGTGTACTTGGCATCAGTCGGTAAAGCGACTTCAACGGTCTGACGGTTGGCATTGAAGAGAACCACTATATCGTTCCACTCGTCACCACCGGCATTGTTCTTCAGGCGGAAAGCCACAACGCAGTCAGGTGTCACCTTCTCGCCATCCTTGGCCACATTATCCATCGTCACATCAATGAACTCCAAATGCTCACGCACAAGTTTGGCATCACCGAGGCGGAACGCTGGATGCGCCTTACGTATAGCAATCAAACCGGCATAATAGTCACACAAACGACGGTTGCGCGCCTTGAGCGTCCAATCGATAGCATTGATCGAGTCGGGGCTGCAATAACTGTTGTGCACACCTTTCTTGTCACGCATCAGTTCCTCACCGTTCCACAGGAACGGCAGGCCTTGTGAAGTGAGCACAACGGTCTGTGCCAACATATCGAGGCGCATGAGCTCGTCATCAGCGATCTGCTTGCCCTTAAGCGGTTTGACACTTGCGCGCAGACGGTCGGTAAGCATCATATCGTCGTGGCATGACACATACGCAATGAGTTGCGTAGGTTGCAGCGCCCACGGTTGCTGACTATAATTGACTTTAGTCATATCAACCTGAGGATGCTCGATTGCACCAACTATACCGAAGCGTATGCTCTGTTCGTTACCCGGCAGACCAGCAAGGAACGCACCTACATGATCATCGTAGAACGGTCCGCGCAGACCATCGCGCATCTCGTCGGAGAAGGCACCGATGCCGGGCATATCTTTGAT
Source organism: Bacteroidales bacterium UBA1180 (assembly GCA_002310195.1). Taxonomy (GTDB): domain Bacteria; phylum Bacteroidota; class Bacteroidia; order Bacteroidales; family Paludibacteraceae; genus Colicola. The sequence goes on from DBYS01000016.1 coordinate 45,422, forward strand.
GTTTGCTTTGATCGGACGCAACGCCTCCTCGAGTTGCGGTGTCTCAGCAGCCCAACCTTCACCGTAGAGGAGGATGGTCGGGTCTATCTCATCGAGCATCTGACGGATTGCGTTCATCGTGGGGATGTCGTGGATAGCCATCAGATCGAAGCGGAATCCGTCGATATGGTACTCTTTCACCCACCAGCGTACGGACTCAAGCATAAACTTGCGCATCATCGGGCGCTCACTGGCTGTCTCGTTTCCACAACCGGAGGCGTTACCGAGACTACCATCCTCACGTGTGCGATAGAAGTACCCGGGAGTGGTCTGCGTGAAGTTGGCATGCGCTACATCGTAGGTGTGATTATATACAACATCCAATACGACACGAATACCTGCCTCGTGCAGCGCCTGGATCATCTGCTTGAACTCGCGAATGCGCACTTCGGGGCTGTACGGGTCAGTAGAGTAACCGCCTTCAGGCACGTTGTAGTTCACAGGATCATAACCCCAGTTATAGCGGTTATCGGCCAGCCGCGTCTCATCGATCGAGCCGTAGTCGTACGACGGCAAGATCTGCACGTGCGTCACACCAAGTTCGCGGAGATGATCAATACCTGTTTTTACACCTTCAGGTGAGAGTGTACCATGCTCTGTGAGAGCAAGGAACTTGCCACGATGCGTCACACCTGATGACGGGTCAATCGAGAAGTCGCGATGATGCAGCTCATAGATAATGGCATCGGCCGTCTTCGCCATCGCCGGACGCCGGTCATTGCTCCACCCTTCGGGATCCGTACGACGCATATCAATGATTGCGCCACGGCGTCCGTTCACTCCTACAGCAGTAGCAAAGATTCCCGGCGTCTCCTCCATCTCGTACGGGGATGACGGATCCCACACACGGAAAGTGTAGAACTTACCTTGCAAGTCGCCACGGACCTTACCTTGCCATGAACCGTCCTTCTGACGTTTCAGCCACTGCGTGCTCACAGGCTCAGAGTCCTCTCCAGACTCGTACAGACTAAGACGTACGGAATCCGCATTCGGACTCCAGAGGGAGAACAGTGTCTCGGTCGGACGATACGTCACTTCCTGCACACTGCCAGCCTTGACAGGATAATCGTTTACAGACTCATAATGAGGCTTGCTTACCTCGCATCCAATGAGGGCTACTGATGCTGCCATGAGCGTGATTATTTTTCTCATAATATTAGTTGTTGTATTGATAACATCCTGCATCGACACGCGTAGTACGACTAACGCCCTCGCAATCTGTCGGGTACGAACTTGCCACCGATGCGTCACCTATGCCTATCGCAGGGGAGACAGAATCAAGATGGTAATCGAAATAGCGATACTCCTTGTACAGATAATGGTTGTTGACAAACACCGTATCGCTATCCGTGGCATAGATGTTCGCCTCAAACTGCGGCAAGGCGATAGTATCCGCGCGGAGATAGTTTCCGCGGAACGCACCGATATATTGCTCCGGTAGCGGTGCTGCCAGCACAAGGCAATTTGCACGCGCACCCGTGACAATATTGTTGTACATGTACGTCTGCATCGGCGCCATGCGTTTGCTCAGGTTATTGATAAACACAGCTGCTACGTCTTCGCGCTGCGCGCTGTGGATATTCAGGTTCGTATAGGGATAACCGAAGTATGCGGCGATAGTATTATGCACCAAGGTATGTTTGCCGCCTTGCAGATAGATTCCGTACGACGCGCAGTTCGACACCTCAGTATTGACAATCGTTGCGTCGGTATTGAGGCATACGATGCCATAGACAGACATGTTGTGTATACGGCAACCCTCAACCTTAAGTGACGGAAGAGGTGACGCAGTGTTCTCCGACTGACAAAACAGTCCGACATTGCCACTCAACACATCAACGTAACGGAATGTGTATGTGCGTGTTCCCGTGCCGTCATGCAGCATATATATACCGTTCCATTGGCCGGAAGCATGTGCATAGGGAACTGAGTCAAACAGATAGTCAGTGCGATATCCGCGAATGGTAATGGGGTGCTCCAATGTACCTTGAGCTGACACGTTTCCAAGAGCGAAGATGGCAGCATTGTTGTGCATATAGATTGTCGCGCCCGCATCGATATTCAGGTTCATACGGTAAACCAGCGTATCGAGCACAAGATAAGGCTTCTTAGCCGTCAAGCGCTGCATAGTATGATAATCTGCCTTGCGTAAGACCGTCACATCCTGCCCTATAGCCGATAGACGCAACACGGTCTGGTTGCCGTTGTAACTGAACAGGAGCTCGTCGTTGATGATGAGCGGATTGTCCTGGCCGAGCGGATCGATGAACGCACGCACGAAGATAAACGCACTGTCACCGCCACGGATGGTGAGTGACTGCCATCGTGTAGCATCCGCTTCGCCATCCACATTCACGCGGAAGTATTGTCCGTCACGCAAGCGAATAGCCTCAATCGTCAGTGCATTCGCGTTCGGGTTACGCAACACCACACGCTGCGTGCTGGTGCCATAACCGGTGAACACCGTATCGAACGGCAGCGAATCCACGGACAACGCCAACCTCAGCGACGGATCGGTACTGATGGTTTCTTCGCGGCAGGAAACGAGGAGAAAAACTGCAACGCTCAATGACAGTAGAACGCACCGTATGCTTGAATACCTCCTGCTCATCATTACTCGAAGTTAAAGATAATGATAATCGCCTGGTTACGCAAATGAGATAACGCGTTGGTATAGAAGTAGTCCGGCTCGGACAGTTCGGGACGCTCACTGATAGGTGTCAGCATATTGTTGAAGCCCACTTGATACCTTATCTCGGGGCAAAGTTTGAACCAACTCAGATAGAAGTCACACCCGAGACCAACTGTCAGGAAGTAATCGAACGGACGATGTAGAAGCGGACGCTCCTTATCATTGGTGAAGTCATAACTGATACCCATACCTCCCGTCAGATACGGACGGTAGTTGCCCGTACGCATAGCAGTCCACTTGAGGGTTACGGGAATCTCTATAGGCAATGACAGCAGACTCTGTTCAGGCGCACGACCATACGGAAACGGATTGCCGCTCTCGTTCTTGTAAGTGATCGTTCGCGAAGAGAACTGCAAGGTAGGAGTAACACGCAGGTTGAGGTACTTGGCCAGACGTACGTCGGTAATGAATCCCACCGAGAAACCGGGCAACATATTGCTCACGCGAGCATGAAAGATCTCGCCTTCCTGAGGAATCAACGACTCAGTAACCACATAACTCATCAGGTTCACGCCCAATGCGAACCCCAAGTGTACACGTTTGTCATCGTAGTACGGGTTATTCATCCCCGTCGTCTGCTTGCCTTGGGCAAACAACGGCACGGCAATAACCAATAGAAGCAGTATATTAAATAAGCGTCTTTTCAATTCCAAGATCCAATTTTCAATTATTCATCACCACCACTGTAGTCATCATCACTCGAATTGTCGTTCTGGCGGTTCTGTTTCTTTGAGCCCTGCTGATTACCGAAATTATACGTCAAACTTAGGCTGACCATACGACTATTCCATTGGTTCTCTTGATATTGCCAGAATCCATCACCGTAAGTCTTGCTACGCCGTGCACGCGAGTTGAATATGTCGCGCACATTGAATGCAAGAATAAGTTTTTTGTCGAGGAAGGTTTTCCTCAATCCTGCATCGATCGAGTACGAGTGTGTCGTCATACCTTGTGCCAGCACATGCGGTGAGCGATACCTGCCTGACAACGATCCCGAGAAAGTCTTGGTGAACATGAACTGTGCATTCACGCTCACGTTTGCGGCAAATACATCGCGCCTTGGGATAACCACCGAGAAGTCCTCGCCATACAGATCCGAACTGAATGTACCTCCCTTGTAGCCGTTGTAATACATCTGCACAGATGTGGTGAGATTGATGATCTCGCCAAACAGTTTGTTTTTGGCCACCACCTCTATACCAACCTCATGACGCGTCTTGAAATTCACGTAAGTGTTCTTCATCGTCGTACCATCCATGAACTTGATGTTCTGTATCACGCCCTCGCGGAATCGCCAGAACAGACCGGCGGACAACACGTGACGATCCCAGTTCTTCAGGTAATTCAGTTCGACGCTTGACGAGTACGAAGGCAGCAGCGACGGATTACCAAAACTAATATTCGTCGAGTCAGAGAAGTCCATACGCGGATTGATCTGTCGGCCACGCGGACGCTCAACACGACGGGTATAGTTCAGCTGCAATTCATGTCCGTTGCCGAAGTCATAACTTACGAATATAGATGGATAGAGTTGGAAGTATGTCGTATCGGAAGATAGCGATGTAAGATGTCCTGGAGTGTCATAATACTCCGTAATCAAGTCGCGATGGAAGATCTCCATACGCATACCTGCCATAACGGACAGCCGCTCAGCCACGGTGTAACCATACGTGGTATAGAGAGCATGTGTATGTTCGTTATTGGTGAAGTTATTGTAATAGTTCTCCAGATGATTCGCATCCAGTTTGCCTTCGCCGTTCCATGCATCCGATTTCGACAGACGCCAACCGAATGAGGACTGCCAACCTAATCCGAGACGCATATCGGTAGCAATCTTGAATTCATAATCCGCCTTGAGTTGCAGTGACTGGTTGCGCATGTCGGAGTACTGATTCTGCACCTGCTTGTCATCAGGCGTAGCAGTCTCAAACTGCGTGTAGTACTGATCCTGCATGAAGCGGTTGTTATCGTATTGCGCAGACATCGACAGGTTGTGAACCTTACTGATCTCGAACTGCCAACTGAGCAGCGCGTTGTATGTAGGATGCACGTTCCGTCCGCTCTGGTCACGATGGTAGGAGCGCAAGAGTGTCTGGGTATTATCAGCACTCTGTGGCTCCACATAATGCTCAACGTCATAGAGCTCATACAGCACCGGTGCATTACGGAAACCGGAGAAGAATGTACCGGTCGGGTCATTCTCTGCCGACACAACGGTAAAGCCCGACAGGCCGATAGTCGAACGGTCGGTAACATGTACATCAACACCTGCACGGATAAACATACCTCCGCCGCCACGGTTTTGACCTATACCGTCCTTGATAAGGCGTGTAGTATCGGCGGAATTGAAATTATAGCGATCTGAGTACGATACTCCGTTGGCGTTACGATAGTTGTAGCCGACGTTCATATAAGCATCCACAATGCCCTTGTTGAAGTTGAAATTGAATCCGAGTTTGCCGCTTGGCATAGTCGTCCACGGCTTGGCGAGTGCATAGTCGATACCGGCATTCACTGAGCCGTAGTATCCGGCCTTACGGTCCTTCTTGAGCACAAGGTTGATGATTCCCGCAGTACCTTCCGGACTGAACTTAGCCGAAGGATTGGTGATGAGCTCTATCTCCTTGATAGCATCAGCAGGCATCTGTTGAAGGATCTCCGCACGGTTCTCAGCTGTCAGACCGGCAGGTTTGCCGTTGATCCAGATCTCCACATCCTCAGAATTACGCAAACTGATCGTTCCTTCCTGATCAACCTCGACTGACGGTATATTCTCCAGCACCTCGCTCACGCTTGCACCGGCGGACGAGATGCTCTGGTCAACCGTGAACACCTTCTTGTCCAACTCAAACCGCATCGTGCTACCCTGCCCGACTACCTCAACCTCCTTGAGGTTACGAGTGTTCTCCTCCAGATAGATCTTACCCAGACTCACCTCCTTGCCGGCAAGGTGGACCTTGAATATCTGATCGATATATCCCATGAAACTAACCGTGACCTTATAGTCACCGGCCTTGACCTTACGGTACAGCCAGAACATACCATCCTCATCGGTGGTCGTTCCGTCTAGCGGTTCGTCTTCACCCTCACGGTACACAACCACGTTGGCATAATCCAACGGCTGCTCCGAACTGGCGTCATACACCACTCCCGTGATCAGGTTCTGCGCACTGACCATTCCGGCAAGCATGGTCATGAGCATTAACAATATTAATCGGTGTTGTTTCATGGTTTGTCTGTCTGGTTGTCTAATAGCCATTGTACAGCCTCGAGGTAACCGTCAGTGCCATGGCCGATGATGGTATATGCACACACATCCGTCAGCAGTGACACACGTCGGAATGCCTCACGATGCGAAATGTCGGTCACATGCACCTCCACCACCGGTGCGGGACACAAGGTCACCGCATCACGCAGTGCTACGCTGGTATGGGTGTAACCTCCGGCATTCAGCACAATACCCGTAACAGGCTCCGCTCCTCGCACTTGTAACTCTAAGGGTTCTTGCAGTTTGTCAATCAGGTCACCCTCATGGTTCGACTGGTAGTATGTGAAGCATACATCGGGATAACGGCGCTGGATGTCAAGCATCACCTGCTCCATCGACAGTGCCCCGTAGAGCGCTGCGTCCCGCTTGCCTAACCAATTGAGGTTCGGACCGTTTACTATGCATATTCGTTTACTCAAATCGCCTTATCTTGCACCATTCACAGCCAGGAGGAACTCCTCGTTGTCGCGTGTGCGCTCCATGAACGCACGAAGTTTCTCCATTGCCTCTACTCCGTTCATCTCCGACAGTTGCTTGCGGATTACCCACATGCGGCTCAGCACGTCAGCCGGCAACAACAGATCGTCGCGACGCGTCGATGAGGCAGGTATATCTACTGATGGGAAGATACGTTTGTTCGACAACTTACGATCGAGCTGCAACTCCATATTTCCCGTACCCTTGAACTCTTCGAATATCAGGTCATCCATCTTCGAACCTGTTTCGGTCAACGCCGTAGCAATGATCGTCAGCGAACCGCCGAACTCAATGTTTCGCGCTGCGCCGAAGAAACGCTTGGGTTTGTGCAGAGCTTGCGCTTCCACACCACCCGACAGCACCTTGCCGCTCGCAGGAGCAACAGTGTTGTACGCACGTGCCAGACGAGTAATCGAATCCAACAAGATTACTACATCATGTCCGCACTCTACCAGTCGTTTGGCTTTCTCATGCACTATGTTCGCTACGCGCACATGGTTCTCTGCCGGTTCGTCGAAGGTTGATGCGATCACCTCAGCCTTAACCGAGCGCGCCATATCTGTTACCTCCTCCGGACGCTCGTCAATAAGTAAAACTATCATGTACACCTCAGGATGATTGGCGGAGATTGCGTTCGCTATATCCTTGAGTAACATTGTTTTACCGGTCTTGGGCTGTGCCACGATCAGTCCGCGCTGACCTTTGCCTATCGGTGCAAACAGATCGATGATACGGCACGATAGCGGATCTTTGCCGTCACCGCGGCAGAGGGTGAACTTATGATCCGGGAAGAGCGGCGTCAGGTTCTCAAACGCCACACGTTCAGCTGCTTGCTCGGGTGGCAGACCATTGACACGAATAACATTTGCCATCGGGAAGAACCGCTCGTTGTCTTTCGGCGAACGCATCGTACATTCGACCGTATCACCGGGTTTGAGAGCATACTTACGTATCTGCTGCTGGGTGACATATATGTCATCGGGTGAGGATATGTAGTTGTAATCCGCCGAACGCAGAAAACCGTAACCTTCCGGCAGGATCTCCAGTGTGCCCACTGCGGTGATCGTTCCGTCAATCTCAAACTCTGCTTGAGGCGGCATGCTCGCCAGTTGGTCTTGCATCGGCAGCTCATCCTCATCGTAGAGTTGCATATCGTCAGTTTGTTCGTCCGGCATCGGCAGTGATTGCTGTGTATCGGCTTCCGGTAACGGGTTCTTGCGCGGACGGCCTCTTTTCTTCTTGACGGGTTGTTCTTCTATAGCGGGCAGAATAGCCTCTTCTTGCATCTCCAGATCTGTTGCATCGGGCAATTCCAGTTCCTCGGGTATATTCAGCACCTCATTTTGCTGGATGAACTCATCCACAGCCTTCTGTGCTTTGCGAACGCCTATCGGCAGGGGTTGCATGGCCTGTGCCTCCTGCATCTCCGTCAATGCCTGCTCTTCGCTGCCTACAGTGGCCAGCACATGCTCACCTTTCATGTGGCGCGTCTCAACACGCTGCGCGGAAGGCGATGCCACCATCACACGGGTGCGTTTGCGCGGCTGGATAGCGTCCTCACGAGCCTGGTATGCACCTAATGCCTGCTCAGCCTGTGCACCGACTATCGCGCTGACGAGGCTTGGAGCATCCAAGGTTTCCACATCGGGTATGCGGAACTCTGTAGCCACAGCCAGGAGTTCCTCGTATGACATCTCTTGTAATTTTTGCTTGGTATAACGCATAAAATTATAGGTGATATATTATCGTTTCAAATGTGTTCACTTTATTGGGGGCGTATTGGGCTGTAACGCGCAGATAATTCTCCGTGAATCCTGCCATCTGCCCCTTGTCGTTTCTGCTCTCCCATAGGACGCATGCCTGTCGTCCGTAGTTGGCCGCGTAGAAAGCCTTTGTTTTCTGTTCCGACAAGCGGTGCAGTATATCACTACGTCGTTTGCTTTCAGTTGGCGGCACTACCGGCAGATCCATCTCTACCATGCGTGTACGCGCGCGTTCCGAATAAGTAAATACGTGAAGTTGGCTCACGTCCAGTTGTTCAACAAACGACAGGTAATCGATAAAGTTCGTTTCAGTCTCGCCGCGCACACCCACCATACAATCCACTCCGATGAATGCGTAGGGTAAGCGCTTTCGTATATATGCCACACGCTCTGCAAACAATTCGCGTGTGTAATGACGTTTCATTATCTGTAGCACCTCATTGCTTCCCGATTGCAGCGGGATATGGAAGTGCGGTGCGATATGCCGGCTATCCGCTACAAAGTCTATAATCTCCAAGCTCAGCAGGTTCGGTTCGCAGCTGCCTATACGCAATCGGTACTCGCCTTCCAGATTGTCCAGCGCCTGCAGCAGTTGCAAGAACGTCTCCCCGGTGCTTCGCCCGAAATCGGCAATGTTCACTCCCGTCAACACAATCTCCTTCGCTCCGTCACTGACTGCCTGTTGTGCCTCCCGAACCAATTCCGCTATATGCGGATTGCGGGATTTGCCTCGCGCGTATGGAATAGTGCAATACGTGCAGAAGTAGTTGCATCCGTCTTGCACCTTCAGAAAACAGCGTGTCCGTTGCGAGCGGTCGGCTATCGTGGTGTGTTGTTCTTCGCCTTCGCTATCAACGTGCGAGAACGACAGTGCTCCATGGAACGTATCAACCTCCCGTATAGTCGTGGATAGCACGATCGGCTCCTTAGCATCGGTTGCCTTCTGACGGTTCTCCAAACGTTTCACTATTTCGGGAATCTCAAACTTCGCATCGTTACCGAGGATATAATCTGCATCTTCCAGGCCTTTCGGTTTCGGCAGTTCGGCCGTGAGTTGTGCGTAGCAGCCCGTTACGATGATTGTAGCATCCGGATTCTCGCGCCTCAATCGGCTCAATGCCTGTCGGCACTTGTGATCAGCGGTGTCTGTCACCGTGCAGGTGTTCAGTATGCAGATGTCCGCCTGTTCGCCATCCTTTGCTCGGGTGTGGCCGCTCGCAAGAAGCGACCTACCCAAAGCACTGGATTCTGCAAAATTCAATTTACACCCGAGGGTGACGAACCGGATCTTCATGCGTTGCACGCAGATTAGTAAACGATCAGCGTACGATGAGCAACGCTCACGCCGTCTTCAATCTGTACGAAGTACGTGCCGGCAGTAGCGGGAGCCTTGAACGAACCGGATACGGAGGTGTGGCCCATCACTACGTTGCCGTACATATCGCTCACTGTTACGTAACAGCTGGTGGTACCGGTTACGGTAATCGTTGCACCGCCTTGCGATACGTTCGGTTGCAGCTGTATCGGCGATGCGCCTTCTACAACCAATGTACGTGCCCATACGCCGCAATCCTCTTCCTGAACTTCCAGTTTACCCTTGATGATTGCGTAATAGTCCTGGTCATCCGACGGTACGTAGTAGTAACCCCACTTGTTCGTCGGGATATCCTTCGGATCATTCGGGTTAGGATAACTGAGGTTATCCGTCTCGCCCACACGCTGATACCATTGTACGTCTTCGGGGGTGATCTCTACGCCGTTGGTCCAACCGAACTTCGAGCATATAGCATCCACGTCAACCATCAGCATCGTACCGTTGTACTTGACGATTACCGGCAGCAAGTCATATTCGGTAAAGGTTTCAGGCGTAGCACGCTTGCCTACCTCGTATGTCTGTTCTTGCGTCTTCTCGCCGCAGAAAGTATTCAGCACGCAACGTACGGTCACGTTCTCCGTCTGACCGTCGAGAGCAGTCTGACCGTCAACAGTCTTCCACTGACCGTTATCCTCACGGTACATCCATGCTACCGTTGCATCAGGTGCGAAGTTCTCGTAGTTGTCAAGGTGCTTCTGCAGCAAGGTGCTTGCCGAGTCAATGCTCACCGGCAGACCGCAAGATGCTACCACGAAGTTCATGAAACTCTCCGGCAGAGTGAACTCATATACGTCGATATCGTAGTTCGTTATCACATCCGTCAGCACTCCGCCATCGTCGGTACGTGTGGTGTCGGACCATTGCGTATGCTCGTTGATTACGTGCTGCTTGCCGTGCTCCTCGTAGGTTGTACCCGGGCAGACGATATCCGCTACATCAACCACGGTGTGTACTATATCCAGCACAGTCAGGTTAAGCGTGTACTTCACGCTGTCGCAGTGACCGTCAGCGAACGGTACATAGTACTCGTAGGTGTCGGCTTCGGTGTAATCGACTCCGTTACGCGGCCATGTGTAAGTCTGCGTTGCGTAGATCGATACGTTCTCCTCTGCCGCTATCTCAGTCGTACGTTCCTTCACAATCAACTCGCCGGCTATACTGTCGCAACCGCCGTGAGCCGTTTGGATCGTGTGATTGTATATACCACCGTGCGTGTATGTCTGACCGTTGAATGTCCATGTTACCGCCTCGCCGTTACATATGTACAGGGTATCTTTCAGCGTTTGCATTGCCGGCTGCTTCTCGAGGTTCAGTGCGTAGTACAAACTGTCGCAACCTGTCAGAACAGACTGAACGGTATCGAAGTAAACGCCTGTAGTATTGTAGGTATGTCCGTGCCATGTGAGACTCTCGCCGTTGCAGATGTACTGCGTCTCGGCAGGTATCTCCTGCGGAACCAGCTCATTCAAATGCAGACGGATAATCAGGCTGTCGCAACCGGCCAGTACTTGATACGGAATCTTGTACTCGTACGTACCGGTGTCGGTCAGCAGCTCGCCCGAACGATCCCACTGGAACGATCCGCCTTGGCAGAACGTAGCCGTCGTATCAACCGTGGTCGGCGACAGCATGCTAACCTCCAGTTTGAAGTAACGCTGCATACACTGCGTGCCGTCGTAGTAAACCGAATCCCAATATACGCCATCGGTGTTGATGGTCTGACCGTGCCACTCCAGCGGTTGAGCGTCCTTGCAGATGGTAATCGCATCCTTGACGGTATCCGGCTCGGCGTAGTAATGCAGTTGCAGACGGCAATATACGCTATCGCATTCCGTGCCGGTGTAATAAACCGTATGCTCGTAACGTCCAGCTACATCGTAGGTCTGACCGAACCACTCCATCACATCGGTGTGGCAGAGTGTCGTGTCGGTGATTACCGTGTCAGCCAGCGGTGCAAGCACGCGCAGGTTCAACTGATAGATCACACTATCACAACCGGTTACTGAGTACCTCGCGGTATCGAACTTCGTCGTGGTTACAGTGAAGTCACCATATTCGGTGTTGTACGGTTTCCAGCGGAAGTTGATCACATCATCCTTGCAGACTGTTGTATCCGTTGCCGCAGGACGTGTAGCACGCTGTACGGTCAGCTCTAGAGTGAAGCGGATACTGTCGCACTCCGTCGAACCGGTGTAGCGAACGGTATCATATACGAAGTAAGTCTTCGTTTCCAAATCGCTCGATGGGATAGCCGGTGTCAGACCGTGCCACTTGTATTCCTCAAGCCCCGATGCGCAGATCGTGTCGGTCACGAGCGAGTCACGCACGTGACGCGCTACTACTACCAAGGTATGGTATACGCTGTCGCAGCCTTCCAGACCCTTGGACTCCTGATACAGTGTCGGAGCATACTTCGTCTGGTATTCGTAGAAGCCGGACTCCTTGATCCACGATCCGTCATACCATTGTATCGAATCATTGTTGCACAGGATCACAGGTTCGAGTTCGGCAACCGAATCTTTCTGTATCGTCAGGTTCAGCGCGAAGCGGATACTGTCGTTGCCGGAGTTCTCGTAGAACAACGTGTCGTAATACATGCCCGTAGCAAATACCCTCTGGCAACGCCACAGGAGCGTATCACCCTGGCAAAGAGTATCGGTCATCAGGCTGTCAGTAATCTGCTGTACCAACAAGTTCAAGGTGAACAGGCTGTCGATACATCCTGTCGGATCATTGTCGAAGTACGTTGTATCGCGGTACTCGCCGCTCTCTGTCAGCGATTGTGTACGCCAGAGGTACGGCAGAGCGTCGCTGCTTATTGTATCGTTCTTGATGCTGTCGTACGGAGCCTGGTGGAACGTGAAGTCTAGGATATACAACTCCTTGTCATACTCGCCACCGAAGATGCTTGCCTCACGAACGGTGTCGCGGTAGATCTTTGTCTCGTAAGCGCGGTGGCAACGCCAAAGGATCGTATCGCCGTTGCAGGACTTCATCTCTGTGCTGTCGTACAGTACAATCTGTACGCGGTGCAGCACGCTGTCGCAACCGTTATCGTAATACGTCTGATAGGTGTGCTGTCCGGGCTCGGTGTATGTATTGCCGTCTATCCAGTCGTACGATCCGCCCGGCTCAATATATACGGTCTCAATCGGAGCAACGGAATCCTTGCTTACCGTGAGGTTCAGCGTGAAGCGGATGCTGTCGTTGCCCGAAGGCTCATACTTCAGCACATCGTGGTACTCGCCTGTCTCATATACGAGTTGACAGCGCCAAAGCAACGTATCGCCGTTGCACAACAACTCGTCAACCGCGCTGTCCTTAGCCAGCTCAATCTTCAGGTTCAATGTAAACAGACTATCGATGCAGCTGCTCTTGTCACCCGGCACGGAGTAAACGGTGTCACGATAGGTGCCGCTCTCCTCAATGCTCAACATGCGCCACAGGTAAGGCACTGCCGTCACGGTATCGTTCTTGATGCTGTCTACCGGTGCACCATGGAACGTGAAGTTCAGATAGTACTGCTCCTTCGTGTACTCCTCGCCGCTCACGGCGCCTGCGCCGGAAACGGATTCGTTATAGATGCCTGTCTCATAGGCTCTTGTACAACGCCAAAGCACAGTGTCGCCATCGCATGACGTCATCTCTATGGTATCGCGCTGAATGATACGCACGCGGTAGAGCACGCTGTCGCAAGCGTCCAGACCGTATGTCTCCTGCTCAGGAGTCTTGGCGTACTTCGTCTGGTAGATGTACTCGTCAGGCGTCGGGCAACTTACCCAGCCGTTCCAGTCGTACGGGAAATCATCCTTGTGTACATACACTGTATCCCACGGAGCAATTGAATCCTTGCGCATCGTTAGATGGAACGTGTAATATACGCTGTCATAACCGATATGTACATAACTCTGCAACGTATCGTAATACGTGCCGGACTCGGTCAGCTGCTGGCAGCGCCAGATCAGCGTATCACCACCGCAGTAGGTGTAACTCGAGTCAACCTCGATCACCTCCGGCGCTAGAACTGTCAGCGTCAGGATATGAATATCCTGCGGACATCCGGACGGGCTAAGCACAGTGTCACGATGCTCTGTCACACCATCCGTCTCGCCGATTATCTGCAGGCAGCGCCACAGCAAGGTATCACCTACATAGATCTCCGCCTCTTCAGTATGCTCGGTAGCCGCAGTATACGACAGGTTCAGCGTGTAGTACACACTGTCACATGTCGGGCATACAAGGCTCTTCAGCGTATCGTGATACGTTTTGGCCTCATAGAGCAACTGGCAACGCCACAGCAAGGTATCACCCTCGCAGATTGTCACGTTCTCCGCAGGCTTATCAACCGCCTCAAGCACGTTCAAGTTCAGCCGATAATACGTCTTGTCCATGTACGGGAACTCGGCGTACACTGCGGTGTCCTTGTACTCACCGCCCGTCCACAACTGCATGCAGCGCCACAACAGTGTGTCTCCCTTGCAGATCGTCAGCGATGAGTTCTCGGTCGTCGGCAACGCCAATGCACTGAAATGCATCGTGTGCGACGGACCGTCGGTGTACGTTCCTGTCTCGCCTAACAACTGGCAACGCCACAACAGGCTGTCGCCAACATAGACCGCTTCTTTCTCCACTGCTGCGTTCATCTTACCTAGTGGCAGACATGCCAGCACGCACAGCAGAATGATTTGCAATTTCTTTCTTATCATCTTTTCACTATATATTTTCGCATCGGAAACGATTGTGTATGTGCACAATGCGTATCATGAGGCACCTATAGCGCCCGCACGCATGCGGACACACGAACACAATTTGGGCACAAAGATACGAAAAAAAAATGAATTATGCAAATAATTTGAAAAAAAAATGCAGGAAAAATAACATTTTCCTCTATGCCGTCAACCAAACTTCCCCCAAGTCGTCAACCATATCTGGTTGACAGAAAGAAAGACCCTCGTCATTTCGAGAGTCTTCTATGGTACCCAGAGCCGGGGTCGAACCGGCACGGATTGCTCCACTGGTGTTTGAGACCAGCGCGTNNCGTCTACCGATTCCGCCATCTGGGCGCGGAGAGCAACTTTTGCCGAACGCGAGCGGAGAAAGGGGGATTCGAACCCCCGGTACGGTTACCCGTACGACAGTTTAGCAAACTGTTGGTTTAAGCCACTCACCCATCTCTCCTGTCAGCTTAAATTGTTTCTACGTTCCGCTGAACGCGAAAAAGCGGCGCAAAGGTACGACAAATATTTCACGTACGCAAAAATTCATCCGCAAAATCCGAGAATTTTACCCGAATTTCTGCATTTTGCATTTTGCATCTTACATTTTCGCTACAATTCCACAACATCGCGCTTCTTTGGTATGTTCAAGTTGCGGAAACCGACATCATGCAGGTGTCCCTTGAATGCCTCTTGCGCCGTCGGTTCGCCGTGAACGATAAATGTCTGTTTCACCTGCTTCGGATCGATACTTTTGCTCAGATAATCAGTCATTTCCTGATAGTCGCCGTGACCGGAGAAAGCCTCGATCTTGATGATCTCCGCGTTAATCTTCCTGTCCATGCCGAATATACTTATCCAGCGCTTGGACGGGTCTTGTATTCGCGCGCCCAACGACGTCGGCGTACAGTAGCCCACAATCAGGATCGTCGTACTCGGATCGGCTATGTGATTGGCTACGTGGTGTTTGATGCGTCCGGCCTCCAACATGCCCGACGCTGCGATGATGATGCTCGGCTCATCAGTGTGGTTGAGCTGCTTCGACTCATTGATATCTTTGATATACTTGAGCGTATTGAATCCGAACGGATCATCGTCGAAGCGCAGCACGTCTTGTACGCCCTCGTTTAGGTCGGACATATACATCCGGAAGATCTCCGTCGCGTTCACTGCCAGCGGCGAATCGACATATACGGGTATGTGCGGCAACCGGCCGTCGTTGTACAGGTTATTCAACACATATACGATCTCTTGCGTCCTGCCTACGGAGAACGACGGGATGAGCAGTTTGCCTTTCTTTTCCACGCAGGTATGCTCTACCACCTCCAACAGCTCCTCCTCGGTAGCCTGTTCGCCTTCGTGCAGGCGGTCGCCGTATGTAGATTCGGTGATGAGGTAGTCGCATTGCGGGAATGCCATCGGCGAGGGCAGAATATGGCTCTCCGGACGGCCTATATCCCCCGTGAAAGCAATACGTTTCTTCACTACGTTCTTCGGCGCGGGAGCAAAAGCGGACATATTCTCCATGTACCACTGGTCTTTCTTTGTCGGCTTGGGCACGAACCCTTCCTGTTCAGTTATCTCAAGGTTACAGATCGCCGACCCGAGCATGTGACCGGAGTTGGTGAACGTGAGCATCGTGTCGTCAAACAGCCGTATCGGCCGGTCGTAACTGACTGTCACGAAGTGCTTCATTACCCCGTCAACCTGCTTGAGGTCGTACAGCGGTTCGATCTTTGGCAGGTGCTGCTTGTCCATCTTCTTGTTGTACCATTTCACATCCTGTGCCTGAATATACGCCGTGTCGGCCAGCACGATCGAGCACAGGTCGCGCGTCGCGGGCGTACAATATATATCCCCGCGGAAGCCTAACTTGTATATATACGGAAGCAGTCCCGAATGATCGATATGCGCATGGCTGAGCACTACGCAGTCCAGCGTCTTCGGATCGAAACCCAGGTCACGGTTAGCCGCATCGGTTTCCATGCCTTTACCTTGGTACATTCCGCAATCCAGAAGGATCGTATGCCCGTTGTTAGTGGTGATGAGATGTTTGCTGCCGGTCACCTCCTCTGCAGCACCGAGGAATTGGATTTTCATGGTAGAATGATTTAATACATTTTTCACTACAAAAATCATACCTAACTCTCCGTCGCATGCCCACTTTCTCGCAAATTGTTGCAATTCTTTCTGCAAAATACAAATAAATTGCAAAATATTTGCAAATGTGCAAAATTTTTCGTACCTTTGTAGGCTTTTTGAATATTTTGATACGTTAGATATGAAAAATTTTGTTGAAGAACTCCGCTGGCGTGGCATGCTTCATGACATCATGCCCGGCACGGAAGAGCAATTGATGAAAGAGATGACCGTCGCCTATGTAGGTATCGACCCGACGGCTGACAGTCTGCATATAGGTCACCTGTGCGGCATCATGATGCTGCGCCATCTGCAGCAGTGCGGCCACAAACCCATCGCCCTCATTGGTGGAGCGACAGGTATGATTGGCGACCCTTCGGGTAAGTCCGCCGAGCGCAACCTGCTTACGGAAGAGGTGCTACGTCACAATGTTGCCGCCATACGGGCGCAACTTGAGCATTTCCTCGATTTCAACTCTGACGCACCCAACGCCGCCGAGCTCGTGAACAACTACGATTGGATGAAGGATTACACCTTCCTCGATTTCACGCGCAATATCGGCAAGCTCATTACAGTCAACTACATGATGGCTAAGGATAGTGTCAAGAAGCGCTTCAACGGCGAGTACAGCCAGGGCATGTCATTTACCGAGTTCACCTACCAGTTGCTGCAAGGCTATGATTTCGTCTATCTGAACGAACACAAGAACTGCAAGCTGCAAATGGGCGGCTCCGACCAATGGGGAAACATCACCACGGGTACCGATCTGATCAAGAAGATCAGCGGCAACGAGGCCTTTGCCCTCACCTGCCCGCTCATCACCAAAGCCGACGGAGGCAAGTTCGGCAAGACCGAGTCAGGCAATGTCTGGCTATCGAAGGATTACACCTCGCCCTACAAGTTCTACCAGTTCTGGCTCAACGTCAGCGACGATGATGCCAAACGCTACATCAAGATCTTCACATCCTTGGAGCGCGAAGAGATCGAAGCGCTCATTGCCGAGCATGAGCAGGCACCGCATCTACGCACGCTGCAGAAGCGCCTGGCCAAAGAAGTGACGATCCTCGTGCATAGCGAGGCAGACTACAACGCAGCCGTCGAAGCCAGCAACATCCTCTTCGGCAACGCTACGGCCGAAGCACTGCACAAGCTCGACGAGCAGACGTTCCTTCAGGTGTTTGAGGGCGTTGAGCGCTACGACATCAGCCTCGACGAGCTCCGCGCCGGCATCGGACCGCTCGACCTGCTGGCCGAGAAGACGCAGATCTTCCCGTCCAAGGGCGAGGCACGCAAGATGATCCAGGCCAACGGATTCTCGATGAACAAGGAGAAACTCACCGACCCGCAAACCCCGATCACCGACGCTGCCCTACTCAACGGCAA
This sequence comes from Bacteroidales bacterium UBA1180, assembly GCA_002310195.1. GTDB lineage: Bacteria > Bacteroidota > Bacteroidia > Bacteroidales > Paludibacteraceae > Colicola. Next base: position 63,273 of record DBYS01000016.1, read on the forward strand.
GTACCTACTCTTCCAGAAAGGCAAGAAGAACTACTACCTCGTAACAGCGAAATAAATCAAAAATCACAAATCATAAATCTATAGCATTATGGCAAAGGAAAACACCCCGACCCCGCATATTGGGGCACAGTATGGCGAAATTGCTAAAACCGTAATCATGGCGGGCGATCCGCTGCGTGCAAAGATGATGGCCGAGCGCTATCTCGAGAACCCTGTTCTCTTCAACCAGGTACGCGGCATGCTCGGCTACACAGGTACATACAAAGGCCAGCGCATCAGCGTTATGGGCCACGGCATGGGTATAGCATCCATCGGTATCTACACCTACGAGCTGTTCAATTTCTACGACGTCGATACGATTATCCGCGTGGGCTCATGCGGAGCACGTCAGATGTACGTCAATCTCGGCGATATCGTTATCGCTCAGGCTTGCTGCACCGACAGCAACTATGCTCTGCAGTTCCACCTGCCGGGTGACTTCGCTCCGATCGGCGATTTCCAGCTCTGCCGTCTGGCAGTGGAGTCTGCTGAGAAACGCGGTTACAAGTACCACGTAGGCAACGTCTTCTCCACCGACGCTTTCTACTGCGAGGATGACCGCAAGGTCAACTGGACGAAGATGGGCGTGCTCGCTGATGAGATGGAAGCTCCCGCTCTGTACATGAACGCCGCACGCGCAGGCAAGAAAGCCCTGTGTATCTGCACCGTAAGCGATCATATCATCACTGGAGCAGCTACCTCCGCCGAGGAGCGCCAAACGACGTTCACCAAGATGATGGATATCGCTTTCGACGTAGCTACCAACCAGAAGTAATCCATGGAAGTTCTGAAAACTTCGATAGAAGGGCTGCTGATCATCGAACCCCGGGTGTTCAACGACGCCCGCGGTTTCTTCCTGGAGTCCTACAACGAGCAGCGTTACCGCGAGGCAGGGATTGACGTGCAATTTGTGCAGGACAACCTGTCTGCCTCTTGCTACGGCGTGGTGCGCGGACTGCATTTTCAACGACCGCCGTTCACCCAGGCCAAGCTTGTGACCTGTATCGAAGGTGCGGTACTCGATGTGGCTGTCGATCTGCGCAGCGGCAGTCCTACCTTCGGGCAGCATGTGGCGGTCGAGCTCACTGCTGATAACCACCGGCAGTTCTTCATTCCCAAGGGCTTTGCCCACGGCTTCAGCGTGCTCAGCGAACATGCGCTGTTCAGCTACAAGTGCGACGAGCTCTATCACCCCGAGGCCGACGGCGGTATCTTGCTCTCCGATCCTGCGCTCGCTATCGATTGGCGTATACCTGAGGCCGAACGCATCCTCTCGGACAAAGATACCCGTCATCCCTTACTCAAAGATTTAGGCTACACGTTATGACTATTCTGATCACCGGCGCCAACGGCCAGTTAGGCAACGAGATGCGTATCCTTTCGGCCGCGCATCCCAAGCACACATACCTCTTCAGCGACGTTATTGTTCCTGAGGCGAGTCCTGTTGCTATCCATCCGCTCGACATTACCGACGAAGCGGCTGTCTGCGGGTTTGTTGGCGAGCATTGCGTGGATGTCATCGTCAATTGTGCTGCCTATACCAATGTCGATAAGGCTGAGCAGGACGAACCCACCGCGCTGCGCATCAATGCCGATGCCGTGGCCAACCTCGCGCGTAGCGGCGCACGCATTATTCATATCAGCACCGATTACGTCTTCTCCGGCGATGAGCACTTGCCCTGCCGCGAAGATGATCCTGTCGCTCCGCGTACTGCCTATGGCCGCACGAAGCTGGCAGGCGAACAGGCCTTGCTCGCAGAGCAGCCTGATGCGATTATTTTCCGCACGGCGTGGCTGTATTCGGAGTTCGGCAACAATTTCGTCAAGACGATGCTCCGCCTCGGTCAAACCAAACAGGAGATCGGTGTCGTCTATGACCAGATCGGCACTCCCACCTACGCCCTCGATCTTGCCCGGGCGATCTTTGCGGCCATCGAGTCGGCCGCCAATGCCGACGGCTCATTCAACCCCAACGGCTGGCACGCCGGTATCTATCACTTTACGGATGAAGGTGTCTGCTCGTGGTACGATTTTACCCTCGCCATCCACGAGATCTATAATTCTATCCTTGCCCATAGCGCTCAGCCTGCCACCAATCCAAAGGATTGTTGTGCCTCGCCTGCCGAGCCTATACGCTGCAAGGTCCGTCCTATCCTGAGCGAGGAGTACCAGTACCTCACTCCCCGTCCCCACTATTCTGTACTAAACAAGGCGAAAGTCCGTCAGACTTTCGCCCTCACTATCCCCCACTGGCGCGATTCCCTCATCGCCTGCCTGCGTAACATGTAATTCCCACCTGGGGAAAAGGCAGTATCACGCCATACATTTGAACAACTTCATCGGGGTTTCATCGGCCCATTATCGAGCCATTATCGAGAGTATATCGGGAGTGATCGCCAATCTTACCGGCCAAGAGCGTCAAGGCCGGCGGAGAGGGCGAAGAGTGTGACATTCCAGTTGATGGTGACCTCGTTGGAGGCGTAACTGGGTTGCTCGTCGAGGTAGCTCTCGTCGGCCGGGACATCCTTCGGGTAGATCACACCATCGGTCTCGGCATCCTGGCGCATGCGGTTAGGTCCGCCAACAAGGAAACCCGGGTGCGTGCCCTTAGGATGGCTATACGACAGGCGGTGATGCGGATGAGACGACGGCTGGCTGCCAAAGCCCGTGACGTAACAATAGCCGGTGCTGTTCTGGCCGAGAATATAGTTCAGGCACTGCTCGGCAGCAATGCGGTATTGCGCATCGCCGGTCAGACGGTAAGCATACAGGCACTCTACCCCACGCCAGCAGCAGCCCTCGGAATTGCAGCCCCAGAAGAATTCCTCCTCACGGTTGCCGTACGGACAACGGTGAACGGAGACAGAGTCTGCCTCCTTGATGAACGGCCGGAGATGATCGGTCAGTACGCCCTTGAGACTCTCAGCCATCGGATCTTCCGGCGAGAGATGCATCAGCCGGTCGAGTGACGCAAGTTCGGCCACATTGCCCCAGACGGATGGAGTGAACGCCGGCAGCGAGTCAGCCGCAGCCAACGCATCGGTTCGGAACGACTCCTGCTTAGTGAGCAGATAGAGTTCCGTGGCAGCCCAGTAGAACTCGTCGGTGACATCGAAATCATCGTAGGCACCGGTGGTTATCTCGGGTTGGAATTCCGCATTCATCTTCGGCTGATCGTAATACACGGCAGGGTTAGCCTGTGCCCAGGCATAAGCACGAAGCGCCGCTTCCTTGGCTTGCGCACAGAAATCGGGGTCGTGAAGCGCATAGACGCGTGCGGCGAGCGCCATCGCAGCAGCGAAATCGAGCGATGCAGCGGTGGTCTTGAGCACCACATAACGCGGTTTGCAGCACTCGTCGGGACGAATGAACCCCTCGAAAGCCGGTTCGGTGAGCTTGTGATACACACCGCCATCCAGATCCTGCATGGTAAGCATCCAGCGGATGTTGTACATGGCCTCGGATAACATGTCGGGACATTTCGCCGTGCCGGCTATTTTTGATTTTTGATTTTTGATTTCAAATTTTGGGATGTTGAGGTTGAGCGTATCGAAGTAGGCCTTGTTCAGCTCGTAGGCCATGAGCCAGACGCCCATGGTATAGCCGGAGTTGACGATGTACTTGTTGTAATCGCCGGCATCGTACCAGCCACCCGGAGAGGAGATGATAGTACCTTCCGGCCGTTCGGCAGTAGCCGCCGATGCGTGGACAAGCACACGATCGTCAGGATGCCCCGCCTTGCGTTCGTAGCCCTCGGCGTACGGCTCAACGATATCCATTGATGCGCGCTGGTAATAGAAGGCGCGGAGGGCCTTGCGCGTGAGTTCGCGATATGGATGCTCGGCAACAGTAAACGGGCATGTGACAAGGGTTGAGCCGTTGTCCACATAGAGCGTGTAGGTGCCGAGGCGATTGAACGAGGAGAAATCAACAATCTGCCGGGGTTTGCCGGAAACGGGATTGAGCATCGTAGCAGAAGCTGTGCCGTGCCACAGCAGATCGCCGTTGTCGTTCGTTATAGCTACATAACACGGCTCGGCATCGGGCGAGCATACATCGATAGTAGCGGTTTTCTCCTGGTCAGGAGCAAAACCGACCTGATTCAAGCGCACCTGTTGAGATGCAGAATGCTTGCACCCTACCAAGAGGGCACAAGCACTTAGAATGCAAAATATCTTTTTCATACGTTATTTATGCAAAGGGAATTTATATGCCAGCCAGCCCATGATCGCGGCTATGACAGCCGGAAAGACGGAGAACAGGCACCAAATCATCATCTGCACAGACTGCTCGTCGGTGATCGAGACGATCGTTTCGCCGGTGGTCATATCCTGATGTGACACCAGTCCAGCCGCACCGAGCAGCAAGGCGATCAGACTGCCGGAGATAGCTCCTCCGAACTTCTGTGCCATCGTACCAGACGAGAAGATCAGACCGGTTGAGGATGTGCCGTTTTTCTCGGTAGCATAGTCCGCCACATCGGCGTACATTGACCAGATCAGCGGGGAGTAGAGACCGACGCCAATAGACGTGAGCACCGCCACAGCCAGCATGAGCCAGATATACGAAGCGTCCATCGGGATGAAGAAGTACGCCACGGAAAACACCAGGCAGATCACCGACGCCCATACGAACGCCATACGCTTGGAGCCCACCCAACGGGTGAACGCGGGGCTGAGCGCACCGAACACCATACAGGTCACCTCGTTGAAGGCGATGAACACCGTATAGTTGATGATCAGCTTGCCCACGGTAATATCGCCGCCAAGGCAGTACATGATCATGTAGCCCACCACAGCGTAACGGAAGCCGTTGAAGAAATTGGTGCAGAACGCCACGAGGGTCATATACACCCACGGGCAGTTGCGCACGAGATCGGCGAACTGCTTGAACTCGAACTTCTCCGCACGTATCGGTTCGTGCCGCTCACGGGTAAGCAGACCGCAAGCGAGGGTCATCATGGCAGCTATCAGTCCAAACACCGCGCCAACCACAGCGTACTGATGCTGCGCCGAGCCGCCGACCATCCGCTGCACATACGGGAAAGCGATCATCGTGACGAACCCCATGGCATAGGCGCCGACCATACGGAAAGCGGAGAACTGGTTCTTCTCATTGTCATCGGTGGTCATCACTCCGAGCAGCGAGCCGTAAGGCACGTTGACAGCGGTATAGACAGCCATCATCAGCAGATAGAGCGTATAAGCGTAGATGCGCTTGCCCACAGGTCCGAGATCGGGCGTGAACAGCAGCAGGGCGAAGATCAGTCCGAACGGTATAGACCCGAAGATCAGCCACGGCCGATAGGTGCCCCAGCGCGAACGGGTGCGGTCAGCCAGACTGCCCATGAGCGGGTCGGTGAACACATCGAAGATTCGCGCTGCGAGCATCAACGCCGCCGCGTCGGCAAACGTCAGGCCGAACACATTCGTGAAGTACAGCGGGAAAGCGACTGACATAATCTTCCAGGTGATGCCGCCGGAAGCGGCATCACCCAGAGCATAACCTATCTTTTCGCGAAACGGAGCCATTACTTGTAGGTAATCTTAGTAACATTCAATCCGAATCCGACAACGGACATTGCACCGGTCTCGTCAACGAGAGCCTTACAAGCATCGGTGTACTCGAACGGATAGGGGTTAGCCTGCGATTCCATCCCGTCAACCTGCGGCAGCAGGTCACCGTTCCACCACGGCGTAGTAACACGCAAAGCGTGGTATTCTGCATCAATGACGCTGTAGTAAACGAAGATTATAGCACCAATAGGCACTGCTGCCATAACGGAAGACTCGACCTTAACCAGATCTGCATCCCAGGCAATATCCACCGAACCACTCCAAATAATGGTCTCGGTGCTAACCTGCGCAATAACCTCGTAAACCAGACCTGCTTCGGTAACGAACTTAACCTGCGTGCCGTCCTGGTTGAGCATCGACAATGTGTACTTGCCTTCGTCAACAGCCGGAGCAGTGAACGTAACCGACGAAGCAGTAGCGGTAACAGAGGTGACCACATTCTCGCCCAACTTGACAGAAGCCACGTTCTGCAGGTTCAGGCCCGTGATGGTCCATTCCTCACCGGGGATGAACTCGGCATAGCCGTCGAGCACCGTAGCTTCGTTGTAGATATTGAGCACATCGGCACCGTAGAGCTTACCGTCAGCATCTCTGAGGCGGATATGGTATGCGCCGTTAGGCAGAGCAGGCACAGTAAACGTCAGTGCATCCGCAGTCTGCGAGTCAGGATTGACCTCCATAGCTATATCGATACCGAACAGGTCATTGCACAGGGCAACAGATTTGACCATGTTCATGTTCTGACCGTCGATGGTGACAACCATAGCCGGAGCGGCGTGGCGTCCAATAGCGGGAGCGGCTGAGTACGGGTCGTTGTCATAAGGATTGACCACCACCGTACCGGTACGTGTCGTACGTTTGCCGGCATCGGTCACCGCTTCGATAGTGAGCGCATACGTACCTGCGTAGAAGCACATATTGATCTTCTCGCCCGTATAAACGAGTTCACCGTCGAGGTACCAGTTGATCTTAGTATAAGCCGAAGGAGTGACGGTAACAGAATCATACAACGGGGTATCCGGGTTAGCCAGTAGGTAGGTAAACGAACCTGTACCGGACTCGTTGTACGGCCGGAGGATCAGCGGCGCATCGTCCGGCGACTGCGTGTCGAACGGCTCCTGCGGGTTACAGCCGCTGAACACGAACATCGTAGCAAGAGCTGCTATATATAAAAACTTCGTTTTCATAATATTTCAAATTTCAAATTTATGGTTTCAAATTTCCAATAGCCGCAGGGCGTTATTTCACATCCCACCAGAGGCGAGCGTGCCATGAGTAATCACCTACCCGATCTTTAGCCTCCTGATAAGCATCCTTGCTGTAGGTCTCCTCCTTGATAGGATAGCACAGGCGTACGGGGATGTCCGCTCCGTCGATGAGCGGGTTCTTGGTGTTCGGTGCCTGGAGCTTAGGATAGTCCGCACGACGTACGTTTGCCCACGCCTCAGCAGGGTTGTGGAAATGCAGAATCCAAGCCTGGGTGTTGATCTGACTCTTCTGCTGTTCTGCCACTGCGCCGAAGGCTACAGAGGTCTCAGCGATGTACGCAGCGAACTCGGCGTCGGTAACAACGGAGCAGCCGTAGTAAGTAGCCAGGAGGTCCATGGCGGCACGGATACCGCTCTCATAGAAATCCTTGGCATTGTCGGCCGTCCATCCCAACACAGCAGCCTCAGCACGCAGGAAGCATACCTCAGCGTAAGTCATCAGAATGCCAGGGTTATCAGAACGCAGGAAATTGCCGGCGAGCTTAGGCATCAACCAACGGGGATTGGAACCCGGGTTGTAGTCAGGATGTGCGGCCTGGATCTCGGCAATCTGCGTAGCCAGCGGGCTGCCGAGTATGTCGGTGTACGAAGGCCAGTTGTCCCAGGAGAACTCACCCGGAGCGATCATGTAGATGACATCGGCCGACGGGTTGGCAGCTTGCGTAGCCAGCACGGCGTCAGTGACGTCAATACGTCCGTCACCGGTAGAGATAGACATAAAGTCGTCGATATAGAACCGGCAGAGACGTGTAGTACGTGGGTCGTTATTCTTGTAGAGCTGCTCCCAGAAGGTCTGGCAGAGGTACGAGGGGTTATTGGCAGGGTCGTTGCCATAGAAATACTTAGCCATAGCATTGCCACGGATATCCCTGTAAGCCTCCTGACCGAAGCTGTAGCTGACATTCATGTGCTTGATGCACGCATCGTCCGTACCGCTCACCATCACACCATCCTCCAGTGCTGCAACGAACTCGGTCTTAGCCAGATCGGGCAACACGTCGGACAGACGCATAGCATAACGCAGACGCAACGAGTTGGCGAATGTAATCCACTCGGCGATATTACCACCGAACAGCGGATCGCTGGTGATTGCCTTGGCGTTGATGTCGAACAGACCGGCAGCTTCCTTCAACTCGCTGAAGAAGAAGCGGTAAAGATCCTCCTGCTTGTCGTATTTCGGCTTGGAGTTACCGGTGATGTAACCCAGACCTGCCTCGGTGAACGGTATATCGCCGTAATAATCCGTCAGCAGTGCGCCAACATATACGCGGAAGATACGCAGCGCAGCGTAAACGTTCACCTGCGTGCCATCGTCCTTGGTAGCCTCGATGGCATCCGTGAGGTTACGCATAGCACCCGGGTAGAGATTGTTCCAGGGACGGGACATCTCGTTGTCGTCCATACGATGCTGGCCGCCGTAGTTAGTAGTGTTCCAGCAACCCATGAGGTGCTGCGTGAACGCGTACGTATAGAGTCGATGAACATCGACATAGTTCATATCGCCGTAGATCTGCAACTCAGCATAAGAGAGCTGCGACGACGGGTTAACGTGATCCGCTTTGGTGGGATCAGTATTGATCTCCTCGTAAATCTCGTCAGAGCAAGAAGCGAGAACAGCCGCAAAAGCGAGCAGTATAAATAATTTCTTTTTCATAATAGTGACAGATTTACAATATTAGAATTTGAGATTGAAGTTTAGACCGTAGCTACGACGGCTCGGCAGCGAACCGTACTCCAAGCCAAGGCCGGATGTATTGTACTGTGCATCGGGGTCGATATCCTTGATGTTCTTCCACACGATGAAGGGGTTACGAGCCACGAAACTGATGCTCACGTTCTTGAGCACTCCCCCCTTGTCGAGCCACTCCTTGGGGAAGGTAACGCCAAAGGTAAGTTCGCGGCACTTGATGTACGAGTTGTCGTAGATGAACAGTTCCGGCGACTTACGCGACACTTCCATCCAGTAATCTTCGGGGTTGATGTAGATGTCGTTTTCGCGATATGTACCGTCGCCATTGTCGATGACGCCGTCAACGAGGTAACCGCCTGTAGCGACCCATCCGCTGGTAACGCCTGCAGCCTTGCGCGCCTCCTCGGAAGCATACCACTCGGCACGTCCAGCCAGGGTCTCGATAGCCTTACCGGTCTCATACGACGAGCGCTCGGACATCGAGAAGATATCAGCACCGACCTTAACGTCGAACAATGCGGTAAGGGTAAACATCTTATAGCGGAGCGTAGTGTTCAGACCACCGGTCCACTTCCATTGTGCATTGCCGAGCACTTTGTTCTCCGTAGTAAACGCAGGCAGACCGGTCAAGCCGTCAACGATAACACGTCCGTCGTCGGTGCGCGCGAGCGCCGGGCCGCAGATGGCACCGTACTCCTCACCCTCGCGAGCGGAAACATATACATTACACCAGGTAGCCTTAGCCAACTCGAGCTCGGTCGTTCCCTCGGTAAGAGAAAGCACCTTGTTGGTGTTCTTCGACCAGTTGATGTTCAAGTCCCAACTGAAATCTTTCGTTTGCACAAGGCGCGAACCGAAGGTAATCTCAAAACCTTGGTTAAGGATCTCACCGGCGTTGATCATACGGTACTCGTAGCCGCTGGTAGGCGATGTAGCCATACCGATGATCTGATCGCGTGACTTCTGGTGATAGAACGTGAAGTCGAGGCTGATACGGCTGTTGCACCACTTGGTTTCAAAACCTGTCTCGATCGAACGGGTACGTGTCGGTTTGAGGTCGGCGTTCGGCACTGTATTGCCATACACCGAACCGATGGTGTAACCCGGATAACCGAACTGCGACTTGGCATAACGCAGGCTGAGTTGGTACGGATCGGTATCGCTACCTACCTCTGCCCAGCTCAAGCGAACCTTACCGTAAGGCAGCACCTTGCGGTTGCCCTTGATGAGCTCGGAGAATACAAATGAACCGCTGACCGAAGGATAGACGTACAGGTTCTTGCCGCTAGCAAGGGTCGAAGACTTATCGCCACGAACTGTAGCATCCAAGTACAACATGTGACGCCAACCGAGGTTAACCGAACCGAAGACGGAAACGATACGTTTGTTGTAGGTCGATTCCTCAACCGATTGCTCCTCGAAGCTCGACATAGCCACGACCTCGCGGATACCCATGTCCGTGCCGGTATTGACCGTTGTAGCGTTGTGTACGTTGTAGATGTTAGCACCGGCAGTGGCGGTGAAGTCGAAGTCACCCCAGTTGTCGTTGTATATACCGAGGAACTCGGCATTGATCATGCGATTGTTGAAATACATATTCTGCAAGCGTCCGGACTCGTAACCCGGAGTAGTCGGGTACTTGAAATCCGAGAACTCAAAGCGGTTGAGCTCGGCACCTACCGTAGCCTGAATCTTCAACTGCGGGATGATATTGTACACGATCTTGCCGTTCATACGGAGCAGATCCTTGTAGGACTGGTTCTTGTTTTTGTTAATATCCCAGTACGGGTTGACATTGTACGGGTCCATACCATTCCAGTTCTGGTACTCGCCTTCGGCCGTCTCGTAGTTTCTCAACCACTCCTGATTGTAGGTTGTAGCGAGCGTCATAAGGTTTTTGCCAACGTTCGATTTGTCGTCACCCAGAGCGGGACGGTTGGTTACATCCTCGTGGGTGAAGTTAGCCGTGAAATCCAGGTCAACCGGTCCGAGGCTCGTGTTGGCACGCAGGTTCAGCGTGTTACGGCTCATTTTCGAGTTAGGCAGGATATCCTTGTTACGCATATCGGTGTAAGCGAAGCGGATACCCGTGCGGCCAGTGTTCATCGATACGACAGCCGTGTTCGTAGCAGTAAGGCCGAGTTGGAAGAAGTTAGCCGTATTGTTCGGAATGATTTGGAACGGATGTTCCTGGCCGTCGAAGTAACGAAGCATCAAGCCATTGTCAGCCTTGGGTCCCCAGGACTTGTTGGTATTGCTTACGGCATCGATATTGTACTGGCCGTCGGAACCCATACCATACACTTGCTGTACATTGTCCCATTTGCTAAGTTGGGAATCGAAGGTAAGCGTACCGTTGTACTCGACCGACCACTTGGCATCGCCTGTATCGGCTTTCTTGGTAGTGATGAGGATCACGCCGTGACTGGCTCGGCTACCGTAGAGTGCAGCAGCAGCCGGACCCTTGAGGACAGACATCGACTCGATATCATCCGGGTTGATGGCAGATATACCGTCACCGAGGTCGTAACCTCCTTCCGTGCCGGCCGAACCGAAGTTCGTATTATCCATAGGCACACCGTCGATCACGTAGAGCGGCTGGTTGTTGCCGGTCATCTCCGTTGTACCACGTAGCATGACGCGCGTAGAACCGGCAGGGCCACCGGCCGTACCTTGTACAACCAAACCGGCCACACGTCCTGCGAGCGAGTTGGCCACATTGGTCTCCTTGGCTTTGGTGAGATCTTCGCCCTTCACCTCGCCCACTTCGTAACCAAGCGCTTTGCGGTCACGCTTGATACCCATGGCGGTAACAACCACCTCGGAGAGCACTTCGGTGTCCTCAGACATCGTTACGTTGATAACATTGCTCGTAACGGCAATCGTCTGAGCACTGTAACCCATGTACGAGAACTCCAGTTCGTCACCGATATTCGCCTGGATGGAATACTGTCCGTCCATGTCGGTAATCGTACCACGGGTGGTTCCTTTGACGAGCACACTGGCGCCGATGAGCGGACCATCGGCATCCCCAACAACGCCCGTCACAATGTTTTGTGCAAATGCCCAACCCGTAGAACTGATGATCAACGCTACGAGCAGGAGCGCACGCTTGCACTGTTTAAGTGAGTGTCTCATGCTTAATTGATTTTATGTTGAGTTATTATTATTTGCGAGAGGATTCGGGCGCTGAATCGTAGATCGATTGCAGCGTGTAGTTCGGGTCGTTGTTCTCCCACGAGTCAATCATCGCCCGTACGGCCTGTTCGCCATTGCCGATGAACCGTCCTGTAGCATGATCAATCACACCGAAGCCGTCGTTGCCGGCTTTGCTATTGCCATTATCCCAATACAGGGCAGATATACGGCGGTCGCGCATAGCCTTGCATATATAGCGGAAGTAATAGAGCCGGAACTCCTCGTCGGCCTTGCTTGCACGACGCACTGCGCCGAACTCGCCGAAATACACAGGTACACCGCGGCGGATATACATGTTGAACAGGCGGTTGAGCATACCTACGTATGCCTCCTCACCTACTCCGGGCACGACATCTTTGCCGGTGTGTCCCCACTCGTTGTACTTAGCCGAACCGGCATAATCCCACGGATCGTAACTGTGTACAGCCACCATCAGGCGGTTGGGTACAACATCTTCGGGCAGGACGAGATTCTCGACCGTTAGATCGGGGTTACATACGTAGCCCGGCACGCCGATGTAGCGTGTCTCGTTCTTGCCACCGGCAGCGCGGATAGCATCGACGCATACCTGGTTCCACTCGTTGAGCACGCGGTATTGTGCGCCACCGTCCCTGCGGTTGTTGCCATTGCCCCAGTCGCCGTCCTGTATCTCGTTGAGCGTCTCGAACACAAGCCACTCGCCATCGTTGGCAAAGCGCTTGCCGATCTGCAACCAGATCATGGTCAGTTCCTGCTTGATGAGCTGATTGCGCTCTTCGCTGGCAACAGCAGCCGGCAGATCGAGCCAATGGGAGCCCTTGCTGGGCGTGTCAGCCGCACCAAAACCGTCGTGGTGGATATTGATGATCACGATGAGTCCGGCCTTGTGGGCCATATGAACGAGTTCGTCGACACGATCCAACCAGCCGCGCTCGATAGCGTACGTAGGAGCATTGCCGATGTGTCCCATCCATGTTACAGGGATACGCACCGAACGGAAGCCGGCCTTAGCCAAACCGTTGAAGGTCTGCTGCGTAGCCGCTTTGTTGCCCCAGCCAGTCTCGTACGAACAGCCGTCATAGTGGGCGTCCATCTGATTGCCAAGGTTCCAGCCGATGCCCATCGACATGCCGAACTGAACGGCCTCGTTGTCCATCGGACGCCGTTTCTTCTCCTGTGCATTGCAAGCAGTAAGAACTACAAGCAAAGCAACAAATAATGCTGATAATTTCTTCATGGCATTAATATAATATTTTTAGAGTTTTACCTTAAAGTGTTACCGTTATTTCGTGGTGACCGGGAGCGTACGGCAGGATGGTCGGGCGGTCGGGATGCTGATGACCGTTCGGGTTCTTGACGGTGATGACATACTCGGCGTCACGCCACTTGCGCGTAACCTTGTACTCCTTAAGATCAGACGGAATGCACGGATTGACTTCGAGTCCTTCGTACGTCGGCCGTATACCGAGGATATACTGACTGACTGTCAGCCAGTTCCAGGCAGCAGTACCGGTGAGCCAGGAGTTCTTGCCCTCGCCGGGCTTGGCAGCTTCCTTGCCGGCCACCATCTGACAATAGACGTAAGGCTCAACCTTGTGCAGATCCTGATTCTCGATCCATGCGGGAGTAATCTTGCGGTAGAGGTTCCACGCGTCGTTGCCGCGTCCGGCAAGTGCCTGAGCGATGATCACCCACGGGTTGTTGTGGCAGAAGATGCCACCGTTCTCCTTGTAACCTGCAGGATAGGTCGATTGCTCGCCAAGCTCGATGTGATAGGTCGTGTAAGCCGGCCAGTTAAGAACCATGCCGTGCTCGCTGTCCAGCAGTCGTGCAGCGCTGTCAAGAGCCTGCTCGGGCAAGCCTTGCTCCGCACCGATACGCGCCATAGCACACCATCCCTGGCTCTCGATGAAGATCTTGCCTTCAGCGTTTTCGTTGGAGCCGACCTTGTTACCATAATAATCGTACGCGCGCAGGTACCACTCGCCGTCCCAGCCAAACTGCTCGACGGCTTGACACATGGCATTGATATGCTGCTCGGCGCGGTCGGCCTCGCCAGACAGGTTGCGTGTGCGGCAAAGCTCCACATACTGGCGTCCGCAGAACACGAACAAGCCGGCAATCATCAGCGATTCAGCCTTACTGCCCTCGGTCTTGTTGCCCGTGGTCTGGAACGACTCGTTGGGATCGCTGGAGAAACAGTTGAGATTCAGACAATCGTTCCAGTCGGCACGTCCGATAAGCGGCAGCCCGTGAGGACCGAGGTTCTCCACTACATGGTTGAAACTGATGCGCAGGTGCTCCATCAGAGGCACTTCGCTGCCGGGCTGATTGTCCCAAGGCACAAGCTCGTCAAGGATGGAGAAGTCACCCGTTTCGCGGATATATGCCGTAGTGCCGAAGATGAGCCACATAGGATCGTCGTTGAAGCCTCCGCCTATATCGTTGTTGCCACGCTTGGTGAGCGGCTGATACTGATGGTAACAACCGCCGTCAGGGAACTGCGTAGAGGCTATATCGATAATGCGCTGGCGCGCGCGTGAAGGAATCTGATGAACGAATCCAACCAAATCTTGGTTGGAATCCCTAAATCCCATACCGCGGCCTATGCCCGACTCGAAGAACGATGCCGAACGGCTCATGCAGAACGTGATCATGCATTGGTACTGATTCCAGATGTTCACCATTCGGTTGAGGCGCTCGTCGCTGCTCTCAACGCTATACTTGCTGAGCAACTCGTCCCACAACGCACGAAGTTCGGCAAACACTGCGTCCACTGCCTCGACAGAAGCAAAGCGGCTGATCACCTCATGCGCGCGCGCCTTGTTAATAATGTGATGATCCTTGTCGCCAAGGCTGGTGAGTTCACCACGATTGGCGGCAAACTTCTGATCTTCGGGGTTCTCCTCGTAGCCAAGGATAAAGATGAAATCGCGACTCTCGCCGGCCTTGAGCTCCACTTCGATATAATGGCTTGCGATCGGACTCCAGCCGTGTGCAAGACTGTCAGTGGAATGGCCGTTGAGCACAGCCTGCGGTTCGGAAAGCTCGTTGTACAAGCCGACAAACGACTCGCGGTCGGTATCATAACCCTGAACGGGGCTGTTGACGGAATAGTAAGCGTAATGATTGCGGCGCTCCTTGTATTCGGTCTTATGGTAGAGGGCCGTGAAATCTGCGGCTTGCTCAATCTCCACCTCACCGGTAGAAAGGTTGCGCTGGAAGTTCTCACCGTCCGTGGCACCGTTCCAGAGGCACCACTCGGTATAACTGAAGAGCTTGATGCTCTTTGACCCGTCACCAAGATTGGTGAGCGTCAGCTTCTGGATCTCAGCTTTTACGCCCAGGGGAACAAAGTGCAGCACGCTCGCGCGAACATTGTTCTTCACACCCGTGATGCGCGTATAGTTCAAGCCGTGACGGCACTCATAGTTGTCAAGCGGTGTCTTGCAAGGTTTCCAGCCAGGGTTCCAAACAACATCACCGTCTTTGAGATAAAAGTAGCGTCCGCCATTGTCCATCGGCACGCTGTTGTAGCGATAACGGGTGATGCGGCGGAACTTGGCGTCCTTGTAGAAGTTATAACCTCCGGCGGTATTGCTGATCAGACCGAAGAAATCTTCATTGCCGAGATAATTGATCCAAGGGAAAGGTGTCTTGGGATTGGTGATGACATATTCGCGATTGGCGTCATCAAAATGTCCGTATTGATTGTGTGTCATGATACAGTGATTCAAAAAACAATGCAAAGGTACTGCTTTTAATTGACATATACAAATACTTTTCCGACCGTTTTTATGCGTTTTTTGTAAAATAGTGCAAAAAACGTTTGCATATATCATTTTTTTTCATTACTTTTGTGTCGTACAACATATTTTGGTCGCAGACTATCGGCCATTTGCTATCAGCCATGAAAGAATCATTCACCGAAATTACCCGCCTTGAACCCCTCGATGTTTTCTATGTAGGCGAGCGCATAAAGACGTACTTTGAATACCCGGCACACTGCCACGAAGTATATGAACTGAACTTCGTGGAGAACGGTGCAGGCGTTGTACGTACCGTAGGCGACAGCAGGGAAACGATTGGTAATCTGGATCTTGTGTTTATCACAGGCAGCAAACTTGTGCATGTATGGGAACAAGGTACATGTCCGGAACAGGAGATCTACGAAATCACGGTACATATCGATCCCGATACGTTTCACGGTCCGATGATCGACAAACGCGCTTTTGCGTCAATACGAAGGATGTTTGAACGTGCCCAGCGCGGCCTGGCTTTTCCTGAGGCGGCGATACAGATTGTGCATGACGACATCATCAACCTGGCGCACAGCACTGATAGTTTTGCGTCGGTTATACGCTTATTCAACCTACTCTACCGTTTGTCGCTGGTAGAGAATGCGCGGGAGCTGTCGTCGCAATCGTTCATCAATGCCGAGGAGGGCAACGAAGATGAGCGTGTGCAGCAAGTGAAGGAGTATATAGCCGCCAATTACATGCACGATATTTGTCTGCAAGACCTTGCGGACATCGCCTGTATGTCAGCCGATTCGTTCTCGCGGTTCTTCCACAACCGCACCGGCCGCACGCCGAACCGTTACCTGATCGACTACCGCCTAGGTATAGCTGCGCGAATGCTGCTGACCACGAAACAATCCGTTTCGGAGATAGGCTATGCGTGCGGTTTCAACACGCTCAGTCACTTCAACAGGCTGTTCCGTGAGTCGAAAGGTTGCACGCCATCGGAGTTCCGCGAGCAGTTCTGAGGTTATTGGTTCGTGTGAGAAGTACAGCATTATATATATAATACTACGTATTATATAGTGTCCGTAAAAGAATAAAAAATGAGGGCTTTATCCTATGGTTATCATATGGATATCATTTGGATATCATTTGGTAAAGGTTCGAAACATGCCCGAAGGAGGATCGAATACGGGCGAATACAATAACAAATAAAGTTGGCAAATTTCAGTAAATATTTGCATATATCAAATATTTTTTGTAACTTTGCAAGCGCGTTCGGTAAACCGCGCTAACAGATGCCGCTCAGCGGCATAAAGCGCACGGTTGCCTCCGCGCTCCCCACCACAACAAGTTGTGTCGGGGGCCCCACATAAAACAACCTAATTCAACATGAACAATATAACCCATTTTAGGCGTGGTATAGGGCGAACACTCGGCGTGTTGGGCATCGTTGTGTCCACAACTGTTGTGCTCACAATGAGTGCATTGCCGATGTACGCGCAAGGGCAGAAGACCAACAACCGCGGTATGTACACCGCTCCTGCTCCTGTGCAACGCAGTGAGATCCGTTCGGGTCGTAGCGGCGTGGAGTATGAGAAAGTGCGCCGCACGCGGCGCGGTGCCCAGTACAAGAGCCACCGCTACAGCGATATTGACCGTTCGGCGCACCCTGGCATATGGACGCTGGGCGCAACAATCGGCGCGACGTACAACTGGCAGACACGCGAAGCAGGTTACGCGTACGACATGTCGTTCAAAGGCGGCTGGGGCGCCAACGCCGGTGTAACAGCCACATTCAAAGCATTGGAATGGCTGAGCATCCGCGCCGATGTGCTGTTCACACAGAAGAACTTCGGCATGGAGCGAATGCAGCCCGAACTACGCGAGCAGAACATCCACTCCGACTATATGTGCCATTACCTGCAGATCCCCGTGATGGCCGACTGGACGTTCGGCGGAGAGATAAAGAGCCATATCTACACCGGCGCTTACGGCGGAGCATGGCTCGGCGGCAACGTCAGCCGCAAGACGCTGCTGGTGACTGACGAATACCGCGCGCGGTACGAATTTACGCCCGAGGATAACCGCATAGACGGCGGTCTGGTAGGCGGTCTGGGCGTGTCGTGGGACCCGATGCCATACCTGAGAATAGGTTTTGAGGCACTGTTCTACTACAGCATGGCGAACACCGTCAAACGCCAAGCGCTGATGAACGATACGCGATATAACAACACCGTAGTGGTGGGAGTGTCAACGAAATACGTATTCTGATATGAAACATAAACTACTCTATATAATCGCAATAAGCCTGCTGGTGACCGGTTGCCGTCAGAAAGGTGACATCTACGTCGATCCGAACGACCCGATGAACCTCAACTACACGAGTTATGCCAAGCAGTTCGACATATTCTGGCAAGGCATGAACACGTACTATGTGTTCTGGAGCGAGGATGAAACCGACTGGGATGACGTATATACGCGCCTTAAACCTAAGTTCGACGCACTGGATGAAGCCTACAAAGCCGACGGCAGTGTACCTGACTCGCTGACATTCATCGCGCTCTATCAGGACGCTACATCGAGCCTGATTGACCATCACCTGGTTCTTAGGCTGCGCGACGTTCATACCGACCAGCTCTATGTGTACAGTCCGGGATCGGAAGAGGTAAAGAGCCGCGAATATGTGGCCGGACAGAAGTACGGCAAGAAAGTGATGAAAGAGGAGATACAGAAATGCATCGATCAGAAACTGCTTGATGCCGGCACATGGGGTGAGAAAGGCGATGATGCAAACTTCTTTGGCATCCGTACGCTTGACGACGGGCGGAAAGTTGCGTACCTGTGGCAGAGTTCGTACAACATGCTCGCATCGTTGAAGGAAGAAGGCGAAACCGACGAAGAACGCGTGTACATCAACAATATAGAGGCCTGGATGGATATGTGCTTGACCGAAACACGGCTCGCAGGTATCATCCTCGATAACCGTTGCAACCGCGGCGGCAAGGTAGCTGACCTTGAGCTGGTGGTAGGCTCATTCATCAACGAAAAAGTACACTACGCCGACCTGCGCTACAAGGAAGGTCCGGGGCGTTACGACTACACCGACTGGATGCCCGCGTACGTTGAGCCAGCCGCCAAACGGCGTGACATAGAGACTGAGAACATTCCGTACATCGTACTGACGAACGCATATAGTATAAGCATGGCTGAGACATCTTCGGAGATCATCAAGAAGCTGCCTACCGGCCGAATGATCGGCGAGCGTACGTACGGCGCACACGGACAACTGATGCCCTACAACACGTACTTCCACGACGGCACGTTCGGCGACATCAACAACGGCAAGCACTATGTGTACACATCCAGTCTGCAAGTGCGGTTCGTGGATGACGGCATACTTGAGGGCGTGGGTATAACGCCAACAAAAGCCATCTACCAAGCGGAAGACGGCTATATTGGCGCGATGAACAAAGCGCTGGATTACATCAAGGCGTACTAACAGACCATGTTCGCGTTGTAGTAACGCGGATCGTGGGTAACCTCTTCGCCGATGAACGGCGGACGAACGAACTCCGTATCAACTGACGGCAACTCAATCTCCGCCATGATCAGGCCTGCGTTAGGCTGACGGAACTCGTCAATCTCCCATTTCAGTTTAGCCGGTTCTTCGGAATCGGCTTTTTTGTTGGCCGCCTCAGCCGGCAAGATATATCGGGTCTTGTCGATGATCCGGTTGCCACAAGTAGAGAGCAACGCCTTGAAATCTTCAATGCTGATCTCCCGTTCCCACTCAAAGCGTACCATCTGTGACAGGCGCGACTTGATGGTCAGCCACGCTTGTTGCGTGCCGTCGGCGTTCGTGCACAAGCGGATACGAACGGTCTTGCCGGGTTCACGGCACACGTAGCCTTGCACAATATCGTAATGCGTGCTTGCGAGCGCACGAAAACTATCGTCCTTGACGAGGAACTTGCGTTCAATCTCTCTGTTTTCCATATCAGTCAGGATTAGATGCCATCAACACGAGATGGACAATATTCAGGTACGGTATACCGCCGTGGTGCATCAAGCCGATCTCGCACGTACGGGAGTTGGAGAAACCAAGCGTAGCCCCCGTGCGCTCAATCTCCTCGCGCAAGTGGCGTAATGCCCACTTGTTGAGTTCAGGATGCGTAAAGCCCTTGTCGCCTGCAAATGCACAGCACCCCACTCCTTCCGGCACAACCACCTCGCGTGCACAAGCTTTGGCCACCTCAACGAGCGCCTGCTCCAAGTGCATCTTACGGGTCGTACAGGTCGGGTGAACAGCCACAACCGTGTTGAGCTTGCGGATAGTGAGTCGCGGCAGCACAAACTGCCGAATGAACTCGACAGGTTCGTAGAGCTGCAGACCTTCCATCGTATGGCGCATCCGATACAGGCACGGACTTTGGTCACAGAGCACGGGATACTCGCCATTGTTCGATGCGCGCAGCAGCGCCTCACGCAGTTCACCGGACTTGCGGTTCGCCTCTTCGGGCATACCTTTGCTCTCCCAGATCGTGCCGCAGCAGAGCGTTTCCATCCGTTCGGGATAGATGACCTCAAATCCTGCGCGTGCGAGCAAGGCAGCCGTTGCCTCCAAGGTGGACGGATAACCGGTGTCGGGCACTGCGCCCAAGCGTTGATTGAGGCAGGACGGGAAGTAAACGACCTTGCGGGATTGATCGTCCCGGAAGCTATTGATGATTGCTAGTTTTGCCTTGCGAATGCGGCGTTTGGTGAGCGCATTCGGCACGGCAGGTGTCCAGAGCGGGAAGGTCTTGCCGGAAGCGTAATGCAAACCTTTGCACATACCTGCCGTCATCGTGTTGCCAAGCACTGCTCTTACACCGTTCGCCACTGCCAGAGCAGATGCTACCGAGCCTGCCACACCGGCAAAATGCTTGCCGGCAAACCGGCCGAGGCGTTTGGCAGCGCCAGATAATTGTTGTTCGCGCAACAGATGGATATATTCGCCTACATTGATGCCAATCGGGCAAGACGTGGAGCATAGTCCGTCGCCGGCACAGAGTTCTTCGCCATCGCCCGTAAACGCTTTGGCCAATGCTTTGGCTTGTCGCGTCTCACCGATGGATTGCAGGCGGCTGATCTCACGCTGAATAACGATGCGTTGCCGCGACGACAGGGCGAAACCGCACGATACGCAATTCACCTCACAGAAGCCGCACTCGATACAACGGTCGATGAGCGCGTTGACCTCAGGCAGAGGTTTGATGTGTTGGATATACGATTGCTCGTCTTCGCAGAAGATCACTCCCGGGTTCAGGATATTATCGGGATCAAACAGCCGCTTGATGTCGCGCATCAGTTCGTAGGCTTCATCACCCCATTCGCGGCGCACGAACGGCGCCATATTTCGACCTGTGCCGTGCTCGGCTTTCAGGCTGCCGTGATACTTGTCAACGACCAGATCAACCACAGCGTGCATCATTCGGTCGTACTGCGCAATGGCTTCCGGCGTATCGAAACGCTGGTTGAGAATGAAGTGGTAATTGCCCTCCAGCGCGTGGCCGTAGATAACCGCATCGGGGTAGTTGTGCTCGCGGAAGAGCTGCTGCAAGTCGCGTGTAGCCTGAGCGAGGTGTTCGATGGGGAAAGCGATGTCCTCAATCAGGCAGGTCGTGCCGATAGGACGTGTGCCGCCTACCGCGGGGAAAATGCCCGAGCGCATAGCCCAGTATTTGGTTACCAAATCCCTGTCAGAGGTTATATTAGCCGGCCGGCAGAGCGTATATGCCGACAGGAGCTTGAGCAGTTTGTCGCGTTTCTGCTGCAGCGCTTTGTCGTCCGGCGCATCCAGACGGATGAGCACCGCGCCGGCATCTTCGGGGAGTCCGCGCAGTTCGGGGAAATCGTTCTCAACGGTAAGCATCGCCTTGCGGTCGAAGAACTCCGCGGCACTGACTTCGCCCTGCTGCTTCATTGCTGTAACAGCTTCGCAAGCCGATTGAGTGGTAGGAAACAGCAGCAAGGCTGAAGCTGAAGCAGGCTGAATGGCCGCTGTACGCATTGTGACGGACGAGAGGAATGCCAGTGTACCTTCCGAACCGACTATAAGATGTGCGATGATATCGAACGGATCATCAAACTCAAGAACGGGCAAGATATTC
This sequence comes from Bacteroidales bacterium UBA1180, assembly GCA_002310195.1. Taxonomy (GTDB): domain Bacteria; phylum Bacteroidota; class Bacteroidia; order Bacteroidales; family Paludibacteraceae; genus Colicola. The sequence continues at coordinate 84,921 of DBYS01000016.1, forward strand.
AGGCCTGTGACGTTCTTGATGCTGTACTTGCGCCGTATACGTTCGGCCAGCGGCCGATTGGCCACAACACGCTCGTGCATATCGCGCAAAGCCTGCAAGAACGCACTATGCGTGCGGCTGAACTCTTCGCGGCTATTGGGGTCTGCAGTGTCCAGCAGCGTGCCGTCGGCAAGGATGATCCGTGCGGACTCAAGCATCCGATAACTGTTGGCATGCGTACCGCAGCACATGCCTGAGGCGTTGTTCATCACAATGCCACCGACCATTGCCGAACGGATAGATGCCGGATCGGGCGTGAAGTAGCGTCCGTAGGGACGAAGGATATCGTTGACCCGTTGCCCAACTATACCGGGCTGCAGCGTGATTGTCTCACCGCCGTTGTGCAGCTCGTAGCGTTCCCACTTCTTGCCACATACAACAAGCAGGCTATCGGAAATAGCCTGCCCTGACAGCGACGTGCCGGCCGCACGGAAAGTGATGTGTTTGCCTTCGCGGTGCGCACGTGCGATGATCTGCTGCACCTGAATCTCGTCAGACGGATGCAAGACCTGTTCGGGGATTAGTCGATAGAATCCTGCGTCCGTTCCCCACGCCAAACGCTGGATATATGCCTTCGATTGTTGCATAATTACTTGTAGAGATAATACGGCTCTGAAGCCTTGCGGTAGGCCTCGGCATCTTTGTACCAGTAGTCGCGGATATCCGCCCACTTGTAGCGTTTGCTGAACTCGGCACGGATGAACGGCGAGCCGCAGACCTTGTCGAACATGTTCAGGCGCTTCTGGTTGCAGAGTTTGAACACATCCCTGTCAGGATAAAGTTCCATCAATGCCTCCACCACAATGAACTGCAAATCACTCAGGTGAGCCTTCGAGTAATCGAGTATATGTATCTGTACGCCTTGCGACTGTTCGCCGTTGAAATTGCCGTAGTACGGCTTAAAGTATATAGGTCGGAACACCACGCCCGGCACATTTCGCGCATTGAGCGATGCAGCAAGTTTGTTGGCATCGATCCACGGCGCACCGATCAGTTCGAACGGTAAGGTATAGCCCACGCCGATGCTCACGTAGCCCAGTTCGCCGAATATTCCCGTGGCGGGATAGAAGTACGCTGTCTTGGCTTGCGGTATATGCGGCGAGGCAACGATCCACTCGAGGCCTGTCTGCTCCCATGTCATGTCACGCCGCCAACCCTCCATCGGGATGACCTTAAGGCGGCAGGGCTTGTCGGTCTGGGCATTGAGATACAGCGCCAGTTCACCGCAAGTCTGACCATAGACGTACGGGATCTTGAACTGCGAGACAAACGATATGTAGCCATCCTCAACGAGGTTGCCTTCGATCTTCAGGCCACCTAACGGGTTAGGCCGGTCAAGAACGATGAGCTCCTTGTCATTCTCAGCGCAAGCCTGCATGAGCATGCCCATCGTGGAGATATACGTAAACGAGCGGCAGCCTATATCCTGAATGTCATACACGATGCAATCGATACCTTCGAGCATCTCGGCGGAAGGCTTGCGAGTCTTGCCGTAGAGGGACATCATCGGGATGCCTGTCACCTCATCCACCTCATTGCTCACGGCATCACCGGCGTGTGCATTGCCGCGCACACCATGCTCAGGGCCGAACAGAGCCACAAGCTGATAGCCGCCCTGCTGCTGGCCGGCATACAGGATATCAACCGTCGAGCGTAACTGATGGTCAACGCCCGTAGGATTAGTGCATAGAGCAACACGCTTGCCCTGAAGCGGTTCAAACTGTTGCTGCTCAAGCACCTCGACGCCGAGGGTGAGCAAGAATGCCAATAAGAAATGCACCATGGTATTTACGATTTGGACATTTACTATTTATGATCGGGGCAACTATTCGTCAATCGGGAAGATTCCCGTCGGACGACGAATAGTATATTTGGTCATCTCCTGATTGGACTCAAATCCTACGCCCTTGATGATCGTGCCGCGCGCACTGTCACCTTTTGCCTGAACGGCTGCCTGTGTAGGCGGCTGGGTGATGGTTATGGAGGAGTCGGAATAGACACGTTCCTCCTTCTGACTCCAGTACAGTTCGGGTGTCTCAAACTGCTCGCCGTTGACATTCGTGGCAAAGACATTGCCCGTCAGATGCCAGATCTCCGCCTGATCGTCGTAATACGCATAATCAGAGCGTAAGGTGGCAGCGGTACTGAGCTGCTTGTCGAACTGCTCAAGATAGATACCGTCGGGAAACTCCCAATGCGAAGGTTCAGCCTTGTCGAAGACGAGCCACTGGCGTGCCGTGATGCGAAAACGTGTGACGCCTGAATCGGAGATAAGCGTCGTAACCTCCTGAGCATCAAGCACCGGCATAGCCGCACGATTGTCGATCGCGTCCATACGAAGCTTCACCTCCTTGCGACGGCAAGAGGGAAAGACAAGCATTGCCACCATAACGATGGCAATGCTCAGAATAATATGCCGTTTGTTACTTAGCAGCACGACAGGTTGTAGTCTCCTGGATCCATCCACCTACGGTGAACGATGCGCCATCCTGAAGCTCCGGCAGGTCGAAGATCTCCTCCTTGGTGGGGAAGTACTTCGAGTACGAAGCAATCAGTTTGTTGGCATCATCAGCCACGTCAGGATCAACCATCTTTGCCTTCTGGAACTTATCCACAGCAGCCCAGAACACGGTCTTGTTCAGGATAGCAGCCTTGGCGGCAGCCATTCCTTCGCCGTAAGGCTTGGAAGCAGCGTACAGCATACCCATCAGGATGTAGCAGCGGCCTTGGTTAGCCTGGAGCTCCAGCGAGCGGCGCAGATAGTTGCGCGACAGCTGATACGATTTGATCTTGTCGAAATAGATGTACGCGATGTTGAACAGGTACTCGGCGCGATCCTCTTTGTCATCTTCCGGAGCGAGTTCGATAGCCTGCTCGTAGTAGTTGACAGCGTCTTTGTACTCACCCTTCTTCATACACATCTTGGCGCAACCTGCAGCACTTTCCTCGGTCGGCTCAAGCTTGTGAACGGCAGCGGCAGCGGTGAAGTAGATCTCACTCTCCGTGCACTTCACGCGGCGGTACATGCCCATGATCTTGTTGAGGATGTCAAGGTTACTGATGTTTTCGCTCACAATCGGGCCGAAGATCTCGTCGAGCTTGTCGCAATCGGCGGCACCAGAAGATGCGAACATCTGATCAACATAATCCTTGTTCTCCTGTGCACGCATAGCGTTCTTGTTCTTCGGGTCAGAAGCCTGCGCAGCAAGAATCATCGAAACGGCCTGATAGTCAGCAATATATGCAGCACCATATTTCTCGGGATCGAGTTTGTAACGTGCGTTACTCAGGTCAGCGAACTGCTTGAGCACCTGGATCTGCGATTTCTCTCTCATGCCTTCGATGGACTCCTTGAGCCACTCGTAAGCGGGATCCTTAAGCGGATCTTCTTTGTAGAAGTTGCAGTAGTCAACACCCTTCAGGCCAAGGATATATGCCTTCGGGTACTTCGGATCATCACCGAAATACTTAATACGGCTATCATGGAGCTTGAGCAGCAACTGACGCAACTCATCATACTCCTTCGGGTCTTGCGTCTGCGAGATCTTCCACTCAACAAGTTCGTCACCACGGGTATAGATAGCCTTGTTGGCGTTCGGGCAAGTGGTATAAACCTGCCACCAGGGATCCCAAGCGTCAGCGTACTGTTTGTTCTTCACCGACTCGTTGAACAGTGATACGTTGATCACACACTCCTCGGTTACCGTGGGTTCAGCCTCCTCAACAACAGGTGCAGCCTGAGCGGGCTCAGCAGCCTTCTGGGGTTTCTTTGCAAGGGCGAACGCAGGCAGCGTTGCCACCAATACTAATGCAATAATGTACTTTTTCATATCGACTAAGTTTTAGTTATAATTTGCGTTTGAAGAACCAGTTCTCGCAGATGGCTGCGTTGATGGTGAGCTTCAGATAATCCTCCTTGAGCAACGCTCCGCGGTGACCGTACTCAAGGGTAGTATTGAATATCGTGCCGGCATTACGCAACGGGAATCCTACACCCAGCGACACTTTGATCTCCTTACCGTTGACGTTCTGCTGATAGGGATCGGTCAGTTTAGCTCCTACTCGCCAGCACACGCGCTCCACATAACTGCGTCCTTGCGGGTTGTGGCGGTACTCAGCACCTACGGCATAGATCGATCGCGAACGGAGCGTCTGGTTGCTGAACGTCTGTACGTTGCCCCAGCCCTGCCATGTATAATCGAAGGCTACAGTCAGACGTTGCTGCCATGTGTAGGACGCGCCTACACCCCATTGCATCGGCACTTGCATTGCTGCGCCACCGGTTTGGATTGTGTCTGCCCAGCTCGTTTCGATGACCGAATATTCGCCTCGCAGCGGCAGTTGCGGTTCCCAAACTGCACCTAACGTGAACGAGTCCTCGTTGCGGAATGTGTGGAACAGCTGTGCTCCTACGCGGGTGCGGACACTGCTTACGTTCAGCGTGCTGTACTGCGCTACGTCTTGCATCCCGGATTCGGTGAATGTTAGTGCGCGGTAGTTCGCTACTTCGCCGAACATATAATAAACGTTCGCGCCGACTGCAAACCAATCCATGATGTTGAAACTCAAGCCGCCATACACCTCGGTTATGCCACCCTCGCCTGCATAGGTGGTCGTATAATGATAATCCGAACCGATGGAGTCTGCCAATGCGAAGTTGTATCCGACTGACGAGAACGGCATCACACCAGCGCTGACAGCTATGTATCGCTTGTACAGCGGCAGCTGCAGACTGAGGTACTCAAGGTTACCGTTCGCGCGGTTGCGCCGTCCTGTGGCATCACTGTATGTGGTCCACATCACGCTACCCGCCAGGTCGAACATGAACGTTACGCTATCGCAAGCGGTGTACGACGCCGGCTGCAGCGGGTTGATAGCCTTGTTAGAACGCATTCCTATTCCTACTCCACCCATTCCCCTGTAGGTGTTCGGCGTATCATCGCCGAGATCGCCGTACGCGAAGCGCGAATATGGCGAACTGGTCATGTTCTGCGCACCGGCTGCAAAAGCCATGAGGATGAGGATGTATGTCAACAGTAGTTTCTTCATCAATTATCAAAATGCAATTATCGTGCCAAACTCTACTGCTCTTGTCGCGTGTTGTAGAGTAAGATCTGGTTCAAGCCCATCAGTACAAGGTGCCGTTCGAAGCGTATATCGACCTGCAGACCGTGCAGTATGAACGGTGCGTTACCACCGGTGATGATGGTCTTGTAGTGCGGTATTTGTTCCTGTAAATCACGCATATAGCCCTTAACCTCGAAGATGATACCGCGTATCACTCCGGCCGCAATGGCGTCGCGTGTGTTGCGCCCGAACAGCGGCAGCAACTCGTTCTCTTCAGCCTCCACGAGCGGCAATTTTTTTGTCATTCGGTGCAGGATAGTGAAGCGCATCTTAATGCCCGGAGCGATGTTGCCGCCCACAAAACTGCCGTCCTCCGACACAAAGTCGTACGTGATAGCCGAACCGGCATCGATGATCAGCACGTTCTCCTTCGGATAGATTGCGCTTGCCCCTACCGAGGCAGCCAGACGGTCCTGGCCCAACGTAGCCGGCGTGCCGTAACCGTTACTAATCGGCAACGGGGTGTTGTGGTCAAACAGAACGAAGTGCCGCGAGTGTTTGTGCAACGCATTGACCACAGCCGGCTCGATGTTCACCACCGAGGAGATGATACTGTCCTCGATCTTGTACAACTGGAACAATTGCTCCACCTCAGCAGAAGCGAAGTGCTTGTAGATGAAGTGCTTCGCTATGCTGCCGTTCTCACGAAAGAGTGCTACCTTCGTGCGGGAGTTGCCTTGATCAATACAGAGGTTCATATCTTTTATTTTGGGGTCCCCGACACGTCAATCTGCCATGTTAGTATATAAGAACCGCTTGATGGACTTCTTCGGGGTCTTTTCGAACTCGTGCGGGTAGATCTTGATCTTCACGATCGGTTCGTAGGATGCCAGTAGCGGGTTCAGTGCATGACGGTTAGCCTCCATCGCTTCCTCGAGTTGCGCTTCGGTCAATCCGTTCGCATCAGCCGCTTCCATATCCGGACAAACGAGGGCAATGAGTTGGTTATCTTTGTTCTGCAGCACGAGCGACTCGCTCACGTAAGGCATATTATCAAGCTTTGCCTCGATCTCTTCGGGGTAGATGTTCTGCCCTGACGGACCAAGAAGCATCGTTTTGCTACGCCCCTTGATGAAGATGAACCCATCCTCGTCGATCGTACCAAGATCGCCGGTCTTGAGCCAGCCGTCCTCGGCGAACGTGAGGCGCGTGGCCTCGTCATTCTTGTAATAGCCGTACATCAGGTGCTCGCCGTTCACCTCAATCTCTCCCACGCCGTCGGCATCGGGATTGGCAATACGCGCTTCCATCAGTCCGGGCAGTGCCTGACCGCAACTGAAGGTCTTGTACTCCGTCCACTTGGTGAACGATATCAGCGGTGCGCACTCCGTCATGCCATAGCCCACCGACACAGGGAACTTGATGCGTCTGAGGAACGCTTCTACCTCGGCGTTCAGCGGTGCGCCGCCGATGATGATCTGCTGGAACTCGCCGCCGAAAGCGTTAATCAGCGTCTCACGAATCTTACTGAGCACAATCTCGTCCAGATAAGGGATCTTCAGCACCCAGCTGACCGGTGCCTTGCTTATCTGCGGAACGATCATCTTCTTGTAGATCTTCTCCAGTATCAGCGGCACGGACAGGATCAATGTCGGCTTAACATCGGCAAAGGCCTTCAGTAATATCTTCGGCGCAGGCGTACGGCCGATGAGGAACGAGTGACCGCCGGCTGCCAGACAAGCGAGGAAGTCAAACGCGCAGCCGTAGGCGTGTGCCAGAGGCAGGAACGCTACGTGGCGGCATCCTTTGTAAACCAAATGGCTGTCATCCATGCCAAACTTGATGTTACCCGCCAGCGCATTGCACGGCGTGATCACGCCCTTGGAGAATCCTGTAGTGCCCGAGGTGTAGTTAATCGAAGCAACCGAATCGTTCGGGCGCTCGTCGTAGCATACCTTGTCGGGCGTGAGGCGACCGCCGTACTTCTTCACAAACTGCTTCTGGATGTACAGCATCGTGATATGCGCCACCTCCATGTGCTGCGATATCGGATGCCAGTCGTTGAGTGAGACAACGACCTTCACGTTCGGAATCTGCTCCAGATCAATGCCTTCCCATATATTATCGCTGATGAACAGCAGCTTGGCATCGGAGTGATTGATGATATGTATCGCATCGGCTGCATTGAAGTCCTGCAGGATCGGCACAACGATAGCGCCGTAGGTGATTGTAGCAAGGAACGTAGCCACCCAGCAGGAGTTGTTCCTGCCCATCAAGGCGACCTTGTCTTCCTTCTGCAAACCGTTCTCCTCGAACATCACATGCAGATGAGCGATTACTGTAGCCAGTTGGCCGTAGGTCAACGTCTTGTCCGTTCCCCAGTCGGTCACGGCAGGCAGATCCCAGTTCTCGCGGAACGAGCGCTCGTAGATCTTAACCAGATTATATCTTTCGTCAGTTAACATAACAAACTGTTTTTATTTCTGTTTAACTATTCCGTCGGCATCGGCGGCAAGCTTTGCTCAAACGGATCGCCCGTTTGCGGCCGTGTGCCCACGCTGTAGATCGAGTCCACCACGTACTGGCTGTTACCGCGCCAGGGCAGCGTACCGAGGTAACGCTTCCAATGCAACTTGATCTGACGGCCGGAGGCATTATCAATCTGCTGGGCTATACGCTCATCCTCCACCGAGAACTTAAACTCGTTGGATTGAATGGTCGAAGAGGTGTTCTTCGAATTGTAACCCGATTGAATCATCTTACCTTCGTAAGTCTTGAAGATAAAGCCTTCACGCTGGAAGTAGTTGATGTCACCCTCGTTCACGCCTGTGCTGTACACAAACCAGAACTTATAAAACAAGAAGATACCGAGTACTACAATGAGTACAGCGGATACGATTGTAATAACTTTTTTCATGTCACAACAATATATTTTGGGGTCCCCGATGTAACCGTAGGTTGCGTTGGGGAGAGCCGAGGTTGCGGTCGCTTTATGGTGCAGAGCACCATCCGCGCGAGCCACATACCGAAGGCGACTGCAAAGATACAAAAAAAATCCCACATTTGCAAATTTTGTGAGACTTTTTTTGAGAATATCTATATTTTTACTATTGTTTTAGCAATAGTAGTAGTTTTCCGAGGGCTGCCATAGCGGCATTGTTAGTAATCTGTGCGCGGTCACCGCCGAAGTGCCGGCACTCGGCAAACGTGCCGTTAGGTGTAGCCCATGCGAGCCAGACTGTGCCGACGGGTTTGTCCGGTGTGCCGCCCGTAGGCCCTGCAATGCCGGAGGTGGCTATAGCATAATCGGTCTTCAGCAACCGGCGCACTCCCTCGGCCATCTGACGCACACAAGCCTCGCTTACCGCGCCATCCGCAGCCAATGTTTCCGGCAGTACGCCGAGCACTTGCTGCTTGACGCTGTTGTCGTAGGCTATGACGCTTCCCATGTAATATACCGAACTGCCTGACTGCTCGTTCAGCAGCGCTGCCAACCGGCCGCCCGTGCAGGATTCCGCCGTGGCGATGGTCTGCTTGCGCTCCGTGAGCCAACGGCCGAGCACAACGTTCGGTGCCAGGTCATCGGTGGCAAGCACATGATCGGCAATCAACGGCAGCAACGCGTCGATCTGCTGCTGAACCTCATCTGCACTCGCCTCGCCGTAGGACGAGAGGCGCAGACGTACAACGCCCTGCTTGGGCAGATAGGCCAGATGGATCGTTGGCGGCAGGGCTTGTTCCCACTGCTCGATACGCAGTGCAAGGGTCGATTCGGGTATGCCGTACACCACTATCGTGCGGTGAATGATGTCGGCTGCAAGGGCGAAATGTTCCTTCAGGTAAGGCATGATCTGTTCGGTCATGGCAATCTGCATCTCGTGCGGCACGCCCGGCAGGCTGATCAGAACTTTAGGCTGTTGGACATTGGTGGCCGACCGGTGGAAGACCATCAGCGGTGCGCTGCCTACGCGGTTGGGAAGGATCACTGCCGCCTCGGGCACCAGCCATTGCGTGGCAGTAAGGCTATTGAGCACCTCCGGACGGTTAGCGTAGAGTGTGCGAACATGCTCGCGCACCTCGGGACTCTCCACCAGACGAGTGTGGAACAGCTCGCATAGCACGGTCTTGGTTATATCGTCCTTCGTCGGCCCAAGACCGCCGGTAGTAAGCACCATATCCGCACGCTGCATGGCGGCAGACACGGCCTCGGTTATCGCCTGGCGGTCATCACGAACGGTAGTGACCTGCACGACTGTTATGCCGGCGTGGTTAAGCGTCTGCGCCATCCACGAGGCGTTGGTGTTGACAACCTGCCCGATGAGCAGCTCGTCACCTATAGAGATTATTTCAGCAAGAAGTGCTTTCATGATTGCATTTGTTTTTTCCACTCGTCGGCGGTGAGGCAGAGCTCGTCGTACCACGCCTGTCCGAAGCGTCGGATGAGCGGTTCTTTTAGGAACTTGTACAACGGCAAGTGGAGCTTGTGACCAAGTTGCCTGGACGAATGGCAGATATCCCAACGGTGGTACTCCACCCCTACACGCTCGCCGATCTTCGTCAGACGGATCGGATACAAGTGGCAGGAGATGGGTTTCTTGAACGGCAGAGCCAATCGCTCGATCGCACAGTAGCACCAGCCGTTATGATCCGTGCGGGCGAAGATACAATCCTTGTCGTTGACTATCGACAGCACCCGTTCGCCGGACGGATCGTTGTAGGCTATGCCTTGTCTGTCCACAACCTCCCGCGCCTCTTTGGTCATGTGCGGCAGCAGTTCGGGCAGCATGGCGTTCAGCAGCTCCTCCTCTTCCGGCGTGACCGGCGCACCGGCATCGCCCTCGATACAGCAGCAGCCCTTGCAGGTATCGAGATCGCAGCAGAACTCCTTCTCAATAACCTCCAGACTGACTATCGTATCCTGTATAAGAATCATTGCTAACAGCGTCAGCCAAATTGGCTGACATTATCGCTTGTACTTGTACTTAGCGCCCGTCTTGCCCTTGGCGATGTTCGTCAGTTTGCCTTTGCAGAACTGCCGGCGTATGGGCGATATACGGTCGGTGAACACATGTGCCTCAAGGTGGTCGTACTCATGGAGAACGATGCGCGCCTTGAAGTCGGTGAAGGTCTCTTCGTGTTCCTTGAAATCTTCGTCGAGGTAACGGATAGTGATCGTCTTCGGGCGAACGACGTTCTCGCTGATGCCCGGTAGCGACAGGCAGCCTTCGGAATAGACCGATGTATCCTCGCTCTCCTCAAGCAGCTCGGGATTGATGAACGCTTGCTTGAAATCCGCGCACTCGGGGTAGTCCTCCGCAAGCTCTGTGCCATCCACTACGAACAGACGTTTCGACAGGCCGATCTGCGGTGCGGCAAGTCCGCAACCCTCAGCAGCCTGCAGGGTCTCGTACATATCTGCTACGAGCTGCTTCACATCCAGTTCGCCCTCTTCGATATCCTCCGTCGGACGGCGCAGCACCGGCTGACCATATAGATAGATTGGAAGAATCATTTACGATTTTTGATTTGTGATTTTTGATTTATGATTGATGCTCGAGGTAGCCTTCGAGGATGATACATGCCGCCAACTTATCGACATTGGCCTTGTTCTGACGGTCCTTGCGTTTCATGCCGCCGGCTATCATCGCCTGGTGTGCCAGCACGCTGGTGAAGCGCTCGTCGTACTCCACTACGGGTATCTGCGGCCATCGGGCACGCAGCTGGTCCTCGAGGGCACGTATCGCCGGCACAGTCTCGGAGTCCTGGCCGTTCATCTGCCGCGGGTAGCCTACCACGATCGTATCGACCTGTTCGCGGCGAACATAATCATCCAGCCAGCTGAGCAGTCCCGACGTATCTATCGTAAGCAACGGATTAGCCGTTATGCGGAGCATGTCCGTAACGGCTAATCCTGTGCGTCGCTTACCATAATCTATGGCGAGGATACGTCCCATTAATAGTTCTGCATCTCCTCGGAGAGTTTCTCATACTCCTTCTCCATCTTCAGGCGGTAGTAGCACTGACGGAGCGCGCGGGCGTAGGTCATATCGCCGGGAGCGAGTTCATGAGCTTTCTCGTAGTACGGCAGCGCGAGTTTGAGCACCTCGTCGCTTTTCTTCTTCACTGCCATGTACTCCTTCTGCGACAGGTTGTCGGTGCCCTCAAGCATCGTGGTAGCCTTGTCGTTGTAGGCGTACGCGTAGTTCAGGTAGTACTCGGCGTTGTTCGGCTCCATCTGGATAGCCTTGTCGAAGTACGTGAATGCCTCGTCAAAGCGGCGGAGCGTACTGAGCAGCGTAGCCTTGGTGTGGAAGTACTGTGCCTGCGAGGGATCGTTCTCGATAGCTTTGTCGAGGTATGCCACTGCACCGAGGGTATCCTTGGCTTGCACGAGGTCGTTGATCATGTTCTGGATGAACCAAGCCTCTTTCGGGAACTTCTCCACAGCCTCTGTCAGCACGGCTTTGGCTTTCTCGGGTTCGCCTTTGAGTTTGTACAGGTCATAGTAGTACTGATAAGCGGTCACCTCGTGTGCCGGATCGGCAGCGATACGACGGGCCATAGCCAGTGCTTCGTCATAAGCCTTGGCGCGGTAGTAGTACGACAGCGAGTAGCTCATGTACTGGTAGTACGTCGTGTCCTTCACCATCTTTGCCTGCAGCTTCGGGTCCTGCATCATCTCCATATCGGGTATATCGCAGTGGAGCTTGAAGGCGTTAGCCACACCCAGATCGTCGTTCTGCTCAGCCAGATGCGATGCGTAAATCGCCAGATCCTGACGCTGGAAGTACTCGAGCACGCGCTCGGCAATGTTCTTGCGGGTACGCAGATCATACTTCGGGTTACCTTTCTTGTCATAGGTCGGAACCATCGCCAGCGAGTCGGCCACCTTCCAGTAGTTGATACTCTCAACCACGGCAGCACCTTTCACAGCGTTGTCAACGGTCTGTCCCATCTGACCCATCAGCCAGATGTGCTCGTTCTGCTTGTAACCGATCAAGCCGGCTACATACCAGGTATCAGCCTTATCCTTGGTCTCTTCGTTCTCCAGAGCACCCTTGATGGCAGCGCGTGCGCCATCGAAGTCAGGAGTCTCCTGCAGGGCAAGGTTCTTGGCTGTACTGACAGCTTTCTTCTGGGCAAAGCAGCATGTGCTTATCAGCACCAACGCTGCGAGAAAAATACTCTTTTTCATTGTCGTATTGTTTTATTCGTTTGTTTCTTGAGGTTCTTGTGTCTCCGTTGCTTCCGGTGTCTCTGCACCCTCTACAGGCTGTTCGTCCTCTTCTTCTTTCGGTACTACGCAGCCGAACATCAGTGTGTCGTTGCGTTTCTGCAGTTCGATGAGTTTCACGCCTTGTGTAGCACGGCCTTGAACGCGGATGCTGTCCATCGCCATACGGATGGCTGTGCCGCTCTTGGTGATGAGCATCAGATCTTCGTCATCCTTTACTGCGTGCAGACCTACGAGGCTGCCTGTCTTGTCGGTCAGTGCAATGGTTTTCACGCCCTTGCCGCCACGGTTTGTGATGCGATAGATCGGTTCGCCGTTCTCGTCGTCGAGGGCTGTACGTTTGCCGAAGCCCTTCTCGGAAATCACGAGCACCGTCTCCTCACCTTTACTATCTACACAAATCATGCCAATCGCGTGATCTTGGCCATCTTCGTCTAATTTTATTGCACGAACGCCGGTCGCAGTACGTCCCATTGGACGGACTGTATTCTCCGGGAAGCGCACGAGTTTGCCGTTGCTCGAAGCGATTAGCATCTGGCTCTCGCCGTCGGTCAGTGCTACGCTGATCAGGCTGTCGCCCTCACGCAATCCGAGCGCGATTATACCGTTCGCACGCGGACGGCTGTAGTCCTCCAGCGTCGTCTTCTTCATCAATCCGTTGCGGGTAGCGAAGATCAGGTAGTGGTTCTTCACGTACTCGGGATCGTTCAGACCCTTGACGTTGATGAACGCGCAAACCTTCTCGTCCTTCTGCAGGTTAATCACGTTCTGCATAGCGCGACCCTTCGACTGGCGGTTGCCCTCCGGCAGGTCATACACCTTGATCCAGTACAGACGGCCGAGGTTCGTGAAGAACATCATCGTCGAGTGCATCGATGCGGTGTGTACGTACTCGATAAAGTCCTCGTCGCGGGTGTTGCTTGCCTTCGAGCCTATGCCACCTCTACCCTGCTGACGGAAGTCAGCCAGCGGCGTGCGCTTGATATATCCGAGGTGTGAGATGGTGATCACCATGTCGTCGTCGGCATACATATCTTCGGGGTTGAACTCCGTAGCCATCTTCACGATGCGCGTGCGGCGCTCGTCGGCGTACTTGTCCTTGAGCTCCTGCAGCTCGCTTGCAATCAGTTCGTAACGCAGACTCTCGTTGGCGAGCAGATCGTTCAGATGAGCGATCTCTTTCTCCAGTTCGGCGTACTCTTCTTTCAACTTGTCAATTTGCAGTCCTGTCAACTGCGACAGACGCATCTCCACGATAGCCTTGCTCTGCGGAGCGTCCAGGCCGAAGCGCGCCTCGAGGTTAGTCTGCGCGTCAGCCGGTGTGCGGCTTGCGCGGATGATACGTACCACCTCGTCGATGTTATCCACAGCGATGATCAAGCCTTCCAAAATATGTGCGCGCTCCTGCGCTTTCTTCAGCAGGAAGCGTGTGCGGCGCGTAACCACATCCATACGGTGCTCGATGAAGTTGCGTACGAGATCCTTCAGGTTCAGCAACATCGGACGGCCTTTCACCAGCGCGATGTTGTTCACGGCAAACGAGCTCTGCAGGGCGGTGAACTTGTACAGCTTGTTCAGCACCACCTGTGCGTTTGCGTCGCGCTTGATGTCGATTACGATGCGTATATCACGCTTCGACTGGTCGCTGATATCCGTTATGCCCTCGATGCGCTTGTCGTCCACCAGCGCAGCGATGTTCGACACCAGGTCGGCTTTCACTACGCCGTACGGCAGCTCGGTGATGATGATGTGCTCACGGCCGTTGTTGTCGGTCTCTATATCCGCGTTCGAACGGATGATCACGCGGCCACGGCCGGTCTCAAACGCGTCACGTACGCCCTGGTAGCCGTATATCGTACCGCCGGTCGGGAAGTCCGGAGCTTTGATGTACTCCATCAGCCCTTCCACGGTTATCTCTTCGGCTTCGGGATTGGCTATACGCGCCTCGATGTTACGGATATATGCCAGGCAGCCGTCGATCACTTCGCCGAGGTTGTGCGTCGGCATGTTCGTAGCCATACCTACGGCTATACCGCTCGCGCCATTCACCAGCAGGTTCGGGAACCGCGTCGGCAGCACCGTCGGCTCGCGACGGCTGTCGTCGTAGTTGAGCTGCATATCTACGGTATCCTTGTCGATATCGTTCAGCATCTCCTCGGCGAGCTTCTCCAGCCGTGCCTCGGTGTAACGCATAGCAGCCGGACTGTCACCGTCCACACTGCCGAAGTTACCCTGACCATACACCAGCGGATAACGCATCGCCCACGGCTGTGCCAGACGAACCAGCGTACCGTATATACTGCTGTCACCGTGCGGGTGGTACTTACCCATCACCTCTCCGACGATTGCTGCACTCTTCTTCGTCGGCTTGTCACTTGTGTTACCCATATCCCACATCGCGTACAGCACACGGCGGTGAACAGGCTTGAAGCCGTCACGCACGTCTGGCAACGCACGGGATACAATCACGCTCATCGAATAATCGATGTAGGAGGTTCGCATCTCCTCATCAATCTTCACAGGAATAATTCTGTCTTCTGTAATCATTGTATCGTGTTATTATATTTTTTTCGATTTTACCAGACTACTAGGTCCCTTGTTTCCTAGTCTCCTAGGGTCCTAGCCCAAAAAGCGTACAAAAGTAATAAAAAAAAATGACATTTGCAAATTTTTTGCGCATTTTTTTGCGTTTTGACGCATTTTTATTAAAAATAGTGTACCTGTCGATAGCAAACAGCCGTGCGCGCATATCGCTCGTAACACATGTTTTTCAGCCTACACGCCTTTTCGCACTTTTGCGCCTACGCGCCACACGCGCGTGCGAACTTAGAAAAGTTACATGATCCCATCTAAAAATCCTCAAAAGCATGAGGTAATAACAGTGCAATCACTTTTGTATGGCAACGGACCAAGCGTAGGTGTCGGTGTGACCGGAGAGGAACGTAAAGGGATGATCTGTTTGAAACAGATCAGGTAAGGTGTCGAGATTAAGGCCTGTGCCGATGGCTTTGACGAGGGCTTCCTTGCGCGTCCAGAGTTCAGTGAAGGCCAGGCACGGATCGACGGCATTGCAGATAACAGTCTGCTCGGCGGCGCTCATCGTACGGTTGAGGAACAGCGGCTCCTCTATTCGCCGCGGCGAGGCAACAGTCTCAACGTCGATGCCTACAGGCTGCCAATCGATAGCGACCGCAAGGGCGGTCTTGGTGTGAGAAATTGAGAAGTGTGCCCTGCGGGCGATTGATGGTTGATGAATTGATGATTGATTGTCCTGCAGGGGGCAAGTGAGCGAGGGCTTGCCGTAGGAGTCAACGGTGTAGGTGAGATCGGCGAGCGGGAGACCGGCAGGGATAAAGCCGTGCTCGATAAGCAGCGAGTGCAAGAGTTGCCACGCGCGCAGACAACAATACCGGCCATGCAGATGTACGAATCGCAAAGCCTGCTCGCGGCGCGCAAAAGGAACAAGCGGTAGTAGTTCGGCTACTACCGCTTGCATTGTTTGCTCGTCAGGAATATTTTCTACTTTGTAGTACATGTATTATCTGCGAGTTGAGCCACCGCCGGAGCGACCGCCACCGCTATGGCCACCGCTACTGTGTCCGCCTCCGCTGAAGCCTCCGCCTGAACGGCCTCCGCCGCTATAGCTGCTTGAGCTTGAGCGACTGCTGCCGCCACTGTAGCTGCTGCTCGAACGAGACGAGCTACCGCTATGGCTACTGGAGCTGCTTGAACGGCTTGAACTGCTGTAACTGCTTGAGCGATGACTGCTTGCTGCAGGCTGCGAGCTGCTGGAGCGATGCGTGCTTGCCGTTGCGCCTGAGCGTGAACTCGACGAACTGCTTGAACGGTGCGTAGTAGCTGTAGGCCGGCTGCTTGACGAACCGCTTGAGCGGTGCGTGGTTGCCGTAGGGATCTGGCCGGTTGTGGCACGCTGGCTGACAGCTGTGGGGCGCTGACTGCCGCGCTGGTTGATCGACACGCTGCTTGAGCGCTGTGCAGGTTGTGCGCCTTGACGTGCGCTGACCTGACGTCCGTTGGCCGCAGCCTGACGGGTCGATACAGCCGACGAGCGACTTACGCCTGCGCTGCCGAACGTGTTGTCGTAACCGCGAGTGGATCGTCCGCCCGGTGCACCTACCCTTGTAGCGGCAGTGCTTCCCTGACGCGATACGCCTCCTCCCGCACGGGATGAACGGATAGCCGTGGCACGCGATGCGTCAAGATGGCGAGCGTTGGTCACGCCGCTGTTGCGCGTTGCAAATGCACGGTCGTGATGCGCTGTTGCGTAATCGCGACGGCTGACTCCGCCATGCATGTCGTGGTACGCAGGACGCGGATAACGTGCGTAACGGAACGAGCAGTAGGGATGATGGTGATGCCAGTGGTAGCAATGATCCCAGTAGCGGTGCATCGGCCAGCAACGCCAGCTATACCACCAGTGAGGATAATAGCCCCAGTACCAAGGCGAATGCCAGCAGCACCATGTGGGTCCCCAGAACCAGTCGTAGATATACGGACGGTAGATATATACCGGTTCGATGACGTAGTTCGCACCATATACGTACTCATCACCGATCACCTGTGTGCTGACCTGACCCGTCGCTTCATCCTTCTCGACATAGATTGATGCAACATCCTGGAACACATCCTGTGCCAGCACGGCCTGGATAACTACCAGGTGCTTGTTGCCGTTGTTGGTCTCCACAACGCGAAGGTAATCGACTGATCCGTCACCGTTGAGGTCAAGATTGGTGAAAGCGGAGTCAGGGTTGTTCAGGAGTGTCTCAAACTCCTCAACGTTCTTAACTGTGCCGAACAATGTAGCCACCGCCTTCAAATCGAGCGCTTGGCTTATGTCCTCTGAGTTGGCAGAGATCGTGATCGTTTCATCTGCCCACGTACTCCAGCTAACTGTAGCCAGGAGAACGAGTAGTGATAGCAAGCGTTTCATAGCAATAATTTTTTTTTGTAAACGCCGCCCGAAAGCGAACGTTTGAGTTAAACAAGGTGTAATGTGTGATGCATCTTTTCCTTCTTCGTTCGCATGTAGCGAAGGTTGTAAGGATTGGGTTGCACCTCTATTGCTATGTTCTGTACAATAACTATGCCATAACTTTCAAGTCCGATTCTTTTTACAGGATTATTTGTCATAAGTCGCAGATTTTTAGCGCCCATTGAACGTAAAATTTGTGCACCGATTCCGTAATCCCGTTCATCAGCATCGAACCCGAGATGCACATTTGCCTCGACTGTATCCTCACCCTGTTCCTGTAATTTGTACGCTTTGATTTTGTTCATCAGACCTATACCCCGCCCCTCCTGGTTGAGATAGACGAGAATGCCTTTCCCCTCCTGTTCGATGCGCCTCATTGCCTCGTGAAGTTGTTCGCCGCACTCGCAACGTTTGCTACCGAATATATCTCCTGTCATGCACGACGAGTGTACACGGCACAGGATCGGCTCGTCCTCGGCCCACGTGCCCTTAGTGAGCACTATATGCTCCAGTCCGTTGCTCAGCTGGCGGAAAGGCGTGAGGTGGAACTCGCCATACTCAGTAGGCAGCAATACGGTGTCGCCGCGCTCGATCAGTCCGCCGCACTGCTCGGCATCGGCAGGCTGGCCATCGGCTGCCGGTTGCTGGCCGCTATCGGTTTGCGCGAGACGATAGGCGATTAGATCCTTGATGGAAATGATATGCAATCCGAACTCTTGGGCCACCTTCTCCAGTTGCGGCATTCGTGCCATGGTGCCGTCCTCGTTCATTATCTCAATGAGTGCGGCGCACGGGCGCATGCCCGCGAGGCGCGCCAGATCAACCGCCGCCTCAGTGTGTCCGGCACGTTTGAGCACGCCGGCCGCCTGTGCGTACAGAGGATTGATATGTCCCGGACGGCCAAAGGTCTGTGCCGTGGAAGCCGGATCAGCCAGTGCGCGGATAGTAGCCGCACGATCCTCGGCCGACACGCCGGTGGTGCAACCCTCGAGCTTATCGACGGTGATCGTGAACGGCGTACCGAGCATCGAGGTGTTGTTAGCCACCTGATGCACAAGGTCGAGCTCCGCACAACGTTCTTCGGTAAGCGGACAGCACAGCACACCGCGGCCGTTGTGAAGCATGAAGTTCACTTTTTCTGCCGTGATCGTCTCAGCCGCTGTGATGAAGTCGCCTTCGTTCTCGCGGTCCTCGTCATCAACTACGATGACAAACTTACCCTGACGGATGTCCTCTATAGCTTGTGGAATGGTTGATAGCATATATTACAGATTCAAAAGTTCAAAAATTTATTCGTCGGTTAATCCAAGTTTGCGTTTGAGCGGTTCGAAGATCTTCGCCCACGCCTCGGGGTTGAACAGAGCGGAGTCCGTAGCCGCCTTGTAAGTGAGGAAGATACCGATAGGCAGCAGCACAAACGAACTGAGCCACATTCCCGCCCAGCACGGCCATATAGCCTCACGCGCCATCTTGTAACCCGTGTTGTCGATGATGTAATAGAAAATGAACATCACCACGGATATGATCACCGGCGTACCCAAACCGCCCTTGCGGATGATAGCACCAAGCGGTGCACCGATGAAGAAGAAGATCAGGCAGGCAAACGCGAGCGTGAACTTGCGGTGCAGTTCCACCTCATGCTTGCGGATGTACCGCTGGTAATCGTCGAGCACAATAGCGTTATAGTCAATCTGATCGCGCTGTGCACGCGCACGCTCAAGTGCTACGGCAAGTACGCGCTCCTTGTATGTATTGTTGAACGATGCAAACAGCGAGTCGGGGTTGTAGCGGACACGCCAATCAACACCGTCGGTCTCCGCCTTAGCCATAAGCCGCTCATGTTTCTTCTCCAGCTCCTCCATCCGCTCCACAGTATGCCGTTCGCGCCCGAAGTACCGCGACTCGACCATCTGTTGGCTCTGTTCGTTGCCTTTCTCCACACTGAGCGCCTGCACCGAATCGATGGAGTGCAGCAGTTGGCGCGTGTCCTTGCTCACGTGCTGGTCAGCCAGCAGGCTCTCGTCATAGCGGGTGAGATCGGAGTCAAAGTCGATAAGGATCTGCTTCTCGGCAAACGACTCGCGGCGGTAAGGGATGTTCTTGGTCGTACCGGTGGCACGCTGCTGCTTGCGGCTGAGGTTCTCGAATGACTCGCCCGAGTAGAGGTGAAGCATCAGGTAGTGCTTGTCGTCCGACACAACAATCTTGCCCGAGTCAGCAAGCATCACCGTCGCATCCTTGAAGCCCTTGCTGTAGTCGTAGATCATCATGTCGTATAGCATACCGCGGCGGGGATTCTTGTGGCGGACGTAGATGTGAAAACCGTGAATGCCGTCGTAGAACTCACCCTCAGGTATATCGAGCTCGGGAGACTTCTGCCTAAGGGAGAAGATCAGCGTCCAGAGTTTGACCTGCGAAACCGGCAATATGCTGTTGGAGAAATAGAACGCGCCTGCACAGATCACCATCACCGCCACGACGAGCGGGCGGATAATCCTGAACAGCGACACACCTGCCGCTTTCATAGCCGTCAGTTCGACCTGTTCGCCGAGATTGCCGAACGTCATGAGCGACGACAGCAGCACCGCCAGCGGCAACGCCAACGGTACAACAGATGCTACAGCATACACAAAGAACTCCGCGAGCACACTCAGTCCGACACCCTTGCCCACGAGGTCACGCACATGCAGCCAGACGAACTGCATCAACAGAATAAAAATACAGATCACCAACGTAAGCACGAACAAGCCGAGGAAATTCCTCAGCATATACATGTCCAAACGTTTGATAGGTGATCTGAGCATTATCTTTCGCGTACTCCTCCCTTGAGGTCATCGCTAATGAAGCTGAACGGCAGCAGGCTCTCGGCACTGCTGAACTCATACACATGATTCGCGCCGAACAGCAACACGCGCATTGGCTGCTTATAGCGATGCTCTGTCTCCAGCATCACCTGACGGCAAGCGCCGCAAGGGGAGACAGGGTCTTCAGTAAAATGGCCGTTGGTAAACGCAGCTATGGCCAAAGCCAGTACCGGCTGATGGGGATGTTGTGCTCCTGCGGCAAACAACACAGTGCGCTCGGCACACAACCCGCTCGGGTAAGCTGCGTTCTCCTGATTACACCCCTCAACAATCGTGCCATCAGCCAACAATGCAGCCGCGCCGACACAAAAATGCGAGTACGGCGAATAAGAGTCCTGCGTCTTGCGTTTGGCCACTTCAAGCAACTGCTTGTCGGCAACCGGCAGCTCATCCCATGAATAGCTGCGAATACGCGTATCAATCGTGAATTCTTTCATGATATGACCTATTTTGATATTTTAGCCTGCAAAGATACAAAAAATATTTGATTATTCCAAAATTTTTTTGTAATTTTGTACGCTGAAATGAAATTATCATCAAAAATGAGCAAAATATACCTTACTCTGGTTACAATTTTATGCCTTTCGTTGCAGGTTTACGCTATACCTGTGCGTGCACTCGGTGACAGTCTGACCGCCTACGCCAATCAGAAAGCGCAGGTGGGCAAAGTTACCGTCAAACGTATCCGCACGAGCGGGAACACAGCCAACATCTATACCTGCAAAGTTCTGAGCGGATTGAGTCTCTCGCCGAAAGAGTTGCAAGAGCTGCGCAAGCAGGCAAGCCTGCTCGTATTCGGCCACACTACCGGCGACATACATATCTACAGCGACGGCTACGAGCTGAACGAACTCATCCCGATGCGCTACCGCAGCGTGGAACATGCACACGTACGCAATGCCGTGGCACCGCTGGTAAAGAACACCGACCTACCCTACAAGAGCCCGAACGGTCTGGACGGCAAGCATATAGCACTATGGGGCAGTCACGGCTGGTACTACAACAAACAGCTTGACCGCTGGCTATGGCAACGCGCAAGGCTGTGGACCACAGTCGAAGACCTGTACACCTCATCCTACACAATGCCTTACCTCGTACCGATGCTCGAGAACGCCGGAGCAATCGTTCTGCAGCCGCGAGAGCGCGACACACAGACGGAGATGGTGATCATCGAACGCTCGGACATGCGCGAAGAGGATGGCAAGACCGTAGCCGAGACAATCGTGCCCGCCGACGGCGAGTACGGCATATATATCCGCTACAAACATAACCCGAACGCCTCGGCACACACACGATGCGAGGTGGAGCACAAGGACCAAACGACCGTCTATAACCTGAATATGCAGATGGGTGCAGGCACGTGGATATACATAGGCAAGCACGCTTTCTCGACCCAACAGGAGGCAAGCCTGAAGATCAGCAGCCCGAAGCAGTATATCGACGCCGTTCGTCTGGGCGGCGGCATCGACACCACAGCCGGTGTACCGCGATTCGTAGTGGGAGCATCGGAGTACCTAAAGTTCGCCAACATACCCGACTCGATCCTCGACTATACCAAGGGCGAGAACACCTATACGAACGATTATGCCTGCCGCGGACAATGGGTGAACTACCTGCTCGGCGGTTCGCAACTCGCGCCACAGGAAGAGGGGCTGAACATCCCGATCGACATGAGCATGGCGTTTCACTCCGATGCCGGTGTGCGTCAGGGCGACTCGATCGTAGGCACACTGCTGATCTACTACACCAAGGACGACAACAACAGCCGTACGTTGCCGCTGGGCGACTCGCGCCTGCATTGCCGTTACCTCGCCGATTATGTGCAGACGCAGATCGTGGAAGATATGCGCGCCTTGCACACACCGCTCTGGACACGCCGTTCGCTGAAGAACGCCGGTTATGCCGAAGCACGTCAGCCGCGTGTACCGTCGTTCCTGCTTGAGTTGCTCTCGCACCAGAACCTCAACGATATGCGTTACGGTTTGGATCCGAAGGTGAAGTTCACCATCTCACGCGCTATATACAAAGGCATACTCAAGTACCTTGCCACCGCCCGTGGCGAAAAGTACGTGGTGCAGCCGCTACCTGTTCAGGCCTTTAGTGCAACGCTGCATCAGACCGAGAGCGAGGACAAGCAGGACAGCATCATCCTGAGTTGGCAGCCTACAACCGATCCGTTGGAGGCGACCGCGAAGGCGCAGTATTACGTCGTATATACGCGCCGCACACGCTCAACGAACGGCCAGACGATAGCCGGCGACTGGAACGACGGCACGCGCGTGCAGGGCACACGCTATGCGTTCGTGCCCGACCGAGGGATACGTTATGACCTACGCGTGGCGGCAGGTAACAAAGGCGGAATAAGCATGCCTTCGGAGACGCTGTGCGCGTACATTGCCCCCGAACCGAAAGGTACGGCGATGATCGTTAACAACTTCTCGCGCGTGGCAGCACCTACATTCTTTGCCGACAGTCTGTACGCAGGTATCAACCCGCAGAGTTACGCCGTGGCCGACGGCAAAGATATATCGTTCATGGGCGAGCAGTATGATTACCTGCGCAGCAGCCAATGGGTGTCGGACGACAATTGCGGTTGGGGTTCGTCGTACGCCGATCAGCAGTTTGTGCTCACCGCCGGCAATACGCACGACTACCCGCTTATGCACGGACGTGTGCTGAGCGAACTGGGTTACTCGTACGGCAGCTGCTCGACGGCAGCTATCAGCGATTCGGCAGCCCTGCGCGGGTACAGTTTTGTTGACTTGATCTGCGGCAAGCAACTAACCGACAGCACCTACAAGATGTTTCCCGACAATCTGCGTGCGGCACTGGTCGATTATTCGCAGCAAGGCGGCGGTGTACTGCTATCAGGCATGTACATCGGCAGCGAAGCCGCAGCGGTTAACGACACTGCGTTCACACGCCAAATACTGCGCTACACCTATCGCGGCGATCATGCTACGCGCGGCGGAACAATGCTGCTGAACAGGGCAGCATGGCCGGTACAGCTCGTGCGACTGGTAACGCAACCTAACCCCAATATCATTTGCTGCGAGAACGCACAAGGTATCATGCCTGTGCGCGGCGCTGTCAGCATCGGCACGTACACCGACAGCGGCATGACCGCGGGCATAGCGTACAGCGGCGAGTACAAGATGATTGCATTGCCGTTCATCATGGAGAGTGTCGAAGATTTCGGGGCACTGTACCGCAATTGCGTACACTACATAACCCAACGATAAGAGCAAACAACAGATATGAAGAAAAAGAACTTACCGCTACTCCCGTCCGTAACCATTACCGGTATAGGTGCGGAGGGCAAAGCCATCACTCGCGTGCCGATGCCAAACGGCGAAGGCGGAACGAGTGAGATCGTGTGCTTTGTGCCCTACTGCGTGCCTGGCGACGTGGTTGACCTGCAGGTAACGAAAAAGAAACACTCGTACATGGAAGCGCGCGTGGAGCGAATAGTCACATATTCCGACCAGCGCTGTGCGCCCGAGTGCCCGCATTACGGCGAGTGCGGCGGTTGCAAGTGGCAGATACTGCCTTACACCGAGCAGTTACGCTACAAGCAGCAGCAAGTAGCAGATAACCTCACGCGTATAGGTAAAGTAGCCCTGCCGGAGATCTCGCCAATCATCGGCAGCAAACATATATACGAATACCGCAACAAACTGGAGTTCTCTTGTGCCGACAGAAAATGGCTGTCGTGGGACGCTATCCACGCAGCCGGCGGACTGGAGAACATCGATACGTCATACGGCCTGGGATTCCATATACCGAACTGCTTCGACAAAGTGCTGGACATCGAGACCTGCCGTTTGATGCCCGACATCAACAACCGCATCCGCAACGGAGTACGGACCTTTGCGCGCGAGCACGGACTGACGTTCTACAACGAACATTCGCACCAAGGGAAACTGCGCACACTGATCCTGCGCACGAACCATAAGGGCGAGATGATGCTGATCGTATCTTTCGGCGAGAAAGTCAGCAAGCCGTGCATGGCTCTGCTCGAATGGCTGCACAAGGAGTTTGAAGAGATAACCTCCCTACTCTACGTGGAAAACATGAAGATGAATGACACGATTGCCGACCAGGAAATACACGTGTACTACGGGCAGGATCATATCATCGAAGAGATGGAAGGCTTGCAGTTCAAGGTCGGACCGAAATCGTTCTACCAGACGAACACCGAGCAGGCGTACGAACTGTACAAGGTTGCCCGCGAGTTCGCAGCACTGACAGGCGATGAGCTGGTATATGACCTTTATACAGGCACAGGTACTATAGCCAACTTCGTTGCACGGCAAGCCAAGCAGGTGATCGGCATCGAATATGTGCCGGAGGCGATAGAGGATGCAAAAGTTAATTCCGAGATCAACGGCATCAGCAACACGCTGTTCTTTGCCGGCGATATAAAGGACGTGCTCAGCGACGCGTTTTTTGCCCAGCACGGCCGTCCGGATGTGATCATTACTGACCCGCCGCGCGCAGGCATGCACGAGGATGTGATCGCCACTATCCTTCGCGCTGAGCCCAAACGGATCGTATATGTGAGTTGCAACCCCGCTACGCAGGCACGCGATCTGGCGATGCTTGATGCGCTGTACAGCGTAGCAAAAGTGCAACCGGTAGATATGTTCCCCCACACGCAGCATGTGGAAAACGTCGTACTGCTAATACACAGGTAAAATGATACAATTACTGATAACCCTATTCGTGTACTTCGTCAGTTTTACTGACAAGCCGGAGAAGACCGCACCGCAGTTGTCGCCGCGGGCGATAGAGCAACGCCGGAAGTGGAACATTCCGACGGACGAGATGGATTATCCGGTCAGTGGGATGTACCTTTCGCAACTGCGTGCAAAAGGTATCAAAGTGTATCACGTGAGCCGCTGGTTCAACGGAGCGACGGTGGAAATGGACGAAGAGACGGCAGTCTCGTTGAAGAAACTGAACTTCGTGAAGAGCGTGGAGATGACCCGCGATGACTCGGAGCACGACGCATATCTGTCGCGCAGGAAAATCAGCGCCGTAACGAATATAACGAGCGAGGATATGCAGGCTATGGCTATGCAGTCAGACAAACAACTGGCGCTATACAATCTGCTGCCGCTGCATGAAGCGGGATATCACGGACAAGGAATACTGATCACGATGTGCGACGGCGGGTTTATGGATGTGGACAAACTCAGCTGTTTCCGCCAGAAACAGGAGCTCGGACACTTTGACTTCACCGATGACGGCGATGACTTTTACGGCGAGAGCGGAGCACACGGGCTGTACTGCCTGAGTCTGGTATCCGGCAAGACCGACGAATATACGGGCGCAGCTACCGAAGCCGATTACTACCTGATGCGTTCGGAGGAATCAGAGCCAGAGTCACCGAAAGAGATGGATAACCTTGTGGCCGCGCTGGAAAAAGCAGACTCGCTGGGAACGAACGTTTTCTCGGTGTCGCTGGGTTACTCACTGTTTGATAACGAAGAATGGACACTTGAGTACAACATGCTGAACGGCAAGACCACACGCGCCAGTCGCGCAGCAACGATCGCGGCAAGAAAAGGCATGCTTGTGTGTGTATCGGCAGGCAACGACGGTAACAAACCGTGGCATTACATCTCCTCGCCGGCTGATGCCGACTCGGTGCTGACCGTAGGCGCAGTGACGACGGACAGTGTGATAGGCGATTTCTCCAGTTTCGGTCCGAGTGCCGACGGCCGGATCAAGCCTGAAGTGTGCGCAGTAGGTGTACGCGCTGCCGTACTGGGCGTGAACGGTCAAGTCACGCACGGCAACGGCACAAGCTTCGCCGCGCCGCTGATGGCAGGTTTGGCAGCAACACTATGGTCGGCACTGCCTGACGAAAACGCCATGCAGATCCGCGAACGGATCATCCGTTCCGCCGACCGTTACGGCAATCCTGACCGCGATCAGTACGGCTACGGCATACCCGATGCCTACGCCGCGTACCTGGGGCGCACCGCTACAATGAACGAGACGCCGGTCAGCAAACGCTCGGTCAAGTATATTAGGGGAAACAATCTGTATATCGACTGCAACAGCAAGACGTACGATATATTGGGGAGAACTCGTTAAGACACAAAAAAGGGAAGCGATCTACATCGCACCGCTACAACCTCTTACCCTTGCTTCGGTCAAGACCTGGGGGAGTTCAGAGGGAGCTGGTCGTGCAGGACTTCCCTATATTTTGCTAAAAGCGGGTGCAAAGATAATACAATATTTTCATATTTGCAAATATTTTGCTCGAAAATTTCATTTCACATAGGATTTTCAGTAATCTGCGAACTCAAGCAGTCAATGCGGACGGTGAACCGGTACCGTTCGTGCCGAACGAAGGGCAGCGCGAACTGATCGACAAACTCGGCACGTTCCTGCTGGACAGCACCGAGGGCAAACTGTTTATCCTGCGCGGTTATGCAGGCACGGGCAAGACGAGTATAGTCAGTGCGCTGGTTCGGACACTGCGCAGTCTCGGGCAGAAATGCATATTGATGGCACCTACGGGTCGCGCAGCAAAAGTGCTCAGCCGCTACGCTTCATTGGATGAGCGTGTGCCGGCTTACACGATCCACAAGTACATCTACCGTCAGAACGAACTGGGCAAACAGTCGTTCAGCCTGGGTGACAATCTGTTTCACCACGCGCTATTCATCGTTGACGAGGCATCGATGCTCTCGGATATCCGCGAACCGGGTTCGCCATTCGGCAGCGGTTGCGTGCTGGACGACCTGATGCGGTTCGTGTACAACGGCCAGGGGTGTTCGCTGATGCTCGTAGGCGATACAGCGCAGTTGCCGCCTGTAGGACATTCGACCTCACCGGCATTGAGCGACGATTATATGGCACGGTACGCGGTGCCCAACCTGCATATCAGTTCGCACACGCTGACCGAAGTTGCGCGGCAAGCGGACAGTTCGGCCATACTAAAGAACGCTACGGCCATCCGCGAACATATAAGCGAGCTCTCGGAAAAATTGACGCCTGCAACCGGCGAACATGTGGCGATAGCGAGTGCGCCCGAACTGGTGCTACTCAGCGGTGCAGATCTGCAGCAGAGTCTGGAGAAGTCGTACAACGAGTGCGGCATGGCGCAAACGCTGATCGTAACGCGGTCGAACAAACGCACGAACCTGTACAACCAAGGCGTGCGCGCGTATATATTATGGAAAGAGGACCAACTATCGTCCGGCGACCGGGTGATGGTGAACAAGAACAACTACTTCTGGGGCAAGGATTATGAGGGCGTAGAATTTATAGCCAACGGCGATATGTTCGAGGTGACGCGCATCAGGAACTTCCGCGAGCTATATGGTTTTCACTTCGCCGATGCCACGCTGCAGAACGTTGATTATGAGGCCGAGCGGGAGATGGAATGCATCGTTTGGCTGGATATATTGCAGGCAGAGAGCGACGAACAGATTTATCAAATGCAGCAAGATCTGTTCTACCGTATAGCGGAAGACTATCCGGAGATACACAACAAACGCGAACTGATCAAGACGATATACGACTCACCGTATTACAACGCCCTGCATATCCGCTATGCGTACGCCGTGACCTGCCACAAGGCGCAAGGCGGACAATGGCAGCACGTGTATATCGACCAAGGTCCTGTGCCCGATGAACAACGCGACATCACGTACCTCCGGTGGCTCTATACAGCCCTGACGCGAGCAACGGAACAAGTGTATCTGATCAACTACGAATAAACAAATAGCCCGAGCAAATGCCCGGGCTATTGTTATGATGACTATGTCATCCGAGAAATTTGCGATTACTCTTCGCATTTTTTCCACTTACCAGTGCTGTAATCAATCGCGAACTCTGTCTGATCACCGAACTGAATGTTCGGGTTGTTTTCTTTAAGTTCATCGTTTTCAGCATCGTAAGCACGAATCTCGTTGTCCCAGCCACTTACAGAGCCTGCGAACTTGAACTCGTCAGAAGCGTCGGCCTCAACAGTAGCCTCATACTTGCCATCCTGACCAGCAACCGGAGTCATAGCGATCTCAGTTGCATTCCAACCATTGAACGAGCCAACGATTGACGGAACTTCAGCACCGCAGTCGTTTGTCGGAACAGTAAGAACCACGTGACGCTTAACCAGAACAACCTGAACGCACTCAGACTTGTTCCAACCACCAATCTTGAGGTAGAGCAGACCGCCGTTAGCGCCGATCTCTTTAACCTGACCATCGCCGGCAATAGTCGGCTCAATGTTCGAGAAGTTGCAGCTGTGCAGAGCAACGTCCTTAGCCTGGCCTTCCCAGCTAGCGTCACCAGCGTAGATCAAGCAAACCTTGAACTCCATAGCTTCAGCAGCAGGAACTTCTACCTGGAACCAGTTAGCGTAGCCTTCAACCTTCGTGAACTTGTAGATAGCGCCATCAACCGGAGTAGCAGCACCGTTTTCACCGATATAGGTGTTCTCGCCAGACCACACATAGCCGTCACCGGCCTCATTCGGCTCACCGAGCGTACCCTTCAGCGCGATACCGTTGCACTCCGAACCGGCAGGAATCTCAATAACAACGCGCAGTTTGCCGGCAGCAGGAGCGTCCAGGTCAGGAGCACCACCTTCGCCACCACCATCATTAGCAACAGTTACATCAACAGTAGCAACAGCCTTGCCAACAGTAGCTGTGATAGCAGCACTACCCTCAGCAACAGCGGTAACAGTACCTTGCTCGTTAACAGTAGCAACAGCAGGGGCCGACGAAGCCCATGCGATTGTACCCGAAGCTTTCTCTACGGGGATCGTGTAGGTCTCACCAACCTTCAAACTCATTTTGTTGAGTTTCAGTT
Source organism: Bacteroidales bacterium UBA1180 (assembly GCA_002310195.1). Lineage (GTDB taxonomy): Bacteria > Bacteroidota > Bacteroidia > Bacteroidales > Paludibacteraceae > Colicola. The sequence goes on from DBYS01000016.1 coordinate 113,953, forward strand.
TGATTACGTCAGTGTCATTTTTACATGCTACGAAAGCAAATGCAACGATTGCCAACATAGCAGCAACAATCTTGTTAAATTTCATAACTTTGATTTTTTAATTGTTAATTGGTTTATAATGTCATCCTTTGTGATGAGTTCAAATTTGGTGTACAAAACCGCGAGCGATTAATAGCCCGGGTTTTGTACGATGTTGGAGTTAGCAACAACATCTCCCTCCGGAATAGGATAGAGCGTCATCTTCGCATCAAGTTCAACGACCTTGGTGTTCCATGAGTCTGGATTGTCATATGACTTGATATCGCCAGTCTTCTTCGCTCCACGACCTTCCCATGTACGGGTAACGGTCGGACCAACGAACTGGCCGAAGCGGATGAGGTCGATACGACGACGTCCTTCGTGATAGAACTCGCGAAGCCACTCGTCAAGCACTTCGTCATCGTTAAGCGAAGCGAGCGGTGTAGCGTGTGCACGCGAACGAACAGCGTTGATATCAGCCAATGCCTCAGAAGTCTTGCTCTGACGATAGCGAGCCTCAGCACGTGTCAGGAAGGCCTCAGCAGTACGCATAATAGGCACATCAGCGTCGCAGAACGAAGGATCGTGTTGCGGAGCAGCGTGGTCATCGTTGAGCGGGTGCAAGGTTGCATCGAACTCAGTAGAGTACAGATTCGTCCATTTGCAGATAGCCCAGCATGAATCAAAGCCGTCACCGTTATCAGGCACGAGTCCGGCAAAGCCCTTGACATTCAGCGTACCATCGCCCGGATCGACGTTCGTGGCAGAGAACATTGCACGGTCGTCACCAGCGATAGCCGGCATATCGAACTCGTCGTATGCACCACCGAGAGCGATGATCTCGTTAGGCGTCTTACCCTGGAAGTTACCGAACTTAGCCACGAGTTCAGGCGATGTTCGCCAGCAGCCCCAACTGTTGTTACTCGAACCACAACCGTTCATCTTCGTGTTACGCGTGGAGCAGATGGTATATTGTGAACCAGCATACGAACGGATGAGTACACCATCGCAGGCAGCGAGGAAGACCATCTCTTCACGAGCGACCTTGTCGTTATCGCCCATGAAAACCTCTGCATAAACAGGGTGCATAGTCGGATACGACTCGATCACTTTACCGGCAGCCTCTTCGGCCTTAGCCCACTCAGCCTTGCCAACATATACCTCAGCGTTAAGATACAGACGAGCAAGAAGCATGTAAGCAGCAGGCTTGGTTACGCGATAGATAGTAGTAGCGTCCTTGTCATACAAGTCCTGAAGGAAGCCGTGGTCAGCGTCACCTGTCGGGGTGTAGGTGGCCAGTGCCTCACCGGTCTTGCGGTTCTTATATACCTTGCCTGTGTGGCCGCCGTCGATCTCGTCGATAAGCCAGTTGTAGAGGCTCTCGCGGTCGATCTGCTCAGGGTTATTTGTAGCGATAGTAGCCGTGAACGGAACAGAACCAAACATATCCAACATATGGTAGTAGTTCAGCGCACGGATGAAACGCACCTCAGCACGTTTGTGTATCATCTCAGCGTCGGTCGTGCCCTCTGTCTCGTCGAGGAAAAGGTTCGACATCGTCACGGCATAGTTCAAACGGTTATACAGTTTGGAAACAAAGGGGTTAGCCGGGGTCCAAGCAAGCATCAACAAATCGGAGCAACCGGCATCACCACGCCATGTCCACCAGCCGGCGTCTGTCGGGAATTCGTTGAGCACGCACAGCGTACGATAGAAGCCCGAGTAGCCCTCGTCATCGGTGATGATATCGGCGTTGCCACCACCACCCGACTGACCTGTCTGTACGAACGCGCAGTACAACTTGGCATAGAGCGCGTCGATGACCTGATCGTGGTTCTCAGAATTAATCTGAACAGAATTCGGATCAATAGGATCCAGATTCATACACGCAGTGAACGTCATTGCTAACGCTGCTGCGATAAATAATTTAATACTATTCTTTTTCATAATCGTAGTTATTATCGAATTGTAGTTATTTGTCGTGCAACATTAGAAATTCAACGAAAGTCCTACAACCGTAGTCATACAACGCGGATACATATTGTAGTCAATACCGCCGGAGATTTCCGGATCAAGACCTTTGTAGCCAGAGATTACGAACGGGTTGCTAACAGTGCAGTAAACACGTCCATTCAGCTTGATGTCCTTCGGATCGAACGAATAACCGAGCGTAATATTGTCGCAGCGGAGGAACGAAGCTCTCTGTACGAAGTACGTACTGATACGTCCGTCGCCGAGCTCGTTACGCAGGTGGCAACCGTCATCGTAATAAGCAACATAAGCCTGACGGAGCACATTGTGGTAACCGTCGAACTTAGCATCATAAAGCGTAGTCACGTACTGCAACTGGTCTTGGAGAACCGAGTTGTACACGTAGTTACCGATGTTCGAGTGGAAAGCGATACCGAGGTCAACACCGTAGAATTGGAACTTTGTGTTGAAGCCCATGGTAACAGGAGCAGCAGCGCTGTGGTAGAAGATCTTATCCGAAGCTTCCAAGCTGTAGTCTGCGTCGCCCGGCAGAGCATCCGGATGCTGCTGATCAACGAGGTAGAGCGTACCCGTATTCGGGTTCATCTTCGACTCATATACGTAGAACGAGTTGGCAGCGTGACCTACAGCATTAGCCTGAACGTACGCACCGTTGCCAATACCCGAACCGGTGTTGTACTCATAATAACCCGGATCGTCCGAACCGGTGAGATTCAGGATCTTGTTGTCGTTCCAAGCTACGTTATAGCCCAGATCCCACTTGAAGTTCTTCGTGTCAATAGCCACGGCGTTGATAGCGAACTCAACACCCATGTTCGACAGCGAACCTACATTGCGGATCACGCGGGTCTTGAAGTTCGAGCCTGCAGCTACGTCCACCCAGTTGATCAGGTCATTGGTGAGACGATAGTAGTAGTCGATGTTACCCGAGATTCGGTTGTTGAGGAACGCAAAGTCAAGACCGGCATTGTATGTCGTGGTCTTCTCCCAAGTCAGGTCGGGGTTATATTCGTTCGGACGATAAGTCATGTAGTATACATAGCCGTCGTTACCGATAACGTAATCGGTACCGTCAACCTTGCCCGTCAGGTCAACCTGAGCAGGTGTCTCGCCGAGGGTTGACCATGCACCGGTCTGGTTCTGAACGAATACAGGCAGGTACTGGAAGTCTCCCTGGTTCAAGTTCTGCTGACCGGTAATACCGTAGCCGAGACGGAGCTTGAGGTCATTGAGCCAGTTAACATCCTTGAGGAAGGTCTCCTTGATCTTCCAACCGAGGGCGACAGAAGGGAACAGGCCCCAACGCACCTTAGGAGCGAAACGTGTCGAAGCATCAGCACGCAGCGTAACGGTAGCCATTACCTGGTTCCATCCTACCCAGTTGGCCCGACCGAAGAATGATAGCAATGCCGATTGTGTAGCGTAGGTGTAATCGCTGTAATCCTTCTTCTGCCCACGCAGAGCGGGATCGTTGTTCGTATCCGGATAAGTCTTCCAGCCTTCGGTATAGCTGTTACGATGGAACTTCTGGTACTCACCACCAGCCATGATGTCGAAATGCTGATCCTCAGAGAAATCCTTATAATACTGCGCGTACGCGTTGAACGAGAGGTTATACTTCTTCTCCCAAGTATATCCGGTATAGCCGTAATAGCCATTGCTTACATCTTGGATAAGACGGTCGATATCGGTGTTTTGCTTACCGTAAGAGTAGTCTGCACCAAAGTTAGCATGGATATGCAGATCTTCAAAGCCGTGGATCTTATAGTCTGCCTCAATGTTTCCTACAAACGAACCTGAATGTGCACGATCGTTGGTATAAGCCAGTGTGTTGGCAGGGTTAGCTGCGGTCTGAGTGTTAAACTGATAGTTCCACTCAGAGTCATTCAGCGTGGCAGGCTGCGTACGTCCGAAGTATCCACCGAAAATCTGGTCAAGCACTGCCTGAGATGCGCCCAGTGTTGTACCGGTCAGATAACCGGTAGCCTCGCCCTTCACAGGAACAGTCGGGTCGTAAGCAATAGCAGCACCGGTCACACCCGGAGCATAGCGGTTGTAGATATACATTCCCTTGGCGTTCAGGTTGAACACAAGGTGCTTGTCGAGGAACGACGGGTTCAAGTTGATCGACGCCGTTACACGTTGCATGTTCGAAGTCTTGATGATACCGTTCTGGTCAGTGTAGCCGATGGAAAAGCGGTAAGGCATGTTCTTTGTACCACCCATCAAGCTGATATTGTGGTCAGTGGAGATAGCCGTGCGGTATATCTGGCTCTGCCAATCCGTGTCAGAGTCACCGAGGTAGTTGAGCACCTTCGGACGATAGGAATCGGGGTGCAGTACTTTGTCGTTATACAACTCCTGTGCGTAGTCACGCAACTCTGAGCCACTGAAAACGTCGATGGTTTTGAGCAGTGTACCGATTGATACGTTGCCGTTGTACGACACTTTCAGTTTCTGATTAGCAGAACCTTTCTTCGTTGTGATGATGATGACGCCGTTTGATGCACGCGAACCATAGATAGCGGTTGCCGAGGCATCTTTAAGCACGGTAAAGCTTTCAATATCGGCAGGATTAACCATTGCCAAGGGGTTAGCCACACCCTTGATACCGTCGTTATCCATCGCCAGACCATCAATCACTATCAACGGGTCGTTCGATGCCGACAATGACGAACCACCGCGGACACGGATCGTAGCGCCGCCGCCCGGCGTACCGTCGTTCGTGGTAACTGCGACACCTGCAATCTTACCGGACAACATATCCGTTGCCGTTGTTTGCAGACCTTTGTTCATCTCATCGGGCTTAATAGCCGTTACAGAGCCGGTTGCATCGTGTTTTTTCACAACACCGTAGCCGACTACTACGACTTCCTCCAAGAGCTCGGAATCCTCGCCCAAACGTACGTTCAGACGCGGAGCGGCATCAAGCTCCTGAGTCTTATAACCCATGTAAGAGATGGCAAGCTTGCCACCGGATTTGACGTTCAGCGTAAAGTTACCGTCAAAGTCGGTGATTGTACCGTTGGTTGTACCAATCTCCAGCACAGAAGCGCCGATAATAGGCTCATCATTCGCTGCATCAACAACCGTACCTTGTACGGTGATCTGAGCGAATGCCGTCATTCCCGCTACGAGCAGGAACAACATCAGCACGGCGCGTAATGAAATGCGATTGTTTTTCATTTGCTTGTGTTTTTTGTTTAGATTAATTATGTTAGTTTTTGTTGATTGTCAATCAATTGACCACAACTGGTCAATGGCTTAGTCGTCCTCATGTTCGCGAATAAGGAAGACGGACGCGGCACCTAATAGCAACAGCACACCTGCCACTACAAGCATTCCTGCCTGCTCGTGGCCACAGACGAACTTCAGCAGCAGACCACCGCACAATGCAGCAACGATCTGCGGCACGCAAATTGTGCAGTTGAACAAACCGAGATAGTAGCCCATGTTTCCGCCCTTGATGGCGTTCGTCACGATAGTGAACGGAAGCGCCAGCATTGCAGCCCATGCCGCACCAATCAGGGCATAACTGATCCAGAGCACATATTGGTCGTTCACAAAGAACACCGATACAAAGCCTATTGCGCCCACAACGAGGGACACAGCGTAAGCACCTTTGTTTCCGAACCACTGCTCAAGCTTCGGCAGGAACGCAGCCCAAAGCAGCGAACCAACAGCCTGCACGCAGAACACTACTCCAACCCAGTTGCCGGCATCCTGGAAAGCCACATCCTTGGCATCCAAGCCGTCCCAACCGAAGCAGTTGGCGGCGATAGCACCGTTGGAGTAAGTCCACATATACATGAACGCCGACCAGCAGAAGAACTGCACCAGACCAACTGTCCAGAACGCTGACGGAGCGTCACGGAGCAACTCGATGAAGCCCTTGTCAGGCTCTTGGCTCTGTGCCGAAGATTCCTGGCTAATGCCGTGGAACTCAGCATATTCCTCAGGGTTAAGCTCCTTAACCGTGCAGAAGGTATAAAGCGAGCAGAGGATAAGGATTGCCGCGCCGGCATAGAACGACCACTTGACGGAGTCAGGGATGACGCCCTCGGGAGCCGTGTTAGCTATACCGATCCATGTAAAGAATATCGGGAACAAGTAACCAACCACCGAACCTGCGTTGCACAGCGCCGACTGGATGGCGTAAGCCGTACCTTTCTGTTCCTCGTTGACCATGTCGCCGACCATCATCTTGAACGGCTGCATGGCAATGTTGATACTTGTGTCAAGGAACATAAGGCTGAACAATCCAAACCACATAGCGGCATTCAGGCCAAGGAACGCGGACTGCGCGAAGGTGAAGTTTCCGGCATTCGGCAACAGCAGCATCACAGCCACAGCAATCAAAGCGCCTACCAACAGATACGGCTTGCGGCGACCGAGACGATTCCACGTCTTGTCACTGTACTTGCCCACCAACGGCTGAACAATCATACCCATCAGTGGCGGAAGAATCCAAAAGAAACTCAAAGTGTGCGGGTCAGCACCGAGAGTGGCGAAGATTCGCGAGATGTTGGCACTCTGCAAGGCGTAAGCAATCTGCACGCCGAAGAATCCGAAACTCAGATTAAATAATTGCCCAAACGAGCGATTCGTATTTTTCATATACGTATTATTGTACGTTTTATTTGGTTATCAATATATTTACCTATCTCGCGATGCTCGAACGATTTGGTTCGTCATCCGAAACCTTTCGGAACATTCTGCTTTTCCATAAAAAAGCTTACAAAGATACAAAAATCTTTTTGAATTTGCAAGACCTAAATGCATTTTTTTTCAAAAAAGTTGCATTTTGCGCAAAATCGCCTAAATAGCGCACTCCGCAAGAGGAAAATTGCACGAATCTTTTCCACACGGGCTATTATAGAAAAACACGGAGAACCACGCTATTCGTGATTCTCCGTATTTCGTTTGTTTCGTCGAGCTCTCTGCTCTTACCACATCATGAAATGGTAGATTACCTTCAAACCGAAGTCAAAGAATCCCAGTCCGTTCTTCTGGACGAAGGCTTCTGTGGTCGGGCTGACAGTCACGACCGAAGGTGCTTCATCTGACGGCGTGGTGATACTGATCAGGTTCTTACCCGTCGGATCGTTCGGGTATAGCGAGAACACACTGTAATTGGTGTAAACGCCACCTCCGAGGATATGTCCGTTCGGCAACTTGTATTCATAGCCCACCTCTGCCGACAACTGGATGTTCAGTCGCGAGAGTCTAGTCGAAGCTTTCTGGCGCAACATATCGTCAGTTACCTTACCGGTAATGATCTCATCGGCCACATGGACGTTTTTCGTCACGTTCCACGCGTCGATATGCGTTGCCGTCAGATCCTGGTTATAATGGCTATATACAGGAATCGAGATGCGCGGACCGACATTCACAAATATCTGATCCATGATGAGCATCGAGAACATTGCCGGAATCTCGAACACTATTGTTCCGTCATTCTCCTTGGCATCCGCACCGGTGATAGTGTAATGCAGTTGGTCGCCGTCCTCGTCAGTCACGTCAAACTCACGGTTGCCGTTAGCCGTCACGCCGTTGCGCGTGTAGCCGAAACTCAATCCGGTCATCACACCGTACGCCAACTGGCTGTCACGTTGCCGCCAGTAGTGCGCGTACTGGGCATCGGCGAGAATATCAAAGCCAGCTTTCCATTTGCCGTTAGCCTCAGGAAGCGTCTTCTGCATCAGCGAAGCAACGCCTACGCGCAGTCCTGCTCCGACGCGGTTGAACTGCAGTTTAGCGCGCGCTGCCTCCAAACTGTCTTTGAGAGCCTGCTGATAAGCCTGCTCAACGGCTGACAGACTATCCTTGAAAACTTTTTCGCGGGCAAGTTGTGCGGCTTCAATACTGTCCTTATAGTGCCGTGCAAGTGCCTGCTGCGCTGCCAGACTATCCTGCAACGCGCGTTGCTGCGCCTCAACGGCAGCTATACTATCGCGCAACTCGCGTTCACGCTCCTGCTGCACAACAAACTTGCTATAACGTTTGGCTTCTTCACGCGCCTCATCAACCATCGCGGTCATGTGGTGTTGCTCGGCGAGTTTCTGGATAGTAGCCTGCATGCCCTCGTCCATATCATTGAGTTCCAACAGACGCTCAAGGATAAGCGGACGGTCGGTATTTTCCTTGACCGTCGAGGTATCTGTCTTCTCTCTAGCGCCCATAAGCAACAAACCATGAGGCTCGATCCACGAATTGATACCTGCCAGCAATATACCATTGGGGAAACGCTTACCGCCGACCTGTTGAATCATGTGGCGGACGTAATATGCCCAATTAGCTATATTCTCACCGGTCAGGTAGTTCGTTTGCTGCTTATTGATGATGATCGTATCGCCTTCCTTGAAGCGATAATCCTCAGCAGCAATATGGCCTTGCTGTTGCAGCGTAGTGTCACGTTCGGCGGTATGACCTACAAGCGTAGGCTCATTGGCGAACGCTGTCACTCCGAACAGGAGAAGCATGTATGTAATCAATAGCTTTTTCATGCGTCAATCCTCCTATTCCCGAATGATGAACGGCATAGCCGCTCGGTCAACACCGTTGTTAATATGCAACATATATACTCCTGCGGGCAGGGCATCGGTCGTGATGCGCATTATGCCGTTCAAATCCGAGGCATCGGCTTCGTAGTGAAGCACACGTGCGCAGACGCCATTGGCGCTGAAGATATGCACCTCGCCGCTTGCGTGGAGATGATAAAGCCACATCGGTTCGCCCTGCCGAACGGCGTTCGGAGCTAACATTGGCGCACTGTCAGACGTACGCACAACTATACGTGTGCGCCACGAGCCACCACAGGCGTCAGTCTCCTCAGGCAGAGTGATGATAGCGTAGTACGAACCTACCAGATGACGGTCATCAGTGTAGTAATAACCTGTGCCGACCAGCTCATCTGCATCAATATCAGGGTCTGTACCGGTTATGTGGAACCAGCGAACACTGTCGGGCTCGGGATACAAACCATAAACCTTGTTCAGTGAGTCGAGATCAATCATCAGCAACCAGTCGCTGTATTTCGATACGGCAGGCATATCGGCGAACTCGTCTGACAACTCATAATCAGGCTTCTGAATGCTCAACGTATGGTCGAACTGCACAGTCGTACAAGCATTGCTTACCTCTGCACGCAGATCTATCTCTTCTGCCTCAGGCGACATCTCGGCACCCGTGTAAGGAACATATTCACCGTTCGCGTCTTTCCAAAGCAGCGACAGTGTAGTATCTTTCTCAAACAAATCGTCCGCCTCTATTGCCTCTCGCAACGCACCAAGCACCTCATCTGCGCCATTGTACGGCGTGCCGCAGAACGCATTGCCCCACTCGATCTCAGCATCCAGTTCGTTGTGCCAAACAAGAATATTATAGGTTGTTATCGAATCTGTGAATGGACGGGCATCGATAATCGTATCCCTAACGATTGTATCTTGAGTGATCGTCAGCATTTGACTGCCGGCAGTGTACACGCCACTGAGACAAACAGTGTCATACACCTCTGCAAACACCTCTTCGATAACAGTCAGTTCCAAAGTCGTAATACTATCGCAACCGTGTATATTGGGAACAGTATCGTTGTATGTATACAGACCAGATTCAGTCGGGGTCAGATCCTCGTCGCTGAAGACGTATGACTCACCAAGTTTGATACTATCTTGTAGAGTTATATCGGTGCTTGCCCAAACGTGGAGGTTGTATGTCGTCACAGAGTCAATGTATGTCAGCGTATGAAGAATACTATCTTTCAATTGACGTACATCCCGCAAGGTATCCGTTACGGTTGTATCGTTGAACACTTCGAACGTGCGGCTGAGTTCAGGATCAATAGCCTCGATGGTAAAGTTTGCGCCTACACACAACGTGCTATCCACAGCGGCATCTACCGTTTTGCGCAACTCGATTACTTCGAATACCTTTAGTTCGACAACAATGAAACTATCGCACTTATGAATGTTCTGCAATGTATCGTAGAGGGGGATGATACCTGGCTCTTCCGGGGTGAACTTTTTGCCCTTGAAGGTGTACGACTGGCCAAGTTCAATGCTGTCTTGCAGCGTCGTGTCGGTTCGCTGCCAAACAGAAAGGTAATAGATATATAACGAATCAGTGTGGATTTTCCGATGCAATTCTTCATCGACATACACAATGGCATCAAATACCGTGTCATTTACTGCCGTATCAGCGTCCAGAGTGAGCGTCTGCAAGCGAGTGTTATACTGGCTGCCCACGCAGATCGTATCATATATGGTATACGGGCATACGCGCACGGAGTCGTATTCAGGAAGGAAAGAAACAGTGAGAGTAACGATGCTGTCGCAACT
>DBYS01000016.1:124334-124492 GCA_002310195.1 Bacteroidales bacterium UBA1180
CGAAGTGTTACGTCACGCGTGCACTCTACGGTGATAGTGTCACAGCCGAAAAGAAGCGTATCGCCCTTATAGATGCTTATCTCTGCAGAACCAGTCGCGGGCACGCACTCTTCTTCAGGAAGGAAAGAAACTGTGAGAGTAACGATGCTGTCGCAACT
>DBYS01000016.1:124521-157358 GCA_002310195.1 Bacteroidales bacterium UBA1180
GTTACGTCACGCGTGCACTCCACGGTGATAGTGTCACAGCCGAAAAGAAGCGTATCGCCCTTATAGATGCTTATCTCTGCAGAACCAGTCGCGGGGACACACTCTTCTTCAGGCGGCTCTTGTGTTATAAGCACGAGTCTAATGATCCGATCAAAGCCGTCATCGGGAATCGTGTCGTAAACCGTTGTGTCGGCAACAGAGGGCGCAATTAGCGAGCAACCGAAAATGAGCGTATCACCCAAGGTAATCGTGGCAGTCTGATCTTCGCTGCTACGGTATTGATAGATTTTTAGATTAAGCGTGCGCGTTTCGTCGCCATAGGGCACCGCATACACACCCGAACGCGGATACTTGCCACAACCGTATAACAACGTATCCGACGAAGCGTCTTCAGTAATCAGGGTGATGTCATCCGCGTATCCAACGCTGACACAGAGCAACCCAATCAATCCTACTATGAATTTCCTTATATTTGACACTGCCTTATGGCTGTGATTTTTGTTTCGCGACTGCAAAGATATAAATAAAAAATGAAATATGCAATACCTATACGCATTTTTTTACGAAAAAGGTGCATTTTTTTCATTTTTAAACAAAAATGGCGAAATCCATGGCTTCTATTGACGAAAATTGCAGGAAAATTTGCATTTGTCCGAAAAAATTATTACCTTTGCAGTCGCAATTTGCGTAAACGCGAAAGCAGGTCGGCTTATCGCTACGTGCGTGAGTACGTAGAGGAAAGTCGGGGCAGCACAGAGCACCGCAGCGGTTAACGGCCGTCAGGGAGTAATCTTTGGTCACTGCTACAGAGACGAGTTGCGCATCAGCGTGCTGATGCGCAGGTGAAACGAGCACACTGCGGGCTGCAAACTCAAGTAAACCAACGCACGAGGGCTGCTCGCCCGAGTTGGAGGGTAGAGCGCGAGAGAGGTGCATGGCAACATGTACTCAAGATTAATGATAGGCTAATACAGAACCCCGCTTATAGACCTACTTTCGTGTTTATGACAAAGACGCCAAAAGTTGGCGCAATAGTTCTACACCTGCCTAACAAAACACAATTATACGAATATGAAAAACATCATTCGATTATCAGGATTGGCGGTCTGCCTCCTGTTGTCATTAAGCATGCAATCCAAGCCGCGTATTGAGCGCGCTGAGCCGCTGAGTTGGTTCACAGACATGAAAATGCCGTTGACACTGATGCTGCAGGGCGAAGACCTTGCCGATGCACAGGTCACGATCCAGCAAGTTGTGGCCGGCAAGGTGATGAAAGGCCAGTGTCTCGGTCTGACGGTCAAACGGCAGCACAATGCCGAGTCACCGAACTACCTGTTCGTGGACCTCGACGTCAACCAGTCCGGCACGTACCGCATCACGCTGACGAAGAACAAGAAGTCGGCGCACGTCGATTATGTGATTAGCCAGCGCCGTCCCGAGCCTGCTGCAAACACGAGCTATGGTCCGGAAGACGTGATCTACCTAATCATGCCCGACCGCTTTGCCAACGGCGATCCGACGAATGATAACACCGATGACACAGCCGAGAAGACCGCTCCTACGGAGTGGTTCGGCCGTCACGGCGGTGACCTGAAGGGTGTGATCGATCATCTGGATGCGATCAAGGCGTTAGGTGCCACGGCTATCTGGTGCACACCGCTCCTACTGGACAACGAGCCTACACAGTCGTACCACGGCTATGCCTGCGCCGACTATTACCATATCGACCCGCGCTACGGCAGCAACGAGCTCTATCAGTCGTATGTCAATGCTGCGCACAGGAAGGGATTGAAGGTGATTATGGATATCGTACCGAACCACTGCGGTTCAGCACACTGGTGGATGAACGATCTGCCGTACCACGACTGGATTCACCAATATCCGGAGTTCACACGCTCGAACTGGCAGTTCACCACCGCTGCGGATATTCATGCCTCGGAGGCGGATTTTCTCGGAATGAACAGCGGATGGTTCGACACCTCGATGCCCGATATGAATCTCGACAACCCTGATCTGCTCAAATACTTCCAACAGTGGGCTATATGGTGGATTGAAGCGATGGATTTGGACGGTCTGCGCGTAGACACCTACCCGTACAACGAGAAGGTACCCATCTCCCAGTGGACAAAAGCTGTGCGCGAGGAGTATCCGGGCATCAATATCGTAGGCGAGTGCTGGACACGCCCGAGTTCGCAGATCGCATACTGGCAAGCGGATGCACGTAACCCCGATGGTTACAATTCCAACCTGCCCTGCGTGATGGATTTCCCGCTGCAGGAGGCGATGTGCGCTGCGCTGAGCAACACCGGCGAGGGCTGGGGACAAGGACTGCTGAAGTGCTACGAGGTTGTGGCGGACGATTATCTGTACGCCAACCCCGACAATCTGCTCATCTTCGACAGCAACCACGACACGCCCCGTGTGCGCGACATGCTTCTCGACAAGAGCTATGAACGCAACAAACTGATCGTGGCACTGCTGGCCACGATGCGCGGCATACCGCAACTGACCTATGGCGAGGAGTACGGACTGATCAGTCTCAATCCTGACGACATAAGCAACCACGGCGCGTTGCGCGTCAATCACCCGTGGTTCAACGGCACGGCCACAGGTTTGACGAAAGAGCAGGAGGATCTCAATGCGTACTACACGAAGTTGTTTACATGGCGTCGAGGCAACAAAACGATCCACGAGGGCAAACTCATGCATTTCCTCAGTCGCGATAACACGTACGCATACGTGCGTTATACAGATAAGGAAGCAGTGCTCGTCTATCTGAACGCCAGCAGCGAACCGCGACAGATGCCTGTGGCACGGTATCATGAGATCCTGATCAACTATGCCCGTCAGGGCGTGGATGTCGTTTCCGGCAAGTCGATCGATCTCAACCAGCGCATCACCGTTGAGCCGCTCACAGCTATCATCGTACCGCTGGCTCGCAACTAATCAAGCACGCAGCCATATTTGGCTGTTCCCCAATCATGGAGCCTCTGTTAGGTAAATCACTCGACGAACTGCAAGCTATTGCCATCGAGGCGGGATTGCCCCGCTTCGTTGGCAAGCAGCTCTGCGAGTGGATCTACCGTAAGCGAGTAAGTTCGTTTGACGAGATGTCGAACATCTCCATCAGGGCGCGCCAAGCCTTGCAAGCAAAGTACACCATCGGACGCAGCCTGCCAACCGCCGAAGCCGTATCGCATGACGGCACAAGGAAATACCTGTTTGAGACTATCGGCAACGATAAGCCGAACTATATCGAGTGCGTCTATCTTCCCGAGGATGACCGTGTGACGCTTTGCGTGAGCACGCAGGCGGGATGCAAGATGGGTTGCCGGTTCTGCATGACCGGAACGCTCGGGTTTCACGGCAATCTGTCCGCGGCGGATATCCTCGCGCAAGTGCTGCATTTCCCCGACCTGACGAACCTTGTGCTGATGGGCGAAGGCGAACCGATGGACAATATCGATAACGTCCTACGTGCGCTCAATGTTCTCACTGCCGATTGGGGATTGGCCTGGAGTCCCAAACGCATCACCGTCTCCACAGTAGGTGTAATGAACGTCAAGCGGTTCTTGGATGAGAGCGACTGCCACCTGGCGATATCGTTGCACAACGCCTTTCCCGAGGAGCGTGCAGCAATCATGCCTGCTGAGCGTCTGACGCCTATAAAGGATATACTTGACATCGTTCGTCAGTACGACTGGTCGCACCAGCGCCGTCTCTCGTTCGAATATATCTGCTGGGCAGGTGTGAACGACAATCTGCGCCACGCCAAGCAACTTCTGCGTCTCGTGAGCGGCCTACCCTGTCGCGTTAACCTCATACGATTCCACAGTACAGGCGACAATCCGCTTTTCCCTCCGAGTGACGAGCAGCGAATGATTGCGTTCCGCGACTATCTGTCTGCCCGCGGTGTGACCTGCACCATACGCCGTTCGCGCGGCGAAGATATACTCGCCGCTTGCGGAATGCTCGTCAATGCATTACAAAAATAAAGTGCTTGGTATCTCCCAAGCACTTTTCATATCAAATACCAACGTTATCAATTACATCCCCTTGAGGTACTTATCGGCTTCGATAGCGGCTTTGCACCCTGCCGCGGCAGCGACGATAGCCTGGCGGTAATGCGGATCGGCACAATCGCCGGCAGCGAAAACACCCGGAATATTCGTGCATGGACTGTCGCCCTTGACCTTGATATATCCTTCGGTATCAAGATCAAGTTGTCCAGCAAAGATGCGGGTGTTAGGCTGGTGACCAATAGCCAGGAAGAAACCGTCGATAGCTATATGTCGTTGCTCCTCATCGGGCAGGCCTTTCTTGTAGATCAGATCAGCGCCCTCGACTTTCGTTTCGCCGGTAAGGCGGAGGGTATTGTGCTCGAAGAGGATCTCGATCTTCGGGTTATCGAACACGCGCCGTTGCATAATCTCCGAGGCACGCAGGTAGGGTTTGCGTACAATCATATAGACCTTCTGGCAAAGGTTAGCGAGATAAGTAGCCTCCTCACATGCTGTGTCGCCACCGCCTACGACAGCAACGGTCTTGCCACGGTAGAAGAACCCGTCGCATGTAGCGCATGCACTCACGCCACGGCCGCGGTACTCCTTCTCGCTCGGTATGCCCAGCCACTTAGCCGATGCGCCTGTAGCGATGATGACAGTGTCAGCCTCGTAGAGCGTGCCGGCGTCGGTCCAGACCTTCTTCGGCGAGCAGGCAAAATCGACCTTCTCGACGATGGCGGAGACGAACTGCGTGCCGAAACGCTCGGCTTGGCGACGGAAATCATCCATCATCTGGAACGGTTCGACGCCTTCAGGGTAACCGGGGAAGTTCTCGACCTCAGTAGTAATAGTGAGTTGTCCGCCGAGTTGCGGACCCTCGATGAGTACAGGTTGCAGGTTAGCGCGCGAGGCGTAGATGGCGGCTGTGTAGCCCGCAGGGCCAGAGCCGATGATGAGACATTTCATATTATCTGTTGCGTATGTTGTATTTGTCAGTAATTGTGCCGTTCTCGATGACGAATACGCCCGGGTTGGCACGAACGATGGTCTTAAGCATAATGCCGTCAGCAGTAAGGAAGAGCGAACGGTCAAGGACAAGATTGTTGGCCTCAACGAACTCTTCGATCTGCTGATCGGTAGCGGAGGTAAGGATATAGAACGGCGTATCCTGCTCCTCGCAAGTGCGGGATAGCGCTACGAGCTTCGGCAGTTGCGAGAGGTCAGTCTTGTCCAGGTCGTACATCACAGCACAAACTACACGCTCCATCTCCAGCAGATCGTAAGTCAAATCTTCGCCCTCGTAATCAACGAGCACAAAATCGTGGATAGGCGGCTCATATCCCTTGCTGACGAGTGTCGAGCGTTGGTCAACGAAGCGCCATGTCGAGTCGTTACGCGGGTAATCCTGCAGGGTGAACTCCTGCTCTACTCCATCCTTCTCGTAGATGAGCGTGACGGCATACTCGTCGTGCGGCGCGCCCTCGGGGATCTCCATGAGTTCGGGGATGTTGTTGCCAATCTTATACGGCCGGAAATCGATGATTGGCAGATGGAAATGCGTATAGAGCATCAATCCGCCTGCCAGCGCCAAGCCTATAAGCACTAAGCCGAGTTCCGCCCACCAGACAAAAGTTTGCGGTATATGCCGTTTGGTGCAGAGCAACACGATGACCAAGGCTGTGAGCACTACATTCTTCCAGAACGTCTGCCAGTTGGTTATAACCAGCGCATCGCCGAAGCATCCGCAATCGGAGATTGGGTTCGTCAGAGCGATATAAAGTGTGAGCGGCGTCATCACGCCATAGAACACGAGCGATAGCCACGCCGTAAGATTCGTGCGCACATTGCACAGCATCATTACACCGAGCGTCCATTCGGTCAGGATAAGCAGTACAGCCGCAGCAGTAGCCAACGGCAGTAGCGAGATGAACACTCCGCCGAAAGCGGTGAGGTAATCCTCAATCTTATAGACCGTGCCGACAGGATCGACGGCCTTGACGAAGCCTGAGAAGAGGAACGTGAGCGCAAGCAAGGTGCGTGCGACGGAACCGGTGATGTGAGCGGGTTTGTTGATAGTCATAGTCAAATGTTTGTTGTATGATTAGGCCTCAGGGGTTGTCAATATGAGGTAGAACACCGCGTAGTTGAGCATGTCGAAGTAGTTGCCGTCCGCACCCTCGGAGATGAGAGTACGGTTGTCGTTGGAAGCAATCTGCTTGTTACGGTTGATCTTCGTGAGAATGATGTCGATGAGCGACGAGGGGAGCATGTCGCGCCACGCCTCGCCGTAGTCATGATTCTTACGAAGCATCAGTTCCTTGGCCTCCTTCGTGTACTTGTCGTAGAGCGCTGTCACCTCATCGGCCGACATGTCGATGCTGTCGGCAAAACCGTGTCGAAGCTGGATGATGCCCATGACCGAGTAGTTGATGATCGCTCGCACCTCGCCGGCAATATCTTCGCCCACAAGGTTCACGCCGGTCATCTCCAGCGTACGGATACGTTTGGCCTTGATGAAGAGTTGGTCGTTGACGGTCTGCGGACGCATGATGCGCCACGACGGACCGTAGTCCTTCATCTTCTTGATATATATACTCCGGCACTGTGCAAGTACCTGATCATAAGCTTCGGATGTGGTCATGAGTGATGGAACGTTAAATTATTAGTTATTGCCGTACGCCAAGGATATTGAACACTTCGCCGTCGCGGAGGATGACTACCTGTCCGTTGCGTATAGCCTTGACGGCACGTCGACAAACGGCAGTGTTATCGACAGCCGTTCCCTGTCCTGCGCAACTCGTGGTGTACGCGCTGTAAGATGCTCCGCTGCCGGCGGTGATCGATACGGAGTTGACATAGATCGAGTTAGTCGAGCATGTTACCTCGAATGCGGCCTTGCCGGAAGCGTTGCTGAAGGTGTACTCCAATGCACGGAGTGTAGTGCCGCCGTTCTTCGTTACATCCTTCGACTGTTTGGTGCTGCCAATAGATACGGTTATGCTGCCTGCACCCTTGGAGGCGTTGGTACAATAGTTAACAACGACCTTGCTGACATTACCGAGCGCCTGCTTAGTTTCAGCACCGGCACCGCTGGCAGCTGATGTAACCTGCACGCCCTGGCCACTAGTCAGTTGATTGCCGTCCTTTGTGCTTGTCCATGCGCCGGTAGCATCCGCCCACGCCTTCGAAGTGAAAGTATAGGTAGTTGTTTGCGGTGCTCCGCCCTCGCCGTCCTTCGTTGCAAACACGGCGTAGAAGATGTCACCCTCAGCGGCTGCATCGCCGGCCTTGACGAAGGTTGGTGCAGTAGTAGCACTACTGTAATCGGCGGTCTTGCACCAGCCAACGAATACCTTGCCGTCGGCGCAGGCCTCAGGCTCATCGTCCGGAAGAACAACCTTGCCGGTCGAGGTGGTCTTGGCGAACTCCGTACTGCCGACCATCCATGTTATATCAAACGGATCAGCTGCCGGTTCTTCTATATACGTGAGGGTAATCACTCCGTTGGCTTCGGCGATGTTCTTCAGCGGCTTGCCGTTAACGCCGCTCCATGATGTGATTTTCTTCGTACCGGGGAACGGGTTCATCGGACAATTGTCTGTGCCTGAGCCCTCAATAATTTCACCATAGCTGTTGTATCGGTACGTATATCCGATCTTTGTTCCGTACGCTGAAACGATAGTGTGCAGCGGTGCGCCACTGGTCTCGGAGGAGTTCGGGCCGTTGGCTTCCCAGGCTTTCTTGTTGAAGTTCACCTTCCAGATAAGCATGCCGTGCCCCGTGAGCGGTGTGTCCCAACCTTGTGCCTGACGATTCTCGATATAATAGCATAGTCCGGATGTAGTCGGTCCTTGCAGCGTGCCGGAGGCATTGATCTGGTAGGTCTGATAGCCTTGCGTACCGTTGGCTTGGAGTGTCAGGTTTGCACCTTCGCTGCCCAAATTGATCGGTGTAACCCAGCCGAAGAAATACTTCTGCCACGGGTCGTAGTTAGGCGGACAATGGCCATCGGCATTGTAACTTCCGCCATCCATAATGTTCCAGTCATTGGGCGTAACACCACTTTGGGAAATGTTTCCATACTCGATATCGTACAAGTCAGGCAAACCCATCACATGACCGAACTCATGGCAGAGCGTGCCGATACCGCCGAATGTGCCAGAGCCTTCTAACTCGGACGACATAGCGTAGTTGTTCAGCGTCTTATTGTCGAATACTATATCGTTCTCCGTATAACAGCACGACATTCGTGTGCCGTTCACGGGATCGTACTCGCCATCGTCGTTATAGGGATAGACATTGTACATCACTTCCCAATTGTGCGGCCAGATTGTACTGGCAGCGCCACCGTCGGCCTCGCCCTTGCCGGCATAAACGACATAAACGAAATCGATATAGCCGTCGTTGTCGGAGTCGTAGTTTGCGAAGTCAAGATCAGCATACTGCTGGTTGGCAAGTATACATGCTTCGATAACTGCATCAGTAGCGTACTTGTCGTCGCCATCGTAATACTCGCCGGTGGTCTCATCATAGAGTTGTGTATTCTCGCCATAGTACGCGTAACCCTTGCTTAGAGTCACCGGTCCGAACACATCGAACTGCGGGTGATATGCGCCGTTGGACTGCGACTTAAAATACTCTCCTGCCGAAGGGTAGCCGCTGTTGACCGTACAGTTCTCCGAGTTAAACAACTCGTTGAATGTGCTGAGCGTGTGGCTTGATTTCATCTTCGTGTCATTGAAGTTGACAAGGATAACTACGCCTTTTGGCGCAAGGTTAGGTGTCACGCCCACATCCATCCGAGCACGACGACTCTGAACGGACTTGAATTTCGGCGATAACTTGCGTCGGTTGAACACCGTAGTCGAGTTCGTCCCGGCAGGTGCAAACGTGCCGTTCGGTTGCTGATAATAGACTGTACCGTCAGCCGCCTCGAACCAATGTGCAAATTCATCACCTGCAAGGGTCAGTTGAATGCTGCCACCATTCGACAGGGGATAATCATGGAATCCGCGACGTGCCGGCACGGCCATCATCGCCACGCTCATAGCCATCGCCAGGGAGAAAAGAATATGTTTTTTCATTATTGTATAGTGTTTTGAATGTGTTGTCACTTTCTCACGCCGAGGATAGTATATACGGCATCACCACGGATGATGAGCACCTCTCCGTCACGGATGACCTTCGTTGCAGGCTGCTCGAACGTGACTGTTTCTGCGCCGCTATCCGCGCCGGTACATGATGTTGTATAGTCAGTATACACCAGATTGGCCGCTGCCGTTATAGCTACCGAATATACAAATATTGAATTGGCCGTACAAGCGACAGACAGATTGATCTGGCCGGCCTCGTTGTCGAACGAATAATCCAGCTCACGCAAATCCGTTCCGCCATCTTTGGTGACTTTCTGCGCAGTCACGGCGTTACCTATTGCGATAGCGACTTGTCCCTCGCCTGCCGAAGCATTCGTACAATAGGTCACCTTTACATTGCTGATGTAATCAAACCAAGCCTTGGTCGTTGCTCCTGCGCCGCTGTAACTCGAAGTGATCTGTACACCCTTGCCTGACTGGAAGCCGAAAGCGTCCTTCTGGCTTTGCCACGACTTGCTTGCATCTGCCCACGTCTTGGAGGTAAACTTATATGTAGTCGTCTGCTCCGGTCCACTGCCCTGCGTAGCGAACACAGCATAATAGACATCACCCTCGGCAGCGGCATCGCCCGTCTGAACGAACTCGGGCGCTTCCGTCGCGCTTACATAGTCCGCTGTTTTGCACCAACCACGGAAGACCTTGCCGTCAACACATGTTCCCGGCTCCCCGTCTGGCAACACGACACGGCCGGTAGTGGTTGTTCGGGCAAACTCCCTACCATAAGCCATCCACGTGATTGAGAATAGTTTCTTGCCCTCCGCAGCAATCGTTACGTCATCCAAGACCTTCTCTATACGGAACTCACCGGTCTCGGGATTATACGTGAATCCCTTGCCGTACTTCAGTTCGTTGCCTTCGCCCATCTGTACGCTCCAGCAATCGGCTTCCGCCAGTGAGTAGCCCTCATCGGGTGTGATCGTCAGACTCAGCGCGTCACGCGCCGGGACGACTCCGTTCGCCGGAACGGAACAATGCACGCCCGTCAATTGATACGTAAACTCCGAACTGTGCAATCCGCCGTTGTAGTCAAAATAGATCAAGCCGTTCGATTCGGTAATCTCCGACAGTTCGCACCCCGTGAACGGCGTATAGGTTCTAACGCCATTTGACCCTGGGAACGGATCGGTTGCTCTGCCTATCCACTTCGGGTTACCGGAAGCGGAAACGATAGTCAGTCGCGGTGAACCGTTGGTATTGTTTAGTGAGTTGTACTCCCAAGCACTCTCCTTGTAGATCACCTTCCAGACGATCATTCCGTGACCGGGCAAGGCTGCATCCCAGCCTGTGCGTTGGCGGTTCTCGATGTAATAAACTGTATTATTGTCTCTTGCATCCACAAGCACCGTGCCACCGGTGATCTGATATCCGTCGCCGTAATTGGTGGTCAGTTTCACGTTCAACTTGTCATCCTTAGCGAGAACCTCAGGCGTCAACCAGCCAAGGTAATACTTGTCATAGATGGAATAGTTCGGCGGTGTCTTACCGTTATCGTTGTACGAACCGGCGTCCATCAGTGACCACGAACCCGGCGTACGTGCCTCGGTGCTGTTCGTGCTGTAGTAATCGGTAGCATAGTAGTCCGGCAGACCTATCACATGACTGTATTCGTGCAGCGGCGTACCCATCGAATAGACTCCGGTTCCGCTCAACTCCGAACTGCAGGCGTAAGAGAGGATGTGCACACCGTCCAACTCTTCGTAGAGTCCTTCTTTGCTATAAGTGTTATACTGATGCGGCCAGATGGTGTTCTTAGTGCCTCCATCCGCCTCGCCCTTGCCGGCATAGATGACATATACGTTATCAACATGTCCGTCACTGTTAGTATCGTACTGCGAGAAATCGACCTGGTCGTCCAGCGCCTTGCAAGCCTCTACAATCATCTCGGCCGGATGCATATCGTCGCCCTCTGAGTCATTGGCCCCGTAGTAGGAATACGACTTGCTGACCGCTACCGGTCCGAACACATCAATCGGCGGAACGTACTGCCCGTTGGACTGCTCCTTCAGGTAGTTGTACATCGATTTCGCACCCGGAGTGGCATCACCGAGACTGCTCTTGTAGTAAGCCGTGCTTGCATCAGATAACGTCAAATCGCTGAAATTCACGAGGATGAATAGCACTCGCCCGGGCATCATATCCGCGCCTATCTTCTTCGAGCGGTTCACGTACCGTGCACTTGCTCTTCTGCGGGCCACAACGGTCGCCCCGTCTGGAACGGAATCACCGGTAATGACGAACGTGCCGTCCGCCTGCTCTTCGGCTATCTTGCCGTCCGTTGTTGCCCAATAATGGTAGAACTCATCCCCCACAAGGGTCAGTTTCACACGGCTGCCGTCCTGCAGCGTGCAGTCGCGGTAACCCGGACGAGCGGGTACAGCCTGCAACGCCATGCTCATTGCCATCACGGCTATCAAGAATATGTATCTCTTCATTCTCATCATCTATTGTATAACTGCAGCTGCCTCGTTTGCACTCACCAGGTCCTGCTCGCCCGTGAGCATGTTCTTGAGCATCAGTTTCTTCTCCGCCAACTCGTTACTGCCGATAATCGCCACGTATGGGATATGCTTTGCGTCGGCGTACGCCATCTGACGCTTCATCTTCACAGCCTCCGGATAAACCTCTACGCGCAGCCCCTTGGCCCTCAACGCTGTCGCACACTGCATAGCGAAGCGTAGCTCGTCCTCGCCAAAGCAGGCGAATAGCAGCTGCGTGGCCGATTGTAACTCGGCCGGATAAAGATCAAGCTCCGTCAGCACATCGTAGATGCGGTCTGCGCCGAACGATATGCCCACACCCGACACATCCGGCATGCCGAAGATGCCCGTCAGGTTGTCGTAGCGCCCGCCGCCGGTGATCGACCCCATCTGCACATCTAAGGCTTTGACCTCGAAGATCGCACCGGTGTAATAGTTCAGGCCGCGGGCCAAACAGAGATCGAGCTCTACAGACAACCGGCAATCGACATTTGACAAATTGTCGAATATCACTTCCAGTTCGTTTATGCCCTTCAGGCCTATCTCACTGCCGGCAAGGATCGTACGCAGTTGTGCAAGTTTATCCCTATTGTCGCCGCTGAGGTTCAGTATCGGTTGCAGTGCCTCTACAGCCGCAGCACTCAGTCCGCGTTCCAGCAGTTCGGCATTCACCTGCTCCACGCCGATCTTGTCGAGTTTGTCGATCGCTACAGTGATATCCATCATCTTTTCCGGCGCACCGATAACCTCGGCTATACCGGCGAGCACCTTGCGGTTGTTCAGATGCAGGCATACGCGTATACCCAGCCGGCGATACACCTCTTCTACGATTTGAATCAATTCAACTTCTGCCAACAAACTGTCTGTGCCCACTACATCCACGTCACACTGATAGAACTCGCGATAACGGCCTTTCTGCGGACGATCGGCACGCCACACAGGCTGAATCTGGTAACGCTTGAAGGGGAACTGTATCGCATCACGGTGTTGCACCACGTAGCGCGCAAACGGCACGGTCAAGTCATAACGCAGGCCTTTTTCGGGCGCCTCACCGGCTTTCTCTCCGGAATTCTGGATGCGGAAGAGCAGTTTGTCGCCCTCCTCGCCGTACTTGCCCATGAGCGTGGACATCAGCTCCATAGCCGGTGTCTCAATCTGCGCAAAGCCGTACAACGCGAATACCTCGCGGATCGTGCTGAATATATAGTTACGGCGTGCCATCTCCAACTGCGAGAAGTCACGCGTTCCTTTGGGTATAGCGGGTTTTTGCATATCAGTTGAATAATTTGTCGTATATCTTGTCCGTAGCGCCAAGCTCCGACTCTACGTACTCTCTTGCTTTCTTGCCTATCTCTGCGTGGTTGGCGAGTGCCTCATCCATCGCGGCCTTGAACTCCCGGTAGTTCTTTACCGTCCGTGCTCCGCCTGCGTCAATCAGCGCACACGCCTCGCGGAAGTGCTTGTAGTTCGGCCCGAACAACACAGGCATACCGAACACCGCCGCTTCAATCGTATTGTGGATACCCACACCGAACCCTCCGCCTATATAGGCCACATGCCCGTAACGGTAGATCGACGACAGCATACCCATCGTGTCAACCACCAGTACACGCACCACATCGAGGTTGTTGATTGTGGCCTGTGTCAGGCGCACATGCCTGCCCTCGAATTGCTGGAATATCTGATGCAGATGCGCCTCGTGTATCTCATGTGGCGCCAGCACGAGCTTCACATCGGGATTCTCCGCCACGTATCGCGCCAGCAAGACCTCATCGGGCTGCCATGTGCTGCCGGCAATGATGATCTTCGCCCCGCTCTCCGCGAATCGCGCGATCTGCGGTATGTCTTTCGCCTGCTGCGCGATGGCATGCACGCGGTCAAAACGCGTATCACCTGCCACTTCTACATGCTCTATACCATGCTCACGCAATAATCGTGCCGAATGCTCGTCTTGTACATAGATAGCCGTGAATCGCTTCAGCACATTCAGGTACGCCTTGCCCCACCAGCGGAAGAACGATTGCTTCTCGCGGAAGATCGCCGAGATGCTGTAGGTGCGTACACCGCGTTTGTTCAACTCGCGCAGGTAGGCCGGCCAGAACTCGTACTTGACGAAGATCGCCACATCCGGCTGTACTACTTCTATGAACAGCCGCGCATTACGCCGTGTGGCAAATGGCAGATACGTCACCGCATCAACCTTGTCGTAATCCTTCCTGAGGTTGAATCCCGAAGGCGAGAAAAACGTCAACAGAATCTCCGTATCCGCACGCTCGGCGCGCAGCCGTTCGATGATCGGCCTTGCCTGCTCAAACTCGCCTACCGACGCCACATGAATCCAAACCCGCTCATGCCTGTCGGTCTTATGAGGAAGCCGTGTACGAAGCTCATCTGTCGCCTTACGCTGACCGCGCAGGAGCATCCGCGCTTTCCTGTGACCGAACAGCGAGGCTATCCACACCAAAAATATATAAATATACATCTAATCTACCTTCAACTTTCAATTTTGGGTATAATACCAAAAAAACGTACAAATATACAACATTTTTTTGGAATTTCCAAATATTTATTGTAAATTTGTATGATTTTTCCGGAAATGGTAAATGTCAAATGACAAAATGGAAAATAACATCACGATATTATCCATCGAATCGAGTTGTGACGATACCTCGGCGGCTGTCATCCGCAACGGGCTGTTATTGAGCAACGTTACCGCTTCGCAATCCGTTCACGAGGAGTTCGGCGGCGTGGTTCCCGAGCTTGCCAGTCGTGCGCATCAGCAGAACATCGTTCCTGTAGTTGATGCCGCGCTGGGTCGTGCAAGTGTTGACAAATCCGAACTATCGGCTATCGCCTTCACCCGCGGACCTGGACTGCTCGGCAGTCTGCTCGTCGGCACATCGTTCGCCAAGGGTATGGCGCTGAGTCTCGGCATACCGCTCATCGAGGTCAACCACCTTCAGGGACACATCATGGCGCACTTCGTCCATCCGGCCGACTCGATGATCGCCGCCAATCCCAAGCTGCAAGGCATTGAGTTTCGTCATCCCAACCTGCCCTTCCTCTGCCTGCTCGTCAGCGGAGGCAACAGCCAGATCGTCTTGGTCGAAAGTCAACAGCCGAAGCATCTCCCGGCAATGAAGATCATCGGCCAGACCATCGATGACGCGGCCGGCGAAGCCTTCGACAAGTGCGCCAAGGTGCTCGGCCTGCCTTACCCGGGCGGTCCTGTGATTGATTCGATGGCGCAACGAGGCAATCCTAGACTTTACCCGCTTGCCAAACCGAACATCCCTGGCTACGACTACTCGTTCTCCGGACTTAAGACCTCGTTCCTCTACTCCCTGCGCGACCTGATGCAGGCGGAAGGGGTGGATACGATTGATGCGCTGGCAGAGAAAGTTCCCAACCTCCGCGAGGACTACTGCGCCGCGCTGCAGACCACTGTCATCGATATTCTTATGCGCAAACTTAAGAAGGCGGCTAACGATCTCGGTGTTCGTCAGGTGGCCATCGCCGGAGGTGTGAGTGCTAACAGCGGCCTACGGGCTGCCCTGCTCGACTATGCTCGGCGCTACCATTGGCAGGCATTCATACCGCCGTTCTCGTTCACAACCGACAATGCCGCGATGATCGCCCAAGCTGCCTATTGTAAGTACCTCGATAGCGATTTCTGCTCTATCGACGCCGTGCCCTACGCCAAAACGACTATATAAGCAATTGACCGATAAATCAAACATATTATTGACCGCGCTCAAACCTTACGAGGGCATCATCCGTTTCGTCATTGCGATGTTCGCAGCGAACTGGTTCTGGAAGTTCACTGTCCTCGGCGATGAAGCCGGTCGTGGCGCCGTCACGTGGTTCGGTCTGGACCTCACGTGGTACTTCGATGTCCTGGCTGACCATATTGCAGGAATAGTCTATTCCCTACTTGACTTCTTCAATCTGGATGTCACACTCACCAATGGCAACCGCATCCGCTTTGTTGAGACCGGCGTAGGTACTGTTATTGTTTGGGGCTGTACGGGTATCAAGCAAGCGTTCATTTGGCTCGTGATCATGTTTGCGGCACGCGGACGATGGATCGACAAGCTTTGGTACATCCCCGTCGGCTGGCTCTTCGCGTATGCGTTCAATATCTTTCGAATCTTTATGGTTGCTCTGCTCACACGCAATCACCCGGAGTGGTTCGAACTGCTGCACACGTATATCTTCAAGTACATGTTCTACGGCTGCTTCTTCCTGCTGTGGCTCTTGTACGATGTTTACATAGTAAAACAGCCCGCAGGGCGCTCTGATAGCAATGAATAGTTTTGGCGACACCTTCGTTTTTACCTCGTTCGGCGAGTCCCACTCCGCAGCCATCGGCGGCGTGCTTGACGGCGTACCTGCCGGATTGCACATCAACTTCGCCATGATCCGCGAGGCACTTGACCGCCGTGCAGGACGCACATCTTCCCTTCCCTCTGTGGAGGGAACTGAGCTAGGCACATCAGCACGCGCCTTACACGAACCTGACGAGGTCGAATGGCTCAGCGGTGTGCTTGATGGAGTGACACTCGGTACGCCCATTGCCTTCCTCATCCGCAACCGTGACGCACGCCCCGAGGATTATGAGGCGCTGAAGCACTCGTTCCGCCAGGGTCATGCCGACAGCACCTACGCTGCCAAGTATGGCATTCGCGACTGGCGTGGCGGTGGCAGAGCCTCAGCAAGGGAGACCGCTGCACGGGTCGTGGCAGGCAATATAGCCGCACAATTGTTAGCCAAACAAGGCATACAAATCCATGCGCGACTCGTTCAGGTTGGCGATGAGACCCGCCCGGAGCATTTCAGCGAAGTGATTGCCCGTTATCGAGCCGAAGGCGACAGCATAGGCGGCATCGTTGCTTGTGAGGTTTCCGGACTGCCCGCAGGCCTCGGCGAACCGATCTTCGACAAGGTTCAGGCACACCTCGCCTACGCCATCCTCTCCATCAACGCCTGCAAAGGCTTTGATTACGGTAGCGGGTTCAGCGGTGTCGGACTCCCCGGTTCGGTAGCCAATCAGCAAAGCGGCGGTCTGCTTGGCGGTATAACCGACGGCACAACGCTCCGTTTTCGCTGTGTGTTCAAGCCCACACCATCCACCCCGAAAGCCGGAGTGAAAGGTCGCCACGACGCCTGCGTAGCCGTACGTGCCGTGCCTGTAGTGGAAGCCATGACAGCACTCGTTCTGGCAAACTTCGTCGCCTCATTATGACAATTTGGCAGACTGACTGCCAAAAATTGATGTCTGCGGCCCGTTGGCACACATTTTGCACCGCTTAATGCGGAAGTCGTTTTAGTTGTCGGCCTGGAGGATTGCCTTGACTTGGCAATCCGAAAAGGGAAGGCTGGCGGGGAGCCAAGCCGACCGAGAAACAAAAGGGCGACAGAAATAGCAAAAGCGTCGACCATGATTGGGCGACAGAAATAGCAAATAATTAAACACACTATACTATGGCAAAAATTCAACCTTTAGCCGACCGCGTGCTTGTTCAGCCGGCGGCTGCAGAAGAAAAGACTATCGGTGGCATCATCATCCCCGACAGCGCAAAAGAAAAACCTCTACGCGGCACTGTGCTC
This sequence comes from Bacteroidales bacterium UBA1180, assembly GCA_002310195.1. GTDB lineage: Bacteria > Bacteroidota > Bacteroidia > Bacteroidales > Paludibacteraceae > Colicola. The sequence continues at coordinate 141,766 of DBYS01000016.1, forward strand.
GCAGTGGGTAACGGCACCAAAGATGAACCGATGATCCTCCATGAGGGCGACCAAGTCCTCTACGGCAAGTACGCCGGCACGGAACTCGAGTTCGATGGCGAGAAGTACCTGATCATCAAGCAATCTGATGTATTAGCCAAAATTGGCTAATATTTAACTGTTTAACTTATTAACAACCGAAATCATGGCAAAGATTATAACTTATGACACCGAAGCCCGTGAGGCTCTGAAGCGTGGCGTTGACCAGTTGGCTGACGCCGTTAAAGTAACACTTGGTCCTAAGGGACGTAACGTCATTCTTGACAAGAAATATGGTGCTCCGCACATCACCAAGGACGGTGTGACGGTAGCCAAAGAGATCGAACTCGACGATGCAGCCGAGAACCTCGGTGCACAACTCGTCAAAGAGGTTGCCTCAAAGACCGGCGACCAGGCCGGCGACGGCACAACCACCGCTACCGTTCTGGCACAAGCAATCGTAGGCGTTGGCCTGAAGAACGTAGCCGCCGGAGCAAACCCGATGGATCTCAAGCGCGGTATCGACAAAGCTGTCAGCGCCGTAGTCGCTCATATCAAGGAGCAAAGCGAGGTGGTTGGCAATGACTTCGACAAGATCGAACAGGTTGCTACGATCTCCGCCAACAACGATGCCGAGATCGGTAAGCTCATCGCTGACGCCATGCGCAAAGTAAGCAAGGACGGCGTGATCACCATCGGCGAAGCCAAAGGCATGGACACCACCATCGACGTCGTACAAGGCATGCAGTTCGATCGCGGATACATCAGCCCGTACTTTGTTACGAACACCGAGACCATGGAAGTGGAAATGGATAAGCCGTACATCCTTATCCACGACAAAAAAATATCCAACCTCAAGGAACTCCTTCCTGTTCTCGAGCCTGCCGTACAGAGCGGTCGACCGCTGCTGATCATCGCCGAGGATGTCGATAGCGAGGCACTGACCACACTGGTAGTCAACCGTCTGCGCGCACAACTGAAGATCTGTGCCGTCAAGGCTCCGGGCTTCGGCGACCGCCGCAAAGAGATGCTTGAGGATATAGCTACCCTCACCGGCGGCGTAGTGATCAGCGAGGAGAAAGGTATCAAGCTTGATCAGGCTACATTGGATATGCTCGGCACGGCTGAAAACATCACCGTAACGAAGGAGAACACAACCATCGTTAACGGCGCAGGCGACAAGGAAGCCATTGCAGCCCGCGTAGCACAGATCAAGGCGCAGATCGCTGCCACCAAGTCCAGCTATGACAAGGAGAAACTCCAGGAGCGTCTCGCCAAACTTGCCGGCGGCGTAGCACAACTCAACGTAGGCGCTGCTTCGGAAGTAGAGATGAAGGAGAAGAAGGACCGCGTGGATGATGCTCTTTCGGCTACACGTGCTGCCATTGAGGAAGGTATAGTACCGGGCGGCGGCGTAGCGTACATCCGTGCCCAAGAAGCTCTCGCTAACGTGAAAGGTGAGAATGAGGACGAGCAGACAGGCATAGAGATCGTTCGCCGCGCCATCGAAGAGCCGCTGCGTCAGATCGTTCTCAACGCCGGCAAGGAAGGTGCAGTGGTCGTTGACAAAGTGCGCAACGGCAAAGCCGACTTCGGTTACAACGCTCGCAAGGATGAGTACGAGAATCTCAAAGCAGCCGGTGTGGTGGATCCCGCCAAGGTTGCACGCGTGGCACTCGAGAACGCTGCATCCATCGCAGGTATGTTCCTCACCACCGAGTGCGTCATTGTTGACAAGAAGGAGGAGAATCCTGCTCCCGCAATGCCCGCCGGTGGCGGCATGGGAGGCATGATGTAATGCATTCATTCCGGACAGTATAGGTTGCTATGCTGTCCGGTTTTATACATTGTAATTATGGAAAAAGAAAGACTGCGTAAGCTTATCGCTATCTGGTTCGACGAAGATATCCGCGACGGTGACCACACCTCGCTCAGTTGTATTCCCGCTGACGCAGAGGGTTGCCAGCAACTCATCATCAAGGAGCCGGGTATCCTCGCCGGTGTGGAGGTGGCCAAGGAGATCATCAACTACTTCGATCCCACATGCCGTTTTGAGCAGTTCTTGCACGATGGCGATGCCGTCAAAAGAGGCGACATCGCCTTCCGCGTGTATGGCAAGGAACTCAGTCTGCTGCAGATCGAGCGCACGATGCTCAACGTCATGCAGCGGATGTCCGGTGTAGCCACCACGGCACATCGTTACCAGAGCATGATTGCCGACACCGGCTGCCATGTGCTTGACACCCGTAAGACCACTCCCGGACTGCGCTATCTGGAGAAGGAAGCCGTAGCTATCGGCGGCGGCATGAACCATCGCATCGGCCTGTTCGACATGATCCTGCTCAAGGACAACCACGTGGACTTCGCCGGAGGCATAACCGCTGCCCTGACACGCGCTCGTGACTACTGCCGAGCTAAGGGCAAAAACCTCAAGATCGAGATCGAGGTGCGCAACGATGCGGAATTGGGCGAGGCACTCGCTACAGGTATACCCGACCGCATCATGCTCGACAACTACACACCCGAGCGGACGCTTCAGGCGGTGCAAACCATCCGCGAGTGGGAGAAGACTAACCGGAAGATTGAGATCGAGAGCTCGGGCGGCATCACCATCGACACGCTGCGCGACTACGCCCTGACCGGTGTGGACTTCGTGAGCGTTGGTGCTCTCACCCACTCCTACAAATCACTCGACATGTCATTCAAAGCATTCAAAGCATAGACAATGAACGTACAAGACAAACTCACCGCACTACGCGGACTGATGCAGCGCGAAGGGTTGGCGGCATATATCGTGCCGAGCACCGACCCGCACGCATCGGAATACATGGCGAGCCATTGGACCGAGGTCTGCTGGCTCACGTCATTCACAGGCGAAGCCGGCACTGCGCTTGTCACCCACGACAAAGCGTTGCTCTGGACCGATAGCCGCTACTATCTGCAAGCCGGCATTCAGCTCGAAGGTACTACCGTCAGCCTGATGCGCGAGTCGGATATCGACTGCCCGAAGATCGAGGACTGGCTCATCGACAATTTTAAATCACAAATCACAAATCATAAATCACAAATCATCGTCGGTGTCAATCCCGAGATGTGGAGCGTGGATGGTTACAAGAAGTTGCGCGACCGCTTGCAAGAGGCAGGCATCAGCCTCAAATCGGTCGATCTCATCCGTCCGCTGTGGACAGACAATCGTCCGGCTATTCCTACCCACCGGTTCTTTGAGTTCGACACGCGCTATGCCGGCGAGAGCGTGCACAGCAAACTCGGTCGCATACGCGCCAAGCTCAGCGCCAAACATGCCGACGCAATGGTGGTCAGCGCGCTCGACGAGATAGCCTGGCTGCTGAACATCCGCGGCAATGATGTGGAGTACAATCCCGTAGTGATCAGTTATCTGGTGCTCGAGCAGCAGAAGTGCACGCTGTTCGTGCTGCCCGAGAAAGTCACACGCGAGGTTTCTGCCTACCTGCGAGCCAACGACATTACCGTCAAAGGCTACGAAGAGGTTTTTGCCTACCTCCACAACCTTACAGGCACTATCCTCTACGATGGCGCTAAGGTCAACGAGGCACTCTTCGAGGCCATCAGCGTTATGGCCAAGACCATCAACAGCCAATCGCCGATCCTTGTAGCTAAGTCACATAAGAACGACATCGAGTTGGCCGGCATACGCCGCGCTATGGAGAAAGATGCTGTGGCTCTTACGCGGTTCTTCCGCTGGCTGGAGAGCGATGACACACGCAAACAGATGGCCGCCGGCAAGGTAACCGAATGGGATCTGATGGAGCAACTGCATCAGTATAGACTGATGGGTAAGAGCTTCATCGAGGAGAGCTTCGGCACGATAGCCGGATACCAGGGTAACGGTGCCATTGTGCACTATGCCGCAACCCCTGAGACGGCAGCCCCTGTCTATCCCAAGGGGATGCTGCTGCTTGACAGCGGCGGACAGTACCTTGACGGCACTACGGATATCACCCGCACCGTTTGGCTCGGAGGCGACATACCCGAGCAAGCCAAACGCGACTATACCTATGTGCTCAAAGGGCATCTGATGCTCGGACATATACGCTGGCCGCGCGGCACGCGGGGTAACCAGATCGATGCCCTCGCCAAGCAGTACATGTGGCAGGCCGGCATCACCTACGGTCACGGCACAGGCCACGGCGTAGGACACTTCCTTGGATGTCACGAAGGGCCGCAGAACATCCGCACCGACATGAACCCTACCGTTCTGGAGGCAGGACAGATCTGCTCCGACGAACCGGGCATCTACCGCACCGGCAAGTGGGGTATCCGCACGGAGAACCTTGTAGCCGTTACGCCTGTCGAGAGCACACCGCAGGCCACCACCGAAGATGAGTGGCTCTGTTGGGAGACGCTCACGCTCTGCCCCTACGACACCACGCTCATCGACTTCTCGCTGCTTACCGATCAGGAACGCCAATGGATCAATGACTACCACGCCGAAGTCTATCGCCGCGTCAGTCCGTTGCTCTCGCCCGATGAAGCCGAGTGGCTGAAACAGAAGACCCACCCCCTACCCCTCCCTCAAAAGGAGGGGAGTAAATAGGCTCTGAATCTGTTAACGCCGAACAACGCACAAAGTTATGTTGCCTAAATATTCTGCCCACCCCGATAGATACGACTCTTTGCGCGACTTCGCACGAGAGGAACGCAAGCACATGACACTGGCGGAAAATGTACTTTGGCAACGTATTAGGAAAAAACGACTCGGGCACAAATTTGTGCGGCAATACGTGATCGGAGATTACGTGGTAGATTTTGCCTGCATCGATGACGGATTAATTATTGAGGTCGATGGCGGCTACCACTTCGCAGGAGATCAGCCGGTGGAAGACGCAATCAGGCAACGCTATATAGAACAGAATGGATTTCACGTTATGCGGTTTACTAACGAAGAGGTGCTGTTCGATGTTGAGAATGTACTTACGCAAATAGAACAATTCTTCAAATAACTCTCTAATAGTAAACCTATAGACATTTAACAAACATCACGAACATGTCAACAATAAATCATACCACTCCTCGCCCTATGAGGGAGAGGCAGGGTGAGGGTCTGGAAGAGACCCTCAAGCAACATGCCCAAGCCGCCGTCAAGGCGCTGTACGGCATTGATGCCGACGACAATCAGATACAACTGCAGAAGACCCGCCCGGAGTTTGAAGGCAACATCACCCTCGTGGTGTTCCCGTTCGTCAAGCTTGCCCGCAAAGCCCCTGCCGCCGTAGCCGACGAGATTGGTAAAGCCATGACGGATAGCACCATCGTTGGCGAACCGGTCATCGAGAAGTACAACGCCGTGCAAGGCTTCCTGAACATGAGCATCGCACCCTCGTTCTGGCTCGAGCAGCTTCAAGCCATAGCCGCCACTCCGGATTTCGGATGTAATCACTCTCTCCCCTCCGGAACGGTTCCCGAGGGGAGAGCCGGAGAGGGGTCACCGTTGATGATGGTTGAGTATTCCTCACCTAACACCAACAAACCACTGCACCTCGGGCATGTGCGCAACAACCTGCTTGGCGCAAGCATTGCACGTATCCAACAGGCCAACGGCTGGAAGGTAGTGAAGACCAACATCGTCAACGACCGTGGCATACACATCTGCAAGTCGATGCTTGCTTGGTTGAAATTCGGCAATGGCGAAACACCGGAGTCATCGGGCAAGAAAGGCGATCACCTGATAGGCGATTACTACGTACGTTTCGACAAGGAGTATCGCAAGCAGGTTGCCGAACTGATGGCCGGTGGTATGAGCGAGGACGACGCCAAGCGTGAGGCTCCGCTGATGAAGGAGGCGCAAGCTATGTTGCTCAAGTGGGAGCAAGGCGACCGAGAGGTACGTGACCTGTGGGCCAAGATGAACAGTTGGGTCTATGCCGGCTTCGATGAGACCTACAAGATGATGGGCGTCTCGTTCGACAAGATCTACTACGAGTCCAACACCTATCTCGAGGGCAAGAAGGAAATTGAGCGCGGCCTGAGCGAAGGCTTGTTCTATCGCCGCGAGGACGGCTCTGTCTGGGCAGATCTCACAGGCGACGGATTGGACGAGAAGCTCTTGCTGCGTTCCGACGGCACGTCCGTATATATGACTCAGGATATCGGTACAGCTAAGCTGCGTTACCAGGATTATCCCATCGACAAGATGGTATATGTCGTAGGCAACGAACAGGAGTACCACTTCAAGGTGCTGTCCCTGCTGCTCGACAAACTTGGTTTCCCCTTCGGCAAGGAGCTTGTGCACTTCTCCTACGGCATGGTCGAACTGCCCAACGGTAAGATGAAGAGCCGCGAAGGCACCGTGGTCGATGCCGACGATCTGATGGAGCAGATGATTGCCGATGCCAAGCAGATCAGCAAGGATAAGGTCAACACCCTACCCGACATCACGCCCGAGGAAGCGAACGAGATCGCCCGCATCGTCGGTCTTGGCGCACTCAAGTATTTCATTCTGAAGGTTGACCCGCGCAAGAACATGCTGTTCAATCCCGAGGAGAGTATCGACTTCAACGGCAACACCGGACCTTTTATACAATACACGTACGCGCGCATACAGAGTGTGCTACGTAAAGCAGGAAACGTTGCGGTCAGTGGATTAGCGGTTAGCGAATTAAATGACAAAGAGATTGCGCTTATTCAGCGCCTGACGGATTATCCGAGCGTAGTCAAGCAGGCAGGCGATGAGTTCAGTCCGGCTGTGCTGTGTAACTACGCGTATGCCTTGGCTCAGGAGTTCAACTCATTCTATCACGACTATTCGATCCTCAACGAGGCCGATGAGCAAAAGAAAAACCTCCGGCTCTTGTTGAGCGCAGAGGTTGCTAAGGTTATCAAGCACGCGATGTCGCTACTTGGCATCGAGATGCCTAACCGGATGTAATCTACTCTATCACCTGTTCGGCTTTGAGGTAATCAAGCACGCTTGTTACGGCCGATTGTGCGGTGGCTTCGTCCACCGCATATTCTTTTGTCAGGCGGTCGGTTAGGCAAGATACTATCTCCTGCTCCGGCCATTCAGGCAGTTTTGCAAGTTCGGATACAATAAAATGCCCCACCTCATTCAGTTGGAGTACACCATTGAAGAGGTGGGCATTTTGTCCGATAGCAGCGCCGAGCCATGTCGCGCCCATCTGCTGAAAGCGGAATGTGTAAAGCAGTCGCATAGGATACTACCGAATAGTGGTCCGTATGCTTCGCGCGCAATGATTAGCGACGGCTAGATGTATTCTCCGGCTCGCTATCATCGAATATACCGCGACGACGTCCCGGTGCATCAGCTTCAATCGACTCACCTTCACCGATATCATCACCCATACCTATGCTTGCGCATAAGATGCTCGTGTCGTAGCGTACTACTTTTACTTCCGGTGCAATAAACTTTTTCATATTTTTACCTTTCTATATTTCGTTTATGCTTGCTGCCATCTGCTGACTATTGACAACCGACGGCTGAATAGTTCTTATTGTACGAGGAACTTCTGTCCGTTTTGGATAAGCACGCCCTTCGTGCCTTTGCCAACTTGCTGCCCCATGATATTATACACAGGCTCACTCCAGTTGATTTCCGTAGCATTATCCAGAAGATCCTCAATCGATGTTGCTGTACTCTCTGCATACAACACTCTACGTCCGGGAGCAGATGCACCGCCAGCATCGGGAACAGACTCCAGATTGAGATATGCTCTGTATTGCCCGACACTTGCTGTGCCTGAATATACGACTTTACGGATCTTATTAGAAGATATAACATAGCTACCTACAGGCACGGCGTACGAACTACCAAGGTTTCCCACAAGGCCTGTAGCAGACACTGGCGCTAACACTTCATCATCGCCATGCCATGCACTCATTGCGCTGGCAGATGCCTGAATAATATACGGCTTGCCGGCCTCCAGATTTCCTTCTACTTCTTCCATTTCGATACCTGTAATGGTTGAGCCGGACATGTACTTACCCGTGATGTTGAATACCGTTACACCACTGAGGAAGGTCTCGCTTCTGCTCACAGCATACGGCAAGCACATCGTGGCATAGTTGCCATTGGTCAACGAACGGGTATATTCGGTCGCGGGCAGTATATTGGAAATACTTACCTCATGAACAGGAGCGGAAATTGTTGTGATTGTTCTATACTCGTTCTGGTTGTCGGCAGTAAAGGCAGAGAACTCTTCGTCATAGCAAAGACCGGTCAAGTAACCCGTGATAAACACATCGCTTGCGTTCTTTGACCACTGGAAAGCTGCCGCTTCCATCGAAATGGTGGCAGCGTCAACGGTTAGGTAGTTTCCTGCATGCTTGAGGTAGTATTTAGTTCCGGCTGCATTGGCGATTTCGTATTGCCATGTGATATCACTAACACTTACGCCCGACTTGTAATAGTAATTGTCGCCGTCTTTGAATAACTCTTGTGCAGTGGCGGTAGAACCTGCTATACCATGCGTTACAGCATAATATTTGTCATTAAGCTCAGTTATCAGAGCCACGTCACGAGCAACTACGGTAACCTGAATAGTAGCCGACGAACGTTGGTAGCCGTTTGTTTGGTATGTATTGATAACGATTTCGTCGTATCCGGAAGCCAAACCACGCAAAGTCAATGTTCCCGTACCTGCTGATGCATTGAACGTATTGCCTACTATCGTTACCTTTCCATACTTTGATGTCACGCTTTTCAGACCGGCAGTATAAGCCGGTGACGACCCACCGTTTCGCTGAGTTGATATGGTGAAATCTCTCTCAACACCGGACTCAACATTCGCAGCCAAAACTGTAGGCGTACCATTAATCGACACAGCATTCTCATCACGAGAAGGTTTGCTGGCGAACACAGCGGATATATCTACGTCGTGAGCCGGCATTACAAACGTCGCGCTAACTGATTTCTGATAATCGTCTTCACTCAATACGGTCGGGACACCGTCAATGATGTATGAGTTGATTTCATTACCCGAACCGGTTCCCGTGAATGTGACTGTGACTGTTGCACCTTCCGCTACGGGCGATGCAGGTGACAGGCTAACAGATCCTTTTCCGGTCTTCGTTGTACTGATGGCATACGTCGTTACATCAGCCACCGTCCATGCAATTTCCAAGCGGTTGAATGCAATGCCCGCATCAGGACTTCCCACGATGGCAATAAAATCACAATCTCCAGCACTGATATCGATTGTGTGCGATGCCGAGCCGTTATATGTCTGGCTACCCAACAAATCTCCGGACATTGTACCCAATGTCTCGGAACCCGTGTATGCTGTATTTTTGCCGTAGATACGAATGGTTGAAGTTGCATCGTTATAATCTCCACTCAGATCCCAATAGATTGTTACAGATTTTGCCTTGCCCGGAGAACCAATTGTAGCCCACACCTTGGAATTATCCATCCATACAAGCGGATAGTTGGAATCATAATCCACTTCGCCGGAATATGTTGCCCCACTTGTGGAACCATACGACGACGGGTTAATTGTGGCATAAATATCCGGCGCACCGGAAGGTACGATAAACACGTCCGTTGATGTAGCTGCCTTCACAGACAGTGGCAACAAGAGAACCAGAGTAAGCGTTAAAACTAAGTTTTTTGCTTTCATTGTTTTATGTTTTTTTATTCGGCAGGTATTCCGTTACAGGGCGCTGCCTTTTGTTAATATTATCAGTTTTTGGTGATTATTGTGATGGCCATTAATTGCTTAACCAGACCGCACACATATCAAAGTGCAAAATTAATAAATTAATTTGACAAATGCAACAGGTTGTGGAATTTTATGTTATAAAACATGACACAAATTGCATTTTGCGACATTCAGACTACAAACAGGTGCAGTTAATGTTATCTCGGCTGCGGATGAGCTTCTCCACCATTGGTATATGTTCCGGCAGATCCACACCGATAGTATCGAACTGCGTCTCATGCACGCGGAGCTTGTAGCCGTTCTCCAATGCACGGAGCTGCTCCAGTCCCTCGCCTGCCTCAAGTTCAGTCGGCGGCAGTTGGATGAAGGTCTGCAGAAATTCGCGCTTATAGGCATAGATGCCTACGTGCCGATATACGCGCGCAAGTCTTCCATCCTTGACATTCGACGGGATAACACTTCTTGAGAAGTAGAGCGCGTCCTCGTTCTTATCCACTACCACCTTCACCGTGCTTTGCGCGCTGATCTCCTCCTCATCGGTTATCTGCTTGCGCAGCGATCCGTAATACACCTTCTCGTCGCGGAAGATGCCAATCACATCGCTAATCATCTGCGGCTCAATGAGCGGCTCGTCGCCTTGTATATTTACGTATAGGTCGCCGGCTATCTTCTCGGCCACCTCGCCAACGCGATCAGTACCGGTATGGCATTGCTCGGATGTCATCACTACGCGCATGCCCAGTTGCTCGCAGGTCTTGTATATACGTTCGTCGTCAGTGGCAACATACACCTCGTCCAGCTCGGGCACCTTGATGCATTGTTGGTACACCCACCATATCATCGGCTTGCCCAATATCAGCGCCAACGGCTTGCCCGGAAACCTGCTGGACTGGTATCGCGCCGGTATAACTCCTATGATTTTCATTTTGTTACTCATGTCAATCATGTGATTCCTTTATATGTTTTTTGTAGCGGAATGTAATGAAGCGCTTTCCTGGGTCCCCGAAAATTTCAATTTTTGGGGAAAGCCGAGGCACGCGTTCCGCATGGCTGTTTTTGAAGCGAATGCAATGAGCGTTTTTTTGTAAGCGAAGCGAGTTTTTTGTAAGGCGGCAGACAATTCCACAAGAATTGGCTGGTGGGTAATCGTGCGAGAGGAATATGGGAGTTTACTCACAATAGGCCTACCGTACGGTTACACACAGCTGCCATAGGCAGCATCCGCCGCGTTTTTGATTAAATATTTTTGATTAAATAAATACATTCCCGCTACGCAAGTTGTATCACTTGATCAGCTTGCGGCAGCAGGCTCTCGCGATGCGTGATGCAGATGATCGTCTGCTCAGGCCGCGCACGGCGAATGTTATCAAGGATCACCTGCGCCGTAGGTGTATCAAGTGCCGAGAACGCCTCATCGAGCATCAGCACCGGCGCATCGATCAGCAGCGCCCGCGCAATAGCTATGCGCTGCGCCTGCCCTTCGCTGAGCCCCGATCCGCGTTCGCCACAAGGATAATCCAGTCCGCGTTCGTCATCTAGCACAAACTCTGCATCCGCCAGCCGCAAAGCCTCACGCATAGCCTCGTCCGAGGCAGCAGGATTGCCGAATAGCAGGTTGTAGCGGATGGTGCCGGAGAGCAATGTGTTGCCTTGCGGAACATAAGCAAACCCTTGATTTGGTGCGCTGATGCTTCCCTCCTCCACCGGCAACAGCCCGAGCAGTAGCTGAACGAACGTAGTCTTGCCTATACCCGTCTTACCCACCACCGCAGTGAGCGAGCCGGCAGGTATATCTGCATCCAAGTGCGACAGCACAGGCTCATCAGAGTCGGGATAGGTGAACGATAGGTCTCGCACCTTAATCTCAGGTGCCTGACCACTGATTGCTGATTGCTGACTGCTGACCACTGATTGCTGACCACTGATTGCTGCTATACGTTCCGCTGACGTGCCTACATTCACGAACGTGCCTACATAGCCTATCAGCGTACGCATGGGTTGCTGGATGCGGCCTACAAGCTGTACAAACGCAATCATTGCACCGAAGGTGATGGCATGAACCGACAGGCTATACGCGCCCCAAAAGAATGCTATCAGGTATCCCGCCACGAACGCTGTGCGAACGAGCACCATCGCCATGGCTGAGTACCGCGTCAGACGCATATAGCTCTGCCTGTAGCCCTCATGACGTTCGTCAAGCAGAGCGGAAGCGTATGCGCTACGGTTGAGTGCCTTGAGTAGCAGTGAGTGTTGGATTGATTCCTGTATAAACGCCTGTATCGACGCTTGGTCTTCGCGCACCTGATGGCGGTGACGGCGCATGCGGCGGATATACAGTTGTGCGGCAGCGATTAGTGCCGGCGTTACTACTATGATCACGATCGCCAGACGCCAGTCGAGCACGCAGAGGAAGGCAAACGCGCCTACAAACTGCAGGATTGCCGTCACAAACGCAGGCAACTGTTCGGAGAGGAAAGCGGATATCGTATCTATGTCCTCAATGAGCGTATTCGTCAGCGTGCCGGAGTGCTGCTTGCGCAGGTATAGCCACGGCGATTGCAGCAGCCGCGCATACTCCCCGGCCTGCAGCCGGTTGAGCGAACGGACGCTGAGTTTGGCGCGCAACCATCGCACAGCGTAGGCGAGTGCTACGGATGTCAGCATGCAGGCCAGTAGCATCCCAGCCAGTACCGGGAGCGATAGCCATCCGCCGTCAGCCATCGTCCATGACCGCCCGGCCACGGCAGCATCGATGAGCTGCTTGGTGAGCCAGACCTCCGCCAGTCCGATAATCACATCAGCAACACCCAGAGCAATATTCGCGCACATCTGTACCCGATACGCGCTCGCCGCATGGCGGAGATAAGTTATGGATGACTTGTTAGACATAATTATTCATTTTTCGCCATATATAGTGTACACCGCGCCATGGCAGGTGGTATAGCGACTCCTGCGGATAATCCAATCGCACTGCACGCGACATGTGCCGTTCGGGCAGAGCCTCAAGAATATGCTCCGCGCGTTTGGATAGTTGTGGCTGTTCGCCCTGCGCAAGGATAGCAACCGCCACCTCATCCATCGCCTGCGCAAAACCGGTTAGTCCCAATCGGGCGTATAGTTCCGTCGGCTCCGGTATGCCCGACTGACGGTTATGTCGGTTTACGAGATAGTAATCCATCACGTGCCGCAGGGCAATACCGTCGTGATATACGTGCCGGAACGCGTGCAGCAAGGTATATAGTTCCTGCAGTTCGGGTGTTAGCTGCCCGGCTTGGGCGAACACGTGCTGCAGCCGGCTATTGTGCACTGGATTGCATAGCCATGTGGGTGTAACATGGCACTCCACCTCCGTGCTGCCCATCATCGTTTCTATATGATGATACACTACCTCGCCAATCGTCACGTCCGGCTGCTGCCTTAGGTAAGCGAGCAGTGACTTACGGCGCTCGGCCAACGATTGCGGTTTACCGTTCGCGGTCAGGCGTGGCAACACCCACAGATCGATATCCGCAGCCTGGCGATGCGCCGGCTTCGGATAGTACGCTGCCAATGCAGCCCCCTTTAGGATCTCCGAATCAAATCCTCCTGCTTTTAATAATTCCTGTACATCGCTCGCCTGCTTCGCCATGCGGCTGTTCGCCGTCTGTATGGTCTGCGCATCAGCAAACCACTTGCCCATCAGGTCACCAGGCATGGATTGCAAGATTTCAGGCTTCTGTGCTTGCAGTTGCTCTACTCCGTCCCACGCTACGCCTATCACAGCGTGCTTGGCTGCAAGCCTGTACACCTCACGCCATTCGGCCGGGGCAAGCGGCTCAAGTTTGGCGGCTTGTTCGCATAATACTAGCCGCAGCAACTCGAGCAAATATGTCCATGCGCCCTTATTCAATTTGTTGATTGTTGTGGGGCGTTGTTGACCTCTGATTCCTGGCCATTGACTTCTCTCTCACTATGTTCCTGACGAACTTCACGTTCCCGATGATATACCTCCGCCACATCCGGCGGGGTTCGGTCAGCAGTCGATACAGCCACTCCAGCGAATGCTGCTGCCACCATAGCGGAGCACGTTTGGCGGTGCCGGCGTAGAAGTCAAACACCGCACCGATCGTGCCCACGTGGCAATGGATCTTGAGTTCCGGCCAATGGCTATAGGTCCATTTCTCCTGCTTGGGTGCCGTCATGCCGATCCATAGCAGATCAGGGTTAGCGGCATTGATTGCATGGATGATCGCCTCATTGTCTTCGGCGCTAAACTCCTGCTTGTATGGCGGCGAGTATGTCTCGATCTTTAGATGCGGATAATCCTTGCCTGCACGTTCCTCGATACGCCGCAGCACCTCCGGCGATGAGCCCATGAAGAACACTATCAGGCGCTTTTTCTCCGCCTCTGCACGCCTCTCAAGCGCTGCCATCTCATACTCAAACACATCCCACCCCGCCACACGTTCCGTAGGCCGTGACGGCGTGCGCAGCCATCGGCACGCATGCACGATACTCGCCCCATCGGCTGTCAGCACATCACCTTTCAGCAGCGCCTCGGCAAACAACGCATCCTCCTGTGCCACATTGTATGAGTGCGCATTGATCGTATTAATCAACACCTTCCCTTGTGGCAACTCTGCCAAGGCTTGCCGGTTAGATAATATGTTCAATTCATGCAACAGCAGCATCGGTTCTCTTCCTACTTATGCCATCAGCCACTCTTGGCTGATATTACTTCCCCCGCATCTCCATGTACTCATCCCCGCATAGCATCTCAGCCATGGCATTCAAGTTATGGAACTTGCTGTACGATGTACCAGCTGGCACCCCGTTCACTTCACCCTGTTCTTCCAACTGCCACGGCGCCAATATCAGCAACTTCCCCTTCGAGCACAGTTCATACCTACGATACTCCGGATGCCAAGATGCCGTTATCGGTTCCTTCTGCAGATGAATCAACGGCAACTCCTGCTCCATACAATCTTTCACCAATTGCTGCTCTCCTTTCGATATGCCCGGCGTAACCAGCACAGCACCATCTTCTGCAGCCTGTAGCCATACCTCCCGTTCATATCGGTACTCATCCGTAGTCTCGTACGGTGTATCGTAGTCACGTCTGTTGCCCTCCATTCGCCACCGATGGCAGAACACCTGCTCCTTCCAAGGTCTGCGCAGCAGAAACAGATTCCCATACGCCGCGAAGTCTATTCCCCCTATCGTTATGTGCAACCGTTTGCGATAGAAGTCCGGCTGCGTCGCCCGTACCACAGCTCGCCGTGGATTGTCTTGCACGTATCGCAATATATTCTCCAGCTGCCCCTTGCGATAACATATCGTATCATCATAGCTGTCTTCCCATAACGGCTCCGCCCCGATGGACTGATAGAACTCCTCACGCTGCTTGTGTGACATCTTCGGCAGCGCCGCTCTGACCTCTTCACTCCTCAAGTCATCAGCCAATCTTGGTTGATATATCCCCCTATACTCTCCTGTACATGCGGCCTTAAATGCCCGCACGATCTCCCCCATCCCTGCCGGCAGAGGCTCTTCCACCCGCAGCACTCCGTGAAAATGATCCGGCATCACTTGCTGCCCCAATACACTTACTTTTCGCCCATATGCCGCCTGTATTGTCGGTATCATTTCCCACTGCTCCTGAATGAATTGACCAAGCTTGGTCAATCTTATCTTCGGATCGAGGAGATTCCCGTTCAGCTCCCCGAACACGCGCTTGCGATTATAGGTGACAATGGTAATATGGTATATACCCCGCCCACTATAGTCATTCCACGACTTCCGTGCACGATGTACTGATTGCCGCGGCGAAGGTACCCCCTCCTCCGCCCTTTTCCTACCCCAATATGCCTGCCAATCCATTATTTGATCCAGTTGTACATCGGCCTCTCTTGGTTGATCTGTTTCCCCTCCATCTAATTC
>DBYS01000007.1:0-39904 GCA_002310195.1 Bacteroidales bacterium UBA1180
GCGAAAGTGTTCGCCGTAGCGATCTCGAAGTGATACTGAGCATTCTGTGTAGCCACGCTATCGGCAACAACGGTCAGGCTGACGGGACAATCCTTCTCGCCGTCGGCAGGATACTTCAGGTGGAAGTATGCGCCTGTAAAGCTCTGGACAGTCGAATAGGTGTCAGTACGGTTGATGCTGCGTGTGCGCAGACGCCAGTAGTATGTCACACCATCCTTGAGCCACTCGATCTTGCCTACATAGAACGTAGGCTCGATAGTCTCACACTCGTAATCAACGGTGGAGAAGTCGGCATTCTTCGAGAGCTGGAAGAAGTAACTGTCCGCCTTATCGGCAGGTTGCCAGCTGAACCAGCAAGGCAGCAGCACGGCTGCGCCTGTAGCGGGATACATCGTCTGTACGGCTACTGACTCGCCGAGGGTCTTGTTGCCCTTGGTGCGAGCAGGGAACTCGTTGCCATAACGGTCGAGAACGGCTACAGCGTAGGTGTTCTTCGTTGATGCTTGATACGGCCATTCGGGCATATAGGATGTACCCAACAGGTAACGCGACGAACCGACTATACCCGGGTAACCGACACTGTCCGCCGGAATGGAATAGACAGCATAACGCAGATTATCCTCGGGAGGAGTCCACGTGAGTTTGCCGCTTTTGTCAACAATCGTCTCCACGAATAGTTGCTTGTCGGTTCGGTGCCACGACATCATCGGTACAAGAGCCGGATGCTGATTGACATGATTGCGTATGTACCGCATAAACTCGCTGACCTTCATACCCGACTTGAGCGAGTACCAGCATGAGCCCGGTGCGCCAAGCAGATCGTAATCGCGGTCGAGCTGCATCTGCGCAGCCGTTTCATCGGCATGGAACGTTGTGCTCGTGGTGCTTGCGCTCGATGCAACGAGGTTACTCAGGTCTTGCGATATATATACATGGCGGTTGAAGTGTCCGGCGATGTACGACCACCAGCGCGAGAGCTGGTCGTAGTCGTTGCCTGCGCCAATCTTCCAATAGCACTGCGGTGCCATGTAATCGATCAAGCCTCGGTCATACCATGCGAGCGGATCGGAGTATATGCCGTTGTACTGCCAGTCGGAGCCTACAGGGCAAGGATCGACGCCATAAACCGGTGCGGATGTGTTTGACTTGCCTGCGATGCCCGCCGGACCTATACCGAAGGAAACGTAGGGTTTGGTCGCGCGAATCGTGTCGCGTACCATACGTACCATATCGTTGACCTGCTCACGACGCCAGTCAGCACGCGAGAGCTTAGTCCCCGATGCGGTATAGTAACTGTCGTCATAACTATTCTGATAGCCGGACTGGTAGAAGTAATCGTCGAAGATTATACCATCGACATCGTAATGTTTAACCAAATCGGCTACAACAGCAGCTATGCGCTCCTTGACCTCCGGCATACAGGGGTTAAGGATATAGTATCCGCCGCAATTGACGAGCCACTCGGGATGCGTGTTGGAATAATCGTCCGGCAACTTGCCATAAGTGTCATCCGATGTCGAATAACGATATGGGTTCATCCACGCGTGTACCTCTATACCTTTCGCGTGCGCGTACTCGACGAGAACCTTGAGCGGGTCATATTTCGGCACGCCTCCACGAGAGCCGGTGAGGTACTTGCTCCACGGCTCGTAGGCAGAGTTGTACATCGCATCGCAGAAGCCGCGTACCTGGAAGAACACGGCATTCATGTTCGCTGCCGAGAGCGAATCAACGATAGCGCGGAGTTCGTCCTGCTGCTTCTGTGCTCCGGACTCGGTGTTCAATCCCCATGAGGTTGGCCAATCGATAGCCCAAACCGTAGTGAGCCACGAAGCGCGGAACTCACGCTTGGGCTGCGCCATGAGCGGCAAGGCTATAAGCGAGATGAACAATATGATTAGGCTGCGTTTCATCAGAAGAGTTTCGACGGGGTGTTATTAACTACGAGACCATATACGAGCGGACCTTCGATAACCGGTTCAACCTTGTCGGTGGCAGGATTGTAGCGATAAACACCGGAAGGAGCACAAGTCTGGTCGTTTTGCGTATTACGATAGCCGAAATATACGCAACCGGTTGCCTCATCCAATGCCATCTGGCAAATGCCTACGACCTCTGAGTCTTTCGTACCCTCGATCGAAGCAGGATTGCCACTCGTGTTCGGCTCAAAGCCAAGGCCGCCGGCCGTCAACTTCTTGTACGATGCGAGTTCGGCTTTCTTGGAGATTGCGTTCAGTTCGTCCAGCGTGCAAGAATAGAATCCTCCATAACCGTTGTCGAAGATTGAGAAGTAGAACTTTCCGCTATTCTTATCATAAGCGAACGACTTGGGGAACATACCGGCAATCGCTATACCGTCTTTCGGCACATTGGTGTCATCGCCCTGCGCGATAGCGCTTGACAAAATATCACTATCCTTGAAGCGGAAGATACCTGTGCCATTGTAGAATTTGGTCCAGTACCACACGCCTTCGACCTTACCAAAACAGCCGCCGATTGAGCCATAGCCCCAGCCATTGTTGTAATAGCCGAGAGTCGCATGTTGTACGTAGTAAGGATAGTCGGCATGCGAGAACACGGCGTTGCGCTCACTGAGACCGATACGCATGATACCCGTGTTGCGGTTAGCAAAGTACAACCAGTCGCCCTCGATATAGCCGTAGAACGGGTCGTCAAAGGCAGCCTGGCCGGCATTGGTAAGCATTAGTTCGACTTTGGCGCCATCGTTGGACATGACGGTGATCTTGCCGTCACCGAGCACTCCATCCTCATCGTTGACATAATAGAACTGCTTGCCGCAGTCGAGGATGTAGAGCGATGTATCGTTGAACAGCAAGTTGAACGGATGCTGGCCTGATGCCAATCCCATGTCAAACGGCGATACCTGCATGCCTTCGGGTGCATCCTCAATCAACTTGTATGCCATGATATGTCCACCATAGACAGCATAGTACAACGTCGGCACAGGCTTATAGTAACCTACTTGTACGTTGATCACACCTTCTTCCAACTCACGACCATCCATCTTTACGCGCAGACGTACGGTCTGCGAGCCGACGTTACCAAACAGCAGTTCTCCCGGCAGCCGGTCGGTGCAAGTTGCCATGGGATTGCCGGAGGCATTCTTTGTATTGTTCGGGAATATCCACTCATACTCCAAAGGCAGGTTCTGCGGGTTAGGCACTTCGAGAGAGAACGATACCTTTGTTCTATTCACCTCGCATAATCCACCGTCAATGGGGTTGATGCTGAGTAGCGGCTTGATGTCGGAGATCATGATAACCTGCGACTTGCTATAATCGCCGATAGTAAGTTTGACCTTATACGTGCCGGCTACAGTATAGAAATGTTCTACCTTATCACCTTCAGCGGTTGTGCCGTCACCGAACTCCCACTTAGGTGTACCCTGAGTAGGCGAAGTGTTGTTGAAGGTAATGACCGAACCTACATAGTAATCAAGGGCATAGTCGCCATTGATGCGGTAATCGAAGGATACAGCGTCCTGCGGAAGTTCTTCCTCCACAGGGACATTGTCAACACATGCAGCAAAGGAGATTGCTACTATTGTCAACGCAAGTAATTTCCAATAATTTTTCATGTTGTATCCTCCTGTTAATTGATATCAATATGTTTGCTAACCGTACGGCCATAGACGCCACGAATGTCATATACTCGCAAGATTGCGTTCAATGCATACGAGCGTTTGTACTCCACTTCGTAATAGCCGTTAGCGGCGTTCTCGATGAGTTCGGCAAAGCCGATGGTCTCCCAGATGGAGTCCATAGCGTATGGCACGACCTCTTCGCCGGCGTCATTCTTCGGGAAGTGATAGACATATACTCCTTCGCCTTGGTTCTTATCCTCTGTCGAATCGGTGTACTGGCGGAAGTCATCAAGTTTGCCCATGCCGACATACATCTTCTTGTAATCAGCATACTGCATCTTTGCATGCACTGCATCCTTGAACTCCTGCATGTACGTCGGGCCGAAGTACTGCTCCATCTTAGTCGAGTCAAACTGCGCGGGTTGCTTCCACTCAAACGGAGCAAGCGTACCACTGACAGGGAAAGCATCCGTGAGATAATAGGCATGCAGGCTGTCGTCCCACATTTCCTCCGCGTGCGCATATTCCTTAATGAGCTGCGAAACACGCTTCTGTTGAGTGATGTTGCTCGACAGGGTATAGGTGAACGTGACTGTCCACGGACAGGTTACGGTCTTGTCGAGCGTTTCCTCGACATCATACCATACTTCGGAGTGATCAATCGTGCTGGCAGAGGAGTAGTACTGCGCCGAGAAGTCCATGCTACCACCGGCTGGCACAACAGCACTGCCGACCTCCCAATATGCCTCGGGACCGACCTTGCCGGTAATGGTATCCTCATCGAAAAAGTCATGCTTGGCGCAAGACGCCATAACGAGCGCCATCGCCATGATTGCCATGATAAACGTTTTCTGTTTCATATCTTTCGAAATCAAATGTTACTAATTAATCCCAAGGTGTCGGGTCGCTACACTGCGCCTTGCCGCATGTGTTGTGCGCCCAAATTAGACGGCGCTTGAGTACGTGGTAGTCAAGGATCTTCTCTCCCGCATCATTCGTAGTATAGTAACCGATGCGATCGAGCTCACCCTTGTTGTACTTGGTCTCGGTCTCCGTATCGGCGTTCAGGCGGTTGACCCACGCGTTCGGCGAAAGTTCGGCATTAATGCCGTAATTGTCCGGCGTATTCCAATATCGTTCGTAGAGATTATACGGGCGACGGAGCGAATACTCGACATTGAAACTGTCGGCAGTCCACTTCTTCGACGAGCCGTTGTGGCAGGTATAAACCGTGTAAACGAAGCAGTTGTCGTACTGGATACCGTTGGTCTTGCTCGAGTAGTTGTAACGGCGCATGTCCGTCCACTGCTCGGGTTGCAAGTACATTGCCACATACTTCTGCTGCATCAGATCGCCGATGGTNNACTTCCCAGAAGCGCTCGATACGTTTTGCTGCATTGCCGGACAGGCCGTCTTCCACCACGCCGTAGCGTGCGAAAGAGGTATGCACGGCTTCGCAAGTCGTGTTGTATGCACCTGACTTGTCACCTGCCCAGTACTGCGCCTCGGCTTTGATGAACAGGAGTTCCTCAGTAGTGATGAGAGCTATATAACCATTGTTTTGCGTATAGGGGTTGGTAGCCGCATCCGTCGCAAACAGATCGGGGTAATAGTTAATCTTCATGGAGTTATCCATGCCTATGTTACTCTCGAGATAACGAAGTATATCACTGTTAGCGGTCGTTCCCATTGCGCGAACGGTCATCATTCGGTCGGCACGCGGATCAAGAGCTGACTTACGGTCACTGTTCTTGATGGCATACGCACCTAAGATAGCCTTGGCGAAGAATGTTGTCGGCAGTGAGGAAGAGAGACGGTTGCCACGGCTCTCCCACGAGTTGATGATCGGCGCGTACGGTCCCCACGGACAGTTCTGTTCAGCCTTGCCACCATCGTAATGGTAGAGAGGCTCTTGCCAGTTCGGGTCGTTGAGCACCTCGTCGACCATAGCGATGATCTTCTGGCAATTCGCCGGAGTGTTGTCCCAGTTCGGGAGTTTGCGCAGCCATAGTCGGCAACGCAGCGCCTTGGCATAAAGTCCCCACTTCTTGATGTCACCGGCATAGATACGATCAATCTTTTGTGTAATTGGCAGATTGGTCGGGCACTCCGTCCAAGCAGGATCATCGTAGAGCGCGGCCAGTTCATCAGCCTCCTGGAACATCCAGTCGTAGATGTCCGCCTGCATGTCGTACGCGGGCGAACTCTTTTGGTACGCCTCCGAACGCGGCATATCGCCAAAAGCATCGGTTGTAAACAGCGTCGAGCCGAGCATAATGGTGCGACCGATAAGCACGGCGTTGAGGTTGCCCTTGTCGGTAGCAATCTCATTCATCTTATTGATATTCGCACCGAGATCGTAGAAGTGACGGCGCCACATCGGGTGACGGTTCACGCCGAGGAACTCCCAGCCTTGACTATAAGGGTACGAACCGGTCTGGCTCTTACCGCCGGTAGTGAGTGCCTGCGAGAGATAAACGCCGTACTCCGCATGGTCGTAGCAGAGTTGTGCGGCATAGAAGCAAGCAGTAGGAATAGCCTGATCAACCGTAATGGTGGTAGGCGAATCCAAACTCTCGTTCACATTCAAGAAACCGTCACAACCTGTCAGGAGCATTGCTCCGACCATGCAAAATGTATATAGAACTTTCTTCATAATTCAAAGATTTAAAGATTCAACATTCAACGATTCTACTGATTTAGAACGAAGCTGTCAACGATATATTATACGAACGAGTAGAAGGAATCGGTGAATTATCAATTCCCGCAGAACCAGTACCATTGCCCCCAGGGGATGCGTTACACAACGGGTCAGAACCTGTGTATTTAGTCAACAGAAATACATTGTTGCACGTGAAATCCAATTTTAAGCCTTTTATGTATTTCTGACTCTTCAAAGCCGGAATCTGACAGAAGTCGTAACCTAAGGTCACGTAACTTAATCGGATGTACGAGCCGTCCTCTACGAAGTTCGTGCTGACGTTGTAGAAGTAGTTGATGATCGTAGTGTAATCAAGCGTGATCGGCACGGTGTTCGGCTCGTAATATACATTGCCGGCTTCATCCTTGTGCTCTGTTACGCCATTGAACACAACCTGACGGCCACGGTACTTCTCCAAGAACTTCGAGTTACCGTTGCTAATCAAGTTACGTCCGGTTACGTTCAGCACATCGCCTCCGTAACGGCCGTCGAACAGGAACGAGAAGTTCACTCCGTAGATGTTCATTGAACTAGTTAGACCCGCTTGGAATTTGGGTTCACGGTTACCAATATAAAGGTTCTTGTTAGGATCAATGGTCGGATAGCCATTCTCATCAACTATCACTTGACCTTCACTATTACGCTGGTAATCCTTACCGGTCATAGAGGTTGTCGAACGTCCAAGACATGCAGAGGTAAACACATCGCCATATTGCGGACCTGTTATCTCCGATACATTCTCTGGCAAGTACGCTACTATACCACGGTTGAAACCGATGTTCAGTCCCATTGTCCATTGAAAGTTCTTGCGCTTGATAATATCCTGATCCCATGTAAACTCCACACCTTGATTACGGATAGCACCTTCATTACGACATTGGAGAATATATCCCGACGCCGGCGACACACGAACAATCACAATCTGATTATCCACCCGAGTGTTGTAATATGCAACATCTAAACGTGTCATGTTGTTGAACAGACGCAGGTCCATACCAATCTCCCACGAAGACATCATCTCCGGCGCAAGGTCACGCGATGCGGAGGACATTGTCGGGTCGATACCGTAACCGCCGTCAGGGTATGTGCCGAATTGCTTGAATCGACGGTCATATTGATAAATCGGGGCATCGTTACCCACCTTGGCGTAATTGCCACGGAGCTTCCAGTAACTGAGCCAGTTGTTGGTCGTCTGATTGAGTCCGGGAATCAACTCAGACAGCGTTATACCTGCGGTAACGGAGGGATAGAAGTAGGGGTTCTGTATAATAGTCGAACTCCAGTCCCAACGTCCGGTAACCGACAGCGAAGCCAAACCTTTGTAGTCAGCACGCGCCTCAAAATAGTAGCCGAACATATTTTTGGCCGTATGAGTTGCTGCACGGTCTGACAAGGCTAAATCTTGCTTACTTGTGTTCGATAGGCTGTAAGTTCCCGGGATGATAAAGTCTATTCCGTAAACGGAAGTTGAGAACCCTTTGCTCATCTTCAGTTCACCACCGACCATAGCTTCCAACGAGAAATCCATCGGCAACTCAGCCTTATAACTTGCCATAAAACCAGCTGTCAGCAGTTGGCTGCTACCAGTGGAACCGCTAAACGAACCCAGTTTGGATCTATCCATATCCTTAATATCATTCGTTGTTAACACGGCATTATCCTTATATGGACCGTTCAAATAATCCAAATACGTCTGATAGGCCGCTTTCTGTTCATCCGTTCCGGCATCACCAGGGTCGCTGATTGACTCTACCACATACGAATCATCCCAACGTGGAACAGTGTAACTCTCCGAAGTACTACGTTTAATATCGTAGTTCACACGACCAGTGATATTCAAGCCCTTAACCGGTGTGAGTACTACCGAGGCATTCAACACGTTACGTAATGCTTTTGCCTGCCCGCCATCATTATAGATGGAATACAACGGACTATACGTCGAGTTATACTTGTTCACCTCGTTGTACGTCAAGTAGCGTGGGAAGCCGTTCGCCAACTGATAGTCGGTTATATCATCGGTGATAGCCCAACTGTATGCGCTGCTTATGCCATTGGTTGAGCGACTATTTGTCTGGCTGATATTAGCCGAAGCATTGAACGTCACCCATTTGGCAGGCGAATAACTGGCCTTGAGCAAGGCTCCGAACTTCGTCTTGTAGTCTTCAGGGATAATACCTTCGGCTTTCGACCAGTTGGCAGACGCATACGCAGAGAATTTTTCCGTTCCTCCTTGCACAGAGAAATCATACTTGTGATAGAAACCTGTACGAAGGAAATTATGCAGATTGTCATAGATAACAGCATCCGGATCAAGCATCGGTCCCCAACCACCGGTGACAGCACGGTCCTTGTAGAATCCTTGTGCTCCCGGCCCATAGGTTGACTGCAGTTCCGGCAAACGTACCGGTTGATCCCACTGCCAACTACCTGATGCATGCACCTGTATCGTACCCGCAGCAGCCTGCTTAGTGTTGATCATGATCACGCCGTTGGCGGCATCCTGACCGTACAGAGCTGCAGCAGCTGCGCCCTTGAGGACGGTCACGTTCTCGATATCGTTCGGGTTGATATCCGCAGCAGCCGTCGCACCGCCGTTGATAGGCATACCGTCGAGGATGAACAGCGGCTCGTTGTTCTTGGTATTACTGATAGAAGCAATACCACGGATGATGATCTGGCTGCCTGAGTTAGGCGAACCGCCGCCACTGGTTACCTGTACACCCGCCACCTTTCCTTGCAATGAACTGACGAAGTTCGCATTCTTACTCTCGTTCAGTTTCGCGCCGTCAAGATTTTGCACGGCGAAGTTCAGACGTTTCTTCTCCTGCACGATACCCATGGCGGTCACAACCACCTCTTCAACAGCGATAGCATCGTCTTGCATAACGACGTTCATCTGCGGTCCGGTGACCTTGATTCGCTGAGTCTTCAGACCGACGTAGCTCACCTCGAGGGTAGCGTTGTCGCCTACGGTCAGTTCGTACGCGCCATCGATGTCTGTAATTGTACCATTGGATGTGCCTACCTCAAGCACCGACGCACCGATCACCGGTTCGCGGTCAGACGCTTGGATCACCACACCGCGCACCGTGATGTTTGCCTGCATCAACAGTGGCAATAGCAATAGTACCGATAGTAAATACAATTTCTTCATGTTATATTTGGTATTAGTGTTTTTCTGTTTCTTTGTAGGCGTCCATTGCTTTCTTCACGCTGCCGTGCAGCAACAGCAGATGCTGCGCCTTGTCGTATTCGAGTCCTAACTCCTCAACCAGCATTCGCGTGCCGCGGTCAACGAGTTTCTTATTGCTCAGCTGCATGTTCACCATCTTGTTGCCTTTCACGCGCCCCATCTTGATCATCGTGGTGGTGGTAATCATGTTGCAGATGAGTTTCTGCGCCGTGCCGGATTTCAGTCGTGTGCTACCCGTAACAAACTCCGGTCCCACGATAGCCTCGATAGGTATCTCCGCTTCGGCAGCCACGGGCGAGTCAGGATTGCAACTGATGGATGCCGTCAGGCAGCCGAACTTACGAGCATCGCGCAGCGCACCTATCACATACGGTGTCGTTCCCGAGGCGGCTACGCCTATCACGGTATCCAGCGGAGTGATGTTATGCTCCAGCAACTCCTGCCAAGCGCGATCAGGATCATCCTCGGCTTTCTCAACCGGATTTCTCAACGCGGTATCACCACCGGCTATCAACCCTATCACATACGTGTTAGGCATGCCGAAAGTTGGCGGGATCTCAGAGGCATCGAGTACGCCCAAGCGGCCTGAAGTGCCGGCGCCCATGTAGAAGATGCGTCCGCCGCGTTTCATGCGCGGAACGATACCTTCCACCAGTTTGGTTATCTGAGGAATAGCAGCCTTGACTGCCAGAGCTACCTTCTGGTCCTCTTCGTTCATCTCGGCGAGAAGTTCGCCGACTTCTTTCTTATCCAAATCGTCGTGAAGCGACGGTTGTTCGGTAATCTTTACAAACATCTATTTATCGTGTTTTTTAGGGGTTCTGTTTTTTCTTGGCATCTTTGTGTTCTTAGTTCGGTCATTATGAGCCACATAACTCCTTCACAAAAAACGCAAACCTACTCAAGAAAATTCCAGAACTCGGGGATTCATTATTACCGGAGTTACGTAGTAGGTTTTACGTCATTCTTGTGGTACTCGATCAGTCCGGGCATCGGCGACTGCATGATGTCAGCAATCTCTATATGATTGTCAGCCAGCACTTTGCCTAACACTTCACGGTAGTAGTAAGCTATCGAACCCACGAAGCCTACCGGCACGGGCGGATACTGCTTGAGTATGCGGGTGACAAAGGTCTGGAAATGATCATACACCAGGTCATAGATGACCGGATTGTCGATATGGTCGGCACAGAACTTGCTGAGCGATGCAAGGAATCTGTTCGGGAACGGCTGCCGATAGACCTTGTCGATTATATCCGCTTGCGTGAGCTTGTACTCTGTCAGGAACTGATTCTTCAGTTCGTCGTTGAGCTGATCCTTCAGCAGGTCAGCCACCAGACGCTTGCCTAACACTGCGCCCGAACCTTCGTCACCCAGGATGAAGCCCAAAGCGGGCACATTTTTCGTGAACTTCTCGCCGTCGTACAGGCAGGAGTTCGAACCTGTTCCCAAGATACATGCCACGCCTTCGCCGTGCTGAAGCAACGCGCGCGCCGCACCTACCATGTCGGAATAGACCTCAACCTCAGCGTCCTTGAACACGGCCTTGAGAGCCATCTTCACCAGCGGAGACTTCTCGGGCGTACAGCCTGCACCGTAGAAATAAACGTTCGTAATCTTGCCTGCCCACAGGAGTTGACCCATCTGAGGCAGAAGTTGGTTGGAAACGCTGTTCTTGATAGCATCAGCGGTTTGATAAAACGGATTGATACCGTCCATCTTGAATTCAGATGCCTGCCCCGAAGCAGAGAGCAAACACCATTGAGTCTTGGTTGACCCTGAATCTGCAATTAGAATCATAAAGATTTATGTTGTTTTATCACGATATTGCGGTTTTGCATTTAAATGCGCTACAAAGATACGATTTTTTTTTGGAATATGCAAGTATTTTGCAGATATTTTGCACAAATTCGGAAAAATATTTGCTTTTATCGAAAAATTTCACTAATTTTGCAGTCGAAATCATCAAATTTATCGAGAAATGAAACGTATCGAAACTATATGCATGGCTCTGCTGCTGAGTGTCGGATTATGGGCTAAAGGCGAAAGACAGACGGTCGTATTTGACGTGAACATCCATTGTAACGGCTGCATCGAGAAGATTGAGAAAAGCATCACCTTCGAGCGTGGAGTCAAGGATCTCGAGTGTGACTTGAAGGAAAAGACCGTGACCATCGTGTTTGACCCCGAGAAGACCGACATACCGCATCTGCAAGCTGCCTTTGCCAAGATCAACAAAGTGGCAAAGGTGCATATTGATACGGACGACGAGGCTGAAGAAGCTGAACAAAAAGAAAACGTTGATGCCCAAACGGGAGCATCAACGCCTAAGTAGCAACGCCCAAGTACAGCATATTGCGCCCGACCAGTTTCTCCGCACACCATACAAGGGCAGCACACAAACTCAATGTAACTATTGCTACCAGCACCGGCAGCAACCAGTTTATCCATTGCTGCTCATACGGCATGTAACGCTGCTGAAGGATATAGAATGCACGAACAAAAGGCACGTGCATCAGATAGATGCAATAGCTGTACCGGCTCAGCTTCGAAACGAGCGGTTCGCCACTTCTTTCACAGCGCGAGCAATCCACGCCCTGCAAGGCTATGAACAGCGCAGCCGCTGATATGGCGATCAGCAGATATGCCGGGCGGTGCATGAGCACATTCGCCGCATAGATGACAACGAAGCCTATGCTGCCAACCATGATACTTGTCTGGCGCGGCAGATCAACCAGCGAGAGATAATATCCCGCTACGTACAATCCCAAATACACAAGCAACTGAGAGGTGTAACGCAACAGATACATCTCGGGATAGAGTGCCGCCAGTAATGCCAAGGCGAAAACGACTACGAGAATATACCCTGCAGTCTTGCGCGCCTCACCTGCGGCAAATGCGCTTCGGAGAACAGGTGTCAGCAGATACAACACGAGCAGCAGATGAATAAACCAGTGCGAGGCATTGACCCTGTTCGTAGCCAGGTAAGGCAGGTAACAGCAGAACGCATCTTTCCAGCTATGAATCTCCGCATAACCGCCGGTAAAGAACGTGAGCACATAAATGATTGTTGCCCAAATAAGGAACGGAAAAAACACGCGAACCAGACGTTTGCGCAGGAACGTTCCGGCGTCCGTCACCGAAGGACGCAGATTAAGCGCTCCGGAAACCATGATGAACAACGGTACACCGCAACTGACCAACGCTCCATACATATAGCACAAGATTCCGTGCTCCGGCGTATCGAGGTGGGGAATAGACCACGTGTGCTGCAGCACAACCAGAAAGATTGCCACCACACGCATCACATCGTATTGCAGATTCCGCGTCATCGTCACCTACCCTTGTTCCGATACTATATATTGGATTAGCGTCTGCACCGCATCTTCTTGAGGGATGTTCATGCGGATGCAGGTCTTGCCTTTGTACAAACTAACCTTGCCGCGTGCGGCACCTACATAGCCATAATCGGCATCAGCCATCTCTCCCGGGCCGTTGACTATACAACCCATGATACCGATCTTCAGCGTTCGCAACATCGGATAGTCTTTCTCAGCCTCACGGAACGCGGCTTTGATAGCGGCTATCGTATCTTCCAAGCCGAACAACGTGCGCCCGCAACCCGGGCAGGATACAAACTCTGTCTTATAGCGCATTACACCTGCAGCCTGCAGGATATCCTTGCTCAGTTGCTCCAACTCTTTCTCGCTGAAGTGGGGATTACTCAACACCAACTGCTTGGCATCCTCAGCCCACAAAAGTCTGCCGCACTCCGCCGCTGCATGCAAGGCGAACAGTCCCCACTCTGCCTCATCGGAACTATAGCACACTACTCCATCTTTCGCTTGCCATATTGCGCCATTATACCGCACCGAGCGTTCGTCGGCAAAGTAATCGCGTATAGCGCGTGCTACGGGAATCTCGGCCTCGGGTGCTTCAGATAGGGAAACACGAATCGTATCGCCTATACCTTCGGCAAGCAGGGCGCCAATGCCTACGGCGGATTTGATTCGTCCATCCTCGCCTTCGCCGGCTTCTGTCACACCGAGGTGCAAAGGATAGGCCATGTTTTCTTTATCCATCTGCTGCACCAGCAGACGCATCGTATCAACCATCACACGTGTGTTCGAAGCCTTGATGGAAATGACGATGTCCGTGAACTGCTCATCAGTAGCCACACGCAAAAACTCCATAACACTCTCAACCATTCCGGCCGGCGTATCGCCGTAGCGCGACATGATCCGGTCAGACAGGCTGCCGTGATTCACGCCCAAACGGATAGCGGTTTTGTGCTCCTTGCAAATATTCAGCAAGGTCGTGAAACGCTCGCGCAGACGTGCCAGTTCGGCAGCATACTCGGCGTCCGTATAATCGATGTGACGGAACTTGCGTGCCGGATCGATGTAGTTGCCCGGATTGATACGAACCTTCTCTACCACCTGAGCCGCAGCGTCTGCCACATCGGCCTGGAAGTGCACATCCGCCACGAGAGGCATGCTGTCGCCGAATTGCCTGCACAACCGGTCGTGGATCTGACGCAGACTCTCCACTTCGCGCATACCTTGCGTAGTGAATCGCAGGAGTTCTGCTCCCGCCTCACGGCAACGCAAGGCTTGTGCAACACTGCCCTCAATATCATTGGTCGAAGTGTTTGCCATCGTCTGAATGCGGATAGGCTGATCACTGCCTATGCAAACCGACCCGACGCGAGTTGTACTCGTTTTTCGACGTGTGTAGTTAGCAAAATCCATAAATTGACGAATATTTACTTAATTCAAATAAGCAATATTTGCAGTTTCAAAATTTTTGTTGTACTTTTGCACCCGCTTTTGCGTTAAAGCCGGTGACCAATCCGTGTGACCGCGTTGTCGAAGGCGAGAATCAGTAGCTCAGCAGGTAGAGCACATCCCTTTTAAGGATGGGGTCCTGGGTTCGAGCCCCAGCTGGTTCACAGAGCAGCGAGCAATCGCTGCTCTTTTTGTATCCCTGCAACGTTAATCTATCCGATTGCTGTGCTTCCCCAATATGCAACGAGAGAACAATTCAATTAGTTTTCTATCCATTCGAAGTGCTGGAAGTCCTTGCAGGTAGTCCAGTCTCCACCCCACTCGAATCCTGCCTCGGTGAAAAGCAAGAAACATAAATCGTCGTGGTCAATTTTGTACGGGAATTCCTTCGTACGGTCACAATATTCTTCGGCCGTAGACGGTTGAATATATCGCGTGCCATCGGTACGGTCCTTGTAATAGGGGTTGTAGAGGGTATTGATATCCACTGCCAGTCCAAGCGCATGTTTCGACAGATTAGCACTGCCTGAAATATTGCGGTAGCAGAAACAGGAAGAGTTGTTGTCGCGCATCTGCATCTCATCATCGGCATCGTATACATCCGGCAGGAGCATACGCTGGATAGGATATTTGGCATCGTAAAGCTGACGGAAGATGACTGCCACTTTGTCGGCAATTTTCTTGTTACATATCATTTCGCCGACATGGATCTTCTCGTCGTAATCCCAATGCAATGCTCGCACATGACGCAGATCGTCACGACCGATATAGGGATTGTCCTTATAGGTCTTACCTTGCATACGTTCCCAAACGCCATCGGGTATATACTCTGCGGCGAAACATTTATCCAAGCCGCCGAAAGCCTCCACAGTCTCAGCCGTAACAGTTTGACCCGCCTGCCAGTTGGTAAGGACAGATGTGTCGGGGGCGACTGTGTTGCCTTGGTTATTACAAGATTGCAAGACACATAGAGAGCATATAATAACAATAGCGAGTATTGACGCTGTTAACTGTTTTGTACGAATCATATCCATTGATTTAAATATTTTACATTACTATATTAACTATTCGGCCAGGAACGACAATAACCTTCTTGGGTGTCTTGCCTGCGAGGTAACGGGCTGTATCTTCGTGATTGAGAACAAGTTTCTCCACTTCGTCCTTCGGAGTGTCCTTCGCGCACTCCAGGGTGAAGCGCACTTTACCGTTAAACTGTACAGGGTACTTCTGGGTGTCTTCCGCCAGGTAAGCCTCGTTGCACTCCGGCCAGGCTGCATCAATTACAAAACCTTCGCAGCCGCAGCGGTGATACATAGCTTCGGCTATATGTGGAGCGTACGGAGCGAGAAGTACGGCAAACGGCTCAAGGATCGCACGTTTGTTGCATTTGAGAGCATAGAGCTCATTCTGGGCAATCATGAATGCCGGAATGGACGTATTGAACGAGAAGTTCTCAATGTCCCACGTCACTTTCTTGATAAGTTTGTGCAGGCTGCGCAACTCATCGGGCGTAGGCTCGGCATCGCTGATCTGCTCGTACATATTCCACGCTTTCTTAAGGAAACGATGCACACCGTCAATACCGTTGGTATCCCAGGGCTTACTCATCTCCAACGGGCCGAGGAACATCTCGTACAGGCGAAGTGTATCTGCCCCATACTTGGCAATGACATCATCAGGGTTGACTACATTGAACATCGACTTACTCATCTTCTCCACTGCCCAACCGCACATGTACATCTTCGGCATAGCTGCACCCATGTACGGGTTATCTTCTACCTCCGAACTGCTGCCGTCAGCAAAGACGAATTGTGCGTTCTTGTACTCCGGCATCCATGCGCGGAAAGCATCAATATCCAGCACATCGTTGTGCACAATGTTCACGTTAACATGGATGGGTTGCACTTTATCCTTGTACTCAGGGTTGTTGATCAGGTTGTACGATATATACAGATTACCCGTTGCGCCCTCGCCGATATACCGATATACGAAGTTCGAGCGGCCCTGAATCATACCTTGGTTGATGAGTTTGCGGAACGGTTCGTCCTTGCAAACGATGCCAAGATCGAAGAGGAACTTGTTCCAGAACCGACTGTAGATCAAGTGTCCCGTCGCATGCTCCGAACCGCCGAGATAGAGATCGACCTGCTGCCAATAGTCATTGGCCTGACGGCCGACAAGTGCTTCGCCGTTGTGCGGATCCATATAACGGAGGTAATATGCTGACGAGCCTGCGAAGCCCGGCATAGTGCAGAGTTCGAGCGGGAAGACCGAGCGATTGTCAATCAGTTTCTTGTCCACGATCTTACGGTTCGCCTCGTCCCAAGCCCAGAGTTGCGCATGACCGAGCGGCGGTTCGCCGGTAACGGTGGGCTTGTACTCCTTAACCTCCGGCAGCTGCAACGGCAGACAGTCCTCGGGAAGAGTATACGGCATGCCATCCTTATAGTAGATCGGGAACGGTTCGCCCCAGTAACGCTGACGCGAGAAGATTGCATCACGCAGACGATAGTTGATCGTCACGCGGCCAATACCGGTGTTTGTGATGTACTCCTTCATCTTAGCGATGGCGTCCTTTACTTCCAGGCCGTTAAGGAAACCGGAATTCATCATGATGCCTTCCTTGGCATCGAAGCTCTGCTCGCTGACATCTGCGCCCTCGATGAGAGGAACAACAGGCAGATTGAAGTGCTTGGCAAATGCGTAATCGCGACTGTCATGTGCCGGCACTGCCATGATTGCACCGGTACCGTAACCGGCAAGCACATAGTCGGAGATATAAATTGGTATCTCAGCGTTCGTCAGAGGATTGATGGCATACGAGCCCGAGAACACACCCGTTACCTTTCGATCGGCTATACGCTCACGTTCCGTACGATGCTTTACCCATGCAAGGTACTCATCGACGGCAGCACGCTGTTCGTCGGTAGTTAGTCGCTCCACATACTCACTCTCCGGAGCCAGCACCATGAACGTCACACCGAAGACCGTATCGGCACGCGTGGTGAAGATCGTGATCGGGCTGTTCTGCCCCTTGATGTCGAACTGCATCTCCGCACCTTCCGAGCGACCGATCCAGTTGCGCTGTGTCTCCTTGAGCGACTCTGTCCAGTCGATGCGGTCAAGACCTTCGAGCAGACGCGGCGCGTACGCACTCACGCGCAAACACCACTGACGCATCACTCGCTGCTCAACGGGGAATCCGCCGCGCACACTCAGTCCTTCGCTTACCTCATCGTTGGCAAGCACCGTGCCAAGTTCGGGGCACCAGTTTACTTTTGTGTCGGCGAGATAGGCTATACGGTAGTTCATCAGGCGCACTTGCTTGTCATGCTCGCTCAAGCTCGCCCAGTGCGGGTCTTCCTGCTCAAAACGTGCGACGAGTTCGCTGATAGGTTTGGCCTTTTGTGCTACAGTGTCATAATAGTGATTGAACATCTGGATGAACGCCCATTGTGTCCAGTGGTAGAACTTGGGATCACAGGTCTTGACCTCACGGCTCCAGTCGTAGCAGAAACCAATCTTGCGGAGCTGACTGATATAGCGCTTGATGTTCTCGTTCGTCGTTACTTCAGGGTGCTGACCGGTTTGGATCGCATACTGCTCTGCAGGCAGGCCGTACGCATCAAAACCCATTGGGTGCAACACGTTGAAGCCGCATTGACGTTTGTAACGGCTGTAGATGTCCGAAGCGATGTAACCTAACGGATGACCTACGTGCAGACCTGCGCCCGAAGGGTACGGGAACATATCGAGTACATAGTAGTGAGGTTTCTGACTCTCGTTGCTCACGGCATAGGCGTTGGCCTTTTCCCACGCCTGCTGCCATTGCTGTTCAATCTCTGAAAAGTTGTATTCCATATAATAAATTTACGATATACACATTAACGATTTACGATTTGTCAGTCGCGAATCTTTGCGAATGCAAAGATACAAAAAAAATCTGACATTTGCAAATTTTTTCACAAAAAAAGCCACTTGCACGGCTTTTTTACCATTTTTATGCAACTACCCTTGGAAGGGATGAGATTGTTTGTAGTCATACTGGAGGGAGTTGAACTTCCATGACCAGGGAGTGCTGTAGGTCTTTCCGTTGGAGGCAATGTGGTGAGCGGATTCAAACTCGGCGGCAAGTTGAGCTTTGGTTTCGGGAGTGCCGTAGTGCTCAGCCATATAAGCATTGGCATAAGCGAATGCTGCAGAGTTGTATTTCTGCTTGGGAGACTGATTCTTTTGGTAGGTTTCTTCGCGAGTGCGGTAAAACAGCTTACCGTTGCGCATGTAAAAGTAACCGGAGTCTTTGCCGTTGGTTTTGCCGTGGATCTGATTGATTGCGGATGCTGTGTCTATTTTTGACATAAAAATGAGGAGTTGAATGTATATTATATATAAATATATAATATAGTATTTGTTGAACAAATTTTGGTCATTTTTCGGGTCGAAAGTAGCATAAAAGAGGTCTGTCGTTAGTTTTGACTGTCGGTTGACCGTCGGCTCACCGTCGGTGCAGTCCGTTAAATGGATGAACAAAAGTACAGAATAATTTTGAGATTTGCAAATGATTCGAGGGGAAAATGGTGGATTGTGGGGGAAAATGGGAAAATAGATATGTGGGGTGAGCAAAAAGGAGCGAAAAGAAAACCCCGCATCACATGCGGGACAATAGACGACGTTATACTAAAACAAACGAGTGGCAGTTTTGGCAGTTTCGTGCTAAATCATTACTGCCACAAAACAGAAGAAACTGACAAACTGCCACTCAAAATTTTGCAATAATATATTTTTTTCAACCTTTTGAAGCCTTATTGAGAGCAATACTATACCACAGCAAAAACACAGTCGGTACAATATATCTCACCCAAGTATATGCGACGGATGAATGAAGATATAGTATATGCCCTGAACACAGGAGCGATATACCGGATATTATTTCGCATACCATCGGGAAAGCCAGAACTATTATGCCGCAAATCAGAGCTATGCGGAAAGCACGTGGTGTAGGCTCAGCAGCCTCTTGGAGCGATAACAAGCAAAGCCATACACAGCCAACAATCATCAATACAAAACGCAGCCAAAGTGGTGGCCAAAATGATAATCTAATCTGCCCTATAATCGGTGTACTAATCAGTGCTAATACGAGAAGTAGCGCCAACACATATGTGAGAATACGGAAAGGTTTAGTTACGTCCTTTGTCGGGCGACAGGTCAGCAGAGCCGCACCTGCAACAATAAGGCTGATTAGCAACACATCCATGCAAGAG
This sequence comes from Bacteroidales bacterium UBA1180, assembly GCA_002310195.1. Lineage (GTDB taxonomy): Bacteria > Bacteroidota > Bacteroidia > Bacteroidales > Paludibacteraceae > Colicola. The sequence goes on from DBYS01000007.1 coordinate 19,547, forward strand.
CGAACGGCTATATCTTGCAGCAAGTCATATTGATACGGGCAGGGAAGTAGCGTGCGAATCGAATAGAATACCGCACTGAATGCGATAAAACACCCCATGCCAATCGCAGCAATGAGAGTGGTTGTTTTGAAAGAAGGTTTCATGATATTGTATTGTAAATAATCAGTTATTCATTATATTATCCCTCTCCGTTTGAGTTCGAAGAAGCATTCTTTGGTAGCGGTGATGTCGGCAAGGGCATCGTGGGCATCGTCGAAAGAACGTTCAAAGAGTTTGCGGTACAACTCTTGCAGCGATGGCCATTTGTAGCCACCATAGTAGGAGTTGGGATTAGGAATAGCGCAGAAGTCCATGGAGGATTTCATGGTGCAGATACACGGCTTATTCATAAGAGCATCATAATCCATATTTAGGCGATACAACTCCGCGCCTACTATATGTTGGTCAAAATCAATATTGTGACCAACTACTCGCTCTGCGAAAGAAAGATCAGTTGCAAACTCTTTCAACACTTCTTGTAAGGGTTTGCCTTCTCGCTGTGCGCGTTCGTTAGTGATTCCATGTACCGCAGCAGCGTCAGATGGTATAGAGAAACCATCCGGCTTGATAATAACTGATTTCTTCTTTAGCACATTGCCATTCTTATCTGCCATTATCCACGCCAACTGCACCAACCGTGGCCAATTATATGAATCTGTGACAGGAGCCTTATAATTGCGTGGAACACCTGTTGTTTCTGTATCGAAGAAAAGAGTCGATCCTTGCAACATATCTTGCATCTGTTGTAATTCGATGAGGCGTTGTTCCTGCTCTTCACGACGTATCCGCGATATTTTACGAATTATATCTGCATACTCTTTTAGTCCTTCCATTTGGCAAAAGCGCTCTTCATGATCTGCGGGAACAATAATCTCTCTAAGATTACGACATTCACTAAAGACCCGCCATCCAATGCTTATAACACTGTTAGGGATAGTTACGGCTTTCAAACTTCGGCAATAATAGAAAGCACAATCCCCAATGTGTGTTACGCCATCAGGTATATTTATTGATTCTAAATTTTGGCACTCTCCGAAAGCTGTATTACCTATGTGCGTAACAGTATCCGGTATAACTATATGCCTTAAATTAGAGAATAAGCCAAAAGCCCACTCTCCTATAGTAATCACTCCATTAGGTATAGTAATGTCGTCATTATCAAATAGAGCACACGATAATAAATCCTTTTTTGTCGAATCTTTATAGACGAATGAATTTTCTACATAACCATTTATACACTTTGCGCCAAACATAAGATTATCATATTCTCTTCCTTTACACTCAATATTTGGCACGCAAAAAAATGGTGCTTCATCAGCTTCTCCATTCCTTACGATATATGTATTTTCAGGAATATTAACATGACACAACGAATAACACATTGAAAAAGCGCCATATTCAATGCGCGTAACTGTTGCTGGAATTTTTACCGAATGTAATTTGCTCTTACAAAAGGCATACTTTTTAATATATTGGACGCCATAAGGTATAACATAATTAGTGCCTTGTTTCCCTTCTGGATATTTTAGCAAGGCTCTTCTGTCCTTGCTGAATAGTACACCGTCCATAGAACAATAATTCGCGTTTGTAGAATCAACATTTATTGAATCTAATGTAGGACATTCCCAAAACGCATCATATTCTATAACAGTAACTGTACTGGGAATTGTGACAGAAGTGAGCCCACTACAACCATAAAAGGCATTACTACCTATGTATTTTACACTATTTGCTATAACAGACTCTCCTATAAATTCTGGTGAACATGCAAGAAGTTTCGTTTTTGCAGCACTTTCGTATATGTACATTTCACTTATATAACCATTAACACATCTTGCGCCCCATGGGTATCCCGAAGCATTTCCATTATAAATAATGTTTGCGATACGTTCGAAAGCATTATATTCTATCATTGTAACGCTATCTGGGATTTTTATGGATGTCAAATTCCTGCAATTAGCAAAAGCGTACTGCTCAATTACCGTTACACTATCAGGAATGGTCACAGATGTCAATCTGCCGCAATCCCCAAAAGCGCTCATCCGAATTCTAGTGACACTATCAGGAATTATATACTCCCCTTCTAAATCTCTCGGACACCGTTCTAAATTCTTGCGGTTGTCGCTGAACTCAACGCCATATTTATCAAAGTATGCCATATTTTGAGATGCTTATTACTATTTATATATTTTATCAATATCTGAAAAGGAGATAGTATTTCCGTTGGATTTTACTGACATATTTGTCCAGTCGTTCATCTTCAAAATGCCATTTATATAAGGAGCAACATTCATACACGATGCCATAAAACCTATTTCTAAGTACATTTCATTCTCGTCATACTTCAATTTGATTTTCCTTAACAAGGAAGATGGATTGCATGAAGGAAATCGTTTAAGAGGTTCAATACTATCACAGAATACTAATAACGCTGTCAGCCAATCTTTATAATAGGGCTTATCAGACAGATAGGTCAAATCATCCAAATGATATTTTTTGTACAACTCATACCCTCTATCTTCTTGAGATTTAAACCATAAATTATGCTGTATAATGGCATTTGCACATTTTTCGTATTCACCAAAGTGTGATTCGGAGAAATGCAGTCTATCCCAATAAAAATCATTGTGATTTATGGTGCTATCATTGCGTTGGCAATCTTGATACACCTTTTCATAGTTTATGCGTAGCGAATCATATAACAGCATTCCTCCTACGATTCCGTGATCAACGCAGCCACATTCCTTTATTCTATATTGATAATATGCCCGAACAGTCTTCTTATTTGCGCCTTTGAGTTTGATCTTTGAATTTCCAAAAATTTTGTATTGAATCCTCTTGTCCCGACTAAATTTCCCCAGTGACGGACAAAAACATCTATTATCCTCGAACTTGTATGCCATATCGTGGTATAAGCATGTCAAAAACCACAGCCACAAGAAGATATTATCAACTGGAATATGTGCATTAGCATGTCGTTTCTTAAACAAAGGCAATAGAGTAATTCCTAAAAAGAATGTAGATATTGAATGTGCAGCCCTATCAGGCTTGCAATAACGCTCAATATCCTCAGCTATCATATTCTTTCCTCCGTATTCGAAATAATCCCGAATAAACTTGATAGCCATATTTCCATCATCCAAGATAGAATTTAACGAGTATGCCTTTTCGTCAAAACTCGAATAATACTTCCATTGAGTAGGATTATTAAAAAGTTCTGTATACAAATCCCATATCGTTCTTTCGTGTTTCATCCATTTATAATATTATCACCTACTCTCTAATCGGATTTTCGGCATTCTCCGTTTCGGGTTAGGGTGATTCCCTATCATTCTCGAGGGAATATCGACCCCACCATACCTTATATATACTTTGTATATATCCCGTGATTTTGGATTTATTTGTCCGATTTATCATCTGAGACCTGACTATTCCGATTAGTTCGGAAGGACGATATATATTACTTATGTACTCGATATTTCTGCTTCGGGTGAGAGGTGTTCTCCGGATACATCATTTCCAGTTGATCCTTTATCAACGGCAATACCTCACCGCGAATATATTGCTTGCTGCGATGGACATACTGCGCAATCTCTGTTACAGAATGCCATTCGGCACAGAACGCAAGAATTGCCTCTTTCAATCCTGTAAGGTCATGTGCCTTCAAGCCTGTAAGGTTTGCTTGTAAGCTTGTAAGGTTTGTGTCAACATCCAGACTTACAACATACGCATCAATCTCGGATTGCAGGTTGGTGTTATGCAAACGCAACATCACATTCGGGAAGATGGATTCGTCTTGTTGATCGCGTGTTTCGTTAAGTGCTTGGATATACTCAGCTTTCTGCTCTTTGAGCACCTTTGTCGGAATGAGACCGAACTCAAACTGAAGCATGTTCATCACCAGACGCGACATACGACCGTTACCATCAGCCCACGGATGGATAGAAACGAGCCGGAAGTGTGCCACAAACGAGAGCCGATAGGCTGCGAGGATGTCATTCTTCGGCAAGGCTGCACGTTCGGTATTGAGCCAACGGCAGAAGTCCGATAAGGCCTGCTGCACTTTCTCGTGAGCCAGATACGATCGCCCACCGAAACCGGCTGTGACATTGAGCTTGCGCAATTCGCCTTGTGCAGCGGAGAACGAGCCAAGCGGCGTGTTGTACGTACTGCCGGTGTTTTTCATCACGATAGCCGACAAATGGCACAGCATATCAACGCTATAGGACGTGTGTTGGTCTGCAAGTTTTTGCGCTTCCTCGTACGCCGCTTTCAGGTCGAGGTTCATCATCTGTTCTTGAAGCGTACGTCCGGGAGCCGTGATGCCTTCGTCAAAGAGCAGTCGGTTCTCAATCTCCGTGACAGTCGAACCTTCGATGGCTGTAGAGTGCGTGATAAGAGAATACAAGTAGAATTTCTTGTAGTCAATCTGCTCTTCTATGCCCAAGGCACGGTAGCGTTCAATAGTTTGCAACAATTCGTTCATGTTGTATTCCTTCTGCTGTCCTATTTATCGTCGGCATTCTATTACAGTAGTTTTTTAACTTGATCGTAAACATTCTGTGCAGTGAAGCCGAGCTTCTCATCGAGAACCTTGTACGGAGCGGAGAATCCGAAGCTACTAAGTCCCCATACGGCACCGTTCTCGCCTACAAGCGACTCGAGCGTGCAAGGCAGACCAGCTGTCATGCCGAAGCGCTTGATGCCACGGGGCAGCACTTCGTCCTGATAGGCCTTCGGTTGCTCGCGGAACAATCCTTCCGACGGTACGCTGACGATCTGCAAGCGAACGCCATCCTTGCGCAGCAGTTCGGCACCTGCAAGCAATGTCGATACCTCACTACCCGAGGCGAGCAGAACGACTTGCGGGTTTTCGTCCTTGCTGACGATATATGCGCCACGCTCAAAACCGGCTTTGTTCACATTGGGCACTGCAGCTATATCCTGGCGGCTCAAGATCAGAGCGGAAGGCGTAGCGGTATTCTCGATGGCCATACGCCATGCGAGAGTCGTCTCCTCGGCATCAGCAGGACGGAGCACGAGCATTGACGGACGGCCGTGGTGGTTACGGAGCTTCTCCATCAGACGGATCTGTGCTTCCTGCTCCACAGGCTCGTGCGTCGGGCCATCTTCACCTACGCGGAACGCATCGTGGCTCCAAATAAAGATCACGGGCACTTCCATCAGGGCAGCCAGACGAACGGCGGGTTTCATATAGTCGCTGAACACGAAGAATGTGCCGCAAGCAGGTATAACGCCGCCGTGCAGACTCATGCCGATGCAGATGCAAGCCATCGTGAGCTCGCTCACACCGGCCTGTAAGAACTGACCGCTGAAGTCGCCCTTGGTGAAGGCTTTGGTCTTCTTGAGGAAGCCGTCGGTCTTGTCGGAGTTCGAGAGGTCAGCCGAGCTGACAATCATGTTCCCCACATTCTCGCCGAGGAACGAGAGCACGGTAGCCGAAGCCGAACGGGTTGCCGCACCGGCTTTCTGCTGCACGAGCGACCAGTCGATACAAGGTACTTCGCCGGACATATATGCCTCATACTGAGCAGCCGAAACGGGGTTCTTCTGTTTCCACTCATAGTAAGCCTCATAGCGTTTGTTCGCTATCTCGCGGAGCTCGGCAGCACGCTGCTCATAGAGTTTCTCTACCTCCGGGAAGATTGCAAACGGAGCTTCAGGATTGCCGCCAAGATTGGCGATGGTCTTCTCGTAAGAAGCGCCGGACTTGCTCAGAGGATTGCCGTGCGTAGAGCACTTGCTCTCAAACGACTCGCCTTCGGCTGTCACGCAGCCCTTGCCCATAACTGTATGGCCTATGATCAGCGACGGACGCTCCTGCTCAGCCTTGGCGTTCTTCAGAGCAAGGCGAATGGCGTCAGGATCGTTGCCGTCAATCTCCTGCACGTACCACCCCCACGCTTTGTATTTGGCTGCCACATCCTCGGTGGTCACCTCGCGACACATCGTGGAGAGCTGCACCTCATTGCTATCGTAGAACATGATAAGATTATCCAATCCGAGCGTGCCGGCTATACGACCTGCGCCCTGTGATATCTCTTCCTGTACGCCGCCGTCGGAGATAAACGCATAGATAGTAGGATTGTGCACCTCGCCAAAACGTGCGTTCATGAACTTAGCCGCGATAGCTGCGCCAACTGCAAACGTGTGGCCTTGGCCGAGCGGACCTGAGGTATTCTCAATGCCGCGCTCGATGTCACGCTCGGGGTGACCGGGCGTTACGCTACCCCACTGACGCAGGTTCTGCAGATCTTCGAGCGAGAACTTACCGGCAAGACAAAGCTGTGCGTAGAGCATCGGTGCCATGTGTCCCGGATCGAGGAAAAACCGGTCGCGCGCTTCCCATGCGGGGTTCTCGGGATCGTACTCGAGGAACTCCGAGAAGAGTACGTTGATGAAATCTGCGCCACCCATAGCGCCACCCGGGTGACCGCTCTTGGCTTTCTCGACTGCTGCCGCCGCAAGAATGCGGATATTGTTGGCAGCTTTGTTCATTAATGCAGTAGTGTTGTTCATAGCGATATGTTGTTTTTTAGTTAATTTTCTCGTCAACCAGGGTCCTAGGAAACCAGGGAACTAGGGAACTAGGAAACTAGAAGGTATAACCGATGTAGTAGTTGAATCCCCAGTTCATTGTATCCCAATAGCCGAAGCCCGGGACATAGTATGGTGTAGTATATTCGTCGTGGCTGCCACGGGTAAAGAGGAATTTCATACGTATCGCCCACCCCATGTTGAAGCCTTTGTAAATATCCACCTGCACACCTGCGCCAATCTCTCCCCACACATCAGCCACCCACGCTCCGTTGACTACATAGCCATCACCGGTGACCGACAGTTGCTGCAAGCTCGTGCCGAGACGAACGCCGATCAGGAACGCCGAGCGCTGCTCGGGATGTTTCTTGAGCGGATTGATATCCAGACCTATTCGCGCGAACCCGCCACGACCGTCATACAGCGGCGTTGCGGCGTCTTTAACTTGCAGGAACCGGTCAGCATAGCCGAACTCAAGCGTCGGGTAGAACCTATTCTTCAGCCTCACGTTCACCGCCGCCTCCACGCTATATGTGTGCCACTCGCTGCGTGCAAGATCGAGCACCGGGTTAAGCAGATCAACACGAATCGTCGTGCCCTGGTAGATCTCTTCTTTCGGCTGCGCCTTTCGGGCATGCGTCGAATCTGCCACGGCCGTCGTTTGCGCCTGCGCTGTTCCGTACAGCACAGTCAACAGTACGATGATTGCTATTCTACGATACATCATCAGATCAGCGTCGCAGCCTCAGCTTTGAGTGCGTGCAGTGCGGTCTCGTTAGCGGTCTCGCCGTTGGTATTATACGCGGTGAGGAGCATCTTCGCATAATCGAGCGAACTGCTCTCGGGCGGGAGCTGGATAGCCATTGCCGTAACAAACGAGAGCATTTGTCCGCGGGCAGTCATGATCTGTTCCCAGACCTGCTCGGACACATAGATCTGCTGACTCATGTTGTGGTCAAACTCCAGACGGATAGTCTGCAACAATCGTTGCTGCAGCTGCGGTACTGTAAACTGCGTCACATCCAGATCCATCAGCAGATGCTCGGGCTGCGTACGTTCAAGCATTAACGCCAGACGCTCGTAGGCACGAAGGCGGATAGGCGAGATCTCTTTCTGCGCCGCTTTCTTGAGTTCCCACTCACGTTTCTGCTGCTCGTTCTTAAATAGCTTGTACATCACGATCCACGTCGCCAACAGTACAATCAGCGAGGGAATACAATATTTCAATACTTCTATCATAGTCGTTTGGGTGTTTGTTCGCACAAAGATACAAAAAAAATCTCACATTTGCAAATAATGCGGGATTTTTTTGTCAAAAATAACGATTTTTAATCGTTTATCGGCTGCCAGAGGGCACAGGCTGACCCGAAATGACGTAGAGCGCTTCAGCCGGTCGACCGTCGGGAGTGAATGCTCCGTAACCGGAGACCTTTGCTCCGCGTGTGCCGGTGTTGTGCTGCGATGTGCCGTCATCGCGCAGCCAATGTTCCCAACCGCCATAGACCTCCGGTTCCCAATAGAAGATTCCTGCATAGCCCGGTGCGCGAGAGAGTTTCTGCGCAAAGTCGCGCATCACCATCGCGGCGCGCGGCTCGTCCCAGTTAGAATAAGCGGTCTCAACAATCATCACCGGCACGCGGAACGTCGTATGCATCTTCCGCAGGTAGTTGGCAACCAGTGTGTTTTGCTCGCCCCATTTGTCCCAGTCAGGGTAATGCGTTATACCGATCATGTCGAACTTGCCGCCGTACTTGCTGAAGGCGGTGTAGTACCACGTCTGGTCGATCCGCCCCATATCATGGTGAACAATGACATACGCATTGGGGCACACGGACTTCACGGCATCGTAAGCGGCGTTGCTCAGGACTATATAGTTGAGCCATCGCACGCTGTCCGGTTCGTTCCATCTGATCCGCCCTTCGGGCCAAAGCAGTCCGCTGGTGGTCTCGTTGCCGATCTGCACCCAGCGCGGCTCGATGCCATCGTTTCGCAAAGCTTGCAGCATATCAACCGTATGTGCTACCATCGCGGCCTTAAGGTCGTCAAACGGAAGAGTAGCCCATGTCTGAGGTTTGGTCTGCTTACCCGGGTCGGCAAAGTAATCGCTGTAGTGAAACGCCAGGAGCACATCCAGTCCTGCTGCTTTCGCTCGGCGGGCTTTGGCGAGCACATCGGCGCGGTCAGACCAAGCGCCGTAACGCTGTTCGGGGTTTGCCCACACACGCAGCCGCACAGCATTCATGCCTATCTGCCGGAGCAGGACGAAGATGTCAGTCGGCTGACCGTCGGTGTTGTAGAACTGCATACCGTCAGCCTCCATCTCCGTACACCAACTGATATCCGCACCAAGCGCCCTCGCCTGCGTCTGTGCCGCGAGGGGCATGATGCAAACGAGGGCTGCAAGGATCAGTGTGATGAACGTACGCATAGCGGTCAGTCTGTCGGACAGACGGGACAAGATGGTTACTTCGTTGCACCGCCAAGGGCGATGTAGAGACTGATGAGTGCCACAGAACCGTTATACATGTTCTCGGCCGCGTTGAGCTGTGCGGACAGCAGCGACTCCTGTGCGGTGAGCACCTCGAGGTACGAGGCTTTGCCGCTATTCATGAGCTCGTGCGTTCCGTCGTAAGCGGCTTGAAGAACCTCCACCTGACGTTTGTAGAGCACATCTTTGTCCATGGCTACCTGGCAGTCAGCGAGATACTCGTTGACCTGATTGCCGGCATTGATGACGGTCTGTACGTAATTGTTCAGTTTGTTCTCCTGATTGAGCTGGGCGATTTTCAGTTGCGCTTTGAGTTTGCCGAGGGCAAAGATCGGTTGCACGAGCGAGGCAGCAGCCTGCAGGAGCAATGCTCCCGGATCGGGTACCGAACCGCTACCGTTCGTCCAGCCGAGGAGGCCCTGCAGTGAGAGCGACGGATAGAACTGTGCACGGGCTGCAGCGGTGTTGTAGAACGCCTCTTCCAGCGTGTGGTTAGCCAGTTTGATATCCGGACGGTTCTCCAGCAATACTGCCGGCACACCTGTACCGAAGCGCTCAGGCAGAGCGTATGCGCCCCAGGTGTTACGACGGATCGTTTGCGGTGTGATAGCCAGGATCTTGCACAGGCTGTTCTCCACACTGCGGATACTGCGCTTGACATCCACGATCTGCGTCTTAACGCTCAGGTTCGACGCTTCCATCTGATTGACGGCTGTCGAATATGCCTTGCCGTTCTCCCAGAGCGCACGCTCCGTATCGAGCGATATATCCCACAGGCTATCTGTGAGGGTCAATATTCTCAGCTCTTCGTCGAGCAACAGCAACTGGAAGTACAATTGTGCTACCGACGAGATGATGTTCGCCTGCATGGCATCGCGCGACACTTCGGCTTGGAGCACGACCGCGTTGGCTTTGCGTTTGTTCACGGTCACTGAACCGGATATGCCGATGTTCCAGTCAAGCTGCAGCGGGATGCTGTACGAGTAAGTCAATCCGCTGCCATTGCCTGCCGCACCGAGCATCGTTGTGCCGACAGAGGCTGACGGAGCAAGACTGAGCGATGGCAGATAAGCGAGCTTGGCGGCACGCAACGAGGCTTGCGCCTGCTCCAGCGATATACGTGCTGACTTAACATCGGTGTTACGCACCAGCGCCGAGTCAATCAAGTCCTGCAGCAGCGGATCTGTGAAGAACTCGCGCCAGCTCAAGGCTGCTATCGACGATTCCTGCATAGCCAGTTGGGAAAGAGAATCGCCGCTGCCGAACAACTGATCCGGAGCATCGTTCTGCGGCTGGTATTTCTTATACACACCGCAACTCGACAGTACGAGACCGGCGAGGATGATTATACTTAGTCTTTTCTTAGCCGCTAGGGCAAAGAAGGTTTTTCTTTGCCCATATTGGGCACGATTAACTGCGTTTTTCATTTTGCTTCCTCCTCTTCAGTTTTCTCTATTAACTCTTCGTTAGCGTTCACTTCTATCGGGTGGATCTTCTCCTCCAGTGTCTGGAAGATGATGAAGAACGCCGGCACGACGAACACGAGTGCGATCGTACCGATACTCATACCACCTACCACACCGAGTGCGAGTGCACGGTTACCGTTGGCACCTGCTCCGCCCGAGAACACGAGCGGCAACATACCTACGATCATCGTGATCACGGTCATCAGAATCGGACGCAGACGCTCGCGCGCAGCTTCCAGTGCCGCATCGGTGATCGACAGACCTTGTTTGCGGCGTTCGCTGGCGAACTCGGTGATCAAGATAGCCGTCTTAGCAAGCAGACCGATCAACATGATCACACCCGTCTGCAGATAGATGTTGTTCTCCATACCCGGCAGGTGCAACTTGTTACCAATATATGAGAACAGGAACGATCCCATCAAGCCGAACGGCACGCTGAGCAGCACGGCGAACGGTGTGAGCCACGAGTTGTAGAGCGATCCGAGGATCAGATAGATCAGGATGACGCAGATCGCGTAGATGATCACGGTCATGTTACTCTTCGAACTGGACTCCACCTCACGCGACATCGAGCCGTACTCGTATGTGTAGTACGTAGGCATCGTCTCCTTGAACACCTCGGCGATAGCCTCGTGTGCCTGGCTCTCCGAATAGCCGTTGGCGGGAGTCACATTACACGAGATCGATTGGAAGAGGTTGAAGTGCGTGTGCGACGATGAGCCTACGATCTCCTCCAGCGTCACGAACTGCGAGAGAGGTGCCATCTTGCCGTCGTTGACCCTGATGTACATATTGTTCAGCGACGACGGATCGAGCCTATACTCCGGCGATGCGTTCATCATGATACGATAGACCTTACTGAACTGGTTGAAGTTACCTACGTACGCGCCGCCGCAGTACGAACCCAGCGTACTGAGTACGGCCTTGGCTGTTGTGCCTGCACGCTGGCACTGGATCGGGTCAACATGTACCTTGTACTTCGGGTAACGCTCCGAGTAGGTGGACATGGCGCTACTGATCTCCGGACGCTCCATCAGTTTGGCGAGGAACATATTGGTGTTGTTACCGAACTCTGTTAAGTTGCCGTCGCTCTTGTCTTGCACTTGCAGGTCAACGCCGTTCGATGAACCGTAACCCGGGATCTGCGGCATCTGGAAGGGGATAACCCGTGCATTCTTGATGCTCTGGCAGTCGAGGTAGAACTTGTAGATGATCAGGTCGATATAGTGGTCGAAGCCCGGACGGTCGTCCCAGTTCTTGAGTCGGATGATGAACGTACCGAAGCTCGAGCCGTTGGACGATATCATACCGTAACCGCTACACATGGCGTAACTATCCAGTTCGGGAATAGCTTTTACTTTTTCCTCCACTTTCTTCATGATCTCGCCTGTCTCATGCAAGCTCGATCCTTCCGGAGCACGTACCTCGCAAAGGATTACTCCCTGGTCTTCTTGCGGAACGAGACCCGAAGGCAGGATCTTCATGAACAGCACGAGCAGTGCAGCCGTACAAGCGAGCAACAGGAACGACACCCACGGACGTTTGATGTACGAAGCCACATGCTTCTGGTACTTGCCCAGAATCGCGTTGAACGCTGCAGTGTATGCTTTCTTGGTGTAGTAGTTGATGCCTTTGTGATCGTCCGAAGCATCGTTGGCGCTCATCATCATGGCGCACAGTGCAGGACAGAGCACGAGCGCACAGACGCACGACAGGCCCACCGAACCGGCGATCGTTATACCGAACTGCGTGAAGAACGTGCCCGACGTGCCGCTCATGAACGTAACGGGGATGAACACCGCCATGAACACCAGCGTACACGATACAACGGCCACCGACACCTCGCTCATCGCCTGGCGCGTGGCCTCGACGGCATCGCTCACGCCGCTCTCGATCTTACCCATCACGGCTTCGACGACGACTATCGCGTCGTCAACCACCGTTCCGATGGCAAGAACCAGTGCAAACAGGGTTAACAGGTTAAGCGAGAATCCTGCCAGACGCACGATAGCGAACGTACCGAGCAGCGACACGATGATTGAGATTGAAGGAATGATCGTTGCCTTGAAGTTCTGCAGGAAGAAGTACACCACGAGGATCACGAGCAGGATAGCTATGATCAGCGTCTCCACCACGTTGTGGATAGAGGCATACAGGAAGTCGTCACTCGTTTCCAGTATCACGAACTCCAAGCCGGCAGGCAGCGTCGGTTTGAGTTGTTCGTACAGTTCGTTGATCTGACGGTTAACCTCGGTAGCGTTGGCGCCCGGCGACTGGTTGATCAGGTAGAACACACCCGGCATACCGTCCACAGCGGATGTCATCGTGTAGCTCTTGGCACCGATTTCCACATCGGCTACGTCCTTGAGGTACAGTATGTTTCCGCCCTCCGATGTACGGAGCACTATGTTCTCAAACTCCTCGATGCTCTTGAGCGTACCTTTGTACTCCATCGGGTACTGATAGGCGTTCTCCGACTGCTGACCGAGTGTACCTGTCGAGGCAACGAAGCTCTGCGCCTGAATAGCCGATGACACATCGGTGGGTTCCAATCCGTACTGCGCCATCACATCGGGTTTGAGCCATACGCGCAATGCGTAGGTGTTGCCCAGATGGTTAACGTCACCCACACCGGTGATACGCTGCAGACGAGGCTTGACGTTGATGTCGATGTAGTTCGATATGAAGTCGGCATCGTACTTGCCGTCGGTGGATTTCAGTCCGGCGATCTGCAATATACTGCTCTGGATCTTACTAACGGTTATACCCGTTTGGATAACATCGGCCGGTAGCACCGCCTCAGCCTGTGACACACGGTTCTGCACGTTCACGGTAGCCATATCGGCATCCGCTCCCTGCTTGAAGTAAACCATGATACTTACGTCACCTGTCGAACTGGCGGTGGCGGTCATGTACGTCATGTCCTGCACACCGTTGATCTGCTCCTCCAGCGGCTGGATAACGGATTTCATCACCGTGTTGGCATCCGCACCGCTGTATGAGGTCGCTATTTGCACACTCGGCGGTGCAATGTTCGGATACTGCTCCACTGGCAGACTGTTCAAACAGATGAATCCGATCAGCGCAATGACAATCGATATCGAGATTGCCATCACTTGCTTTGATATGAATATATTACCCTTCATAATTGTCCAAAATAGTCGTTGACCATCAATGGTCAACAATTAAAACAGTACTCTCTGTCCTTCCTGAACGTTGTTCGCTCCCTCGGTAACAATCACGTCGCCCACTTCGATGCCCGAAGTCACAACGAGGTCACGTGCGCTGGGAATAGACACTATATCAACTATCGCACTATACGCACAGCTGTCGGCGGCTACCTTGTACACCAACGATTTGTCCTGCAAACGTACCACGGCGTTCTGCGGAACGACCATCACACCCTGTACATCAAACGGGATAACCACCGTGCCCTGGATGCCCGAGTACAGTATGCCGTCGGGATTGGGGAACGTGGCCTTGCAGGTCAGTGCACCGGTTGTCTTGTCCACCGTACCGGTGATACTGGTGATGCGGCCTTTGCGTCCGTACTCATTACCGCTCTTGAACAGGAACGTCACGTCCGGAAAGCCTGCCAGCATCTTATTGTTATCGGTAACATCGGCATTCGCGCGCTCCTCCAATACGGATTCGCTGACCGAGAACTCCGCGTACATCTTTGCGTTGCCGCTGACCATTGTCATGTACGTGCTTGAGTTCACCTGGTCACCGGCATAGACCGACAGCGAACCGATCACGCCGTCCACCGGCGAGGTGATCGTGCAATAGCCGAGGTTCACGCGTGCACGGTCGGCTGTAGCTCTGCACTGCGCTACCGACGCTTTGGCCTGCTTGTACGAGTTCTCCGCATCATCGAGCAGATACTTGCTCACGATACCTTTGGTGTAGAGGTTCTGCGTACTCTCGTACTCCAACTTCGCACTGCTCTCTTTCGCCTGAGCCACAAGCAGATTTGCCTCTGCCGACTGGAGTTCCAGTGCGGCATCACGGCTGTCGATACGGAAGAGCACGTCGCCCTTCTTCACCTGTTGGCCTTCGGTGATGCACACCTCCATCAGCTGACCGCTCACCTGAGGACGTATCGTCACATCCGCCGTGCCTTTGAGCGTCGCACTATACTTCAGCGGCAGAGTGATGTCGCTCTTGCTGATCGTCATGGTTTGATACGAGGTCTGTTCGGCTTGCGGGATTTCCGTGCCGCACGCAGTCAGCAGTACCGCTGCTGCATACAATAAGTAGTGTTTGATCTTCATTGTTGTATTGTGTTTTGTTATTGTTTATGATCGTTAGAACGGGTAACCTATGCCGAAGTTGAGGCGCAGCGCATCAAATACGGAAGGTATGTTGTAGTAGGTTTTGATCGGTTGCGACGTGTCAGGCAGACCGTCCTCGCCGTAGCGGAACGTCTGGTACGGCGCATGGATGCCTACGCCCAGATCCAGCCGGACAACCAAGCCGTCGATATCCAACCGCAGGCCGGCACCCGTACCCAGCGCAATCTGCTTGGCAAAATCGGGATTGTTGAATACGCCGTCACGCAGCGTCTCGGGAATCTGCAGACGCTCCAGATAATCCTCGTAACCGGCAGCTTTGAACAGATCGACCGTCGAGAACCAGTTCCACACGTTGCCTGCATCCACAAACGCTGCGCCGAAGAGCTTCCATACAATCGGGAAGCGGAACTCGAAGTTCGCCTCGAGCTTAACATCGCCGGAGTGGAAGAAGTTCTGGTTGTACTTGGCTGAGTAGAAGTTGCCCGGTCCGTAGGCGTAGGGTGCTGCAGCACGCAGGCTGTTCGGGCCGCCGGTGTAGAACGCTTCGGACAGGGGCGAGAACGATGAGTTACCCATCGGCACGTTCGCGCCGGCATACAAACGCGTAGCAATGCAGATCTTGTCAGTGAAGTTGAACTTGTTACGCAGCTCGGCGGTGAGTTTGACGAACTGGTTGAACGTGATTTTACCGATCTTCTTTTCCTCGTCACCCCATTTGTACCGCGTGCCGTCATCTTTCTTGCCGAACGCGCAATACAATGCATTCAGCAGGTTACCCGACTCCTTCACGCCCAGACTGAGGTACGTATTCACTGCGCGGTTGGCGCGGTAGTCGTTGTAGATGAAATCGTAACCTACCGACGGCACAAACTCATCGCCTGCAATGACCTTGATCAGTTGCGGGTACTCTGCCGCTTTGTTCAGCAGATCCTCGGACTCCGCTTTCATCTTCACGATCGACAGCGAGAACGGCGTGAACGCATGGGTGATGTACTGCGAGTGAGGCGAACGGATGAAGTATGTGAACGAGCCGGAGAACTTGTGCACGCCGTAGCCGCCGGCAATGTTCTCATACTGGTAGCCGAGCATGTACCGCGTGTCGCCTTCGGGATTGTCGTCGCCTGCCCAGTGCAGGTACGGGAAGATCAGCGAGGCGTTCAGTCCGAGCTTGTAGGTGTCGGTCTTCTTCGGATCGCCCGGGTGCCGGTCACGCAGCGCCCAGTAGTACGCACCATTGCCTTTCAGCGTGAAGGTCTCACCGCGGCCAAACAGGTTCTTGATTGTCGATTTGAGCGTCAGATCCGGACCAAGACTGTTGTTGGAGCGATACGCCAGTCCCGCATCGGCTGTCAGGCCGTACGTGCGGCGGATACTGTCGCCGCGGTAGGATTGTTGCTTGTACCACTGCTTCAGGGCTTGCACGCCGATGCCGGATTTGTTCAGCTCGCCCTCGAGGATATTGTTGTAGTCGCGTTGCGAGTACAGCCGCAGTAGCACATTGCCGTCCTTGGTCAGTTTGTAATCGGCGCTGAAGCTCGACAGCAGACCGTTGCTCTCGTTCACTTCGGGGTTGTCGGAGATCGTCGAGCCGAGGGTGATACGCAGCTTGTCGTTGATGAACGATTTGCTGATCGATATGTTCATATCGTTGGTCTTGCCTACGGCGTGCGTGCTTTGGCCGCTGCTGATGTCCACATCTACAAACTTGCCCATCTTCGAGTTAGCCATCGCGGCATTGATTCGGCTGTTGATGATCGACGACAGAGCGTAGCCGCTACGTTGTGCCGCCTCGTTGCTCTCGCCCACGTACATACCCGTTGCCAGCAGCGTAGCAGCCAATCCCTCACGTGTCTCTTCGTCCAGGGTGGCCAGTTCGCGTGTGATCGTCTCGTCGTCCGGTGCTTCGAGGAAGAACCCGAGACTACCCAGTCCCAGCGAGTCCAGCTCGCCGTTGACCCGCACGCCTGTGGTGAAATCCACGCGGCGCGAATCTTCGCCCTCGGACTGCACGTCGGCTTTCACTTTCTGCGAGGCGGACACGTTCACCAGCGTCCGGCCTTTCGGACCTTGGAACTTGACCGTGCTGCCCGAATCGACGCTGAACGGCATGATCGGGTACAGCTTAGGCGAGTAACGTATCGTACCGTCGTCCACGTTCAGCATGCCGCCGAGGTTCAAGTTGCCGTCGGCGGTGCAATAGCGCGCGTTGATCGTGCCGTGCGGCTTGACCTGCGCCAGGTTCTTCTCGTCAATCGGGTACGTGATATCCGTGGTAGGCAGCAGCGTTACATCCACATCGGCCATGATGCTGTCCAGCGGACCCGTCACGCGGCCGCTTATGTCCGTGGCCAGGTCGCCATATACGGGGAACGGACCGCCTTCCTTGAGCTTGACCGGAGCAAAACTGTCGGCAGCCAGCGTCACGTCCACCAGCATGCTATCCATATCCAGACCGCCCGTGAGAGTGATGAACGTGCTGTCGACGCCATACACCGGCAGACCGTTCAGATCGACGTGGTTATGGCTCATGATGATCGGTGTCTCGCCCAGACTGAACACCGCTTCGTAGGGTTTGTATTCGGCATACACGCCGAGCGGCTGCACCTCGGCGGATACATCTCTCTTGGCAGGCAACCCGTCCACCGATGCCGAGGCACGTACTGCGCCGTGAAGATCGATATCCGTGAGCGTCACGAAGCTCTCTACTATATCCAGCGGTATCTCCTCCGTCTGCACATCCGCCCGCAAGGCATGTTCGTGTTCCTGCGAGGGGGAGACGTGTATATCTACAGTATGGTTGCCCAGTTGCCTGTTTTCATATACGAGGTTGTCCATCGTCAGCCGTCCGTCGCCGTTCAGGTCGCGTCCTGTGCGCTCCAGATCCATCTTCAGCGCAGCGTCGGTGCCCAGGTTGTGGAACCCCATCGCGCCGTCGGTAAGGGTGGAGTTAGCGAGGAGGAATGCGGTGGTCTTGCCTTCGGTCATCCCCATCCTCACGGACGCTTTTGCGGCAGGCAGCCGCAGCGCCGTGCTGTCCTCAGGATGATTGATGTCTGGGATCGATGCGTCGAGCGCCAGATCGGTGCGAAGCGAATCGGAAGTGAGGATCAGTTGCACCTCGTCGATATCCAGTCCCGTGCTGTCGATGAAGGGCTGAATCGGACTGCCTTTGCGCAGGGCGATGTGCGTCTGCATGGCCGGTATGAGCCGGCGGATCGTGTCGAGCATCGTCAGATTGGTGAGCGAGGTGATCGGACGAATCACTGTCGAGTCACCGATAGCGCTCAGCAGCGGCGGGATCTTGTCCTTGAGTTTCATCACGTGCATCGGACTATTGAGATCAATGTCCAGCCCGTCGGTAGCCAGATCCAGCGAAGTGGTGCTGTCCGTGGCAAAGTTCAGGTTCAGCCTCTCGGCCTGCAGCTCTTCGCCGCTAACACGGGCACGTACGTTGCGCATCTGCGTGTGATAATCCACCGCCATCCGTTCGGGGGAGAGGAACTCCGCCACGCGGAACTGATGCTCCGTCTCGGCTTGCACTTGCAGGGCGCTGTCCTCCATGCTTACGGGCAGGTGCAGCGTACCGGCTACGGTCTTGTTCGCCAGTTCGGCATCGAGCACGATGCCCGACACGTCGATATTGTCATACACCGCATCGGTCAGGTGCATGTGTACCTTGCTCTTCATCGCCCGCGATTTCGGGTCGATACCCCTACCCCGGGCGTCGATCTCGCCTGCAAGAATCACACGGGTGCTATCCTTGAGCAGTGCCGCGGCGTTCACGCGCTCCAGATCCACATGCATGTCGTACGCCTCGTCATCTATATCGTAGTACCCGCGCAGACCGGCCCGGCTGCCTTGGTACTCGGCATCGGCGTTCACGTCCACGCGCATCGTCTCCAGGTTCATGTCGGTGGTATAGAGGTCAGCCTTAGCGCCGATCTCGTCGGAACGCACATGCAGGCCGCTGCTGGTGATACGGCTACCAGCAAGATCCACACACGCGTTGCCGTAGATCGTGTCGGCAGGCAGACTGAGCTTGCCCAAGGTGAACCGCAGGTCGCCTATATCCGTGCGACGCACGTCGTACTTGCTCGCACCTACATCCGCCAGCACATTCACGTCAAGGTGCTTAGCACGCACGTCCATATCGTTCGGCTGCAGCGTGAACCGTATGTTCCGCAGTGCGCCGTCCGGTACATCGAAAGCCATGAGCGTAGGTGTGGTGCCCTGTGCCGTGGTGTCCGGCGGCGTGTCGCGTAGCGTGATACCTATATCCGCATCGTTGAGCCGCAACCCGTGCAACGGGAACTTCCCTTCCGCTAACTGCAACCCGGGACTCGTCAGCGCCAGTCTGCTCACAATAGCATCGATGCCTACGGCGGCTATCAAAGTGTCGGAATGGAAGGTTGTTGATTCCAATCGCAAGTCTTCGATTGCAATTGGAATATTTGTGATTTGTGATTTATCATTTATGATTTGGTCTTTCGTCAGCGCCACGGCTTTGAGCCGCAGCGAACGAGTGTAGAGCAGCGTATCTTGGTTGCGATGACCGACGAACAGACTGTCGATCTCAATCTGCAACGGCAGATCGTCCTTGCCCTTGTACGCACGGTAGATTACCATCGGCGAATGGTGGAACGGCGAGAGGTACAGCCGCCCGAGATCAATATCGTAGTCGGTCTTCTCGTTGGCGATGGCTAAGCCTTTGTCCAGCGCAGCCTGACGGAGGGATGGTACGTACAGCACGCATGCCACGGCTATCACCACCAGCACCACCAACCCCGCTGCGATGCCTATCACAGCGGTCGGGATCTTCCATATCAAGCTCCGCTTACTCACTCTAACTTCTCAACCTCTAACCTCTTTAAAAGCTCTTCTGCACGCCGAACTTCAAGCCGTACAGAGCAGGCGTGAACTGATTGGCGATCAAGTTACGCAGCTTGCCGGAGAAGATGATCACATCGTTGCTGTACTCGTTGTGGCGTTTGCCTGACGCGTCTTGGTAGCAGCGCGTTGTGCCACTATAGCCGAAGCTCATGATCGAGAAGAAGATCTGGATCGAGCTCGACTTGCTGAACTGATACGTCAGCACCGGTGCAGCCTGAAAACCGTAGGTCACGTTGTAGCGCAAGCCGTCGTAGTCCGTGCCCGTAACATTGCCATTATCCATCACACGCGGATAATCCATCCCGGCATACAGGTGCGCCTCAAGCCATATACCCACCTTGTCGTTGAAGATCCTCTTCAGGCAGTAGCGTCCGTAAGGAGTAACCTGCCACGAGCCGTGCATCACTCGCAGATCGTCGGTGTACGTGCTACCGTCAACACGGGTGTACGTGAACGTCATGTATGAGCTCTGGAACGTGCCGCCGAGACGCATACCTGCGTACAGGTTGTCCGTGAACCGCCAACCCAGTTCCGGCTCGATGGAGAACGACCAGCCGTTCTCCTTCTTGTCTGCACGCGAGTCGTGGTGGAAATAGATGTCGAAGTTGTAACCGTAGTACAG
>DBYS01000007.1:39925-40366 GCA_002310195.1 Bacteroidales bacterium UBA1180
GGCTGCGCTCTTTCCCGCCGTATCGGCATTACTGATCATACTGACGACCGACGACAGCTGGTTGGCCAACGGATCGTCCTGTGCCATCGCAGCACATGCGCCGATCACCGCGGCGGCAATCAATACAATTATCTTCTTCATACTCACTCTTGGTTCTTAGCTTTTTGACTCTTCGCTGGTGTCAGCTTCTTTCTTGTCGTGTTCGCTCATGTTCTCGTAGAACAGCTTCACCACACGTTTGGTGACCACAGTCTTACGCAGCGCGTGCTGCACCTTGTCGGCATGTGACAGGAACGTCGTTTCCGCATCGCCTGTGGCCTTCTGCTCAGCTTCCGTCACCTGTTGTTCGCGGGTGTCGATCTTGGTTTTCAGACGCGGCGAAGCATGTTTGTACAGGAAGTTGTAACACGGCACGGTCGCTTTCATGATATACGGCGTGAG
>DBYS01000023.1:0-31137 GCA_002310195.1 Bacteroidales bacterium UBA1180
TCACAGAGGTCAAAGTGCTGCAATCCCTGAAAGCCTCCTTTCCAATGCTTGTGACGCTATTGGGAATCGTCACAGAGGTCAAACCGCTGCAATTATAGAAAGCATAATCTCCAATGCTTGTGACGCTATAAGTCGTGCCACTATAGGTTACAGACGCAGGGATATTGGCAGTAATGAGACCATTGTAGTTTTTCTCATTCGCCCACTCATACGTCACCTCAGCGGTTTGGTTGGCTGCGTTGAGGTTGTAATACAGATCGCCAATCTTTGTACCATTAGCGAACATGGTTCCTACGCTTGCTGCTACAGCGAGCAATAGGGATAAAAGTTTTGATTTCATATTCTTAGAGATTTAAATGAACAAACACAATAATGATATTAAAAATGATAATATGCCCAGTATGACACTAATAGAGCCTAAATAAATAGAGATTCTTACTGCATAATTCGGATGAGTTATATAATAACATATTCTGCTCCCTTTTGAAACCTGAACATAACGAAGGTTGTCAAATTCCTCTTTGCTGTTAACGATTTCTTTAATTGCAGTAAATGTGATAGACACATAATTATGCAAACCATGGATTTCATAACTGGTGCGATACTGACGATGAATAGATCTCCCGTTGTTAGGATTGGTAATTTTCACGATTTGTGAGCCTCGCCGTTTCCCTTCTGAATCTTTTATGCCAAAGATTAATTGGTAATCGGATGGTTGCATGAATGCCAGTTCCTCATATTCCGTAGGGGAATAATCGCGGATGCATATTCCTGGACGAATATATTTTTCGCTGTGATGCCCCTTTACGTTTTCATTCGAGGTGGTTTGGTAAAGTTCCCTTTCGATTGGTTGATTACGTTTTTTCATATGCTTTTAAGGCGTTTAGTTGTATCCATTATTTTGAGATGTAGTAGGGGGCAAAATTTCCCCATCATCACTTTTAAGATTTGGATCCAGCAACTCTTTGTCAACACAATCGGATTTTTCAGAGAACAACTCTCCGTCAGATTGTATGCTGCGGTCAATTAGTTCCGTATCGGGAGATTTTATCACTATATCCCTCTCAAACATTCTTCTCAAAAGATTGATACCATTGATAATAGCTCTATTTATACGTTCTGTTCCTTTTCTCAAGCGCGATTGCCGGTCGTTTTCGATTGCGGTTTTGAGATCGTCATAATTGTCCTTCTTTTTCATGTTATTTTGGTATTTATGTCTCCACTTTATTATTAGGCAGGAGGCTACTCCGATATAAATTGTTAATGTTCACGCATATACACACGAAAAGCGTGAAGTCCGTCTGTTCTTCACGCTCATCAAGGGCTTCGCAATCCCCGCTAAAAGTAGAAAAACAACCGAAGTCCACGCCCGATATGTACAACCCTCCCACCCATTACGGGCGAGGACTGAAATTTACATATCCACGAGGACATTCATCGTTGTTGTCTGGACTTTTAGCTGAATTTTGCGAAGATTCTGATGAGTCGC
Source organism: Bacteroidales bacterium UBA1180 (assembly GCA_002310195.1). Classification (GTDB taxonomy): domain Bacteria; phylum Bacteroidota; class Bacteroidia; order Bacteroidales; family Paludibacteraceae; genus Colicola. The sequence goes on from DBYS01000023.1 coordinate 1,490, forward strand.
AAACAACGTCAATAAACGTCTTTTATGTCAATTTTTTCCCGATTTTTACGTCTTCGGGGTGGCGCACCGAATTACGCTTAGGTGGGAGCGATATTATATTAATTGCCCAGGTCGCTGTGGAACTGGATGCGGACGAGGCGGACCTCGATCTCCTGGTAGTAATCCTCGCCAAGCTCACGCATGGCAACCTTGATATTGTCGGTCTCGGCGTGCTTGAAGTAGTCGAACAGCTCCTCGATCACATCCGGGTCGATCACTTCCTCGAGGAAATAACGGATATTGAGCTTCGTGCCCGAATAGACGATCGCCTCGATCTCCTTAACAATCTCATCCATCGACATGCCCAGACTCAGTGCCAGATCGTCGATAGCTATACGGCGGTCGATTGCCTCGATAATTGCTACCTTGTGGGCGGATTTGTGGGCAACGGTCTTGACACGCAGATCCTCCGGACGGATGATCTCGTTTTCATCGACATACTCCTTGATCACCTTCAAGAACTCGTCGCCATAGCGTTTGGCCTTGCCGGCGCCCACGCCCGGGATGTTCTGCAGTTCCTCGAGCGTGATGGGGTAGAACGTAGCCATCGCCTCGAGGCTCGGGTCCTGGAAGATCACGTACGGCGGCACGTCGTGCTGCTTGCCGACCTTCTTGCGAAGGTCTTTTAATATGCTGAACAGTTCGGTGTCCGCAGCCGACGAGCCAATCATACTTTGCTCGATGTTCTCCTCGGCATCTTCGTCCACCACCTCGATAGGAATCTCGAACTTGGTAGGTTTGCGGAGGAACTTCTTGCCCGTAGGCGTGATATGAACGCTGCCATAGCTCGTCATGTCTTTCTCAAGGAACCCGTGCATGAGCGCCTCCTTCATGATAGTGCTCAGTACATACTCATCCTCATCGGCCGCTATGCCGAAGTTCTCGAGCTGGTCGTGCTGGAAGCTGAGCACATCGGGGGTCTTGTTGCCATGCAGGATGTCCACTATATGCTCGGCCTTGAAGCGCTCGTTGCACTCCTGGATAGTTTCGATAGCCAGGCCGAGAAGCTCGGTAGCATCGTACTGGCGGAAGACCTTGTTGCAATTGTCGCAGCAGCCGCAGTTGTCGTTCGGATACTTCTCGCCGAAATAGTGCAGCAGCAGTCTGCGCCGGCATGTAACGGACTCCATGTACTGCTGGGTCTCTGCGAGCAGTTGGTTGGTGATCTCCGCCTCCTGCATGTTGTTGTCCTGGCGGCTCTTGTCGAGCTGGAAGCTGCGCAGACGCTCGATATCCTTAGGTGAATAGAAGCAGATGCACCGTCCCTCGCCTCCGTCACGGCCGGCACGACCGGTCTCCTGGTAGTAGCCCTCAAGCGACTTGGGCACATCGTAGTGGATAACGAACCGCACGTCGGGTTTGTCGATACCCATGCCGAAAGCGATAGTAGCTACTATGACCTGGCATTTTTCCATCAGGAAAGCGTCCTGGTTGCGCGAGCGCTCCTCGTTGTCCATGCCTGCATGGTAGGGCAGGGCGGAGATGTTGTTGACCTGCAGGATCTGCGCCAGCGACTCCACCTCCTTGCGCGCCATGCAATATACGATACCCGACTTGCCCTCCATCTGCTTGATGAACCGGACGAGATCCTTGTTAACATCCGCGGTTTTCGGGCGAACCTCGTAGTAAAGGTTAGGCCTGTTGAACGAGCTCTTGAAGACCGTGGCATCCATGATCTGGAGGTTCTTCTGTATATCCTGCTGCACCTTAGGCGTAGCGGTGGCGGTAAGGGCAATGATGGGCGCTATGCCGATCTTCTCGACCAGCGGACGGATATTTCTGTACTCCGGACGGAAATCGTGCCCCCACTCGGATATACAGTGCGCCTCGTCGATAGCATAGAAACTGACCTTAACACCTTGCAACAATTCAACATTCTCAGGCTTTTGCAATCCTTCGGGCGCCATGTACAGCAGCTTGGTTTTGCCACTGATGATATCGTCGTGCACGGCATGGATCTCCGGTCGCGAGAGCGATGAGTTGATGAAGTGCGCTATGCAATCCTCGTCGTAATAGCTGCGCATGGCATCGACTTGGTTCTTCATCAACGCAATCAGCGGGGAGATGATGATCGCCACTCCGTCCATCATCAGCGCCGGCAACTGGTAACACAGACTCTTGCCACCACCGGTAGGCATGAGCACAAACGTGTTCTTGCCATCCATCACATTGTCGATGATAGCCTCCTGGTTGCCCTTGAAATTGTCAAATCCGAAATTGTGCTGCAGCGCAGCAATCAGTTGTTCGTGTCTGGTCATATATCGGTATGTATCAGGTCGTAAAAAGTACTGTCGGAAAGGATTTTAGCCTTTTCTTGCCACAAAGATACAAAAATAAAATGATATATGCAAATATTTCAGCAAAAAAATGCACAAAAAAATCAGCCACCGATTGCTCGATGACTGATTGGAGTAGTGCTACGGGGAATCGAACCCCGGTTTAAAGATTGAGAATCTTTTGTCCTAACCGCTAGACGATAGCACCTTCGCGTTCGGCAGCGCGTTCGGCAACGCGATCGCATCGGATGCCGCTTGGCGGCATAAAGGCGACGCGTGCCTCCGCTCTTCAATCGACCTACCGTTGCCGGCAGCTCGATTGAGTTTTCGACGGCAGCTCGATTGAGTTTTCGTAGGGTATGATTCGCAACGCGAATTCCGTGAGGCGAACCTCATTCCGACGAAAAGCGGGTGCAAAGGTACAACAATTATCGCAACTCTGCAAATTTTACTGACAGATTTCGCCGAAAATGGAGTATTTTTTGCTTTTTTTTCAATTTTAACCTTACAAATTTGCATAATTCATTTTTTTTTCGTAACTTTGCAGGCGGAATAGTGTGCGCGTGTACATACATGTGCCGCCGCGCGCAGCGAAATAATGATTAAATCGAAACGGTTATGGATACAAATCTTGGTTTTGTTCGTGTAGCATCGGCTGTACCCTTGCTGCGAGTAGGTGACTGTGCTTACAACGCCCAGCAGACCAAACAACTGATAGCGGAAGCTATCGATGAAGGAGTAGAGATCGTCTGCTTCCCCGAACTGGGACTGACAGGTTATACCTGCGCCGATCTGTTCTTCACCAACGCATTGCAGCAGAACGCCATGGCCGCCCTGCAAGATGTATGCGAGTACACCCGCGGCAAGGCAATCATCGTGCTGGTAGGTGCGCCGCTGAAGGCTGACAACGACCTGTATAACTGCGCGTTTGTAATCACCGACGGCGAGGTGATAGGCGTAGTGCCTAAAACGAACCTGCCGAACACCGGGGAGTTCTACGAAAAACGCTGGTTTACCACCGGCCGTAACACCCTGGAGCAGACGCCTGACGGCGTGCATCCGCGCATACCTACCGTAGAACTATGGCAAGGCGACGTTCCGTTCGGTATTGATCTGCTGTTCCTGACGCGAAACTACTCGTTCGGCATAGAGATTTGCGAAGATCTGTGGTCACCCATGCCGCCGTCAACCCAACTGGCCATACAGGGTGCAGAACTGATATTCAACCTGTCGAGTTCGAACTGCGTGGTAGGCAAGCACGCCTTCCGCCGGCAGATGCTCGCGCAGCAGAGCCAGCGCGTGCACTGCGGGTACATCTATACCTCGTCAGGAGTGGGCGAGAGCACAACCGATCTGGTGTTCTCGGGTTCAACGTACATAGCCGAGAACGGCAAGATAATAGCCGAGGGCGAACGGTTCCAGCGCGAATCGTCGATGACCGTGAGCGAGATCGACGTGGAGCGTCTGCGTACCGACCGCGAGCGGAACACGAACTTCACCAAGGACAGAAAGGGACACTTCCGGAAGATCAACGTAGCGCCGATAGAGAACGCCGACGGCTATGCCGAACCGCTGCACCGCACGTTCAACGCAGCTCCGTTCCTGCCTGACAAGGACAACGAAGATGCGTACTGCATGGATGTGCTGGCAATACAGACCTCGTCGCTTGCGCGCCGCTGGGAGCACACGCATGCGCAATCGCTGATCATAGGCATCAGCGGCGGACTGGACTCCACGCTCGCACTGATAGTAGCCGTGCAGACAGCTGACATGCTCGGTTATGCGCGTAACCGCATACTCGGCATCACTATGCCGGGCTTCGGCACCACGAACCGCACGTACCGCAATGCTATCGATCTGATGAACGAGCTGGGCGTGTCGATACACGAGATACCTATCCGCGACATGGTGACGCAGCATCTGCACGACATAGATCATGACATGTCAACGCATGATATCACTTACGAAAACGCTCAGGCACGTGTACGCACACTGATCCTGATGGATATGGCAAACAAGTACAACGGATTGGTGGTTGGTACGGGCGATCTGAGCGAACTGGCACTCGGCTGGGCAACCTATGCCGGCGACCATATATCGATGTACGGCGTGAATGCCGGAGTGCCGAAGACCCTCGTTAGGTACATGGTAGGTTATGCTGCACGAAACCTGTTCGGCGACCGCGTACGCTCGATACTGGAAGATGTGATCGCTACTCCCGTCTCGCCTGAACTGCTGCCGGCCGACGAGAAAGGCGAGATAACTCAGATAACCGAAGACAAAGTAGGGCCGTACGAGCTCCACGACTTCTTCATCTACTACTTCCTGCGCTACGGCTTCACGCGCGAGAAGATCGCATACATGGCGCGTTATGCTTTTGAGCAGCGCTACGATGACGAAACAATACGGAAGTGGCTCGACGTATTTATGCACCGGTTCTTCCAACAGCAGTTCAAGCGCAGTTGTCTGCCTGACGGACCGAAGGTAGTAGGCGTCAGCCTCTCTCCGCGCGGCGATCTGCGTATGCCGAGCGATGTGAATGAGTTTTAACCCGATTCAGCCAGCGGTGGCTGAAACAAATAGAGAAATATATGAAATCTGTTACTTATGAAGGCATGACCTTCGACGAATATATCTCCAAGCAGGAGATAGAGCAGATCGTTCAGGATGTAGCATCCCGCATTGCCGCGGATTATGAGGACAAACATCCTATACTGATCTGCGTGTTGCACGGCGCTATGTTCTTCCTCACCGACCTGATGCGTGCGTTGCCGATCGATTGCACGGTGGCAACCGTTCATCTGCAATCGTACGACGGCACCTCGTCCACCGGTCAAGTGCGCGAGAATGTGCCGCTGCGGGTGGATATACGCGACCGGGATGTGATCGTGGTGGAGGATATAGTGGACAGCGGCATAACGATGCATTACTTCAAGCAGATCCTCCGTGCGCGCCAGCCGCGTACGGTGAAGGTGGTATCCCTGCTGAGCAAACCCTCCGAGCTGCAGTATCCCGATGCCAAACCCGACTATTGCGGACGCGAGATTCCGAAGAAGTTCGTGATCGGCTACGGCTTTGATATTCACGAATACGCCCGTAACCTTCCGGAGATCTATGCCCTGCGGGAGAACTAACCTGTCTGACGCATGAAGCGATTGATTACCATACTGCTGTGCCTGCTGCCATTCATGGTATCGGCACAGATCGTTGAGCCCGTACGCTGGAGCGGGGAAGAACTACCTGCTGTCGATGCCACGGCGGTGGACAGCGTGCGCCTAACGGCCACTATCCAACCCGGCTGGCACATGACGCTGATAGCTATCGGTGAGCAGAAGATAGGCGAGGAGATATACGAGAGCCCTTATACGCTGACGTTCGCCAAGACCGAAGTCAAGCCCATCCGCTACAACGGTTGCAATGACCAGATGTGTACCGCACCGGAGGTTTGGGAATACCAAGAAGCCTCTCTCCAGCTCTCCCCTAAAGGGAAGAGAGAGAACGCAGGGGCAAGCTTGCTCATGATCTTCCTGTTAGGCTTGTTAGGCGGATTGCTGGCGATATTCACGCCGTGCGTATGGCCGATCATACCGATGACGGTGAGCTTCTTCCTCAAGCGCACGGACCAAGGTGCACGGAACGCCGTGCTCTACGGGTTGAGCATCATCATCATCTACGTAGGTCTGGGACTGCTGATCACGGTGATTTTCGGTGCATCGGCACTGAACGATTTGAGCACGAACGCGATCGTCAACCTGTTCTTCTTTGCGCTGCTGGTAGTGTTTGCGCTGTCGTTCTTCGGGCTGTTTGAGATCACATTGCCCGACAGTTGGTCCACGGCCATCGACAGCAAGGCGCGCTCCACAGGCGGACTATTGAGTATTCTGCTCATGGCGTTCACGCTGGTGATCGTCTCGTTTAGCTGCACAGGTCCGATCATCGGTACGCTGCTCGTTGAGGCAGCCGGTCATAGTTTGCTGGCGCCGACTATAGGCATGTTAGGTTTCGCTATAGCGCTGGCGCTGCCGTTCTCGCTGTTTGCCATGTTTCCGCAATGGATGAAGCAGGCGCCCAAGTCCGGCGATTGGATGACTTCGTTCAAGGTTGTACTCGCGTTCCTCGAACTGGCGCTGTCGCTGAAGTTCTTGAGCGTAGCGGATATGGCTTACGGCTGGGGCATACTGCCGCGGTGGCTGTTTATAAGTATATGGATTGTGTGCTTCATGGGTATAGGCGTCTATCTGCTATGGAATATCCGCAGTGTGCCTGTAGTCCGCAAGATCATCCGCGCGGCGGTGATCATACCGTCGGTGGCTTTTGCCTGCTACCTTGTGCCTGGATTGTGGGGCGCGCCGGTGAAAGCTATCAGTGCGTTTGCTCCGCCGATGGCGATAGAAGGTCGCGAGGTTTATAGCGATTACGACGAAGGATTAGCGTATGCCCGCCAGACAGGCAAACCCGTGATCATCGACTTCACAGGTTACGGGTGCGTGAACTGCCGTAAGATGGAGGCGTACGTGCTTGATGATGACAGCGTGAAGGCGCGATTGGCGAACTACGTGTTCATCGAACTGTTCGTGGATGACAAACGCGACGGGATAGGGGACAAGAATAGCAAGATCCAGCGCGAGCAGTTTGGCTCGAACGCCCAGCCGTACTTCGTACAACTCGACGCACAAGGCAACAGCTTGGCTGAGCCGATGGCGTTTACCACTGATCCGAAGGAATTTATCAAATGGCTCAAATACTAAATCTATGATACAGAAACGGAATTATGACACCAAGCGTCCACCGGAGAAAGAGATGATTTTCGGCATCCGCGCGGTGATTGAAGCGATTGATGCGGGCAAGACACTCGACAAAGTGCTAATCAGACGTGATATGTCGTCAGCCATCGGACGCGAACTGATAACCAAACTGCAGAACGTACCGACACAGGTACAGCGCGTGCCGGTGGAGAAACTCAACCAGTTTACCGACAAGAACCACCAAGGCGTGATAGCTTTCCTCTCGCCGGTAGAGTTTACGCCGATAGAGTCGCTTGTGCCAATGCTGTTCGAGCAGGGCAGAGTGCCCCTGTTGATGGTGTTGGACGGCATAACCGATGTGCGTAACTTCGGTGCTATAGCCCGAACCTGCGAGTGTGCAGGAGTGGATGGCATAGTGATTGCCGCACGTAGCAGTGTGGCGGTTAACGGTGATGCTATCAAGACATCGGCCGGAGCATTGCACACATTGCCCGTCTGCAAGGTAGCAAACATGCAGGAGGCGCTTCAGTTCCTGCGCGACAGCGGACTGCGCATTGTGGCTGCTACCGAACACAGTACGCAGAACTACACCGAAGTGGATATGCGTCAGCCGCTCGCTATCATCATGGGTAGCGAGGAGCATGGTATATATCAGGCTAATCTTGACCTCGCCACTGATAAGGTGCGTATACCTATGCTCGGCAAACTGGAGAGCCTGAACGTATCCGTTGCCGCCGGCGTGATGATTTACGAAGCAGTAAGACAGAGAAACAAATAACTATGGATAAGCAAACCAAATCGTACGTTGACGCCTTCATGGCGGACTTAATCAAGAAGAATCCCGGTGAGGCAGAGTTTCACCAAGCCGTTCGCGAAGTTGTGGAAAGTGTTGCGCCGATGATTATGGCGTATCCTTATCTGCGCGAGCAGAAAATCATGGAGCGCATAGTCGAACCCGAACGCGTAATCATGTTCCGCGTGCCATGGATGGATGATCAAGGCGAAGTGCAGATCAATCGCGGTTTCCGTGTGCAGATGAATAGTGCCATCGGGCCGTACAAAGGCGGTATACGTTTTCATGAGTCGGTGAACCTGAGTATAATGAAGTTCCTTGCCTTCGAGCAGACGTTCAAGAATGCGCTGACCACCTTGCCTATGGGTGGTGCCAAGGGTGGTAGTGACTTCTCGCCGCGTGGTAAGAGTGATGCCGAAGTGATGCGGTTCTGCCAATCGTTCATGACTGAACTGCAACGTCATATTGGCGCTGACACCGATGTGCCCGCCGGCGATATAGGCGTAGGTGGTCGCGAGATCGGCTATATGTTCGGGCAGTACAAACGTCTGCGCGATGAGTTCACGGGCACGTTGACCGGCAAAGGTCAGCAGTGGGGCGGCAGCCTAATGCGTCCGGAAGCAACAGGGTACGGAGCATGCTACTTTGCCGAGGCTATGTTGGCCACCAGAGGCGAGTCGTTTGAGGGCAAGAAAGTGTGCATCTCCGGCGCGGGCAATGTGGCGCAGTATGCTGCACAGAAAGCCATGCGACTCGGAGCCAAGGTGCTAACGCTCAGCGACTCTGACGGCTTTATCTATGACCCAGAGGGACTCAACGAAGAGAAGATGAACTATGTGTTCGAACTCAAGAATATCCGTCGCGGACGAATCAAGGAGTATGCGCAGCAGTATCCGCAGGCACAGTATTTCCCCGGCGAACGCCCGTGGCGTATCCCCTGCGACATTGCTATGCCTTGCGCTACGCAGAACGAGATTGAGAAAACCGATGCCGAGAATCTGATTAAGAACGGATGCTTCTGCGTGACGGAAGGTGCAAACATGCCGAGTACACCCGAGGCGATCGCTGTCTTCCAGAGCTCGAAGATCCTCTACAGCCCGGGCAAAGCATCGAACGCCGGTGGTGTAGCAACCAGCGGCTTGGAGATGACGCAGAACTCCATGCGACTGAAGTGGACAGCCGAAGAAGTTGACCAGCGTCTCCGCACCATCATGGCGGATATTCACACCGCTTGCCTCAAGTACGGCACAGAAGAAGACGGCTACATCAACTATGTGAAAGGCGCTAACATCGCCGGTTTCATGAAGGTCGCCAATGCGATGGTCGAGCAGGGACTTGTCTGAGTATAATGCATCCGCCATTTATGGCGGATTAAAAGATGAGAGATTATGCGATATAGAATCTTTATAGTATTGCTGGCTTTTGCCTCAACGATGTACTCTCAGGAGTTCATGCGGGTGTTTTCTTTGAATAACAGCCCGGAGCCGATTGTACAGAATATAGTCCGATATAATCCCGCTACGAAGTCCAAGGAGCGAATATACATCAATAACGATCATTGCTCCTACATGGTTGTACGCAAAGGCGCGCGCTACTACAATGCTTTTCCCGGAGAGAATCTGGTGGAGAGCCGACCGGTGCAGTCGCAAGCTTCCGAAGGGAATTTTTCCAAGACAGAGTACCGCTACTACAGAGGGATTTTTCTCAAGAATGAACCTGCTAATGGGTATTACGCGTTGCCTCTGGCGGTAGGAGAAAGTATCCTCATAGCCCCGCACACGATACGTGCCCGCAATAGCGAAAGGACAGAGAACTATCTCTCCTTCTCCGCACAGAATAACGATACGGTATATGCTATGCGTGGTGGCGTGGCCTGTCTGGTGGGCGATAACAAAGGTGTGGTTATCAATCATATAGACGAGACTTTTGCGGTATATTTCCACATGCGCTCTGCTTTGGTTCAGCCCGGCGATGCAGTGGAGGTGGGACAGCCTGTCGGTTTGGCTGCCGGAGGTAAGGTATATGTGGGATTTGTATATCTGGATGAGAAGTATTTCAAACAGAAAGAAGTAGCTGTAGAGTATCCCTACACGCATTTTGTGCCCCAACTATGGGACGGCGAGCAATTCTTTCAGCCCGGCGAAATGGCAAAATCCATAGTTGTCCCGACACTAACGACCGATCTCATCACCCAGGACATGACCAAAGCCCAAAAGAAGCGTTATCTGAAAGGGAAAAAGTAAAGGAAAGAAAATGCGACATTTTCCAAAATGGAAATAGTCGTGACGGATTTCGACAAAGAGAATGATAGAACAAGAAATGGAGAACAACGAATAGACAGATGGGCAACAATTAGAAAATTTCGAATAGTTCGAATAGAGAAAAGTGGATGAGCAACTATTAGGAATTTCCGAATAGTTCAATGATAGACTAGAGAAAAGTATTAAGAGCAACCATCCGGAATTTCCGGATAGTTCGAATGGATACGATAGAGAAAATAGTTCAGAGCAACTATCCGAAAATTTAGGATAGTTCAAAATAAGAAAGGAAAGATCAATAATAGATTGAGGCAACTACCGAGGATTGCTCGGTAATTGAGAAAGAAAATATGAAACCGGAATTTATACATAGAGACGGGATGATAGCCAGTACAGATTATGTGCGGTGGCTATCCGATCTTAAACAACGCTACCGTCAGAGCCAAATAAAAGCGGTAGTGCGCATCAATCAGTCCATGCTTGAGTTCTACTGGAGCTTGGGACGAGACATCGTTGCCCTTAAAGCTGAAAGCAAATGGGGAAGCGGAGTGTTGCAACAACTGAGCATTGATTTGCAGCAGATGTTCCCGGAAGAGAAGGGCTTCTCGTATACCAACATTCGGTATGTGAAACAGTGGTATTCGTTTTACTATGAGCAAGTTGCAATTTGCCAACAAGCTGTTGGCGAATTAAACGATTCAAATTGCCAACAGCCTGTTGGCGAATTTTGGCATCAGACTGGTGCCAAATTAGATGGCTCAAAATGGCAGCAACTTGTTGCCAAATCTGAAACGCCTGATTTCCACCGAGTTGGTGGCGAATTGGAAATGCCTACTGATTTCGCATTAGTTCCTTGGGGACATCATATACAAATCATCTCAAAATCCAATTCGCTTGATGAAGCTCTATTCTATATCAATCAGACGATTGCTGGGAACTGGAGCCGCAGTAGGTTGGAAGATGAGATAAAAAGCGGTTTGTACAAACGACAAGGAAAAGCTATAACAAATTTCTCCAATACACTTGCGTTACCGGAACAACAATTGGCGCAAGAAATACTCAAAGACCCGTTGGATCTCAATTTCTTGCATCTCAAAAAAGGGTACGATGAGCACGTGTTGGAAGAGGCTTTGGTGACAAACATTACCAATTTCTTGCTTGAACTTGGCAAAGGTTTCTCTTACGTAGGCCGACAAATGGAGTTGCAGATGCCGGGTGGGCAGACTTTCTTCCCAGACTTGATTTTCTATCATATTCCGCAACATCGATATGTGGTTGTTGAACTGAAAGCCGTTAAGTATATTCCTGAATTTGCAGGCAAGTTGAATTTTTATGTTACAGCCGTAGATGAGTTGATGCGTGGAGAACTTGACAATCCGACGGTTGGTTTAGTGATATGTAAATCCTCGGACAAGACGGTTGTTGAATGGTCACTCAAAGACATTCAGAAACCGCTCGGTGTAGCGACATATCAGTTAGAGGAAGTGGTTGAGCGGACTGTGAAAGAGATTGAAAATAGGAAATAGACAAGCCTATGAAAGCAAAGTGGGCGTCAGAGCAACTATTAGATATTTTCGAATAGTTCAAAATGTGAAATGAAATTTCAAAAATATAATGGAGAACAGTAACTACACATCGTTGATGGCGAAGCGCGTGAAGCGGATTCTGCTGGTGTGCAATAACTATGACAGTTTTGCGCTGGAAGAGGATGGGCGCATCGATGTGCAGATTGCGCAGGAGTATGCCGAACTGAATTTGACCAATCCGCCATCGATCACACGTGCCGAGACGACACGCGAGGCACTCACGCTCGTTGAGCTAGGTGAGCGTTATGACCTGATCATCACGATGTACAGCGTGGGCGAATTGGATGTGTTCGAGTTTGCCAAGGCAGCCAAACAGTTGTTGCCTGAGTGTCCGATAGTACTGCTGTCAGCGTTCAGCAAGCAGATACAAAACCGCATAGAGAGCCGTGATAGAAGTGATATCGATTACTTCTTCAACTGGAATAACTCCACGGATCTAATCATCGCTATCAACAAACTGATAGAGGACAAAATGAACGCGCCGCACGATATATTGGAAGAAGGCGTGCGGGCAATCCTGCTCGTGGAGGATAGCGTGCGGTATTACTCAACGTATCTGCCGCTGCTGTACAAGCTTGTGCTGCAGCAGAACGCCATAGCCATCCGCGATGCGCTGAACGAGAAACAGCAATTGCTGCGCAAACGTGCCCGCCCGAAAGTGCTGATGGCTACGTGCTACGACGAAGCAGTGGAGCTATACAAGCGTTATAGCACCAATATCATAGGTGTGATATCCGATATAGGTTTCGTGCTGCACAAGGGCGATCCGTCATCGTCGGAGAAGCTGGACGCCGGTATTGATCTGTGCCGCCTCATCCGCAAGGAAAACCCCACAATGCCCTTCCTGATGCAGAGTTCGCAGGAGTCGATGAGCTCCTTGGCCAAGCAACTGAAGGTAGGGTTTGTAGTCAAATCCAGTAAGACGCTAACCCAGGAGGTAAGCGAGTACATCGAGCGGGAGTTCGGTTTTGGCGACTTCATTGCCCGCGACCCGCGCACCGGCAAGGAGATTGCCCGTGCCAGCGATCTGGAGGGATTTGAGCGAATCATATCCACTATCTCCGCTGCGGCTTTCCGTCGGCTGAGTGACAACAACTACCTGAGCAAGTGGCTCTTTGCGCGCGGACTATTCAGTATCGGCAGGCCGGTGAGCGCTCTGAAGATTCAGGATGAGACCGACATCGAGAATATTCGTCAGATGAACATCCGCCTCATCCATGACTACCGGATCAACCAGGCGCTGGGTGTGGTAGCCAAATACTCGCCCGAGACCTACAACGACACAATCTGGTTCGCCCGTTGCGGCGACGGAGCGATGGGAGGCAAGGGTAGAGGATTGGCGTTCCTCAACCATGTGTTGCAGAAGAACGACCTGTACGACCATTGGCCCGAGGTGCGCGTGCTCGTGCCGCGAACAATGGTAATCACAACGGATTATTTCGACCGGTTCATCCACGATAACGGTTTGCAATACGTCATTAACGCCGATCTGACCGACGAGGAGATCCTCTCGGAGTTTGTGTCGGCTATGCTGCCTCTCGACCTGCGTGATGCGCTGATTCACTTTATCCGCGTTACGCACCGTCCGCTGGCCGTACGCTCCAGTAGCAAGCTTGAGGACTCCTATTATCAGCCGTTTGCAGGCGTGTACAGCACGTATATGATTCCTAACACCGAGAATGAGGACCAACAGCTCCGTCTGCTTAGTAAGGCGGTAAAATCGGTGTATGCGTCGGTGTATTTCGCCGCCTCACGTGGTTACATTACCTCTACCGGCAATGTGCTGAGCGAGGAGAAGATGGCCATCGTGCTGCAGGAGGTATGCGGCGAACCGGAGGGCGACTATTACTTCCCCGTCATATCCGGCGTGGCACGTAGCATCAATTTCTATCCTGTGGGCAAGGAGAAACCCGAAGAGGGAATAGTCAAACTGGCGTACGGATTGGGAAAAGTTGTCGTAGATGGCGAACAGGTTCTGCGATTCTCGCCCAAGTACCCGAAGAATGTGATGCAGACCTCCACCGTGGATCTGGCGATGCGCGAGACGCAACAGTCCATGCTAGCGCTCTCACTCAGTCCGGAAAAGTTCAAGACATCGATCGACGACGCCGTCAATCTCGAGCGTTTCCCCATACACGAGTGCGGACAGTTTGAGTCACTCAAGCTGATAGCCTCTACTTATGATATCGATAACATGCGCATCGTGGACTCCTGTTATCCGCAAGGTCCGCGTATTGTAACGTTTGCTCCGCAACTGAAGTTTGGTACGTTTCCCCTGGCCGATATCGTCCGCCAGCTGCTTGAGATGGCCGAGCAGGAAATCAAGTGCCCCGTGGAGATTGAGTTTGCAGTCAATCTGGAGCACGATCCGCAGATATTCAATGTGCTGCAGATCAGGCCTATATCTGCCGACTCCCTTACGGCGAAGGTTGATTGGCAAAAGATCGACGAGACCGGCGCGTTTCTGCGTGCAGGCAATGCGCTGGGCGTAGGTGCGATCGACGAGGTGCGCGATATCATCTATCTCAGGCGCGATACGTTCGATGTGTTGCGCACACGCGAGATGGCCGATACTATCCGCGAGTGGAACAACCGCATGCGTCAGGAAGGCCGGCAGTACCTGCTCATCGGTTACGGACGGTGGGGTTCGCAGATCCCGTCATTAGGCGTGCCGGTGCAATGGAGCGATATCAGTGAGGCAAAAGCGATTGCCGAGTGTTGCCTGGAGAATTTCCGCATCGATCCATCGCAAGGCAGCCATTTCTTCCAGAATATGACATCGTTCAATGTCGGCTACATGAACATCGATCCGTGGGCACGGGCAGACGATAGTTATGACGAGTCGCCGCTCAATGCCTTGCCGGCCGTTGAGGAGACGGATCTGGTTCGCCATGTACGCCTGGAGGAGCCGCTGGAGATGTATATCGACGGTTTCGGCAACAAAGCACTGTGTAAATTTTAAGCAGTCAGCAATCAGTAATCAGCAGTCAGTTATGCAGGTACTATACGAAGATAACCATATTATAGCTGTCAACAAAGCTCCCGGGGAGATCGTTCAGGGCGACAAGACAGGCGACAAACCGCTGTCGGATATTCTGAAGGACTATATACGGCAAAAGTACAACAAACCCGGCGAAGTGTTTCTAGGCGTGCCGCACCGTCTGGATCGCCCGACAAGCGGCGTCGTGCTCTTTGCGCGCACATCAAAAGCCCTGACGAGGCTCAATGAGATGTTCAAGGATCACGAGGCTATGCACAAGACCTATTGGGCTATTGTGCAGGGCGCGCCCAAACTGCCCGAAGCGCGACTGGAGAACTACCTGGTGCGCAACGAGGCGCAGAACAAGTCGTATATAGCCAAGCCCGGAGCCAAAGATGCCAAGCAGGCGATACTGACCTACAAGACGCTGGCCAAAGGTGACAGGTACACCTTGCTTGAAGTCGAACTGCTTACCGGCAGGCATCATCAGATCCGTTGCCAACTGGCAGCTATCGGTTGCCCGATCAAGGGTGATCTGAAGTACGGTGCCAAACGCAGCAATCCTGACGGCTCAATCAGTCTCCATGCACGGGAAATAACATTTGTTCACCCCGTGCGCAAGGAACCGATAACAATAACCGCGCCAGTGCCGGACGACAGTTTGTTTGCAAAACTATAATCAAAATATTATTACCCATCATGAAACACATTCTATTAGGTGATGAAGCTATTGCTCAGGGCGCTATCGACGCAGGCCTGAGCGGTGTGTATGCCTATCCGGGCACACCATCCACCGAAATTACGGAGTACATCCAGGGAGTAGTCAGCCGTCAGCCATCAGCTGTCAGCGGCCAGTCTATTTTCTGCCAATGGGCGACCAACGAAAAAACGGCCATGGAAGCTGCGCTCGGCATGACGTACGCCGGCAAGCGTGCGCTGGTATGCATGAAACACGTAGGCATGAACGTTTGTGCCGATGCGTTCGTCAACTCAGCCATCACGGGCGTGAACGGCGGCTTGGTGGTTGTGGCAGCCGACGATCCGTCGATGCACAGTTCGCAGAACGAGCAGGACTCGCGGTTCTACGCCAAGTTTGCGTTGATCCCATGTTTCGAACCGTCGAACCAGCAGGAGGCTTACGACATGACGCGTCAGGCGTTTGACCTGTCGGAGAAGTTGCGCGTACCCATCCTGATGCGCGTCACTACGCGTATGGCACACAGCCGTGCTATGGTGAATACCACCGATGCACCTCGTCCGCAGAACAACCGCAGCCTGCCTGCTAATCCGCAGCACTTCATTCTGCTGCCGGCGTTTGCCAAACGCAACTATGCCGATCTGCTTGCACAGCAGCCGGAGTTCGTGCGTCTGAGCGAAGAGTGCGGTAACAACTCTTATACGAAGGGCACTAACCCCAAACGTGCCATCGTGGCTTGCGGTATAGCGTACAACTACATGCAGGAGAGCGGTGTGGCCAACGGTGCATCGATCCTGAAGATCACACACTACCCGTTGCCCGTGACACTCATCAACCGGATGGTAGCCGACGGAGTGGAGGAGATCCTTGTGGCCGAGGAAGGGCAGCCCGTAGTTGAGGAACTCTTACGTGGACTTGTGCCGTCGAACATAACCATCCGTGGCCGCCTGACAGGTGATCTGCCGCGTATGGGCGAGCTCTCGCCGGATTGCTTTGTGCAGGCCAAGAGCCAAGAGACGAAAGCCAAGAGTGACTTGATCTTGCCGGGGCGTCCGCCATCGATGTGCCAGGGTTGCGGTCACCGCGACATGTACACGGCACTGAATGAGGTGGCACGTGAGTATCCCGAACCGCGTATTTTCGGCGATATAGGCTGTTATACCCTGGGTGCTCTCTCGCCGTTCCATGCTATCCATGCTTGCGTTGAGATGGGCGCATCGATCACGATGGCCAAGGGTGCAGCCGATGCCGGCCAGTATCCGTCAGTCGCTGTTATCGGTGACTCGACGTTCACGCACTCCGGCATGACCGGACTGCTCGACTGCGCGAACTGCAACGCGGATGTGGTGGTGCTCATCTCCGACAATCTCACTACCGGCATGACCGGCGGACAGGATTCGGCCGGCACAGGCAAACTCGAACGCATCTGCATGGCGATGGGCATACCCGAAGAGCATGTGCGCGTCGTAGTGCCGCTGGCCAAGAACATGGATGAGATGAAGCAAGTCATTCGCGAAGAGATCAACTACCACGGCACATCGGTTGTGATTGCCCGCCGTGAGTGCATACAAACCCTTAAACGCAAAGCAAGAAAATGAAAAACGACATTATATTAGCCGGTGTTGGCGGACAGGGAATCCTGTCGATTGCCACTGTAATCGGTCAGGCGGCACTTGCCGAAGGCTGGTACTTGAAGCAAGCAGAGGTGCACGGTATGTCACAGCGTGGCGGCGAAGTGCAGAGCCATCTGCGTATATCTACCGAACCGATCTGGTCAGACCTCATCCCGCAGGGACAGGCCGATATCATCCTATCGCTCGAACCGCTGGAGGCACTGCGTTATGTGCCATGGCTCGCCAAGAACGGATGTGTGGTAACCTCGTCTGTGCCTTTCCGGAATATCGACAATTATCCTGATATCGAACAGGTGTATGCGGCTATCAGAAAGTGCCCGAAGCACATACTGATTGATACCGACGCACTTGTCAAAGAGATCAATGCGCCCGTACAGGCTGCGAATATGGTTCTGCTCGGTGCAGCTATACCTATGCTCGGCGTCGAACCGGAGATCGTCAAGGCCGGTTTGGAGAAAGTGTTTGCCCGCAAGTCCGAGGCAATCGTTGAAACGAATATCCGCGCTCTTGAGGCAGGTTATGCGTATGCGTGCAAGAATCTGTAGTATAATCTGCTTTGTCGCGTTCTTGCTGTGCGCTTGTACACCTGCCGCTAAACAGGGTAGGTTGCCGCGCCCGGGAAATAAGTATGCAACGGGATTCCAGATCGACGACACGTTAGGCATAACGCGCGTTCGCGTGTTTGCTCCGTGGAATCAAGACAGCGTGATGGCTACGTACATGATCAGCGAACCGCTGGAGCGCATTGGAGCCAGTTCCGCTACGCACATCGGTATGCTGGCCGAACTCGGATTGTTGGATCGTCTGGTAGGCATGTGCAACCCTGAGGTGAGTTACCATACGTTGCCCGAGACCTGCCATCATCTCGGTGATGCTATGCAGCCTGACTGCGAACGGATCATCGCCAACGGTGTGCAAGCCATGCTCTATTCGACATACGCCCCGAGCGACCAATCGGCTGAGCGGATGGAGAGTGTAGGCATACCCGTGCTGTACAACAACGAGTGGCGCGAATCGACGCCTCTGGCGCGTGCCGAGTGGATTCGGTTTGTGGCAGTTTTCTTCGGCAAACTGGCTGCTGCCGACTCTATCTTCTGCGAAGTGGATAGTGTGTATAATGCTATCAGCACTCAGCGGTCAGCGATCAGCTGCCAGCAGTCAGTAGTCAGTGGCTTGGACTTCCGTGGGACGTGGTATGTGCCGGCCGGAGGAACGTATATGGGAGCGTTGTATAGTGATGCCGGAGCCTCGTATGCCTACGCCGATGACCCGCGCGAATCGTCGATACCGCTCACGTTCGAACAGGCGCTGCTGACTTTTGCCGATGCCGATGTGTGGCTCGGATGCAATGTGCCAAGCCGTGAGGCGCTCATCGAGATGAACAGCCAGCACGCATTGTTTAAGGCCTATCAGACAGGTCGCCTGTACAATTTCCGCAAGCGCTGTCTGCCATCCGGAGCCAACGACTTCTGGGAGAGCGGGGTGGTTCACCCGGAACGAATCCTGCAGGACATCATTGCCACCCTCGACGGTGACACAACGTTCTACTACATCAATCCTGTTAAATAGTTAAACAGTTACATATATGGAGATCAAAGAATACATAGCCGCTAACCGCGAACGGTTCTTAAGCGAGTGGGCATCGCTCATCCGCATCCCGTCGGTGAGTTGCGAACAAGAGCACAAACCCGATATGCAGCGTTGTGCCGAGCGATGGAAACAACTGCTTCTGGCTGTC
This sequence comes from Bacteroidales bacterium UBA1180, assembly GCA_002310195.1. GTDB lineage: Bacteria > Bacteroidota > Bacteroidia > Bacteroidales > Paludibacteraceae > Colicola. The sequence continues at coordinate 20,236 of DBYS01000023.1, forward strand.
GGTTGCCAACACGCCGAGGTTATGCCTGCACCTACGAATAACGGCAATCCGTTTGTCTTTGCCGAATACCAAGCCACGAACCAAAAATCAAAAATCAAAAATACCAAAACGCCTATCGTTTTGGTGTATGCTCACTACGATGTGATGCCCGTAGCGCCGCTGGATCTCTGGCAGTCTGACCCGTGGGAACCGTCGATCCGTGACGGCAGGCTCTATGCCCGTGGTGCGGATGATGACAAGGGACAGGCGATGATCCAGGCCAAGGCTTTTGAGTATCTTGTGCACGAGGGACTGATGAACTGCCACGTGAAGTTTATCTTCGAGGGCGAGGAAGAGATCGGTTCGCCGTCGCTGGAGGCGTTCATGCAAGAGCACAAAGACCTGCTGCAGGCGGATATCATTCTTGTAAGCGACACCTCGATGATCGGCAAGGACACCCCGTCGTTGACCACCGGTTTGCGCGGATTGGCGTACTGGCAGGTGGAGGTTGACGGTCCGTGCCGTGACTTGCACTCCGGACATTTCGGCGGTGCGGTCAAGAACCCCATCAATGCCCTGTGCGAGATGCTGGCGCAGGTGGTAGATAAGAACGGTCGCATTACGATCCCGGGCTTCTATGACAAGGTGCTGCCTATCCCCGACGAGGAGCGGAAGATGATTGCGCAGATTCCGTTCTCGCAGGCGAAGTACAACGCCGCCATCAATGTCGATGATGTGTTTGGCGAGGAGGGTTACAGCACGTTGGAGCGCAACAGTTGCCGTCCGTCGTTCGATATATGCGGTATATGGGGAGGTTACACGGGTGAGGGCAGCAAAACCGTATTGCCAAGCAAAGCGTTTGCCAAGGTATCCTGCCGTCTTGTTGCCAACCAGGATCATGAGGAGATATCTCGTGCGTTTGCCGATTACATGCAGCAGCTTGCACCGAAAGGTGTGCGTGTCACGGTCACCCCGATGCATGGCGGGCAAGGCTATGTGTGTCCGATAGATATACCTGCATACAAGGCAGCGGAGCACGGTTTTGAAGTGGCGTTCGGCAAACGTCCGCTGGCAGCACGCCGCGGCGGGAGCATACCTATCATCGCCGCGTTTGAGCAGATACTTGGCTGCAAGACTATCCTCATGGGCTTCGGTCTGGAGCAGAACGCCATCCACTCGCCCAACGAGTCGATGGATCTTGAGGTCTGGGAGAAAGGCATCATAGCCGTAACGGAGTTCTATAAAGCACTGGTACGATGAAGATTATCATTATTGGTCGCGGCAATGTGGCGACGAGTCTGCATGCCGCGTTTGCAGCGAAAGGGATTGACGCCCCGATGGTCAGTTCGCGGGAACTGGTAAGTGGGGCAGCTGAACCGTTGCCTGAAGCGGACGTATATATTTACGCTGTCAGGGACGAGGCTTTGCATGAGGTGGTTGCTGCCGTACATGCGCCTGCACGTGCGATCCATGTGCATACCTCCGGCACGGTGCCCGTAACGGTGTTTGGCGCTGACAAACCGCATAGCGGCATCCTCTATCCGTTCCAGAGCTTCAGCAAGGCGCAGCCGGTGGATGACTTCACGAATATCCCGCTGTTCATCGAGGGCCGGGATATCGACGACATAGCTGCGATCTATACCCTGGCGCTGACTCTCTCGCCGCGCGTGATTGAAGCCTCGCAGGCTGACCGTGAACGGCTGCATGTGGCCGGAGTGTTTGCCAACAACTTCACGAACTGTATGTATCGCATAGCGGCGGATATCCTCCGTGACACACATATACCGTTCTCGGCCTTGTTGCCGCTGATCGACCGGACGGCCGAAAAGGTGCATAACCTCGCTCCGCGCGATGCACAGACGGGTCCTGCTATACGGGGTGACGAGCATGTGATACGCCATCACCTCGATCTGTTGGCAGGCAAACCGGAGCATGAAGCTATATATCGTATGCTAACCGAATATATTCAATCTAACAGATAGAACCAATATGGATTATTTTGTACACGAGTCGTCGTATGTTGACGAAGGCAGCAGCATAGGCGCAGGCACTAAGATCTGGCATTTCAGCCATGTGATGAGCGGTTGCGTGATTGGCGCTAACTGCAATATAGGCCAGAACGTAGTTATCTCCCCAGATGTTGAGTTAGGCGATAACTGCAAGATCCAGAACAACGTAAGCGTCTATACCGGCGTGCGTTGCGAGCAGGATGTGTTTCTCGGGCCGAGTATGGTGTTCACCAATGTGATCAACCCGCGTGCTGCCGTGAGCCGCAAGGACGAGTACCGACCTACGCTACTCAAGCGCGGTTGCTCGGTAGGCGCCAATGCCACCATCGTATGCGGACACACGCTCGGCGCGTACTGCCTGATAGGTGCCGGCAGTGTGGTAACAAAAGACGTACCGGACTTTGCGCTGATGGTCGGCAATCCTGCGCGCCGTATAGGGTGGGTAAGCCGCCACGGCGAGAAGCTCCTGTTTGACGAAAAAGGCGTAGCAGTTTGTCCGGCTACGGGCGAACGCTACCGGATGGCTGATAACCGGGTAACGCTGTTGGATGCGTAAGTGGCTGCTGCCCATATTGCTTTTGCCGCTGAGTGTGGCCGGACAGGTGACACGCGACTCTGTGTCGGGTGACACCATCGGATTCCACATCCGTGAGGTCGAGGTGCTTGGGCATCAGTCGATATCCGGTCCGGAATCGTCGCAAATGTCCGCGGTGGAGATACCTATGCTGCAGCTCCAGACTATTCCTGCTCTGGGCGGTGAGGTGGATGTGATCAAAGCCATCCAGTTGTTGCCGGGCGTGCAGTCGGCGTCGGACGGCTCAACGGGCGTATATGTGCGTGGCGGCGGACCCGACGAGAACCTTATCTTGCTGGACGGAGTGCCGCTGTACAACGTCAGTCACGCCATGGGAATGTTCTCGGTGTTCAATGCCGATATGCTGCAGAACGTAACGCTGTACAAAGGTAACTTCCCAGCCCGTTACGGTTCGCGATTGAGTTCGGTGATTGATGTGGAGCAGACCGCCGGCAACAACACGATGTGGCACGGTGGTATCAGTGTCGGACTGATCTCTGCCAAGTTGAACGTACAAGGGCCGATCTTCACGGGCGAACAGCTCCGTGCACGCAAGGCGTCGGATCAGAAGGATACGATCGTTGCCCGCACAACGTTTGCCATAGCCGCAAGGCGCACGTACTACGATGCGTTGCTGGCGCCGATCATGGCGGCGGTATCTGCCCGGGAGTTGGATGGCGGAAGTGCCGTAGGCGGGTATTACTTCTACGACGTCAATGCCAAGCTGCAGCACCGCTTCCCGAACAACGACCGTCTGACGGCATCGTTCTACATGGGCGATGATGTGATCTATATCCGTTATCGGACCAAGGACGGTCTGTACGCGTCGGATGCAACCACCAAGAGCGATACGAGGATGAACGTCCGCTGGACATCGGGAAATATTATGGCCAAGTTGCAGTACGACCACCGTATATGGGAGAACCTGTCGATGCAGGCGCACCTGAATTTCTTGCGCTTCGGTTACGATCTCAACGAGCGTATTGATGCCACATCCACATCGACCGAGAATAGCACAACCACCAATTCATCGCTGGAGCAGACTTTTGAGTACCGGAGCAAACTGATGGATGTGGCGGCACACATCGATTGGCTTTATGAGAGCGAACAGCACTCCGTACGTTTCGGTACGGGCTATGAGATGCATTCGTTCCGTCCGCAGATCGGTAACCTGATGTTTGCCGAGGTGGGCATCAGCGAATTGCATTTCGATACGACCTACACCAAGGGCACTACGTTTGGCCACGAGGCGTACGTCTATGCCGAGGATACCTACAAACCCGTCAACTGGTTCACGCTTAACTACGGTCTGCGGGCATCGATGTACGGCATTAGCGGCAAGGTCTATCCGTCGATCGAACCGCGCATAGGCATGCGGTTCCTGCTGCACAAGGATGTGGCGTTCAAGGCCTCGTACTCCTATATGTCGCAGTACGTTCACCTGTTGTCGAACACATCCATCTCCTCGCCAACCGACCTGTGGGTGCCCGTGACGAAAGATATCCCGCCTATGCGCTCGATGCAGGTAGCTGCCGGACTGAGCTACGACATACTGCAGCAAGTGGAATTGTCGGTGGAGGGGTACTACAAGCGCTCGACTAACCTTGTGGAGTACAAGGAGGGCGCATCGTTCTTTGGCATATCCACCGATTGGGAGGACAAGGTTGCCCTGGGTGACGGCTGGAGTTACGGCGTGGAACTGCTCTTGCAGCGCAAGGTAGGACCTGTCACGGGCTGGATAGGTTATACGTGGAGCCGCACGATGCGGCAGTTCGACCGCGAAGGAATGGTTATCAACAACGGCAAACCCTATCACGCCAAGTACGACCGCGAGCATGACCTGAGCATCACGCTCCAGTACAGGATCACGCCTAAGTTCGAGATCGCCGGCACGTTCATCTACGGTACAGGCAACCGGGCTACGCTTGCCACGCAGCGGTACTACGACCCGTACAACAATCCGAATTGGGTGGATTACATATCTGAGCGCAACAACTTCCAGATGCCTGATTACCACCGTCTGGATCTGGCGCTCAACTGGCATTTGCCTACCAAGCGGAGTGGGGACCCGTCGAAATCCAAAGGCGGCTGGCTGCGTGATGCCGAGCACTTGGTGAGCTTGTCGGTGTACAATGTGTATTGCCACAAGAACCCTTATATGATGTTTATCGAAGGCAACGAGCTCAAGCAGATCTCACTGTTCCCGATCCTGCCCACGGTAAGTTACGGATTTAAGTTTTAGTAAGCAATGAAACGATATAGTATAATAGCCATCCTCCTGTGCTTGCTCCTGCAGGGCTGCGATTTCTTCTACTCGACGGTTGAGTACAAGGGCAAGGAAGCCGACCCGCGGCTATGCGTCGTTGCGCACATGTCGCCGGGGAATGAGCACCGTGCGTTTGTCATGCACTCGGAGTTCTTTCTGCATGCCGATGAACGGACCGTACCCGAGGTCAACGATGCGCTGGTTACCTTGCAGGTCAATAGCGGTCTGCCTGTAGCTGCGCAGTATGTGCCCAATGCGTTTGGTAACAACTATACGGACAATATAGGCATCAGCCACAGAGCGTATTACGGTGACTACGAGGCGTCTCTACCCATCGCCGGCAACGATACTGTCCGCCTGCATGTCGAGCACCCCGATTACGGTACAGCCGATGCCGTGCAGATCTGCCCGATGTGGCAGCGCATGTCGCTGACCCTGGATTCGCTGTCCGTGTTCGGCGAGGTGTACGCTCACATGCACTTGCCTGCCTATACCGGCAATCCGGAGGATTTGCTGAGTATGCGAGTGAGTTTTCTGAACACAAATGTATACTATAATGTATATATCTACTCCCGCGATTCGGCATTCAGCGGACTCGATAATCTTCAGACCGCATCCGGTTACTATGCCGGCAGCAATGTTACCCTGTGCGTTTCGTCCCACGACCGCGATATAGCAGTCGTCTTCGATACGCCGAATAAGCGCTGGAACGACTCCATAGCCGAGGCAACGGATACACTGCAGATCTGGACAGAGATCACCTCCCGTACGCCGGAGGACTATACGTACCGGACCTCGCTTGAGCGTGTGTCGGGGCAGCTGTATAACCGTTACGTGCCTGATCTGCCGTCTGAACGCGCTACTGACAGCCGGGAGGATGGCTTGCAGGACTTCGATATAGGCGAACTGTTCGACGTGATTGCCGAGGAGTTCAGCGTGCTGGGCAACGCCGAATCCTATCAGGTTAACGGCAATCTGATCGGCGACAAACGTGACTTGCAGCCATTCGGATGCTTCACACTCACGAACCCGAATGTAGTGTTCGATTACTACAAAGTACCCAAATAACCGAAATAACTTAAAAATACATATTATGATTCAACGTATTCAAACACTTTATCTTTTGGCAATCGTGGCGCTGGGCATCACGCTGTGCTTTCAGCCCGTATTGCTGTTTGTCCAGAACGCGGAGATCGTTCGTGCCTGGCAGTTGGGCGCTACAGGCTTGACCGAAGTGACGGAAACAGCTCTCGAGCCGGTTGTGCTTCAGGGCGTATGGGGACTGATGCTGGCTACGGTACTTATCCCGCTGCTGGCGCTGATCGATATCTTCCTGTACAACAAGCGTATCCTTCAGGCGCGCCTGAATATCTTCCTCGCCTGCCTGTGCATCGGCTGGTACGCCGTGGTGGCTGTCTATGTCTGGCTCATGAAGGTCAGCGTGGCGGAGGTGACCTGGTCGCCGGAGTTCTGGTCGGCTATACCGTTGATATGTTTTGTACTAACCCTGATGGCTACGCGCGCTATCCTCAAGGACGAGGCGATGGTACGTGCTGCCGATAGAATCCGCTGAGTATGAATATCCTTACTGTTCTATTGCAAGCACAGACGATCACTGCCGAGCAGATCGAGCAGAAACGTGATTCCGTGCGCCAGGGCGCGCAGCAGATGATTGAATATGCCAAGGTTGATCCACACGGGTTTTGGCAGGAGGTAGGCGAATCGATGCTTCAGTTCGGACTGAAGGTGCTGGCGGCCTTGCTGCTGTACATCATCGGCATGTGGCTGATCAGTCTGCTCAAGCGCGGCATGAAGCGGGTGTTCGAGCGCCGCAATACCGAGCCGACCCTGGCATCGTTCATCACGTCGTTCACATCGATATCGCTTACTGTATTGCTGGTGATCATTTCCGTCAGCACCTTGGGCGTCAACACCACCTCGCTGGCTGCGTTGCTGGCTGCAGGAGGTATGGCTATCGGTATGGCGCTGTCCGGCACGGTGCAGAACTTCGCCGGCGGACTGATGATCCTGGCGTTCAAGCCGTTCAAGGCCGGTGACTTCATTGAGGCTCAGGGAGCCAGTGGCAAGGTAGTGGAGGTGAACATCACCACCACCAAGATCCTTACGCCCGACAACCGCGTGGTGATCCTGCCCAACGGCGCGCTGTCCAACGGCACGATCAATAACTACACAGGCCGTCCGCTCAGACGGGTGGAGTGGTCTGTCAGCGTGTCGTACGGTGTGGATGCCGAGGCGTGCAAGCAGGCCATACTCGCTATCATCAACAGCGACAAGCGTATCCTGCAGGCCGATACGAACATGGAAGCACTATACAAAGAGCTGAAGATCACCAAGTACCAGTTGTCAACGGTCAATTACCGTCTGGACGCTATTCCCGCGCCGTTCGTGGCACTTAAATCGCTCAACGAGAACGACATCACCTTCGTGGCGCGTGCGTGGGTCAAGGGCGACGATTACTGGGATGTGTTCTTCTGCCTGCAGCAGCGCTTCTACACCGAACTGCCCAAGCAGGGCTTCACCTTCGCTTATCCGCATGTGGATGTCACGATGCTGCAATCGTAATGTATTAATGCCGGCAACCGTGCTTGGCTGCCATAAATCATACTACTATCATGAATTACCCTTTGGACAAAACCCTCGTTGATACCGTGTGCGGTGCCTTTGGTCTTATGGACGCGCACGAATTAGGCAATGTCACTATCCGCCAGATGGTGGGTATAGTGCGTGAGATCGAACGCCGGACAGGTTGCGAGTACGTACACATGGAGCTCGGCAACCCGGGTCTGCCGTCCGAGCAGATAGGCGTTGAGGCGCAGATCAAAGCTTTGCGTGACGGCTGTGCCAACAAGTACCCGCTCATCACCGGCATACCCGAACTGACCAAGGCCGCCTCGGAGTTTGTGCGCGCGTTTCTCGGTTTGCAGATTCCCGAGGAGTGTATCGTACCTACCGTAGGTTCGATGCAGGGCTGCTATGCCTTGGATACGCTCATCTCGCAGCTCCGTCCCGATCGCGACACCGTGCTCTTCCTCGACCCGTGTTTCCCTGTGCAGAAGCAGCAGACGCGTGTAATAGGGCTGAAGGTGGACTCGATCGATATCGGCGATTTCCGTGGCGACAAGCTCCGCGATGCCTTGGAGCAGAAGCTGCAGAAGGGCAACATCTCCGCTATCCTCTACAGCAACCCGAACAACCCTTCGTGGATGTGTCTCACGGAGTACGAGCTACGCACTATCGGCCAGCTGGCCAACCGCTACGATACGATCGTTATCGAGGATGTGGCGTATCTGAACATGGATTTCCGCGACTCTAACCGCGGCAAACCGTATTGCGCGCCGTACCAGCCTACCGTAGGCCGTTATACGATGAACTGCGTGCACCTTGTGTCGTGCTCCAAGATCTTCTCCTACGCAGGCGAACGTGCTGCGGTGATTGTGGTCAATCCCGACCTGGCGCACCGCCATTTCCCCGCGCTGACCGTGCGGTACAACAGCGACGGACAGTTCATGCGTACCCTCGTTTATCAGATTCTGTACGCCATCTCGTCGGGCGTGTCGCACTCCGTACAGTATGCGATGGCAGCGATGATGCAAGCCGCGTGCGAAGGCAAGATCGATTTTGTACGCAACACCCACGTCTATGCCGATCGCGCGCATCGGATCAAGGAGATCATGGCCAAGCACCATTTCCGCGTGGTATATGACCTCGATGCTAACGACCGCCCTGTAGGTGACGGGTTCTTCTTCACGTTCAATTACCGCGACTGGACAGGCGAGCAGCTGATCAACAAACTGATCTATTACGGCGTGTCGGCTATCTCGCTCGTATCTACCGGTGCCAAACGCGAAGGTCTGCGCGGTTGTGCCGCCTCGATACGCGAAGATCAGTTCGATGCTCTCGACGAGCGCCTCGCACTCTTCGATCGCGATTTTACCCCCAATAAGTAACGCATCAGCCATCCTTGGCTGATCTAACCTTGATACACACATGCAATACCTCACTCCCCAAGAGGCTGTCAGCCTCGTCCGTTCAGGCGATACGATCGTAGCGCAAGGCTCCACTGCCGTGCCGAACGTCCTGTTCCGCGCACTTACCGAGCGCGCTGCCGAACTGCGTGATGTCAAGATCATCGTAGGTTTTGGTATCTGTCCCGACGATGCGCCGTATGCCCGCAAGGAATATATCGATTCGTTCCGTGCGCTGTCGATCTTCGTGCCTAACTACCTCCGTCGTGCTATGCGTGAGGGCGTGGCGGACACTATCCCGTGTTTTCTGGGCGAAGTGCCCTCGCTCTTCCGCAGCGGCCAAGTGCCTGTGGATGTGGCGTTCCTCAATGTGTCCGAACCCGATGCCGAGGGCTACTGCTCCTACGGCATATCTGCCGATATAGCGTATTCGGCTGTGGAGTGTGCGCGCACGGTCATTGCGCAGGTCAACAAGTATATGCCCCGCACGTTCGGCGACCCGGTTATCCATGTGTCGAAGATCAGCGCTATGTGCCGTGGCGACGAGCCGCTGGTGGAGGTGCCCACGCCCGTGCCCAACGAGATTGAGACCAAGATCGGCCGTCACATTGCCGAGCAGATCCCCGACGGTGCAACCCTGCAGATCGGCGTAGGCGGCATACCCAACGCCGTGATCAACGCCCTGAGCAATCATAAGCACCTCGGCCTACATACCGAGGCGATCACTGATGGCGTGTTGCCGCTGATAGAGAAGGGGATAATCGACAATTCGCAGAAAGCCCTGTACCCGGGCAAGAGTGTCGGCAGCCTGATTCTCGGTTCGCGGCATCTGTACGATCATGTGGACGGCAATCCTGACTTTGTTATCCGCGATGTGGCGTGGACGAATGATCCGCAGAATATCCGCCAGAACCCGCGTGCCATGGCTATCAACTCGGCCGTTGAGGTCGATCTTACCGGACAGATCTGTGCCGACTCGATTGGCGAGACCGTCATCTCCGGTGTGGGCGGGCAACATGACTTCATGTACGGTGCGGCGTTGTCCGAGGGTGGCAAGTGCTTCATCGCCTTGCCCAGTACGACAGCCAAGGGGCAGTCGAAGATCGTATCGCACCTCCAGCCCGGCGCAGGAGTGGTCACTACGCGCTTCCAGGCGCAGTATATCGCTACGGAGTACGGTATAGTGTATTTGCGCAACCTCCCGCTGGCTGACCGCGCCAAGGCATTGATCTCCATCGCCCATCCGTCCGTACGCGAGGAACTGGAGCGCGAAGCCGTCCGCCGCTTCGGCATCGGTTTTCTCCGGCTCAAATAACCCTAGTCCCCTAGTTCCCTAGAACCCTAGTAAAAAGAATGAGGCTCTCCAAAGCCTCATTTCTTTTATAGCAGCACCATGATCATCACCTGTGCTGTCAGTACGCGTAGGAACATCGTCAGCGGGTACACGGTCGAGTAGGCCACGGCAGCGTTGTCGTTCTGGCTGCTCTGCGATGTGGCGTAAGCCAGTGCCGGAGGATCGGTCATCGAGCCGGAAATCATACCCATCAGCGAGAAGTAGTCGAGCTTCAGCCAGAGTCGGCTCAGTATGCCTACTATCAGCAGCGGGATCAGGGTGATCATCACGCCGTAGCCTATCCACACATAGCCGCCGTTGACGAGGGTAGGGATGAAGTCCTTGCCGGCGCCCAGACCTACGGCTGCGAGAAACAGGCTGATGCCTATCTCGCGGATCATCAGGTTTGCGCTGGTGGTGGTATAGGTCACAACCTTGTATTTCGGTCCGAAGTATGCGATCAGTATCGCTACGATCAGTGTGCCGCCCGCCAATCCCAGTTTGAACGGCTGCGATAATCCCGGCAGGTTGAACGGTATGCTGCCCAGGGCTATACCCAGCACTATGCCGAAGAACAGCGATATCAGGTTCGGCACATCCAGTTTCTTGGCGGCATTGCCGAACACTTTTTCCACTTTAGGCATCACGTTCTCCTCGCCCACTATCGTCAGCCTATCGCCGAGCTGGAGCATCAGGTCGTGTGTGGCCAGCAGCTCCACGCCTGCGCGGCGTATACGTGTGATCGATATGCGGTA
>DBYS01000023.1:31176-31949 GCA_002310195.1 Bacteroidales bacterium UBA1180
ACTATGTGCCGCGAAACCAGCGACCGCGGAGCGGCCAGTTGCTCGTCGAGCTTCGTTATCTCGCCCAGCAGCAGGATGCTCTTCATGTAGCGCTTGTCCACCACTACGCGTATCGTATCGCCCGTGTGGAGCACGCTGTTACCCTCGGCTACCATGTCCGTGCCGTTGGGGTGAACCAGGCGCGATACTACGAAGTGTACGTTGCAGTACTGACGGAGTTCCGCTATGCGGATGCCGTCCACCTGGGGGTTAGTCAGCCGGATGTCTATATGCTCTATCTCGTCCTGCTGCTTCTTGGTGGCATTCACTTTCTCCTCCTCTTTCTCCAGCGAGATTCGGAAGATCCACTTGAATGCCATCAGCGATAGGATGATACCTACCACGCCCAGCGGATAAGCCATCGCGTAACCGGCGGCAATGTTCGGGTTGCTCACGCCGCGTATGTCCATATACGCCTGCTCGGCGGCACCCAGACCGGGGGTGTTCGTTACCGCACCCGACAGCACGCCGACCATCGTGGCTATATCTACGCCCGAGAATAGGTGAATCAGGTAAGCTGTCAGGCAGCCCAGCAGCACGATCGTACCCGCCATCAGGTTCATCTTTATGCCTTGCTTGCCGAACGACGAGAAGAATCCCGGACCGACTTGCAGACCGATTGAATACACAAATAGGATCAGTCCCAGATCTTTGGCGAACGCCTCAACCAGCGGATCAAGCCGCATGCCGAAATGCGAGAACGCTATGCCGCAGAATAGGATCCACGTTATGCC
>DBYS01000014.1:0-6814 GCA_002310195.1 Bacteroidales bacterium UBA1180
CGACGGAAACCACCACGACGCTCGCCACCTTCGCGACGCTCGCCACCGCGGCCTTCCTGCTTAACTGCGAAGTTAGGAGCCAGATCCTTCTTGCCATAGACCTCGCCACGGCAGATCCAAACCTTTACGCCGATGATACCTACCTTGGTCAGTGCGCCTACGTGGCAGTAGTCGATGTCAGCGCGCAGAGTGTGCAGCGGGGTACGACCCTCTTTGTACATCTCCTTGCGAGCCATCTCAGCGCCGTTCAGACGACCGCTAACCTGCACCTTGATACCCTCAGCGCCCATACGCATCGTCGATGCAATGGCCATCTTTACGGCACGACGGTAAGCAATCTTACCCTCGAGCTGACGGGCGATCTTGGTAGCTACGATGGTAGCGTCAAGCTCCGGACGTTTTACCTCGAAGATGTTGATCTGAACATCCTGTTTGGTAATCTTCTTCAGCTCCTCCTTCAGTTTGTCAACCTCCTGACCACCCTTGCCGATGATGTAACCCGGACGAGCGGTGCAGACAGTTACAGTTACAAGCTTGAGAGTTCTCTCAATCACGATACGAGAAATACTTGCCTCAGCCAGACGGGCATTCAGATACTCGCGGATCTTGCTGTCCTCGAGGATCGTATCTCCGTAATTCTTACCGCCAAACCAGTTGGATTCCCAACCGCGTACAATACCGAGGCGGTTTGCTATTGGATTAATTTTCTGTCCCATTTCTGTTTACTTTTCAGCGTTAGTATTTTTCGTATCTACATATACAGTGATGTGGTTCGAACGCTTGCGGATACGATAGCCGCGGCCTTGAGGAGCGGTCAACAGACGCTTGAGCATCATACCACCGTCAACTGTTACTTTGGTTACATACAGTGTTTCCGAATCAGCCTTCTTGCCCGTCTTGGTCTCCCAGTTGGCGATAGCAGATTTCAGCACTAATTCGAGCGAGCGCGATGCATGCTTCGTGGAGAAGTGCAGTGCGCCGAGAGCACGGTTCACTTCCATACCGCGGATCATGTCAGCCACAAGGCGCATCTTACGCGGAGAGGTAGGAACATTATTGAGCTTAGCGAAGTACTGCTCTTTCTGAGCTTCCTTACGCGCTTGAGCTGCATTATATTTTCTAGCACCCATTTTAATCTTAATTTAGTGTGTTAATGTTGATTTCAATGGATTACCGATTGCCCGAGTGACCACGGAACGTACGGGTGGGAGCAAACTCGCCGAGCTTGTGACCAACCATGTTCTCCGTGATATACACAGGAATGAACTTGTTTCCATTGTGAACTGCAATAGTATGACCTACAAAATCAGGGGAGATCATCGAAGCGCGGCTCCAGGTCTTAACAACTTCTTTCTTGTTAGCCTCATTCATTGCCAGCACTTTCTGCTCCAACTTAACATTGATAAACGGTCCTTTTTTTAATGAACGACTCATGTTTGTGCAATTTTATAGGTTATTTCTTTCTTCTTTCAATTATGTACTGATTCGACTGGTTCTTCGGATGACGAGTCTTGTATCCCTTAGCCAGCAAGCCCTTACGGCTACGCGGATGGCCACCACTCTGACGGCCTTCGCCACCGCCCATCGGGTGATCTACAGGGTTCATTACTACGCCACGGTTGTGCGGACGGCGACCCAGCCAGCGGCTGCGACCTGCCTTACCGCTCTTCTCCAGAGCGTGATCACTGTTACCTACAACACCTACAGTAGCTTTGCAGGCAGCCAGCACTTTGCGAAGCTCTCCCGAAGGCAACTTGATGATTGCATACTTGTCCTCGCGCGAAGACAACTGTGCAAACGTACCTGCCGAGCGAACCATGCAAGCGCCCTGACCCGGGCGAAGCTCGATGTTGTGAATCAGAGTACCAAGAGGCATGTTGGCCATAGGCAGGGCGTTACCTACCTCGGGAGCTGCCTCCGGACCGGACATAATTGTTTGACCTACTTGCAGTCCGTTAGGTGCAAGAATGTAGCGCTTCTCACCGTCAGCGTAGAATACGAGGGCGATACGAGCCGAACGGTTCGGATCGTACTCAATCGTCTTAACCACTGCGGGTACACCGTCTTTGTTGCGCTTGAAGTCAATTACGCGGAACTTCTGCTTGTGACCGCCACCGATGTAACGCATCGTCATCTTACCGGTGTTGTTGCGGCCGCCGGTCTTCATCTTACCGAACACAAGCGACTTCTCTGGTGCGCTCGCGGTAATTGTCTCGAACGCGCCAATAACTTTGTGTCTTTGCCCAGGTGTAGTGGGTTTGAATTTACGAACAGCCATTGTTAAATATTGCTATAAAAATCTATTGTTTCACCTTCGTGCAATGTAACGACTGCCTTCTTGTAACCTTGCTTCTCACCGCGGATCAAGCCCGTCTTCGTATAACGCTGCTTGGCCTTCGGAGCAACAACCATTGTGTTTACATCCAGCACCTGTACATTGTACATTTCCTCTACTGCCTTCTTGATTTCCACCTTGTTGGCAGTACGCTCTACCATGAAGCCGTAGCGGTTGAACTTTTCGCCTGCGGCGGTCATTTTCTCTGTGACGATCGGTTTGATAATAATTGCCATAGTATGATCCTCCTTATGCTAAAGTTGCCTCAACTGCTTGTACTGCACCTTCCGTGAAGATTACAGTGTTGGCGTTCATGATTGAATATGTATTAAGTTCACCTGCGGTGATCACGTTGGCCTTCTGCAGGTTTGTAGCCGAACGGAAGACGTTGTTGTCGTTCTGAGCCAGAACGATCAGAGCCTTCTTGTCAGCAACCTTCAGGTTTGCCAGTACCTCGAGCATAGCTTTCGTCTTCGGTGCCTCAAATGCGAGGTTGTCCAGAACGATTACTTCGTTCTGCGAAGCACGGAGGCTGAGAGCCGAGCGGCGAGCCAGACGTTTCACTTTCTTGTTCAACTTGAAGTCGTAGTCGCGGGGAACGGGACCAAAGATTGTACCGCCGCCAACGCGTACCGGAGACTTCAGATCACCCGGACGTGCGCCGCCGCCACCCTTCTGACGACCGAGCTTGCGAGTCGAGTGAGCGTTCTCACTACGCTGTTTTGCTTTTGCTGTGCCCTGACGGTTGTTTGCCAAAAACTGTTTTACATCCAAGTAGATGGCGTGGTCGTTAGGCTCGATTGCGAAGATTGCATCGTTCAGAGCGATCTTCTTGCCGGTTTCCTTACCGGCTTGGTTCAAAATACTAAGTTCCATACCTTTTTACTTGTTAATGATTACGATTGAATTCTTGGCACCCGGCACACTACCCTTGACCATGATCAAGTTGTATTCGGGAATAACTTTCAAAATAACGAGGTTCTGCACGGTTACGCGATCCTGACCCATGTGGCCGGCCATACGTGTTCCCGGGAAGATTCGTGAAGGATAGGCGCAAGCACCTACCGAACCCGGAGCGCGCAGACGGTCGTCCTGACCGTGAGTAGACTGACCTACACCACCAAAGCCGTGACGTTTCACAACGCCCTGGAAACCTTTACCTTTGCTGGTTCCGATCACGTCAACGAACGTGTTCTCTTCAAATACGTCAGCTACGGTGATCGTATCACCAAGCTTGAATTCTTTGTCATAGCCGTCGAACTCCATGAGGTGACGCATAGGCTGTACGCCTGCTGCCTTGAAGTGACCGAGCTCTGCCTTGTTGGCGTGCTTCTCGCTCTTGGCCATGAAACCTACTTGTACGGCTTCGTAACCATCCTTCTCTGCAGTCTTCAATTGTGTCACTACGCACGGACCGGCTTCAATAACGGTGCACGGGATGTTCTTGCCGTCGGCACCAAAGACGGATGTCATTCCGATCTTTTTTCCTAATAATCCTGCCATGTTTGACTGATTAAATAATTTATTGTTTACTTGCCTGTTCTCGCCCGCGGGTTGGCTTACGCTTTCACTAACGCCACTTGCCGTGGGAAACAGAGCCATTTTGTTTTGGTTGTATCATTCTGTTTTTGGATTTTTCTTGAGCAGATTTGTTTTTTCCGGTGAGGGAGTTATGCGGGCATAATGACCGAGCCGAAAAAGCAAAGATGCCAAGAAAAAACTAAAACTTAAACTTTGATTTCTACTTCCACACCACTGGCCAACTCCAACTTCATCAAAGCCTCTACAGTTTTTGCATTCGAGTTGTAGATGTCGATGAGACGCTTGTACGTCGAGAGCTCGAACTGCTCGCGGGCCTTCTTGTTAACGAAGGTTGAGCGGTTAACGGTGAAGATACGCTTGTGTGTCGGCAGTGCGATAGGACCGCTGATCACAGCACCTGTAGATTTCACGCTCTTGACGATCTTCTCAGCGGACTTGTCCACCAAGTTGTGGTCGAACGATTTCAGTTTGATACGAATTTTCTGACTCATTGTCTTTTTGTTTTTTTAAGTTGCAGAGCGCGCGTAGTCCAAAGAGTCATTTGCTTGGATGACCCACGCCCCACAGGGTTAATTTGTTTATACAGGTCTCTACCTGCTGTTGTTTGCTTTTGTTTGTGCCGTACCTACCGTCACACGTGTGTACGTGTGTATGTGTGTACGTGCGTTTTTTTAGGTACGTACGTGCGCTCACTTGCGCACGCACGCGCCTTTGTTATACGAGATCTACTCTACCTCCTACTTCTTCGAGAACAGCCTTGGCTATCGAGGAAGATACCGGAGCATAGTGTGAGAACTCCATACTGCTGGTAGCACGTCCCGAAGTGATCGTACGCAGTGCGGTCACGTAGCCGAACATCTCGCTCAATGGCACTTTCGCCTTAACGATACGTGCGCCGTTGTGAGCAGTGTCCATGCCTTCTACCTGGCCACGGCGCTTGTTCAAGTCGCCGATCACGTCACCCATACTCTCTTCGGGGGTTACTACCTCAAGTTTCATGATAGGCTCCATGAGCACAGGTTTGGCTTTCGCGCTGGCGTTCTTGAACGCCATCTGTGCACAGATCTCAAACGAGAGCTGGTCGGAGTCAACCGGGTGGAAGCTGCCGTCGATCACGGTAACCTTCAACTGGTCAACCGGATAACCGGCCAACACACCGTTCTTCATTGCGGAGAGGAAGCCCTTCTCGATCGACGGGATATACTCCTTAGGAATATTTCCGCCCTTCACCTCGTTCACGAACTGCAATGCGCCCTCGAAGCCTTCGTCAGCCGGCTCGACGCGGACAATCATGTCTGCGAACTTACCACGGCCGCCGGACTGCTTCTTGTAGGTCTCACGCAGCTCGACCGGTGCAGAGATCGCCTCGCGGTATGCTACCTGCGGACGGCCCTGGTTGCACTCAACCTTGAACTCACGTTTCAGNNACGGTCGATGATGATCTCCAAGTGAAGCTCACCCATACCCGAGATAACGGTTTGGCCGGTCTGCTCGTCAGTCTTAACGGTGAATGTCGGATCCTCCTCGGCGAGCTTGGCCAGACCTACGCCGAGCTTGTCGAGGTCAGCCTGCGACTTCGGCTCGACGCTGATGCCGATAACCGGTGCAGGGAACTCGATCGACTCGAGTACGATAGGCTTGCTCTCGTCGCAGAGGGTATCGCCGGTGCGTATATCCTTGAAGCCTACGCCCGCACCTATATCGCCCGCGCCGATAAAATCAACGGGGTTCTGGTGGTTCGAGTGCATCTGGAAGATACGCGAGATACGCTCTTTCTTGCCCGAACGGGGATTGTAGATGTACGAGCCTGCGTCAAGCTTGCCGGAGTAAACGCGGAAATAGCACAGACGTCCCACATACGGGTCGGTTGCGATCTTGAAGGCGAGAGCCGTCAGCGGCTCATCGTCATCGGGTTTGCGGGTCGCGGGCTGGTCGTTACGCGGGTCGGTGCCTTCAATCACAGGAGTGTCCATCGGCGACGGCAAGTACGCACATACGGCGTCAAGCATCGTCTGNNTCTGCACACCTTTGTTCTTGAACGACGAACCGCACACAACGGGGAAGATGTTCATTCCCACGCAGCCTTTGCGAATAGCCGCCTTGATCTCCTCTTCGGTGATCGTGCTCGGATCGGAGAAGTACTTCTCCATCAGCACATCATCGAACTCGGCGCAAGCCTCAAGCATCTTGTCGCGCCACTCCTCGGCCTCGGCAATCAGGTTGGCAGGGATCTCCTCGGTGGAATACTCTGCGCCCATCGTCTCGTCGTGCCAGAGGATAGCTTTCATCTTGATCAGGTCAATCACGCCCTTGAATGTCTCTTCTGCGCCAACAGGGATCTGGATCGGACAAGGCTGTGCACCGAGCACATCCTTGATCTGGCGAACCACATCGAAGAAGTTCGCACCCGAACGGTCCATCTTGTTCACGTAGCAGATACGAGGTACGCGGTACTTGTCTGCTTGACGCCAAACGGTCTCCGACTGGGGCTGTACACCGCCTACGGCGCAGAACGTTGCCACCGCACCGTCCAAGATGCGAAGCGAACGCTCCACCTCCACCGTGAAGTCCACGTGCCCCGGAGTGTCTATCAAGTTTATTTTGTATTTCTTTCCATCATAGTTCCAGTAGGTTGTGGTGGCAGCGGACGTGATGGTTATACCACGCTCCTGCTCTTGCTCCATCCAGTCCATGGTGGCAGCGCCGTCGTGCACCTCGCCGATCTTATGGGTCAGACCCGTATAGAACAGGATGCGCTCCGACGTAGTAGTCTTACCGGCATCGATGTGAGCCATGATGCCGATGTTACGGTTCAGATGTAAATCGTGTTTTGCCATTTACCTTATAAAATTTTCTGCACACGTGTACGCGCGCTTAGAAGCGGAAGTGAGCGAATGCACGGTTAGCCTCGGCCATACGGTGCATATCCTCTTTACG
>DBYS01000014.1:6820-10408 GCA_002310195.1 Bacteroidales bacterium UBA1180
GCTTGAAGGCACCACCCTGGTTGTTGTAGGCATCCATGATCTCACCGGCGAGCTTCTCGGCCATCGAGTGACCGCCGCGCTTGCGGGCGAAGTTGATCATGTTCTTCATCGCGATGGACTCCTTGCGGTCGGCGCGAATCTCGGTCGGAACCTGGAAGGTTGCACCGCCGATACGCTTCGACTTAACCTCTACCAGAGGAGTGATGTTGTCCAGCGCCTGTTTCCAGATGTCGAGTGCGGGTTTCTCCTCCTTCTCCATCTTCTTGCCAACGAGGTCTAACGAGCTGTAGAACACGTTGTACGCGATTGTCTTCTTGCCGTCCAGCATGAGGTGGTTAACGAACTTGGCTACCATCACCTCGCCGAACACGGGATCCGGCAAGATCACACGTTTCTTTGGTTTTGCTTTTCTCATTGTTTTAACTTGTTTTGTGGTTGTCCTGATCTCTTCAGCGCCAACTCGTGGCACTTACTCAACCTTCAACCCCTGTTTGTAATCGTCCCAACGTATGGAACATTTAGTTAGTTTGTTTGGAATGTTTTACGCCATTGCAGATTAACGTCTTACTTCTTTGCCTTCGGACGTTTGGCACCGTACTTCGAACGACGCTGCAGACGGTTAGCCACGCCGGCGGTATCCAGTGTACCACGAACAATGTGATAACGAACACCCGGCAGGTCNNACACGACCGCCACGTACCATTACGATACTGTGCTCCTGCAAGTTATGGCCCTCACCGGGGATGTAGGCGTTCACCTCCTTCGAGTTCGTCAGACGAACACGAGCCACCTTACGCATAGCGGAGTTAGGCTTTTTAGGAGTGGTTGTGTAAACACGTACGCAAACGCCACGACGCTGCGGACAGCTGTCCAGAGCCGGGCTCTTGCTCTTGTCGGTAAGTTCTGCTCTTCCTTTTCTAACTAATTGTTGAATTGTAGGCATTGTAACTTGTTTTGGTTAATTGTTTGTTGTTGTTTTTGTTTGTTAAATGGTTGTTTTTTCGCCGCACTTATCCTTCCCCGGGGCCCCCGACACAAACCAACGGAGTGTTTGTGGTGGGGAGAGCCGAGGCACCGTCCGCTTTTATGGCGCGTGCGCCATTCGTGCGGGCGCGTAGCCGAAGGCGACCGAAAAAAGCAAGCAAAGGTAGTGAAAAATTTTGACTTATGCAAATAATACCTCTAAACGCACGCATATACACGCGCACAAAACGAAAAATTGCCACACCAACCTTGCAAACGCATTGACTTACATGCATTTCAGCCTTCACTGCGCCCTTCTGCCCGTCGCCCGACAAAACTAAGATTTTTCACACTTTTCCGCGCTTTTATTTGCAATTGTCAAATATTTTTCGTATCTTTGTCGTTTGAAATTAAATAATGTTTTTATGCCAAGTCCTGAAGTACAAGCAATGATTCCTAAGATACAGGCGTATCTTGCCACCCAGCCGGTCGAACGGGCGTACCTGTTCGGCTCGTGTGCTCGTGGCGACGAGCGCCCGGACAGTGATATCGATCTGCTTTTTTCCATCACCCCTAACATTCGTTTTTCCATTCTCGATCACGGAGGCATGTACTCAGATTTGTCCGAACTGCTTGGCAAAAAGATCGATCTGGTACGCGAAGGTACATTGTTGCCTTTCGCTGTAGATAGTGCAAACAAAGACAAATTACTCATATATGAGAGAAGCCATTAGAGACAAGGAGCGCCTTCAGCACATCCTTGACAGTATTGATCGCCTTACAGAATCACAACAAGCACATACAGTGGATTTCGCAAGTGACCCCGTCATGTATTATGGCTATGTGAAGTTATTGGAGATTATAGGAGAGGCAGCATACATGCTGACACTTGATTTCAAAGAGGCACATCCTCAAACTCCATGGAAGAAGATAATTGGCATGAGACATGTACTTGTTCATGGATATTATCAGATTTCCCGTGCCGATGTTCAGGATGTAATAATAAACGATCTCCCCGTCCTTCGTCCGCAGATTGAGGCATATATTCAGGAGCTCAGTTCTGCTGACTAACACCCCGCCGCAGGTTATGCGGTCGCTGCCATCGACAGCGTAAAAAAACGATGCGTCAGATCTCAGACGTTAAATAGGGTGACATAATAAAAGGCGTTTATTGACGTTGTTTGCGACTAGTCTGAATCTTCGCAAAATTCTTTAGCAAAAAGTCCGAGCAACAACGATGAATGTCCTCGTGGATATGTATATATTCCGTCCACGCCCATCTAAGGGCGAGGTGGGTTAGCATATCGGGCGTGGACGTCAGTTGTTTTCTACTTTTTGCGGGGATTGCGAAGCCCTTGACTAGCGTGAAGAACAATTGGACTCCACGCTTTTCGTATATATATTATACAATATTATACTGAGATGAATATCAATTACGCCTTGAGATCGACGATAAGAAATGTGTTTAATACTTATCCCGGGCGTTTTATGTCTGCTGCAGACATACGAGTAGCGATGCGCAATCAACCTACGCCACAGAACTATACTGTGCATCAGATTGCTGCAAGCATCCTACAATTTATCAATAGCGTGCATAATGATTACGAAAAGAAATATGATGCAGATAGAAAGGTTAATCTATACCGAATAGAAATATAAAACCCATGCCAATTCCTGAAGGCGTAAGAAGGGAATAAATAAATCAAATATGAAAGAAGAGCAAGTTAAAGAGGCACTATATAGTGCGTTTACTGACTACTGGAAGGTCAACGACAGTATTATCATTGATGGGCATGCGTGTAAGAAAACACAACTGCTGAAACTATTATTCATAGAGGATAATTGTATCTCACTCTTAATGCAGGCAATAGGATTTCAGGCAGAGCTACCTAATCTTCAGGGTAAATTAGAGGCTTATATACAGGCTGCAACGCCGAATGATAGCAAGAGTATCAAATTAAGTTTTACCATAAGAAACGAAGATTATACAGCAACATATAACAGAGATGATGATGTAGTGAATATCAACATCCAAGATGTAAGATTTCAAAAAATAATAATATAACTAACATTAATCATTTTATTTCTATGAAAACAAAATCCTTTTTCGCAACCCTGATGCTGCTATTATGTGCCACAAGTTTGTGGGCTTCTGATACCTCAGTTGATGGTATTTGGTACGATTTTAATAGTAGCACCAAGACTGCTACTGTCACGTACCGAGGTAAATACAATAATGATTATGTTAACGAATACTCAGGAAATGTTATAATCCCTGCTTCCGTAACCTATAGTGGTGAAAACTATAGCGTCACAAGCATTGGAGAGTTTGCTTTCTACAAATGCAGCAGCTTGACCTCTGTGACCATTCCCAATAGCGTCACAAGCATTGGACGTAATGCTTTCGATGGTTGCAGCGGTTTGATCTCTGTGACGATTGGCAATAGCGTCACAAGCATTGGAGATTATGCATTCCGCGATTGCCGCAGTTTGACCTCTATTGAGATTCCCAATAGCGTCACAAGCATTGGAGAGTTTGCTTTCTTTAAGTGCAGCAGTTTGACCTCCGTGACGATTGGCAATAGCGTCACAAGCATTGGAGGTAGTGCTTTCTCTGGTTGCAGC
>DBYS01000014.1:10483-31949 GCA_002310195.1 Bacteroidales bacterium UBA1180
ATAGCGTCACAAGCATTGGAGGTAGTGCTTTCTTTGGTTGTAGCGGTTTGACCTCTGTGACCATCCCTAATAGCGTCACAAGCATTGGAGATGGTGCATTCTCTGGTTGCAGCGGTTTGACCTCTGTGACGATTCCCAATAGCGTCACAAGCATTGGAGAGTATGCTTTCTCTGGTTGCAGCGGTTTGACCTCTGTGACGATTCCCAATAGCGTCACAGGCATTGAACGTGGTGCATTCAATGGTTGCAGCAGTTTGAACTCTGTGACTATAGGCAATAGCGTCACAAGCATTGGAGATTATGCTTTCTGGGGTTGCAGCAGTTTGACCTCTGTGACGATTCCCAATAGTGTCACAAGCATTGGAAATGAGGCTTTCGATTGGTGCAGCGGTTTGACCTCTTTGACGATTCCGAATAGCGTCACAAGCATTGGAAATGATGCTTTCCGATATATAAACAACATAATCTATTCCGGAACGGCAACCGGTTCGCCATGGGGCGCAAAAAGCGTAAATGGATATGTGGATGGCTATTTGGTATATAGTGATGCAACAAAGACAACTCTGCTTGGTTGTTCCGCTGCAGCTACAGGCGAGATTGTTATCCCCAATAGCGTCACAAGCATTGGAGAGTATGCTTTCCATCAATGCAGCAGCTTGACATCTGTGACGATTCCCAATAGCGTCACAAGCATTGGAAGTAGTGCTTTCTCTAGTTGCAGCGGTTTGACAAAGGTTAATATAACCGATATCGCGGCATGGTGTAATATAGCGTTTGGCGGCAGTTCCTCTAATCCATTGAATTATGCAGGACATCTATTCGTCAATGATATTGAAGTAACTGATTTGGTTATTCCCAATAGCGTCACAAGCATTGGAGTATCGCTTTTTCAAAATTGCAGCAGCTTGACCTCTGTAACCATTCCTAATAGCGTCACAAGCATTGGAGATAGGGCTTTCCGTTCTTGCAGCAGTTTGACCTCTGTGACGATTCCCAATAGTGTCACAAGCATTGGAAATTATGCTTTCCAAAATTGCAGCAGTTTGTCCACTGTGACCATTCCCAATAGCGTCACGAGCATTGGTAGCATTTTTAAGGGCTGTAATAATATAACTTCCGTAATATGGAATGCAAAAAACTGTAGTACATATAACTTTGGCACTCAAGTTGAATCGTTTGTTTTCGGAAATGACGTAGAGATTATTCCTGACTCACTTTGTCAAGGAATGAACAAATTAACCTCCGTCACGATTCCCAATAACGTCACAGGCATTGGAGGAGGTGCCTTTGATGGTTGCAACAACTTGGAAACCGTTTCGCTGGGTAACTCTTTGGAATCGATTGGGCCAAAGGCTTTCAACGGCTGCGAGCGAATTATTGATATCTACTGCTACGCGGAACGCGTACCTACAGTACAATCGTCAACCTTCGATGGCGTCAGCCGCAAAGCTTACCTCTGGGTGCCGGCTAACCGCTTGCGCAACTACGAGACGCATGAGATCTGGGGTGAGTTCCTCGTTCAGCCGATGGCTGCCGAAGATGTCAATACGAATACGGTAGCCGTCGTGCCGGATTACAACACCGCTAAAATCATCTGGACGGTTGTCGAAAACGCTGACTCGTACAATATTACAATCACGGACAAAGACGGCAAGACCGTTTGCACACTCGTGTTCGATAGCAACGGCTTACTGCAGAGTATAGCGTTTGGAGCTCCGAGCCGCAACAATGCGCCCGAGCAGACACAATACACCGGCTTCCGCTTTGAAGTATCCGGTCTGGAGGAAGGCACAGCATACGACTACACGATTGTTGCCAAGGATGTAGCATCACAGACGCTCCAGACGTTCAACGGCTCATTCAAGACTTTGGGTGGCGCTGATGCTGTCGCAGATATCAATGTTAACGCTGCATCGCACAAGATTTTCCGCGACGGCCAACTCTTCATCCTCCGCGATGGCAAGACCTACACCGTCCAAGGCCAGGAAGTGAAATAGCAGACAACCTGTTCATTAACAATACGAGCGGCTCAATGAGTCGCTCGTACTTTATTTAGGAAGTCCCGTACGTAAGAATTGAAAGAGACCGATAAATATTATTCCGTTATCATCTGTCCACGGAGCAATATCATCGCCTACAATTACCACTTTGCGGAAGCTATCATCGATACGCTTTAGCGAATTCAATTCCTGTTGGCGTTTGTCTTCATCATCAATCCGATACGCTGACTGGATGTAGTATTTATCTTGCCCGTTTGTGGCGATAAAATCCACCTCGTACTGCTTTTGTTGTTGTTTGCCGTCTTGCATCTCACGCACTTCCACAACGCCTACATCAGCCAGAAAACCAAAAATCCGTAAGTGATTGATAAACTAAAAAGAAAAAATCGCCCTCAACAGAAACCCGCGCGTACTTATTCGGAAGTTTCTTCAGGCGATGTTCATTCTCCTATTTCGAGTTGCGCTACCGATACCCTTCGAACCTCGAAGAATGCGACTGCAAAGATACAACATTTTTTTGATATTTGCAAATATTTCTCCGCATTTTGGTGCAAATTTGCACTAAATTACGGCCTAACGAGTATACTCTTCATCCTCCGTGGCGACAAGACCTGCACCGTCCAAGGCCAGGAGCACACGAACTGCATTCGCACCGCATACACACCGCATCGACTCTTTATACACAAAAAAGGGGGTGATTACCGGGTGATTACCTCGTTATTACTTTGTGATTTCGGGGATATTAGGCTACTGTCGCCCTGTTTTAACTATCAGAGTATCAGCCAATCTTGGATGATTAGGTTTATTATTTTATACACAAAAACCGTGCCAAACTTTGCTAGACACCTCTCATTACTTATTTTTGCTCACTCTCAAGGTCACATCACCCACATTTCTGACAAAATTCACAATTGTCAGCAGAAAAAGTCGAAAATACTTGCAATTCTGGCATTTTTTTTGTAACTTTGCAGACGAAACTATTAAATCAACCATTTCAACAGAATTAAATCAACCATTTCAACAGATATGAAAAAGTTTACATTCTTGGCACTGATAGCAGCGCTGGTGCTCACCGGTTGCGAGCAGCCTGTGGTCATTCCCGAAGATCTGCACTCGTTTGACGGAATATGGGGACTGTCGCAAGACAAAGACCCCGCAGCCGGCGGACAGTACAGCGAGTACATCCGCTTCAATCAGCAGAACACGTTCGAGTACTTCTTCCTCAGCGACGCCACATACACGTACCACCGCGGCACGTACAAGATCAACCAAGGCAACGTAACCTTTACCTACAAAGGTCTACGGCGGTTCGACGTAGTGGAGAAGATCGCCCGCTACACCAACGATTATTACGTGGAGGACAGTCCCGATCAGGCCGCGTTCACCATTGCCGAACTGGGTTCGGACAGGATGACATTCAAGACCGCAAACAAACAGCGCGTCTATTTCTATAAGGTCGAAGCCGTCAAGGGATGGAAAGAGGAGTTCTCCGCACCCGAATTGGAGGTGACGGAAGCGAACCTGGCCCGCCAATGGGATCAGCTGGATTTCTTTCAGGCTGTGGTCGGCGGTACAACGTGGTGGTACTTCTACGAACCCGAGAAACAAGGTATCACGCTGTTGGCCGACGGTGCGATGGGCCAATGCCCGTTCTGGGAGAGCCGCATATTGGAGAACAGACTCGCCGCCGGCACTATGCTGACCGACGAGCGGGTTGCCGTCGATCCGGAAGATTGCAGCTGGAGTCTGAGCAAGGATTCGGTGTTCATGACCTGCACGAAGTACGTCGCCTACAAGACTGACGCAAACGGCAACCGCACGGATGAACGCACCGTGACACCGCAGGAACCGGTACGGATCAAGTTCGTCGTGCAAGTGCTCACAGACTATTACTGCATCCTATATAACACGGAAACACAATTATTCCATGCCTTCGGCAAGCACACAGAAAAAGCCTCTTCGGCGCCGATACGCCGACAAAATGAAAGTTTTGGCACTTTTTCGGAGAAAAGATTTGCAAATTCAAAAAATTTTGATTATATTTGCGGGCTTTTTGAAAATTAAGTCAACCATTACCAACTAACACAAAACCGTTTTTGATGAAAAAGATACTGACAATTCTGGCAGTCATCTGCATGGCGGTAACGATGCACGCTGCATCGTACGGCATACTGGTGAACGGCAAGACGTATTTTGCCGCGGAGTACAAGGGCAAAGACAGCATGACCGGCGAGTACGACGAGTACCTGGCGCATGTCTCGTTCAAGAACGGCGACTCGTTCACGCTCTATGATGCCGAGAACAAAGCCGCATGGGCGGTAGTTCTGGATACGTACTCGGAGAAGGGCTTCACGAAGGATGGCAACAAGTACACAACCACCAACACAGGTTGTTACGACTGTTACATCAAGCTCAAATGGGAAGCGGACCAGCTCTATATCGGCAAGGGTTCGAACTGCGGCGAAGGCGAGGATATAAGCGACATCTACACCGGCGCTGTGCCTCATCAGTGCGAGGCAGTGATGATGCAGGCGTTCTATAACGAGTCGTATGACCCGAAAGCAGCAGGTGTGAGCGAGTACGGCGACACGAAGTGGACAACTCTGACAGCCCAAGCGAATGAGATCGGCGCGTACTTTGATTACGTATGGTTGCCGCCCAGCGCGAACGGCGACGGCGCGGGTTATCACCCGAAACAATACAGCAACCAAAACTCAAACTGGGGTACGCGCGACGAACTCGACGCACTGATCAGCGCCCTGCACAACGCGGGCAGTAAGGTTGTGGCGGACATTGTGATCAACCACTGCGCAGGCTGGACTACCTGGTGCGATTTCCCGACGATGGATTTCGGCGAGTACGGCGTGTTCCAGCCGGACGCTTCGTATATCTGCAAGAACGATGAGGTGAACCTCAATCCCGATGCCGGCGCATGTTACGGCGCTGCCACGGGTAACAACGATGACGGTGAGAACTGGGACGGCGCACGTGACTGGAGTCATGACATGCCCAAGGTGCAGGAGATGTTCATCGCTTACCTGAAATGGATGCGCAATGTGATGCACTACGACGGTTTCCGTTACGACAAAGGCGACGGATTCAACAACTGGCATCACCACAACTACAACAAGCATGCTAAACCGGAGATCGCGTTCATGGAGTGCTACTCCGGCACCGATCAAATCTGGAGCCGCATACAAGGTGCGGAATATGACCTGATGGCCCTGGATTTTGACCTCAAGTGGCATGTGTTCAACTCCTTCGCAGGCTGGGATTACAGCAAGGGTCGCGGCGATTGTATCATGAGTCGCGGCAACGGCCGTCACTCGGTTACGTTCATCGAGAGTCACGACTGGTTCCTTCGTCCGGACAATGAGAATGAGTTCTGCGGTCGCGGCAACTCGATGAAGCCGGAGATCAAAGCCCGTCTGATGCAGGCAAACGCTTTCCTGCTCTCGATGCCCGGCGTGCCGTGCGTGTTCTATCCGCACTGGAAGAAGTACAAAGAAGACCTCAAGCCGATGATCACTGCACGTAAGTGGGCGGGCGTTCACAGCGAGAGCGAGGTAAAAGACGAATACTCTACAGCAACCGGCTATCAGGCTACAATCGTCGGTAAGAACGGCTGGCTGATCCTGTGCCTCGGCGACAAAGCCAACAAGCAAGGCTTCCAAGGTTACACTTTGGCTGCAAGCAACTACAGCACGATGGACGGTCACAACGAGAGCTTTGAGATGTGGGTGAACAGTTCCAAACCGATACCAACGGATATCGGCGATCAGCTGTCAGCCATCAGCAGTCAGAAAGTTGAGAAGTTCATCGAGAACGGGCAACTCTTCATTCGCCATGGCGAGAAGACCTACGACATTTTTGGAAACGTGATCAAATAACACAATACAATGAAAAAGACTATAACAATGCTATTTCTGCTCTGTGCAGCGATGTTGCAGGCACAGAACTATGGCATCCTTGTCAACGGCAAGACGTATTTCGCCGGATCGAAAGTTGATGAGTTCGAAGGCTTCCAGCAGTACCTGGCGCACGTACAAGTCAATAGCGGCGATTATTGCCAGCTGTACGATGCCGATAACAAAGCTGCATGGGCAGTGGATGTCAACCAGTACTCGGAGAGCGGTTTTGCGCGTAACGGCGACCGCATCAACATCACCGTGACAGGTTGCTACGACTTCTACATCAAGCTTAAGTACGAAGCCGACGAGCTGTACATCGGCCCGGGTTCGGGTTGCGGCAGCGGTCAGGACATCTCGGGTGACACGCCGATCACTCCGGGTTATTCAGGCTCTGCTCCGGCCAAGTGCACGGATGTGATGTTCCAAGCGTTCTATTGGGACAGCTACACCGATAAGGGCTACGGCCGCACCAAATGGATTGACCTGTTGGATGAGAGCAACGGTCAGAGCCAGGCCGAAGAGATCGGCAAATGGTTTGATCTTGTATGGTTACCGCCAATGTCCAAATCCACCGGTGGCACAGGTTACCTGCCTGTTACCTATAGCAGTCTTGACGGGGCTTGGGGATCAAGAAACAATCTTATCAAGCTTGTTACTACTCTGCACCGCAACGGCGCAAAGGTCGTAGCGGACATCGTAATTAACCATGTAGCCGGCAGCAGCGGATGGTGTACATTCTCCAAACTGGACTTCGGCGAGTACGGCAAATTCCAGCCCACAGCTGCATGGATCTGCCAGACCGATGAGATGAACTCCAGCAGCGAAGCCGGTGACTGCAAAGGCAAAGCCACGGGCGCAGCTGATGACGGTTATGGCAGTGAAGCAAACTATGACTCCGGGCGCGACTGGGATCACAACAACTCCAAGGTGCGCGACATGTGCA
This sequence comes from Bacteroidales bacterium UBA1180, assembly GCA_002310195.1. Taxonomy (GTDB): domain Bacteria; phylum Bacteroidota; class Bacteroidia; order Bacteroidales; family Paludibacteraceae; genus Colicola. Next base: position 17,338 of record DBYS01000014.1, read on the forward strand.
AGGCTTACCTCAAATGGCTGAGAAACGACATCAAGATCGACGGCTTCCGTTACGATTATTGCAAGGGTTTCCACAACAGCCATATCAACGAGTACAATACTGCCGCACAAGCGTACTTCTCCGTGATGGAGATGTGGGACGGCGATGTGAATGTACTGCAGTCGCACCTGAACGATGCAGGATGGAACACGCTGACCTTTGATTTCGCAACGAAGTACCAGGCCTTCAACAACGGCATTGCGTCCGACTACTACCAAGGTCTGAAAGGTGCCGGTCTGCCCGGTGCAGGCAAAGCACGCTACGCCGTGACGTTCCTCGACAGCCATGACTCGTTCCAGCGAGACAACAACGAGTTCTGCGGATTGAATAACTCGATGAAGTATCCGGGCAAGATCCAGCAGTGCTATGCTTACCTGCTATCCATGCCGGGTGTGCCCTTGGTATTCTATCCGCACTGGGTGAAGTTCAAGGACAAAATCAAACCGATGATCAATGCGCGCTACAAAACAGGTGTACATAGTGAGTCGGCAGTGAGCGATGAGGCAGGCAACGGCTACTACAAAGCCACAATCACCGGCACAAACGGTGAGATCCGTCTGCTCGTTGGCCCGAACTCCGGCTACAACACTACACCGAGCGGTTACACACTGGCCGTGAAAGGCGAGAACTACGGCGTGTATTACAAGACTAACACAAACCGCGGCGACAAAGACAAAAACCGCCAGAACCTCACACCCGTTGAGGAAATTAAGAGCCAGGAGCCGATAGCCAAAGGCGAGAAGTTCATCGAAAACGGACAGCTCTTCATCCGTTGCGGCGAACAAGTATTCGACCTGATGGGAAGGAAAGTAAAATAAGGCAAAATGCAATGCATAATGCACTATATATATCAAAACGTAATACCACGATGAAAAAGATTTTTACATTGTTTGCTGCTGCCATGATGGCAGTAGGCATGAGTGCCGCAAGTTACGGCATTATGGTGAATGGTTCAGATTACCATGCAGGTGAGGCGAACCCCACTCCGGCTGATCCATCGTTCCAAGAGTACATGGTACTCGGTTTGGATTTGAAGGCTGGCGATAAATGTCAGTTGTATGACAACGACAACCAAGCCGGTTGGGCAGTGCCACTGGACGGTGCCAGCACCGAGAACATCACATTGAGTGACAACAAGTACAACATCAACAAAGATGGCAAGTACGATTTCTACATCAAGCTGAAGTATGGTGCAGACCAACTCTATGTAGGCTACACCGAGAATGGCGGCGGCCAAGGTGGCGGTCAAGGTGGCGGTCAAGGCGGCCAACAAGGCGGTGGTTCAAGCGACGACGCTTATTGGTACTGGAAAGGCTACGTTGACGGTGTTGATCTGAACAACGAGATTGAGGGCGGCCTCTTCGACGGAGGTATATCGGAAATAACCGTAAACGACAAGGGCTACATCTTCGTTGTTTACCAGGTTCACGGCGTTCCCGGACAACAGTATATGGCAGCACAATATTCGGAAGCTACCCACTGCACGATGCTCACGTCAGGTGGCGAGAAACTGTTCATCCCTGCGGGCACTCATACCCTCTACCTCTACGACAACGGCGACGGCACGGTTGAACTGTCCCGCGAGCCGCTGGCAGGCAAATCTCTTGTGGGCGGCGGAAAGAGCGCTGTAGAGAACACGACCATCCAAAGCCGCGTATCGAAGACCATCATCAACGGTCAGGTAGTGATCATTAAGGATGGCATTCGCTACAATCTGCTCGGTGCACAACTGCAATAAGCATTGCACCGGTTATTCAGGGTGGCAGGCTTGGTTGTCTGCCACCTTACCAATAAAATTTCGAATACTATGAAGCGATTATTCCTCTGTTTATCAGCCGTATTGTGCGCAATGTTGCTTGCAGCGCAGGTAACCACTTCGCCTAACCCCATCCCTGTCGGACACAAAGGCCAAGTAATCATCACCTTCGATCCCGCTGGAGGCAATGGCGGCATGGTAGGCGCTACCAAGTGCTACGTACATACCGGTTATTGTACAGCCACCGCTGACTGGCAAGGTGTAGTGGGTGGTACGTGGCGCTCGCCCAATGCGCCCCAACTGACGCAGGTCGGCAACAAATGGCAATTGACGATCGACAACATCTACACGTTCTACAACGTTCCTTCGGGCGTTGAGGTGACAGGTCTGGTGTTTGTGTTCCATGACGGCCCCAGCGGTTCGAAGGAAGGCAAAACGGCATCCGGCGGTGACATCTATGTCACCTTCGGCGAAGAGACCGTCGGCGATATCTGGGAAGCAGTGGATGGCATTACAGCAGTAACTAAATCCCGCCCGTCAGGCGTGAGCAACGGCATCTATTACGGCGCAGACGGCACATCGGTGACGCTCTGCACCTACGCCGCCAGCAAGACGGAGGCCGCCAAGCGCGTGTTCCTCATCGGTGATATGACCGACTGGAAACTTGACGCCGCACACCAGCTCTACAAGGACGGCAACTATTTCTGGATCACCCTGACAGGCCTGGAGAAAGGCAAGGAATATCGTTTCCAATACGCTGTAGAGCGTGCTGACGGAGTGAAGAAGCAAATCTCTGATCTGTATTCAGAGAAAGTCATTCACCCCGATGACAAGTACGAACCGAAGACTGTTGACCCGACCCTCATCAGCTACCCCACCAAGGGTGCTGACGGCGGATATGTAACGGTCATTCAACCCGGCAAACCTGCATATCAGTGGAGCGATGCTACGCTGAACTTCCAGCGTCCGGACAAGAATAATCTGGTGATATACGAACTCTGGGTGTACGATTATACCACCGACCGTTCGCTCAAGGGCGTAATGAAACGCCTCGATTATATTCAATCGCTCGGCGTAAATGCCGTTGAGTTGATGCCTGTCTGCGAGTTCGACGGCAATTACAACTGGGGCTACTCGCCTAACCACTACTTCGCCCTCGATCGTGCTTATGCCACACCGGAGATGTTCAAGGAGTTCATCGACGAGTGTCACAAACGCGGCATGGCGGTAATCATGGACATGGTTTTCAACCACGCCACAGGTCTGAACCCGATGAACAAGCTCTATCCCTACGGCACGGATCTCGCCAACAACCCGTGGTTCAACGTTAATGCTCCGCACAGCGATAATGTGTATGAGGATTGGAACCACGGCTTTGCTCCGGCTCACGAGATGTTTACCCGTGCACTCAAGTACTGGCTGACCGAATATAAGGTGGACGGTTTCCGTATGGACCTGAGCCACGGTTTCTGCTCTGATCAGAAATACACATCGGTCGGCAACATCAAAGACTACTACACCAGCGGTGTACAAGCCGGTTCGCCGGGCGCGTACTTCATCCTCGAGCATTGGGGTGACAGGATGGGCTCCGAGCGTCCCGAACTGATCAATGCGGGTATGCTCTGCTGGAACAACACCGGCAATGCTTACTGCCAAACTGCTATGGGGTGGCTCAAGGACGGCGACTCATTTGCCGATGCCAACAAAGACGGCTATGTCAGCTACTGCGAATCCCACGATGAAGAGCGAATGCAATACAAAGCCAAGAAATGGGGTAATGGCGACCTGCAATCCAACGAGTCGGCACGCCTGGGACGCGTAGCTGCGAACGTGGCATTCAATGTACTGCTCAACGGTTCGCACATGCTCTGGCAATACGAGGAGATTGGTTACGACTTCAGTATCAACAGCGATATCGACCACCCGAACGGCGACAAGAGCGATTACCGTTGCAACAAGAAACCTCGTCCTGAGGCGAAAGGTTACTTCTGGAATCCCGACCGTCAGGCTGCATACACCAAGACCGCACAAGCCATACAGCTTCGCACCAAACTGCTTCCCAATGTGTTTGCCGGTGATCCGACGGTCGTAAGCATCACTGGCGGCAAGGCGCTGCGTACAATCCAGTGGGGCGATGATGTGTTTGTAGCCGGTAACTTCTCCGCTACTGACGCGCAGTCGGTAACCGTACCTTCGGGCACATGGTACAACTATTACCTCCAAAAGAAAGAGACGAACAGCACAATCAGTCTGCAACCCGGCGAACTGCTTATACTCACCCGTTCGCAACTGACGCTGCCGGAGACTTACACCATCAGCAATATCCACGCTGATGTAGAGAACATCTCTATCGAGCAACCGCAATCTAAAGTACAGAAGTTCTTCTACAACGGCACACTCTATCTCCGCCGCGGCAATCACACCTACACCGTGGATGGATTGAAAGTGGAGTAAGTCACAAATCATTAAATAGTCAATCATAATGATTCTCTGCGTCGCCGAGAAACCGTCCGCCGGACGAGATATAGCCAAAGTGCTGGGTGCCAACACCCGGCACGATGGTTATTTGGAGGGTAACGGCTACTGCGTGACGTGGACCTTTGGTCACCTGTGCGCTCTCTATGATCCACACGAGTACAATGAGCAGTGGAAAGGCTGGAACATGTCGGCGCTGCCTATGATTCCCGAGCGGTTCAGTATCAAGGTCAGCGGCGATGAGGGGGTGCAGAAGCAATTCAATATAATCAAGCAACTGATGTCGCAAGCCACGGAGGTCATCAATTGCGGTGACCCCGGGCAGGAAGGTGAACTCATCCAGCGTTGGGTGTATCAGCAGGCAGGCTGTAAGGTTCCCGTCAAGCGTCTGTGGACATCATCGCTGACCGAAGAGGCTATCCGCGACGCATTCAAGCAACTCAAGGATCAGTCGGCGTACCAGCACTTGTACGAAGCCGGACTGATGCGTGCCATCGGCGACTGGCTGCTGGGCATGAACGCTTCGCGAGCTTACACGCTGAAGTACGCGCGTGGCGTGGGCAAAGACAGGAACATCCTCTCCATCGGTCGCGTACAGACACCTACCCTCGCCCTGATTGTCAAGCGGCAACAAGAGATTGAACACTTCGTTCCGCGCACGTACTACGAACTTAAGACACTGTACCGCGACACGTTGTTCAGCTACGTTTTTGGCAAACCGGAAAACACGGATAACCAGGAATCATCGGACAGCGATGATCTCAAGGGCTTCGCTACGCTTGAAGAGGCACAGGCAGTGATCGACGCAATCAAAGATCTGCCGCTGCAGATCACTTCCGTTGAGAAGAAGAAAGGTACAGAGTATGCGCCGCGACTGTTTGATCTCACCTCGCTGCAAGTCGAGTGCAACAAGTCCTACGGCTACACAGCCGAGCAGACACTGAAGCTCATCCAATCGCTGTACGAGAAGCACGTAACAACATACCCGCGTGTAGATACAACTTACTTGAGCGAGGACATCTATCCGCACGTACCGGCCACACTGACGGGCATCAAGGATTTCTTTCCCGAGGTACAACCGCTATTGGGACTAAAAGCCGACGGCAAGAAAAATCCCGACTCGCTGCCTAAGTCGAAAAAGGTGTTTGACAACAAGAAAGTTACCGACCACCACGCTATCATCCCTACCGGTCAGCGGCCGGATAACCTGACCGAACAGGAGAAGAAGGTATTCAAGAAGATTGCCCTGCGGTTCATCGCCGCGTTCTATCCCGACTGTGAGGTCAGCAATACCACTGTCCTCGCCGAAGTACAGCCGTCAGCGGTCAGCGATCAGCAATCAGCAGCCCTATTCAAGGTCACCGGCCGCCAAGTGCTCGTTCCCGGTTGGCGGACAGTCTTCGCCAAGAACCAGGACAATCAGGATACTCCCGATGCTCCAGATACTCCCGATTCGCCGGACGCTCAGGCAGCGCAAACCTTGCCGGACTTCGTTAAGGGCGAACAAGGGTCGCACGAACCGCAACTGAAAGAGAAAACCACCACTCCGCCAAAGTACTACACCGAAGCCACGCTCCTGCGTGCGATGGAAACAGCCGGCAAGACAGTTGAGGACGAAGACCTCCGCGATGCAATGAAAGAGAACGGCATCGGGCGCCCGTCCACCCGTGCGGCAATCATCGAGAAGCTCTTCCAACGCAAGTACATCGAGCGCCAAGGCAAAACCGTACATGCCACACCGCTCGGCATCGATCTGATCGCTAAGATCATCTCCCCCCTGCTTATGTCCGCCGAACTCACCGGCCGCTGGGAGAAGAAGATGCGCATGATTGAGCGCGGCGAGTACGAGGCACGGGATTTCCTTGCCGAACTTAAACAGATGACCACGGAGGTTGTGCGTGAAGTCAAAGCCGACCAGGCTGGCCTACCCTGCCCGCTGTGCAAACAGGGACGGATCATCCGTGGGCGCACACGATACGGTTGTTCGCGCTGGCGCGAAGGTTGCACCTATGCCGCACCGTTCTAATCGGTTACAGAGCGAGGATTTTTGCAGCACGATGTAACATCAATGTAAAAAAATGCAGGTCTCCGAGCATTTTTTTGCCAAAAGATTTGCAAATATCGAAAAATTGTTGTACTTTTGCATCCGCTTTTGACCAAAAGCATCCCACCAGGCGTCAAGACGCCACATGGGGTCCCCGAAAAAACCTGCCAAGGTTGTTTTGGGGAGAGCGGAGGCACGCGTCGCCTTTATGCCGCCGAGCGGCATCCGATGCGACTGCGTTGCCGAACGCGAAGGAAAGTTGTCTGAGTGGTCGAAAGAGCCACACTCGAAATGTGGTGTACGCATTACGTCGTACCGGGGGTTCGAATCCCTCACTTTCCGCAAGAAAGTTCGGGAATGTCCGAGAAATGGAAAAGAAGAGACGCACGTTTCTTCTTTTTTATTTACCTTCAACCCCTCACTTTCTCACCAATTATCCGAAAAACTTCTCGAATAATTTGCATTATTCGAAAAAATTTTGTACCTTTGTAGCGAATTATGTGCATCGCTCATTCCATTCATATCACTACGGTTCTCCGTCGCTATGCAGTCAGTTGTATTGCCGCGCTACTCATACCCCTCACGCTGCTCGGAGCAGAGGTGAACTACCCGTGCCGTGATTTGATTGAGACCGGCGACTTTGAGCAGGCACTGATCGAGCTTCAGCAGCAGGACTCTGACTTGCCGGAGTATGCCGTCAGCTTTGCGTACTACATGCTCCACTCGGCACAACTTAATCCCCAGCGTGACCTCCAACTTGCGTACATGAGCCTCAGCAACTCGTGGGGCGATTGGCGCGCATCGAAGCCCGAGGCTATCGAACGATCTAAGGCAGACGGTTTCACAACCAGGATGTACAACGACGAGTTCGCGAGCATCTGTGTCTCCGGATTTGCGGAAGCGCAGAACATGAACACTGCCGACGGCTGGAGCGATTTTCTGGCAGTATTCACGCGTGCCACAAAGAGGCAACGCGCCGAAGCGGAGCAGAGGCTCTACGCTCTCGCGTATGAACGGATAGCCGCCGACAGCACTTCCGAAGAGGTATTCCTGGAGTACTGCCACAAATACCCGAACAGCCCGTATGTGGGGCAAGCGCAAGATCGTGCCATCGAACTGGAGATGCACCGGGTGGTACATCCCGCTGACTGGCTTTCGCATAAGTCCTTCTTACTCGAGCACCCGACGGCCGGCCGATGGCGCGACACAGTAATGCATAACCTCGCACGTTACGTACGGAAAACGCAGCACGTGGATGCTGCCAAATGGGGAATGCTGAACCTGAGCCGCCCGTATAGCGACAGTTGCTGGCTCACGATGCGAAACATCCACCTTGAGGACACGACTTTGCAGACTTTCGTCCGCTTCCATGATATGTATCGTTCTCGCGCCATTGAATCTGTACAACAATCCGACAGGCAAATGGTCAAAGCCCATGAGCGTTACCGCCAAGGCGCACTAACCGCTGAGCAGTACATCCTGTTGGTCGCCCCCGCCTATCCGGCGTACTATAGGCTGCAATCGCTCATCAAAGAGGACATCAAAGCCAAACGTTGGTCCGAAGCCCTTGCTACAGTCAAGAGTTTCCGCGAGGTCTTTGCCGGCGACAAGCGATACAACGATCTGTTGCGTGTACTACAGGAGTACGATGATCCGAAGATCGCAGCCACACCAGTCGGCACCGGCGTAAACACTCCGGACGGAAACGAGTTCTGCCCGACAATTACTGCCGACGGCAAGCAACTCTACTTCTGCGGTACGAAGCGTGCGGGGAACATAGGCGGCGAGGATATCTTCATGAGCAAACGTATCGGTAACAGTTGGGGCAAAGCCTCAGCCGTGAATGATCTAAATACCGCCGAGGCAAACGAAGCTCCGTTGGGAATCTCCGCCGACGGCACAACGATGATGGCGTTCCGCAGCGGCAAACTGATGGTCAGTCACCGCACAAAGAAAGGTTGGACACCGCTTGAGCCGCTGTCGGCTGACATCAGCATTAGCGAATGGATGGCCGATGCCATGATCACCAGTGACGGCAAGGCGCTACTCTTCGCAGCAATGAGCCAGACACCACACGAACTGCAGATGAGCATCAACATCTTCGTCTCCCTGCTGCAAGACGATGGTACGTGGGGCAAACCATTCGAGCTTGGACCGACAATCAACACACAACGTATCGACCGCTCGCCGTTCATGCACCCCGACATGCACACGCTATACTTCTGCTCGGAAGGGCACGGCAGTCTGGGTAAGATGGACGTGTTCGTCTCCACGCGCCTGAACGACAGCTGCTGGACGGAGTGGAGCGAACCGGTAAACATGGGCAAAACGATAAACACCGCAGGCAACGAGTGCTGGTACAAGATCTCCACAGACGGCTCATTGGCGTACTTCTCCAAGCGCGTCGACGGGCAGAACGATCTCTTCCAGCTGTCTCTCCCCGAACACCTGCGTCCCAAACCCGTTGCAACGATTGCAGGTGTTGTGACCGACTCGCAAGGCGAACCGGTGGCAACAACCATCCGATGGGAAGATCTGCAGACCCGGCAATTCGTCGGGCAGACACGTACAGACCCCACCGATGGCAGTTTCTTCATCGTACTGCCAGAGGGTAAGAGCTACTGGTATTATGTCTTCGATGACAGGTTTGCACCTGCTTCGTACACCATCGACCTCACGCAAACCAATGAGTTTATTACTCTCGAAAACAATATAACCGTGGCGCCCCGTTAAGCCACCGAAACTTTCAAGTAAATCTATCAACTGAAAAAAATCCCGCGGAAAACTTGCAAATGTCAAAATAATTCCGTAACTTTGTGCGTAAATTGCGATATTATGGCAGAAAACTATAACGAAGACAACATTATCCATCTTGACGACCGTGAACACATTCGTCGTCGCCCGGGTATGTACATCGGCAAGCTCGGTGACGGCAGCCACTCGGACGACGGAATCTACGTGCTCATCAAGGAGACCATCGACAACTCTATCGACGAGTACCGAATGGGCGAAGGCAAGGTGATTGACGTAACCGTAGCTGACGGTCGTGTTATCGTGCGCGACTACGGTCGCGGCATACCTTTGGGTAAGCTTGTTGACGCAGTGTCGATCCTGAACACCGGCGGCAAGTACGATAGCAAGGCCTTCAAGAAATCCGTCGGACTGAACGGCGTCGGCACCAAAGCCGTCAACGCCCTGTCGAAGGAGTTCGTTGTGGAGTCCGTACGCGAAGGAAAGGTGCGCCGTGTGACGTTCAGGCAGGGACATCTGATCAACGACACCGATATTATCGACGCACCCGAATCGATGAAACGCGGCACGCGCATCGAGTTTGTGCCGGATGACTCGAAGGGGCTGTTCGAGAACTACCAGTTCCGCGACGACTACATCGAAACGATGCTACGCAACTACGCGTACTTGAATACCGGCCTCACGCTGAACTACAACGGACGGAAGTTCTTCTCAAAGAACGGCTTGCTCGATCTACTCACCGAGACGATGACCGTTGAGCCGCTCTACCCGATCATTCATATTGTAGGCGAAGACATAGAGATAGCCCTGACGCATACCGACCAAACAGGCGAGGAGTATCACTCGTTTGTCAATGGTCAGCACACTATTCAGGGCGGCACACACCAGGCCGCTTATCGCGAGGCTATAGGTCGCACGATCAAGGAGTTCTTCGGCAAGAACCAAGACCTGAGCGACATCCGTAACGGCATCGTAGGCGCCATAGCCATCAACGTGGAGGAGCCGGTGTTCGAGAGCCAAACGAAAGTGAAACTCGGATCGAAAGACATGAGTCCAACGGGCGGTGTATCGGTGAACAAATTTGTGAACGACTTCGTTGGCCTGCAGCTCGACAACTACCTGCACAAGCATCCCGAGGTGACCGAAGTCATGCTCAAGAAGATCCAGGACTCCGAGCGGGAGCGCAAAGCTATTGCCGGTGTGACGAAAGCAGCACGTGAGCGCTCGAAGAAGAACCTGCTGAACAACCCCAAGCTTCGCGACTGCCAGATCCACTTCAACGACGCCAAGCCTGTGCGCTCAGCGAAGGATGCGGACGACGATCTGCGTGACGAGACGTGCATCTTCATCACCGAGGGTCTGTCGGCATCGGGTTCGATCACCAAGAGCCGTGATGTACGCACGCAGGCTGTGTTCTCGCTGCGAGGCAAACCGCTAAACTCGTACGGCCTGAGCAAGACCGTCGTGTATGAGAACGAGGAGTTCAACTGCCTGCAATCGGCGCTGAACATCGAGGATGGTCTGGATGAGCTCCGCTACAATAAGGTTATCATCGCTACCGATGCCGATGTCGACGGCATGCACATACGTCTGCTGATGCTCACGTTCTTCCTGCAGTTCTTCCCCGATCTGGTCAAGAAGGGCCACGTGTATATTCTCCAGACGCCGCTCTTCCGCGTGAAGAACAAGAAAGAGACGCGTTACTGCTACAGCGAGGAGGAGCGCCTGCGCGCCATCGACGAGATCAGCACACCGGAGATCACACGATTCAAAGGTCTGGGAGAGATCTCACCCGACGAGTTCAAAGGATTCATCGGCAAGGAGATCCGCCTCGACCAGGTAACGCTTCGCAAAGAAGATGCGGTGGGCGATCTGCTGAACTTCTTTATGGGCAAGAACACGTCGGAACGTCAGGACTTCATCATCAACAACCTCGTAGTCGAAGAAGACGATGTGGAGTAACACGGACGGCTGCTGCGGATTGCACGCAGATTGCGAAAAAGGCTTGCGGATCTTACGAGACGAAAGCCTTTATTATAACGACGAAGAGCTCGATGCCTATCGCGGCATCCCTGCCGAGGATTATACCGATGCACAGCGCGCAGAGATCCGCGAAGTTTTTGAGACATTGATGCCTCAGGAGGTCAGCGATTGGGTCTGTGCCATGTATGCCCGTGGCATCGAACTGCCGGCCGATATCCGCGAAGAAGCGATGCTTTTGCTTGGCGACAAACAGTAAAACTCTATACCAATGAAAAATCTTCTCCTTATCATACTTGCGACGCTACTGTTGGCGTCACCGTTGGCGGCTGAGGAGCGCGTCAAAGGTGTCGTATTGGCGGACGGCGACACGCCGCTCGTCGGCGCGAGCGTAAGCATTGAGGGTACGACCCAAAGCACGATTACCGATGAGGAGGGACGATTCGAACTGCGCGCCGACAGAGGTGCGAAACTCACGGTCAACTACATCGGCTACGCGACAGGTACGGTGCTCGTAAGCGGCGACAGCGAAATGCGTATCGTGCTCACCAAGGGCGACGCGTCGCATGTCATCGACAAGCGTTCGCTTACCACCAATCATCGTTTTGCTACCTGGGGAGAGTTTGGTATGAGTATTCAGCCGGAAGCGTTCGACAACAATGAGAAGTTCGAGCAGTTCACCTGCGTAGGCGGAGGGATAGGCCTCGGCTATCAGTTGCGGCACAAGCGTTTTTTGCTGACCGCCGGTTTGGAATTGGCGAGCATCAACTATCATATCCGTTACAACTACCAAGGCGCATACACCAGCGGCACGCTCGATCTTGACTGTCGCCGGCTGCAACTGCAAGAGGCCATACTGGCAGGTATGGAGCTCCGGTACTGGTACTGGCAGGCGGGCGCCAAGTTCGGATTCTTCAGTTACTACTACCTGTACAACAAGCACCAAGGCATTGACTCCAAGGATTTCAACAAGCCCTACGGCGGCCTGCTCGCCATAGCGCCGTCGTTTGAGATCGGCTACAACGAGACCTCTGCCCGTAACGTCAATTACAAGGTTGCCGCGTTCGTCGAGCCGTACATCGACGTACTGAACAAGATGCCGAGCGGCGCTAACGCTTCCGGCGACAAGATCGACAAACCACGGTTCTATTACCTGCTCTTCGGACTTAAATTCTGCATTGCTTACTGACACCCGACGCTTTGGCATGGAATTTGCATATTTCCCCACAAACGATACAGTTAACCAACTATTATGAACAAACAGGACAAACGCGATCATCTCTACATGCGCATGGCGCGCACGTGGGCGGAAAATAGTTATTGTGTACGCCGCAAGGTCGGCGCGCTGCTCGTACGCGATCAGATGATCATCTCCGACGGCTACAACGGCACGCCTTCGGGTTTTGAGAATGTGTGCGAGGACGAAAATAATGTAAGCAAACCTTACGTGCTTCACGCCGAAGCCAACGCTATCACCAAGGTTGCCCGCTCGAGCAACAGCTCTGACGGAGCTACGCTCTACGTCACCGCTTCGCCGTGTATGGAGTGCTCTAAGCTGATCATCCAAGCCGGCATCAAACGTGTCGTGTACGGCGAGAAGTACCGCCTGATGGACGGTGTCGAACTGCTCGAGCGTGCAGGCATACAAGTTGATTATTTACCCGAGTCATGAAAAAGTATATTCTCCCGACTGTTTCTATCCTGTGCATCCTTGTGGGGTTCATCATCGGCAACGCGGTGAGCAACAAGGTCAATGCACAGCATTTCTATATCCACAACGGGCAGCTGATGATGTCGCCCTCGTCGAAGGCTGACCAGATGCTGCAGCTTATGCGGCAGTCGTATGTCGACAGCCTTGACATCGACTCCATCACCGACATCGTGATGGACGAATTTGTCAAGCAGTTGGATCCTCATTCGTCGTATATCCCCAAGAAAGATATCGAGCTCGTCAACTCCGAGCTCTCGGGTTCGTTTTCGGGTATCGGCGTACAGTTCACTATCCAGAACGACACTGTGAACATCGTAGCTGTTATCTCCGGCGGACCGAGTGAGCATGTAGGTGTACTGGCAGGCGACAAGATCGTGATGGTCAACGACTCGACGTTCGTGGGCAAAGGTACCACCAACGAGCGTGTGATGCACACGCTGCGCGGCCCGAAGGGCACGGAAGTCAAGCTCGGTATCATGCGTACCGGCACTCCCGAGATACTCAACTTCACCATCGTTCGCGGCGACATCCCCGTTCACTCCGTCGATGCGCAATTCATCATCGAGCCGTTAGGCACTAAAGCCAAGATCGGTTTCATTCGCGTCAACAAGTTCGGCGAAACGACGTATAGGGAGTTCATCTCTGCTCTGGCTGAACTACGCTCGCAGGGCGCAACGGAGTATATTGTTGACCTGCGCGAGAACAGCGGCGGATACCTCGATCAAGCGGTGAAGATGGCTAACGAGTTCTTGCAGGCAGGCGACCTGATCGTTTATTCCGAAGGACGTTCCTACCCGCGCTATGAGGCGCGCGCCAATGGCGGCGGACGGTTCAAGGACGTGCCGCTCGTAGTGCTCATCGATAATTTCAGCGCATCGGCATCGGAGATCTTTGCCGGTGCGATGCAGGATAACGATCGCGCCACGATCATCGGCCGCCGTTCGTTCGGCAAGGGTCTGGTACAGCAGCAATTCCCGTTTGCTGACGGCAGTGCAGTGCGCCTGACCGTTGCACGGTACTACACGCCCTCCGGGCGATGCATCCAAAAGCCCTATAAGATGGGCGACAACGAGACGTACCGCCAGGATCTGGAGGAGCGTTTCGAGCACGGCGAGTTCTACTCGGCCGACAGTATTCACCTGGCCGACAGCACGGCTTACCGCACTAAAAAAGGCCGCACCGTTTATGGCGGCGGAGGTATCATGCCAGACATCTTCGTCGGTCGAGACACCACGCAGTACAGCCCGTACTTCAATATCGTCAGCAACAGGGCGTACACCTACCAGTTCGCTTATCGTTATGCCGACAGCCACCGCAAACAACTCACCAAGTTCACGCGCTGGCAGGATCTGGAGAAGCATCTGCTCAATGCCAACTGGGTGCCGGAATTTGTGAAGTTCTGCCAGGAAAAAGGCGTTGAGCCCAACGAGGAACAGATAGCCAAGTCGAAGCCGTTGCTCGTGCGGATAGTGAACGGGTACATTGTGCGGGACATCATGGGCGATGCAGGGTTCTTCCCGTTGTTTGAGCGCGATGATGACATCACAAAACGCGCAATTGACAACTTGACAGGCAAAGAATAGCACGATTTTGTAAATATTTTGCACTTTTTTGCGAAAATATTTGCAAATATCATAAAATTATACTATCTTTGCACCGCATTTCAGAGAACTGCGCTAAACTCAATTGAGCTGTTGGCAACAACAGGTCAATTGAAGAGCGGAGACGATGGTGCGCTTTATGTCGCAGAGCGACATCTGTTAGCACCATCCGTCGAACGCGACGGTCGGTTGCCCGAGCGGTTAGGGATCGGTCTGCAAAACCGGGGACAGCAGTTCGAATCTGCTACCGACCTC
>DBYS01000014.1:31986-41466 GCA_002310195.1 Bacteroidales bacterium UBA1180
GACATCACAACGGGTGAGTACAAGTACGGTTTCACCACGGATGTGCAGACGGACATCATCGGCAAGGGATTGAACGAGGACGTCATCCGCACTATCTCCGCCAAGAAAGGTGAGCCGGCCTGGCTACTCGATTTCCGTCTGAAAGCTTACCGCAAGTGGCTCACAATGCCTGTGCCCACGTGGGCGCATCTCGATATTCCCGAGATTGATTTCCAAGACATTTCTTACTACGCCGCGCCGAAGTCAAAAGCCGAAAGTCAAAAGTCGAAAGAGGAGATCGATCCCGAGATCATGAAGACCTTCGACAAGCTCGGTATTCCTCTTGAGGAGCGTGCCGCCTTGGCGGGAAACATGGCCATCGATGCCGTGATGGACTCCGTGTCGGTCAAGACCACTTTCCGTGACACACTGGCGGAAAAAGGAATCATCTTTTGCTCCATCAGCGAGGCGGTGCGCGAGCATGAAGATCTCGTGCGCAAATATCTCGGTTCGGTTGTGCCCTACTCCGACAATTTCTATGCTGCCCTGAACTCCGCTGTATTCTCCGACGGCTCGTTCGTGTATATCCCCAAGGGCGTCCGCTGCCCTATGGAGCTATCCACGTACTTCCGCATCAATGCGCAGAACACCGGCCAGTTCGAGCGCACGCTGCTCATTGCCGACGAGGGCGCTTACCTGTCATACCTGGAGGGCTGCACCGCACCGCGACGCGACGAGAACCAACTCCACGCCGCCATAGTCGAGATCATTGTGCACAACGATGCCGAGGTCAAGTATTCGACGGTGCAGAACTGGTACCCGGGTGACAAACAAGGCAAGGGCGGCATCTATAACTTCGTTACCAAACGCGGCATAACCTACAACAACGCGCGCCTGAGCTGGACACAGGTCGAGACAGGTTCGGCCATCACATGGAAGTACCCGTCGTGTATCTTGCGCGGCGATAACTCGTCGGCGGAGTTCTACTCCGTAGCCGTAACCAACAACTTCCAGCAGGCGGACACCGGAACGAAGATGATTCACCTCGGGCGAAACACCCGCTCGCGGATCATCAGCAAAGGCATATCTGCCGGCCGCAGCCAGAACTCCTACCGCGGACTCGTCAAGGTCAGTAGCCACGCCGAAAATGCGCGCAACTACTCGCAGTGCGACTCGCTGCTCATCGGCGACCAATGCGGCGCACACACGTTCCCCGTTATGCAGCTCGCCAACCCTACGGCTGTTGTGGAGCACGAGGCCACGACTTCGAAGATCAGCGAGGATCAGCTGTTCTACTGCCAGCAACGCGGCATCGGTCTCGAGGATGCTGTCGGACTGATCGTCAACGGCTACGCCAAGGAGGTGATGGATAAGTTGCCGATGGAGTTTGCCGTCGAAGCACAAAAACTGCTGCAAGTATCTCTGGAAGGAACAGTAGGATAAACAAAGTCCGGTGTGTGAGCACCGGACTTTCTTTTGCGCGATAGGTATCCTTTGACCTTAGATCGACAGGACCTGCATAGCAGCCCACTTGTCGGCCTTGACGTCTTTCTTCTCGCGGATAGCTTTGCTCAGCGGGACATATACTATCTCATCGTTCTTCATACCGATCATGATGCTGCGTTGCTCTTCCAGCAGCGCCTGCACGGCAGCCATACCCATACGCGAAGCGATGATTCGGTCGTAAGCTGTCGGGCTGCCGCCACGCTGCAGGTGACCGAGGATAGTCACGCGGGTGTTGTACTCGGGGTGATCCTCCTCCAGCACTTTGGCTACAGCCTGTGCACCGCCCTCGATAGCATGTTCCTGTACAAGCACTATACTGGAGTTCTTGCTCTTGCGGCGACCCTGACCGATAGCTTCTTCCAACTGTTCATGCACTGTGGCACGCTCGGGGATGATGGCAGCCTCTGCGCCCGAGGCGATAGCCGCACTCAGCGTCAGGAAGCCTGCGTCACGGCCCATAACCTCTACCAGGAACACACGCTCATGACTCGTGGCTGTGTCTCGCAGTTTGTCCACACAGTCCATGATTGTGTTCAGACTGGTGTCATAACCGATAGTCGAGTCAGTGCCCCAGAGGTCGTTATCGATCGTGCCGGGTAGTCCGATGATCGGTACATTATATTCCTGCGCGAGCAGACGCGCGCCCGTGAACGTACCGTCGCCGCCGATCACAACGAGAGCGTCAATCTGTTCCTTCTGTAAGGTCTCGTAAGCTTTCTTACGTCCTTCGGGAGTCTTGAACTCCATACAACGTGCGGACTTCAGGATCGTTCCGCCACGCTGGATGATACCTGACACGTCTTGCGATGACAGTTCCTTGACTTCATCGTCAATCAGTCCCTGGTAACCGCGATAGATACCTTTGGCCTTAATGCCTTGGGCAATGCACGAACGTACGACCGCACGGATAGCGGCATTCATTCCCGGCGAGTCACCTCCTGAGGTGAGGACGCCGACAGTGTTGATTTTGTACTCCATAATATTATAGTTTAGTGTTAATGAATTCGTGTTAATCTTCGCTCAGCCGGTCACGCACTTGCTCCATAAGCCAGAGCGGTGTGGACGTTGCGCCGCAGATGCCTACGCGGTCGGCTTGCCGGCAGGCGGTAAGCAGTTCGCCCGTCAGATCGTCAGCACCGGTCAGGAAGTGACTGTTCGGGTTAGCCTCGCGGCAATGGCCGAACAGCACCGCGGCATTCGAGCTCTTGGTGCCGCCCACAAACAGCACGATGTTCTGTGCGGCAGCAAACGCCTTGAGCTGCTCCACGCGGTTCGCCACCGAACGGCAGATCGTATCATACGCTTCCAGCGTAATTTGTGATTTATGATTTATGATTTCTGATTTCAATTTCTCCACCAGCCGATGGTACTCCTCTACGCTCTTCGTCGTTTGCGAGAACAGGTAGATCGGCCTTGAGAAGTCGAGTGTTTCCGCCTCTTCGGGTTTCTCGATGACGATAGCCGTGTTGTTCGTCTGGCCTTGCAGACCTATAACCTCGGCGTGTCCGCGTTTGCCGAATATCACGATCTGCGCCCGCCTCTCGTCGTGTTTGTGCTCGTTGTACGTCGCGGCTATACGTTCCTGCAGCCGCTTGACTACCGGACAAGTGCCGTCGATGATCGTGTTCCCGTTCTGCTCGGCTATCCAGTAGGTTGACGGCGGTTCGCCGTGTGCACGGAGCAGCACGCGCGCGTGGCGGATCGTACGCAGATCGTCGTAATCGATCGTCTCCAACCCCAATCGTTCCAGCCGCTGCACCTCTTGCCCGTTGTGGACTATATCGCCGAGGCAGTAGAGCTGCCCCGTCTGCTGCAACTCGTTCTCTGCACGGCGGATAGCACCTGTCACGCCTGCGCAGAAACCGCTCTTTGGATCAATCGTTATTTGCACCGTTCGTCGAATATGCGGTATATATGCTGCATCTGCTCCTCGCGTGTCATGCAAGAGTTATCCACCACCACAGCATCCTCCGCCTGACGCAGCGGCGATTCGTCGCGATGGGTGTCACGGTAATCGCGGTCGTTGACATCGGCCAGCACATCCGCCATCACGGGCTGCTCACCTTTCTCTATCAGTTCCTTGTACCGCCGTTCGGCACGCACCTCGGGCGAAGCGGTGAGGAAGAGCTTGAGTTCGGCCTGCGGAAATACCACCGTACCTATATCTCTTCCGTCCATCACGATACCGCCCTGCTTACCCATCTGTTGCTGCTGGGCAACAAGGAACCTGCGCACCTCGGGGATCACGGCTATCTGCGAAGCGGCGTTACCCACCTCGAGCGTGCGGATCTGTTTCTCCACATCCTCGCCGTTGAGCGTGACGTGCTGTGTTCCGTCGGGCTGAATAGCAAAATCGATGTGAGTAAAGTCTAGGATTCCCTCGATATCCGTCGCTTTTCCGCTGTACATTACCCCTTTGCGGATCGCATTGAGTGCCACGGCGCGATACATAGCGCCAGTGTCGATGTACCGGTAACCGGCGTACTGCGCCAGCTGCTTGGCAATGGTTGATTTGCCACAGGACGAATAGCCGTCAATGGCTACGATGATCTGTTTCATGGTGTGTTATATTATGTCCGCCAAAGCTGGCGGCATTATTTCATTAAACTGTTCACGTCCAGCGCAAGGCTGAGCTGGTAGGTGAAGTTCGACTTCGACATCTGGCTCATAGCAAACCCGAGCCGCAGCATCTTGATGCGCAGACCTACGCCCGCGGCAAATCCTGCGAGCGACCGCTGGTCCTGCAGGGCAAACTCCTGCCGGCGGCGGTGGTTGTAACTGAGTGTGAGGTAGAACTTCTCGCTGCGCGGCACGATATCGATCGCCCAGATCGTGTGGCGCATCATCATGTCGAAGATCCCCACGGGCTTGACGGGCAGCTCGGTCTCGTTCAGGCGGCTGTAACCGAGATCCCAGTTCTGTATGTTGTGCACGGTGAGCGAGAACCGCAGCGGCGCATGTTTCACGCGGTAATTGATGCCGAGCTCGAGGTTCAGCGGCAGCATCTCGAGCCGTTGGCCGGACTCGTCGGAGTAGAACCCCTTGAGCTGCCAGCCGATGTTCTTCAGCGCGAGACCGATCTGCAGGGTTGAGTCCCGCATCTGGAAGTGTGCGCCTATATCCGCGCCGAGGGCAACGGAACTGTACGACTCGTAGAACGACATCACCGGTTTGAGCGCCACGCCTACGGTGAACATATCACTCAACTGGCGCGCGTATGCGGCTTCGAGCAATATATCGCGTGCACCGAAACTCACGCCCGTGAGCTGGCCGTTGGCCTCGGCATAAGGTATCTTGCCGTAATCCAGGTAATGCACGCCGGCGGCAAAATAGTCGTGCTCCGAGAAGTTGTAGCCGTACATTGCGCTGCCGAAATGATTGCTGCCGTAGTAGGCGTAGCCTATCTGCACGATGTTGTGCGTCAGGCTGCCGAGCAGCGCGGGGTTGGCGAAGGCCGAACTGAGCTCGCCGTCGCGGATGGAGATGTTCTCCCCGCCTAATGCGTTCTGCCGCGCCGATACAGGCAGGTCAAGAAACGCGAAGGTCGATGTACCGCTACCTACGTACTGGCCACGCACAGGTAACGCAGCCCACAGCAGTGCCACAAACACTGCCAAGCGGAATATGTGACGGTCGATTTTCACGTTCGCACATTATGAGCATACAAAATTACGAAAATTTATGCACATTTGCAAGCCTCTTTGACTTTTTTCGTGAAAAAAGTAACATATTTGCATATATTCGACAAATTCTGCCCGTAAAATTTGCTAAACTGAAAAAATTTTATTACCTTTGTAAGCGCAATTGGTGTGCACAACACAAATCAATCAACTATATGAAAAAGTTTACACTTTCTTTCTTATTGGCAGCACTGGTATGTCTGCCGCAGAGTGTTTCGGCAAAACTAATCGAAGACCGTCTTGGTGAATTCAAGTATGGCGAGGCTATTTCCCACCCGTACGAGGATGAGGTATTCATGTCTTTCCTCATCGACAATCAGCAACTGGGCGTTGTGGAACTCCTTCCGACGCTTGTAGGTACATCCAAGCTGAATGGTCATCCGCTCTACCGAATGGGCAAGATTTATTGCATCGGCGGTGGCGATGTAACGATCCAGGCCGTTAAGGATAACGGAGATGTATATAAGATCTCCCTCTTCGGCCGCACTGACCACTACATAGGCATTGGCTGGCACGGTGGCAAAGGTGCCAAGGATGCAGCCGCCGACTCCCTCTTCGTCTATCACTCGAGTGAAGTGAGTGGACACGGAACCCCGCTGCCGGCATTCTTTGTTTGCTTGACCGCGAAAGTGGCAAACAAGAAGTTCACGCGTACATGGCAGGAGCTGCCTATGAAAGATTACTACTATGAGTCCTCTAACGGAGACTTCGCGTTTGTATCCGAGTATTGGTGCAATGGCGACAGCCTGGTAATCAATGGCTCGGGTGAGTCAACGATTTCGATGAGGTTTCCCTCCGGCGATTTCGACACGAAGGATGGCCGAAAGCTTTGGATCCCCGAGCAAAAGCACTCATTCCGCGTTAAGGGCAAACTGAACATGAACATCGATTTGTCGATGTTCCCGAACAAAGAGTGGACACTCATACAAGGCAATGGTATTCTTACAGATTTCGGCATTTGGCCCGAAGGGTACCTCATATCTACTGACCCGTCTAACTTTGGCAAGGAACTGACAGTCCGCCTTACTGATAACTCCCCGAAAGACGTGGTGGAGTTAACAACCCAGATGGATGGCGAATTCAAGAAGTACAGTTTTGCATCGCGCGAGTGCGGTCTGGCAGCGTTTGAAATAACAATGCCCGAAACCGAAGAGTACTTCGCCGGCATTGATACGCTCTGGATCAACGTTGATCCGTACTACGTAGAGTCTTACGACGGCCACTTGCTGGGCTACGACGAAGAGGACTATCTCGTCGAGGAGCTGACCATCAAGGAAGGCAAGAAGGCGCTGATGCCGCATCTCGTGGAGGTCGGCCCGGGCGTATGGGAGCGTTTCAATCCGCGCCGTCTGGCTATCACTTCCAACGGATTGGCTCGGTACATCCCGGACGAAGGCGACGGCAAGCTTTACGGCTTTGCTGCAGGCGAGGATACGGTTGTATATACCTACAACATAGCCAAGGATGGCCCGTTTACCTACACCAAACTGCCCGTGCATATCACCCCGTACCTCGAGCCGCAAACCACCATCAACCTGACTACCAACCCTCTCGATAACGACAATCTCGCGCTCACTGCTTACTACAACGCTGAGAAGAAGGCCATTGAGCTGGAGGATGTGCTGACCGACGATGACGTAGAGGCTGCTATGAATAATTATACCTGCGGCACGGATGAGTGGAAAGCCGCGCTGCCCAGCTCGTTGAGCTTCAATCTGCCTAAGGGCAAGGTAACCGTCAACATCCTGTGCTGGACCAAAGCCGGCTACGAACTGCGTGCCAAGGTAAGAGGCCGTGAGGTCGAGGTCATCCCGAGCCAGACAGCCGACGTGCAGACGCACACGTTTACCTTCAACCTCACTGCCCCATCGGCTATCGTGTTCTATATGGTGGAAGTGCCGAACGATGCTCCCGCACGCAGAGCAAAAGCTGACGAGGAGGCAGTAGCGCTCATCACGGGTATCAATATCGACCACGAGGAGATCATCACCGCTGTCGAAGCCGTTCAGCCGGCTGCTACGGTTAGCGGATTGAAGAAGATCTTCCGCAACGGACAGATGCTGATCATACGCGACGGCAAGACCTACACCATGCAGGGCGTAGAGCTGCGATAAAATGTTGAAAAAATAATTAATAAATCATCAATACTATGTGGTTAAAAGATTCCTCTATCGGCCGTAAGTTCATTATGAGTATTACCGGCCTGTTCTTAGTCCTGTTCCTGCTGTTCCACGGCTCGATGAACCTCTGCCTGGTTATCGACGATCTGTTCGGCACGCAGGGTTACAACTGGATTTGCGCCATGCTTGGTGCGAACTGGTACGCTGTAGCGGGCACGCTCGTGCTGGCGCTGGGCGTACTGATTCACTTCTGCTACGCGTTCTATCTTACTATCCTCAACTACCGTGCACGCGGCAACGACCGCTACGCTATCGAGGCACGCCAGGAAGGTGTGGAATGGGAGAGCAAGAACATGCTCGTGCTGGGCATCATCGTCATCGGTTTCCTCTGCCTGCACCTGTTCAACTTCTGGTTCAAGATGCAGTTCGCCGAACTGACGGGTATTCACACCTCGATGTTCGATCCGCAGGACGGTAGCGCTATCGTCAAGGCGCTGTTCACCGACGGATGGGTAGGTATCATCTACTGCCTGCTGTACATCGTTTGGCTCGTGGCTCTCTGGTTCCACCTCAACCACGGTATATGGTCGGCCTTGCAGACGCTGGGCTGGAGCAACCTGATCTGGCTCAAGCGAATCAAAGTCATCGGCTGCATCTTCGCTACCATCGCCGTCGGACTGTTTATGATCGTTACTCTTTACTTCCTCGGCGTGAACATCGGACAGATGTGCGCTTAATGTTTCACGACTTAAATATCACACGAATATGGCAAAGAAAGAACAAATATTGGATGCTGCCAAGAAGGCTGCAACCAAAGCAGTGAAAGCCGCCAAACAAGCAGCTGAAACAGCTGCCGAGAAAGTAGCAGAGATAGCTGCCGACCCGCAGGTTCAGGCCGCTGCCAAGAATGCCAAGACCGCTGCCGTCAAAGCCGCCAAGGCTGCCAAAAAAGCTGCTGAAGCAGTCGTTGAATCCGCAGCGCAGAAATCCGAGTCCGCGAAGATCATCACGCCGAAGATGGCTAAGATCCCCGAAGGCCCGCTGGAGAAGAAGTGGACTAACTACAAGGACCACCAGAAGCTCGTTAACCCTGCCAACAAACGCAAGCTCGACGTGATCGTCGTAGGTACGGGTCTGGCAGGCGCATCTGCTGCCGCATCGCTCGCAGAGATGGGCTTCAATGTGCTGAACTTCTGTATCCAGGACTCGCCGCGCCGTGCGCACTCCATCGCTGCACAGGGCGGTATCAATGCTGCCAAGAACTACCAGAACGACGGCGACTCGGTCTATCGTCTCTACTACGACACGATCAAGGGCGGTGACTACCGTGCCCGTGAGGCTAACGTCTATCGTCTGGCTGAGGTCAGCAACAACATCATCGACCAGTGCGTGGCACAGGGCGTACCGTTCGCTCGTGAGTACGGCGGATTGCTCGACAACCGTTCGTTCGGTGGCGCACAGGTCAGCCGTACGTTCTACGCCAAGGGTCAGACCGGTCAGCAGCTGCTGCTCGGCGCGTACAGCGCTCTGAGCCGCCAGATCGGCAAGGGCAAGGTGAAGATGTACACCCGCTACGAGATGCTCGATATCGTGATGATCAAGGATGAGCAGGGCGAACCCCGTGCACGCGGAATCATCGCCCGTAACCTCGTTACCGGCCGCATCGAACGGTTCTTCGCTCACGCAGTGGTGGTCGGCTCGGGCGGTTACGGCAATACGTTCTTCCTCTCGACGAACGCAATGGCTTCCAACGGTTCGGCTGCCATGCAGATGTACCGCCACGGCGCATACTTCGCCAACCCCTGCTACGCACAGATCCACCCGACCTGTATCCCCAAGCACGGTGACTTCCAGAGTAAGCTCACGCTGATGTCCGAGTCGTTGCGTAACGACGGACGCATCTGGGTGCCGAAGAAACTTGAAGACGCCAAGAAGCTCCAAGCCGGCGAGATCAAGGGCCGTGACATACCTGAGGAGGATCGCGACTACTACCTCGAGCGCCGTTACCCCGCGTTCGGTAACCTCGTGCCGCGTGACGTGGCCTCGCGTGCCGCCAAGGAGCGCTGCGATGCAGGCTATGGCGTGAACAACACCGGCCTGGCCGTGTTCCTGGACTTTAGCGATGCTATCAAGCGCCTGGGCAAGGATGTGGTAGCACAGAAGTACGGCAACCTGTTCCAGATGTACGAGAAGAT
>DBYS01000014.1:41483-41623 GCA_002310195.1 Bacteroidales bacterium UBA1180
TACGAGAACCCGATGATGATCTTCCCGGCTATCCACTACACCATGGGCGGTATATGGGTGGACTACGAGCTGCAGACCAGCGTCAAGGGTCTGTTCTGCATCGGTGAGGCCAACTTCTCCGACCACGGTGCCAACCGTCT
>DBYS01000014.1:41640-42812 GCA_002310195.1 Bacteroidales bacterium UBA1180
GACGGTTACTTCGTACTGCCTTATACGATCCAGAACTACCTCGCCGACCAGATCGGCGTACCGCGTATGAGTACCGACCGCAAGGAGTTTGAGGATGCCGAGAAAGCTGTGGAGGCTAAGATCCAGAAGCTTATGGCTATCCAGGGCACCGAGTCCGTCGATACGATCCACAAACGCCTCGGTCTCGTGATGTGGGACTTCGTAGGTATGGGTCGTACGGCCGAGAGCCTGAAGACCGCTATCAAGAAGATCGATGAGATCAAGAAGGACTTCTGGACCAACGTCTATATCCCGGGCAAGGCTGACGCCTTGAACAACGAGCTCGAGAAAGCGCTCCGTCTGGCTGACTTCATCGAGATCGGCCGACTGATGGCTCTTGACGCGCTCAACCGCGAGGAGAGTTGCGGCGGTCACTTCCGCGAGGAGTACCAGACCGAGGAAGGTGAGGCGCTGCGTCAGGACGACAAGTTCTCGTACGTTGCCTGCTGGAAGTACACCGGCGAGGACAAAGATCCCGAACTGATCAAGGAGCCTCTGGACTACGAGTTCACCGAGCGCAAGACCCGTAACTACAAGTCGTAACGCTGCATAATAATTGTACAAACAAAGCCGCCGCGCATCACTGCGAGGCGGCTTCTTTGAGCACAAACATTAACAATCAAACAACAGTTATGACACAAATCCCCCGGTCTTTTGGAAAGGCGACCGGCGACCTTATGGGGGAACGCGCAGTCAAAGACCGCGCGCACAGGACACTTAATTCTTCTTGATTCCCTGGTAGTCCTCGACGGTCTTGGTGGAGATCGTAGTGGTGACTTTGGAGGAATCGGTTACCTCGGTGTACGTGGCAGTGGAGGTAACGGTACGGGTGGCTTTGCAGGCAGTGAATGCCACAGATGCCACAAACAATGCCACAAGGGCGAGTATGCTAAGTTTCTTCATGAGACTTTGTTTTTGGTGACCTCTCTTTCGCAGGCTGCCCGGCAGGTACGGCGAGGGTCAAAGGTTAAGTATCTGAACGGAAATCCGAAAGGAAAGAATCCCTTAACCGGCTTGCCCTCCATCCGCTGTTCTCTTTCCCACTTCCTGCGGAGGGCTATCGCCTGTTTGTCGGTCAGTCTTTCCATCCCGAATGTTCTTGAACTTGTAGGTGTAATCGATGCCGAATAGCG
>DBYS01000014.1:42876-136068 GCA_002310195.1 Bacteroidales bacterium UBA1180
AGGAGAATCAATCCCCCAATCGAGAGTACTGCGGCCGTGATGAGTTGAAGCAACGTTTCCGGTTTCATACGCTATCCTCCCGAGAGATTAACCCTGCGACTGGTCGTACTCGTCGGCGCAGACGTGCCAGAGGTACTGGCGGAACGTCTTGTAGCCGTCCTCCTTCTGCGCATTGAACGCAGCGGTGTCGGCTGCAATGGTCGACAGGTTCTTCTTACGGAGAGCCGTAGCCTGGCAGATCTCACCGAAACGCTGACGTGCCAGAGTCTCGTCAGAGCTGACGGGAGTCGAGCGGGTGATGTTGTCCAGACCGCGCAGGTACAATCGGTTACACTTACCGATAGCGGTGGTCGGGGCTACACGGTGGGTAGCGAGCACCATCTTCTGGTCGCTGGCGTGCGGCGACTTCTTGTTGATCTTGACCAAGGCGCCCGATACAGACTCGACGGCCTTGTTCCATACTACTAATGCCATTTCTTACCGCTCATGCTTTACTTCCGAGCGGTGTGGAAGCCTTAATTGTCAAAGAACGCTGCAACCATTTCTTTGCGCTGCGGTTGCTTAACAGCTTATCTATCGAAAACGGCTCGATATTGCCTCGATATTGGATCGATGTCGGATCGATGTCAACGAGGCGAATAGTTGAAGCCGTAGGACCACGAAATCAAAAATCCGGTGCAAAGGTACAAAAAAAAACCGACACCTGCAATAGCCGATGTCAGATTTGTGCAACCCAGTTGCGAAAATCGTACTTAATGCCTCTTTCGGAAGTCTTTACCCTTGCCATAGAGGTACAGGCCAAGCAACCAAAAGAGGGCAAACCCCAAAAAGCCGAGGATGTCGTTAAGGCTCAGATCCATACCAGTCTCTCCATTTCGGCGATTGCGTGCTTGAGAGTATCGATATCGAGGTACGTTCCATACTTTAGATACCCCCCCCCCATAACTCGCTGCAAATCTGCAAGTTATAGCAGATTCGTTCGCGATAGCCACGTTTGCGTTCGGGTTCAAATTCGAGCAGCGCCTGATAAATCCGATAGTAATAATCGAGTGTCTGGGCACGTTGCGTAAGTGCGAGGGATATATTCCACACACCTGCCACACGTTGCTTAGTGATAGCCTCGAAGATTGTTATGGGATGTTGCGCTTTCATAAATGACAGCGCAAAGGTACAAAAAAAAATTGATATATGCAAATTTTTTCGCAGTTTTTTTCGCAGAAAATCAATTATTTAGAGAAACGGGCAAATGTTGCGCCCGTTTCTTTGTAAAAAAACCGCTATTTTTGCAGTCGAAATCGCTGGAGCAGTGCTCCGGCATAGTAACAAACCACAATTAAACAACTGCAATTATGGCACGAAAAAATCTTAAATGGGTGCTGGCGGAAACGGAGTACGAGACGCTGGTGCTGGCGCAACCCGAAGTAATCAGTAAGGCTTACGGCCCGAAAGAGTTCCTCACATTACGCCCTTGCGCGCAAGGCAAGGACGAGTATGACTGCGTTGTAAAGACGCTTTACTGCACGCGTGACGGGCGGTTCTTTGTACGGAAGAAAGACGGGTGGCATGAGCAGAAATACAACTTCACCCCTAACTCTCCCAGTTTGAAAGACGGGCGCTGCCACTCACGGTACCCTCAGATGCGCAACTTCGACGCACTCCACTGCCACACGCTCATTGCGCACGCATGGATAGGCGAACGTCCTGAGGGCGAGCAGATAGACCACATCAACGGCGACCTGCTGAACTGGAGTGCGGACAACCTGCGCTACGTAACGCCGCACGAAAATATGCGCAGCGCACGGAATATGCGTTGCTTGCGCAGAATGGGTATTGATCCAAAGTGGCTGCACCGGAACACGCTGCTGTACATCTACGAACTGAACCTGAAGGCGCTGAAATACTTTGCGGCGGAATACAGACTTATATGCGAGAACAACGACGCGGAAATGACCATCGAGAATATCGAGAAGGTAGTAATGATGGCGTACCTGAACACCAGGCGGTACTTCTTCACAATGAAGTTGCCGAGTCTTGACGTGCGGTACCAGTACCACTACTTGCCGGCATTGGACTACAAAGTAACGGAAATGAAAGGGTACTATAATCGAATTGAAGACTTTAACCTATAAAACAAAACTGATATGAATACTCAAAAACAGAGCCGAGTTATGAACTGGGCACACGGGCTGCGGAAGCAGTGGTCGGGCACGCCTTGGGGCGCGTGCGTAAAAGAGGGTTGGAACATCGAGGACATCTACGAGTTGCTGCAAGGCGGCATTGTGCTGCTGCGGTTCTACAAGAAAGATGGTTCGGTACGCGACGCAGTAGCCACGCGTTGCGGAAACTTCATTCCGGGCGAGCATCTACCGAAGGGTGATCAGACGTACGAGCGGAATTGGAAAGCCGTGCCGTACTACGACCTTGCGGAACGCGGTTGGCGGAGCTTCAGTGCCGGCGGTTGGGCGCGCGTGATGGCGTACTTTGAGAGCGAGAGCATCGTATGGTACGATATGTCGGAAATCAAGTCGTGCTTTGTAGTGGGTGAGCGCGAGAGCAACCCACTAAACGACAAAATGAACTTCCCACTTGGCGCAGTCAAGTAACCTACAATGGAAATCTACGTACGCGAATACTCATGGATGTGGTCGAAGCTTGGTTTGAGCCTTGCCGAGTGCCGTGTGTATGCGTATATCTACGGACTGACAAACAGCGGTAAGGGCAAGACCAAAGGCTACCAAGGTAGCGTGCGCGCGTTGGCGAGTGTGCTGGGGCTTAATGATGGCGGAGTGTCGCGAATACTCCGGACTCTACAGGACAAGCAACTCATCACCAAGACCGGCGATGTGTACAAAAGTGCTGAATCAATCAGCGTTAGTGCTGAATCAATCAGCGTTAGTGCTGACACAATCAGCGTTAGTGCTGACACAATCAGCGTTAGTGCTGACTCAGTCAACTCCCCCGTACCCCCTATATATATAAATAAAAAAGAGAGAGAAATAGAGAATATCGCGCGCGAGGAAACTCGCGACGCGCCTCTCTCTCCGGAAGAAGATTTCTTTTTGGTTACGCTTGCAGCTTTCGGGCTGCAAGCGGGGGCAAGAAACGTAACACCCAAGCAAGAAAAAGCCGCCAAGGTTGCGTGGCAGAACTACACCGAAGATCAACAGCGGATGTTGCTTGAGGCAGTGCGGTCGGGGTACAACGTGAAGGGGAATTTCCAATTTACGGTAGAGGACTACCTGCGCGAGCACGGTGCTGCCGCTATCGAGGGCGAACCAACGGACTACAACGGCTCGGACTCCGTTCCCGATGTGCCGATGGCTACCGCCTGCTACAAAGGCAAATGGGGACTTTACACCCAAGCCGACATCGAAAAGTACAACCTAGAAACAAAGAAACAATGCAAGAGCTATTCAACCAACTCAATCCGGTAAATCTCGAGACTGAGATTGAGAGAGCGCGCGATGCAGCGCGCGAGTATTACACTGACGACCCAGATGATCCTCACTGGAACGATGAGGACGAAGATTAACCAACTAAACACCAAAACAATGAAAGTAGAATTAAATCCTAACATCCGGAGCCTGTCAGGCAGGCTCGGCAATTTCGTATTCAGAACGCGCTACGACAAAGACGGCAATCCGAAAGTGTTCGCCCATCACTACGGAAAACCCCAACGCAGAACGCGGGTGAGCGAGGCAGAGAAAAAGAGCCGTACGCGGTTCGGAGCGATCAGCGCTGCGGTGCGCCTGCGCATACAGCAGGGCGACACTCGTCCACGGAACGTTATCTGGGCAGAGGTAGCCGCTGAGTACGATAAAATAAACGCCTAAGCTATGGGACGATATGCTATAACGGTCACAATGACCGAAGTCCGCACGCACATACAAGCATGCACGGCGCACACGCTGACTGATGACATGTTCAAGCTCTACCTGCGCGGCTTCAAGCGGCGGATAGTAAATGAGGGCGTGTACTCAAGGCAGGCTGTCGAAAAAGCCATCAAAAACGGCAGAATGAGCCTGCCGATGGCGCAGATGTTCGCAGACTACTGCCTACGAAATGCATAAACAAAGAAGCCGCCTCGCAGTGAAGCGCGGCGGCTTTTGTATGACAAACCACACTACGTATGCAATATACACTTTGCATCAATACGCATACTTTGTAATGAGCGGTTTGCACAAATGGACAAAAAGTACGATTTTTATGTTATATAGCATATTTTGGCACGCTCGTTGCGGCATATTTAGTGAACATGCACCGCAAAAAGTGCGAAAATTAAACAAAAACAATAAAAAATTAACTAACTTAACAAAAGGGAAGATAAACCCTTACCAAAAAACCTACTAACAATGAAAAAGACTTTTGTAACCGTAATGCTAATCTTAGCAGCAAACGTGGCTATCTTAGCCGCAAGTCATCCACTTGACACCAATGTCCACACCGTCCGCACAGAACTCGACGGCAAACAGTTGGCCTCGGCTGACGACCGCGACATCTATCGCGAGTACGCGCTTAACAGCGAGGAGAACGACAAGCACATCGTACGATTCTACGACATCGACCATATAGTGATACGCAACGACCAGCACGCCCTGATACGCATCTATGATGCGAAGTGGCAGCTGATAGAACAAACGACGGATGACGTAGATAAGGACGTACGTGCCGGAAACTACTACGTAACGTGCTCCAGCCGGATAAAGAGTAGCTACACTTTCGATCAGCCACGCTAACGCGCGTTCGACGCACATAAAAGATCAGCCCTGCGATGATTCGGGGGCTGATTTTTCTTTGTCGCCCATGTATGGCCGACTTATAGTTTTTCGGGGAGATTTACGGAAAAGTGTACAAATTTTGCAAAAAACGGCGAAAAGGTTTGCAAATGTCAAAAAAAAATCGTATCTTTGTATCGCGTTCGGCAATCGACTCGCACGGACTGACCGCTACGCGCTCATTAAAGCGACCGATGCCTCCGCTCTCCCCACCACGACAAGTCGTGTCGGGGACCCTATAACGTGCACACATGCGTAAGCACCTGAAAATATTGCTCCTATTCATTGTCTGCCTCTGCAGCCTAGTGCAGCTGTCGGCAGCCGGCTATGTGCCGGCAACCGTGCCGAACCCCAAAGGGCCGACGCAGAACGGCTGGATCAGCGATCCGGCAGGGTACCTCAGTGCCGCTCAGGCAGCACAGATAACCACCGCTTGCACGAACCTCAAGAACCACGTAGACGTGGAGGTGGCGGTAGTGATGCTGCCGGATTATGACCGTCAGCGGTACGACCGACTGACATTTTGTCAGGAGCTGTTCAACCTCTGGGGCATAGGCGGCAGGGAGCGCAACACCGGCGTGCTGGTGTTCTTTGCCGACGGGCCGATCGGCCGGCGGGACATACGCATCCACACCGGCGGCGGCATGGAAGGGCTGCTGACAGATTATGCATGCAGCGAGATGATCGACGACGCCTACGAGTACCTCTCGGCCGGCGAGTACGGCAACGGCGTGCTGAAGATCATGGAAGGGCTGTGCCGGCGGCTGCTCACGCCCGAAGCACAGGCCGAACTGACACTGGGTTGGGCACCGAAGCACTTTGACGAAGAGGGATTCGTGGCGCAGATGGTATTCTTGACATTCCTGTTCGTAGCCGTATGGCTGCTGTGCTACGCCTACTACCGCGCCCGTAAGTGCAAGAAGTGCGGCGTGGCTACCATGAAGCAGACCGGCACGAAGATCATCAAGCAAGCTACCTACAAGTCCTGCGGCAAGGAGGAGCTGACGTTCACCTGCGCCTGCTGCGGACATACGATCATCAAGAAGCATATCATTCCGCGCCTGACACGCACAACGGGTTACACCGGCAGCGGCCATTCGGGCAGAGGATTCAGCGGCGGAGGATTCAGCGGCGGCAGCTGGGGCGGAGGACACAGTTTCGGCGGAGGAGCAGGAAGAGGATTCTAACAAACAAATGATATGAAAAAGACTACATTGATTTGGATGGCAGTGCTGGCAGCGATCGTGCTGCTGGTAGTATGGTGCGTCGGACGTTACAACGCATTGGTAACCGAACAGGAAAACGTGGAGAAAGCCTGGGGTCAGGTGCAAACCGCCTACCAGGGTCGCGCGGAGCTCGTGCCACAACTCGTGGCAACGGCACAAGGCCTCGTACAAGGCGAGGATAAGGTGCTGACCGACGTTATGGAAGCCCGCGCGAAGGCTACGGCTATCACCATCGACCCGACGAACATCACCGAGGAGAACTTAGCCCTGTTCCAGAACGCGCAGAACGAGCTGACACAAGCCCTGAGCCGACTGATGGCCGTACGCGAGGCGTACCCTGAGCTGAAACTCAACGAGCAGTTCGGCAAACTCAGCGACCAGCTGGAAGGCATACAGAACCGCGTGACGATAGCCCGCCGCGAGTTCAACGAGTGCGCACAGACCTACAACACCCTGGTGCGCAGGTTCCCGACGAACATCATCGCTTCGATGTTCGGCTTCGACAAGCGTCCGTACTTCGAGGCCGACGAGGCCGCACAGCAGGCACCGAAGGTGGAGTTCAAGTTCGACTAAACGGGTCGCCCAAGAGTGGTCGACAGCTAATACTACAACACCATGAATAGACTACATTCAATCGTCCTGTTCGCTGCATGTATGCTGATCGGCAGCATGTATGCACAGAGCCCAAAGACGGAGTTCCGCGCCACGTGGTTCACCACGCACTACGGTATCGACTGGCCGAAGACGAAAGCCACCAGTTCGGCGAACATCACCAAGCAGAAGAAGGAGATGACTGACATCTTCGATGCGCTGGTGGCGGGCAACATGAACGCCACGTGCATGCAGGTTAGGCCGGTATCCGACGCGTTCTACCGCTCATCGTACGAGCCGTGGAGTCACATCCTGACCGGCACGCGCGGCAAAGACCCGGGTTACGACCCGCTGGCATATGCTGTAGAGGAAGCGCACAAGCGCGGCATAGAGCTGCTGGCGTGGGTCAATCCGTTCCGCTACGAGATTACCGCCGGCGAGCGCACGAACGCCATCAGCAACGGCTCGGGACTCACAGGCTCCGATCCGATCCGCAGCGCTCACCCCGACTGGCTGCTCACGTACAGCAACGGCACGTTCAACGGCACGATACTTGACCCGGGTAACCCCGAGGCACGGGCATACGTGGTGAAGGTGCTGATGGAGATAGTGAACAACTACGACATCGACGGCATGCTGATGGACGACTACTTCTACGCCTACGGCGGCACAACCACCGAGGATGCCTCGAGTCAGGCGAAGTACAAACCCGAAGGGATGGATCTGGGCGACTGGCGCCGCGATAACGTGAACAAAGTGATCAAAGCCGTGTACGACAGCATACAAGCCGTCAAGCCGTGGGTTCGCTTCGGCATGGCTCCCGGCGGCATCTACTCGATGACCGCGTCAGCCGCAGCAGCATACGGACTGACCCTGCCCTCGGGCATCAGCGGCGGAGATATATGGAAAACCCTATACTGCGACGGCCTGGCATGGGTCGATGGCGCGTATGTGGATTTCATGGCTCCGCAAGTCTATTGGTCCACCACGGCCGCCAAGCAGGACTACGACGTGCTGTGCGAGTGGTGGGGCAAGAGCATCAGCACGCTCAACGCCCGCCGCACCGACGGCAAGCGAGTGCACTCGTTCATCAGTCAGGCCTGCTACCGCTTCGGTCCGGACGAGCTCGCCGCAGAGATCGACGCCAACCGCCAGTACTCGCCGTACAGCGCCCCGGGAAGCATATTCTACAACACCAATACGTACCTGAAGTACGCGCACGACGACATAACAGAGTACAGCTGCTCGACGCTGGCCACAACGCGCTTCACGCAGAAAGCCCTGCCGCCTGCCATGACGTGGAAGGCTCACCCCACCCTCGCCGCACCGACTAACCTCTCGCTGAGCGGCACGACACTCACCTGGCAGCACGCCACGGCCGAGCGGTTCAGCGTATATGCTTACCCCAAAGGTACGGACAAACAGACGGCACTGGCCGGCAGCGCGTATCTCGTGCAGATGGTGTATGGCAAGCAAGTGAGCTTGAGCGGCATCAGCGATCTGCCGAACAAGACCATAGCCGTGTGCGCCCTGGACCGCTACGGCAATGAGTTTGAGCCCGCCTTGCTCAACGAAGGCGAACCCGTCACGCCGCCCGAACCCGAGGAAGGCACACTCAGCCGCGTGGAGCTCTGGCGGAAAACCGCAGCACAGACCGGCGTGATGACCACCGATGCCAACCGAAGCATCGCTTACTGCGACGGCAAGCTCTATGTGTCCGACGGCGTGAACAAGAAGTACTTCGTACTGAACGCCTCGACCGGCGCAACGGAGAAGACCGTTACCCTGCCCGACGAGTACTTCGTATGGCACAACCTGCGCATCACCGCCGACGGCATGATGCTGCTGGGTAACAGCGGCACGGGAGCGAACTACCAGAACGTATATAAGTCAGCCATAGGCGGCAACAGTCCCGAGAGCGCGGCTGCGTACAACAACAGCGGATTCGGGAGGGCCGACTACTTCTACCCTTTTGGTGCGTATAGCGGCAGCGGCTTTGCGCTGATGCTCAGCAACGTCAACCACAAAGCGCTGAAGATGAGTTACGCCAACGGCACAATGACCTCCTCCACGGTGCTCAGTCACGACGATCTGCCCGTCGGCACAAGTGCCAAGGCGATCCCGCTTAACGACCAGTCGTTCATTGCTACGGCAGCAAGCAGTCTGCCTACCGTGCACAGCCTGACCACAGGCGCGAAGACCTCCGACTGGACGGGGAGCGTCAAACCGGAGAAAGTGAGCGTATCGGGCGCAGGTATAGTGCCGCTGGGCGGAAGGACGTTCCTGCTCGTGCCGGCAGACATATACGGCGCGTTCAACACCTACGACATCACCGGCGGTCTGCCGTCGGCAACGAGCCTGCTGACCACTACCACAGCACTCGGTTCGGCGAATAACACCACGTACACCATCGATTTTGCGGTGAACGTACAAGGCAACGATGCGTATGTATATGAGCTCGCGCCGAACAACGGCATAGCCGCGTACAAGTACACGTTCACACCGAAAGTCTCGGCAGTGGAGCAGGCAGAAGCTTCTGAGCAGCCACGAGTGGCTGCTGCAGTCAAGCGCCTGACGCCCGACGGCTTGCGCATCGAGGTGAACGGACACATGTACACGCCGACAGGCTTGATAATCGAATAACAAACCCTTACAATAAATCTAATGAGTATGAAAAAACTATTTCTTGCATTGGCGGTAGCAGCACCGATGATTGCTGCTGCCCAAGTACTGGACGTTCAGTCGCTCCAGAAGATCAACACGCCCGAGAACGTCGAGACGAAGATCGCCGGCATCTCTCCGGCAGGCGACTATCTGCTGCTCACCACCGTGGCTAACGACGGTCTGATCCGTTACGATCTGGCTACCGGCAAGACCACCGAGCTGTCGAAAGCTCCGGGTGCAGGTTACAACGTAAAGATCAGCAAGGACGGTTCGGAGATCGCTTATCGCGAGACGACCATCGACAAGAACCGTCTGCGCCGCAGTAACATCCTGCGCCAGAACTTCGCTTCCGGCAAGCGCCAACTGATCGCCAAAGGTCAGCGTGACCTGACGAAGATGGACGTAAAAGACGCCGAGATGACCGTAACGATCCTTGACCGTCACATCGCCCTCACCCGCGGCACACAGACCACGATGCTCGCTCCGTGCGGCGAAGACAAGAGTTACATCTGGCCGAGTATCTCGCCCGACGGCACGAAACTGTGCTTCTACGTAACCACCGGCGGCTGCTATGTATCGGACATCGACGGCTCGAACCCGCAGTTCATTGCTTTCCCCTGCCGTGCTGCCAAGTGGTACAACAGCAATGTGATTGTCGGCATGGCTGACGAGGACGACGGCGAGCGTCTGACCGCTTCGTCGATCGTAGCTTACTCGCTTGACGGACAGAAACAAGTGCTGACCGACAAGTCGATGGTGGCAGTATATCCGCAAGCCGTAGAAGGCGCTATCGTCTTCTCGACAGAAAAAGGCGAGACCTATCTGCTGAAGGTAAAGTAAACTACTAAATTTTACGACCATGAAGAAACTATTTACCGTCATCGCTGCCTTGCTGATGGTAGTCACCTTGAGTGCGGCTAACCTGGCAGGCAAGCGTATATATGTCAATCCCGGACACGGTTCGTTCGGTCCGAACGACCGCCCGATGGCTACTATCCCGTATCCTGCTCTTGCCTCAACCGGCATGCCGGACACCTGCGGATTCTATGAATCGAACACCAACCTCTGGAAGTGCCTCTATCTGCGCGACCGTCTGGTAGCAGCCGGTGCCACGGTTGTAATGAGCCGCGAGGAGTGCGGTCCGTGGCCCTACGCAAAGGTCAACGGCGAGTACCCGAGTTACTCGTGGGAAGACTACAAGAACCGCTCTGATTACGAGAAATACAACAAAGCTCTATCCGTCATCTGCGAGGAGGTGGAGTCCGGCAACTACGATGTGTTCATCTCCGTTCACTCCAACGCTGCCAGCGACGGCACGACCACTAACTACCCCATCTGGCTGTATCGCGGTTACGACGCCTGCGACACGCAGTTTGAGAAAGACTGCAAGGCGTTCGGTGCAGCTATGTGGCCTTACCGCTTCGAGCCGATGACCGAGGGTTATGATCACCACAGCTACTATTCGGCCACGAACATGGCGCTGCGCGGCGACGTGAGCTTCATGGGCAGCGGCAGCACCAGCACGCGCTCGAACGGCAAGCAGTACTACGGCTACTACGGCGTACTGAAACACGGCACCGTCGGCGGTATATTCGAAGGTTACTTCCATACCTACCAGCCGGCCCGTCACCGTGCACTAAACGTCGATAACTGCCACATGGAGGGCTACTGCTACTACCGTGGTATCATCGACTACTTCGGTGCCGACAAAGATACGAAGGGTTACATCCTCGGTCTGATCAAGGACGAGCACGAGAAGATCAGCCACAAGCTGTACAACTACGCCCCGAAGATGCACGACCAGTGGTTGCCGCTCAACGGCGCAAAGGTTACCCTGTACAAAGGAAATACGAAGATCGGCGAATATACGGTTGATAACAACTACAACGGCGTGTTCTACTTCGGCGATCTGGAGCCGGGTAACGACTACTGGCTCGATGCCACCTGCGAGGGTTACAAACCTATGTGGGATGAATACAAAGCCCCGATCACCGTTACGGCAAACAAAATCACTTACCCGCGCATCTACCTGGAGAACGAAAGTTGGGAAGAGGAGGTTGTACTGCCTGATACCTATCCCGAACCTGATGTGCCTGCATCGGTCGGCATAGCAGGACGCTATGAGATGACGCAGACCTTTGCCGATGCTGCTATCGCTGAACTGGACGGCAAAACCATCCGCCGCAGCATCGTTCGCAACGATACAACGATGTATGTGCTGGCATTGGACGGCGAGAACAATCCGTACCTGTACCTCATCAACCCGTCAACACAGGCTGTAAAAGCTACGCTTCCCACAGACTTCTGCTCCGTTAGTGCCGAAGGTAAACTCAAGCTCTCCGACATAGCCGTAACTGCCGAAGGAGTGCTGATCGGCTGCAACGAGGAGAAGACCACATACACTCCGGCGAACAAATGGCTCGTATATAAGTGGACCGAGACCGCCGGTGTATGGAGCGGTGCTGTATGGTTGAACACGACGAACAACGAGACAGCAGGTAACTTCTCCAACGCTATCTCCGGTACGACTATCGCGTACGCAGGAACACTGACTGACGGATACCTGTACACCACGGCCTACACCATCGGCACGGATGCACATGCCGTACGTTTCGTATGCTACACCATAGCCGACGACAAGTATGCAGGCGCGTTCCGTAACCAGGATGCTGCATACAAACTCACGGAGATGGGTCATGACATACAGTTCACCATCTCTCCGCTGGCCGACGACCGTGTAATCATCACTGACGCCAACATAGTTCCGATGGAGTGCGAATTTGCGACAACTACCGCTGCTGCTCCGAAGAACGTAACTGTCATGCCGGAAGCCTTCATGGGCGTGAAGGGTTTGAACTTCTTCAAATACGCCAAGCATAAACTTATGACTGCACCTCTGCAAGCAGAAGGCCAGAACACAGGCGTACAGCTCTACGACATCACCAATGGAGTGGCTCAGCCGCAAGCAATCAAGCTGTCGAACAACACATTGGCTGCCAAAGCCGCTGGATATATTGCCACAGCGGGTGTGGTAAAGGGCCAAGATATCACGCTGTATCTGCAGCGCGACAATACCATCAGCCGCATCACCACCGCAGGTGTTGAGCAGCCTGTCATTGCGCACGTCAATGCGTACGGACTGAACGTAGCCTTCGACGAGGGCACTGCATCCTACACCTTCACCTACACTGCCAACAGCAACGCTGTAGCCACTAACATCGTGTTCTACCAAGAAGGCGAAGAGGTTGGCAAGGTAGCTGTAACTCCGGCTGTCAAGGGCGCGAACAACGCAGTGATTGCACGTGCCGATCTGCCGGGCTTCACGGGCACACCGACCAACTGGGCTGTAGAGCTCATCGGCGAATCTGTACCGGCTTGGGGCGAGCTGCATGCACAGCCTAAGGCCGATCTCGGCATGGCACGTGTATTCAACACGATCGACAATAACCCCGAGAATGCTACATTCCAGCGCATCTATCTGGCCGACTACGTCCGCAACAGCGCCAACAGCGGTCTGTATATCGTCAACCCGGACTACACGCGCGAGAATCTCACTCCAATGCTCGGCGGTAATGCTCTGTTCGGCTGCCTCTACCGCATCAGCATTGATCAGGAAGGTTATGTATATATGCCTGACTGGACGGATGGCAACTCGGGCGTATATACCGCTAACCCGAATGACTTCTCGACGTTCCCGAACATGTTCCAGGGCACACGTGATGCCAACGGTGTGATCAGCAACAACGGCGTAGAGGTCGGCTCATCGACTCCTGCGGTATATGTTTACGGCAAGGGCGCTGACACCAAGCTCATCGTCTATAACGAGGACCCGGGCACGAAGCTCGTAACGAATGGCCTGTGTATCTACAACATCGGCCAGCCGGACGGTAGCATTAAGCGTACATGGAACGAAGCTCCGTCGAAGGTACTGAGCATCCCGGGCCAGGCTAACAGCGAAGGCAACGTCTATGCTACCGAGCGCGGCATCTGGGTTAGCCAGAACCGCTCGAACGGCAACAACAACTCCAGCGCAACCTCGTTGCAGTTCTTCGACTGGAACGGCAACCGAAAGTTCTCGTCGGCAGTCGATCCGTACAACGATATCATCATCGGTTCGGAAGGTTCGGCGTTCGCTCTCTCGAGAGACGAGAAGATGCTCGTGCTGAACAACGGCGATCGCGAGTTCATGGTATTCGACGTTGAGTGGCAGGCCGATAACACGCCTGTACTGACTCTCCGTCACGCCTTCAAGCACAGTCACGGCACAAGTACCACCGACGCTTTCCGTCAGCTGAGCTTCGATTACGGAGGCAACCTCATCGCTACCGGTGATCCGGGCTTCTACGTATTCACCGTGCCGACGGACAAGAACGTGACCGTTGTTCCTGCCAAGAGCACACTGACCGTCGAGAAACCGTTCAGCGGACATGTTGAGGGTGTATTGCTCGACAAGACCGAGGCTACGCTCGTTAAGGGTGAGACCCTGACGCTCACAGCTACCGTCATGCCGGAGGCTGCAACGAACAAGAACGTCACCTGGACGAGTTCGAACGAGGCTGCTGCCACCGTAGCTAACGGCGTTGTGACCGCTGTCGCTTCGGGTAAGACAACTATCACCGTCAAGACTGAGGAAGGTGAGTTTACCGCCACCTGCGCCGTGACGGTTATCACTCCGGTTACCGGTGTTACGCTCGACAAGTCGGAGGCTGCTCTCACCAAGGGCCAGACGCTCACGCTCGTAGCTACCGTTGCTCCGGCAGAGGCCGACAACAAGACCATCATCTGGAGCTCATCGAACGAGGCTGCAGCTACCGTAACCAACGGCGTTGTGAAAGCTGTTGCTTCGGGCAAGGCGACCATCACTGCCAAGACCGAGGACGGCGAGTTTACGGCTACCTGCGCTGTGACGGTTACCACACCTGTTACCGGTGTTGAACTGGACAAGACCGAGCTCACGCTCACCGAGGGTGACACCGAGACGCTCACAGCAACCGTCGTACCGGCTGATGCCGATAACATGAACGTAACCTGGAGCTCGTCGAACGAGGCGATTGCAAAAGTTGCCAACGGCGTGGTAACAGCCGTAGCCGAAGGCAATGCTACGATCACCGTAACCACCGCAGAGGGCAACTTTACCGCTACCTGCGCCGTGACGGTTGAGAAGCGGATCATCCACGTAACCGGCGTCACCTTGAATGAGACTACACTGAGCTTCGACCTGCGCGAGACCGACAAGTTGACCGCTACCCTCGTGGCTACCATAGCTCCGAACGATGCAACCGACAAGTCCGTTACTTGGACTTCGGATAACGATGCAGTAGCTACCGTGGCCGACGGTCTGGTAACAGCCGTAGGTGTAGGTAACACGACCATCACCGTCACCACAACCGACGGCAATCTGACGGCCACCTGCGCTGTAGAGGTAATCCTCAGCAACGGCATCTATCAGATCAGCGTGGACGGCATTTCGTACAGCGACTACACGATCCACAACGCCAACAGCCTCAGCCTGATGGTATATACCTCGACAGGCAAACTCGTGGCTACAGGCAATGCGGATATCTCGCTGAGCAGCATGCCGGCCGGTACGTACCTCGTTCGCACACCGAACGGCAACGTACTGAAAGTGCTGCGTTAAGCACTGATCCGACATCACGGCGGGGCTATCCTGCCGAAACAGAAAGCACGGGCACCTATTCGGGTGCTCGTGCCGCGTTTTGACTGCTGCATTTGCCAATAATAACTTCGTACGGGACATATTTACTTCGAAACATATCGAAAATTTGCAGATGACAGATATATTTTGTAATTTTGTACACTTTCAGCCGCGCACACCCTGTACGCGTGGGCGAACGGACAGATTATTCAATCAACTACTATGATAATTGACAAATTAGAAAACGCCGACTGGTACTTCGAATGTGTACCGGGCTTCCAGCAATTCATGAAGTTCTTCAACGACAATGATCTCGAAGAGCTGCCAGCATGCAAAATCAAGTTAGACGGTCAGGATCTCATCGTTAACATCTGCGATCAAGCACCTAAGGATGAGAAAGACTGCAAACTCGAAGCGCACAAAGATTACATCGATATCCAGATTCCTCTCACCACGTCCGAGACGATGCTGTGGAGTTCGCTGGAGGACTGCCAGAACGTCATCAAGGAGTACGACGAAGGCAAGGATGTAGAGTTATACGGCGACAAACCCGCAGCACGCTTCAATGTGCCGAAAGGATACTTCGCTATATTCTTCCCGACAGACGCTCATGCCGCAGGTATAGCTTCGTCCACATTCCGTAAGATTGTTGTTAAAGCTAAAGTTGAATAAATCTATCTGTTAACTATGCTACCAATTGTACAAAACGAGCCGGGCCTACAACCGTACGAGCAGGCCTTACAAGCACGTCAAGACTATGCGTTCAGCAAGATCAAAGAGCTGACAGGAGGCAAAAAGAAACTTTCGCCTTGGGCTGACGGATACCTGTATTTCGGTCTGCACCACCTGAATCCCGGTTGGGTTCTTCGCGAGTGGGCACCCAACGCCACAGCTATCTACATCAAGGGCGACTTCAACGATTGGCAGAAGAACGAGGCTTACCGCCTCTACCCCGTCGGCAACGGCGTGTGGGAAGGCTATTTCACCGAGGAGCAGATGCACCACGGCCAGCTGTACAAGCTGCTGGTGGAGTGGATGGGTGGCTACGGCGAACGAATCCCGTCGTATGCACGCCGCGTAGTGCAGGACGATAATACCAAGATATTCTCCGCACAGGTTTGGTCTCCCGCCGTACCGTTCGAGATGGGCAAGCGCCGCGGACCGAAAGGCTGGAAAGCCGATCGTCCGTTGTACATCTATGAGTGCCACATCGGCATGGCTACCGAGGAGCAGCGTGTAGGCACGTACAACGAGTTCCGCGAGAACGTCCTTCCACGCATAGCCAAGCTCGGCTACAACTGCATACAGATCATGGCTATCCAGGAGCACCCGTACTACGGCTCGTTCGGTTACCATGTGTCGAACTTCTTCGCTCCCTCATCGCGCTTCGGCACCCCCGAGGAGCTCAAGGAGCTCATCAAGGCTGCGCACGACAGGGGCATAGCTGTGATTATGGATATCGTTCATTCGCACGCTG
Source organism: Bacteroidales bacterium UBA1180 (assembly GCA_002310195.1). GTDB lineage: Bacteria > Bacteroidota > Bacteroidia > Bacteroidales > Paludibacteraceae > Colicola. The sequence goes on from DBYS01000014.1 coordinate 59,266, forward strand.
TGAAGAACGAGATCGAAGGTCTGGGTAACTTCGACGGCACCCCGTATCAGTACTTCCACGACGGTCCGCGCCGCGAGCACCCGGCATGGGACAGTTTGTGCTTCAACTACGGCAAGAACGAGGTAATGCACTTCCTGCTCTCGAACTGCAAGTACTGGCTTGAGGAGTACGACTTCGACGGATTCCGCTTCGACGGTGTGACCTCGATGATGTATCTCAGCCACGGCTTGGGCGAAGACTTCAGTGGCTATCCTTCGTACTTCAACGGCAACGAAGACGGCGACGCCATCTGCTACCTCACATTAGCCAACAAACTGATCCATGAGGTAAAGAAGAACGCCATCACCATCGCCGAAGACATGTCCGGCATGCCGGGTATAGCTGCCCCGATTGCCGATGGCGGTATGGGCTTCGACTACCGTCTGGCTATGGGCATACCTGACTTCTGGATCAAGTATATCAAAGAGGTACGTGACGAAGACTGGAAAGCCGGTCACATCCTCTACGAGATGACCAACCGCCGTCAGGGCGAGAAAACCATCTCTTACGCCGAGAGCCACGATCAGGCACTCGTGGGCGACAAAACGATTATCTTCCGCCTCGTGGATGCCGACATGTACTGGCACTTCGAGCACGGCCATTCGACCTATATGGTCGACCGCGGCATAGCGCTACACAAAATGATCCGGCTCATCACTGCTTCGACCATCAACGGCGGTTACCTCAACTTCATGGGTAACGAGTTCGGCCACCCCGAGTGGATCGACTTCCCGCGCCAAGGCAACGGTTGGAGCTACAAGTACGCTCGCCGTCAGTGGTCGCTCGTTGACAACCAGAACTTCTACTACGCTGACCTCAACCGCTTTGACGAAGCGATGATTCACATGATGCGCAAATCGGGCATCACTCCCGAGACGCCGATCATCAACCTCTGGGATCGGGAGGGCGACCAGGTAGTAGCATACATGCGCGGCAACTATGTGTTCGTATTCAACTGGAACGGCACAAAGTCCTTCCCCGACTACGGATTCCTCGCTCCGGAAGGCAAGTACCAGGTTGTGCTGAACACCGACGATCCGAAGTTTGCAGGATTTGAGCAGACCGACGACACCGTTGAGCACTTCACTATGCCCGATCGCGAGTACGCCCGCGACAAGAAAGGCTGGCTCAAGCTCTACTTGCCCGCACGCACCGCTGTGGTACTCAAGAAGATGGATTGATTAACCATTAGCCAAACATATATACCATGAGACTGATTATTGAAAAGAACTACGACTTGATGTCAGAATGGGCTGCGAACTTCGTTGCTCAGCGGATAAACGAATTTGCACCGAAGGAGAGCAATCCGTTCGTGCTTGGCCTGCCTACCGGCTCATCGCCGCTGGGTATGTACCGCAAACTGATCGAACTGAACAAAGCCGGTAAGGTGTCGTTCCGCAACGTCGTCACCTTCAATATGGACGAATATGTCGGTCTGCCCGAAGAGCATCCGGAAAGCTATCACAGCTTTATGTGGAACAACTTCTTCTCGCACATCGATATCCGCAAGGAGAACGTGAATATCCTCAACGGCAATGCAGCCGACCTCGAGGCCGAGTGCGCTCGCTATGAGGCAAAGATCAAGAACTACGGAGGTGTACATCTATTCCTCGGAGGTATCGGTCCTGACGGACATATAGCCTTCAACGAACCGGGCTCATCGCTCACATCGCGCACCCGCAAGAAAGAGCTGACTACCGATACGATCATCGCCAACTCACGGTTCTTCAACAACGACATGAACCTTGTGCCGAAGACTGCCCTGACGGTAGGCGTAGGTACGGTGATGGACGCTAAGGAAGTGCTGATCCTCGTGAACGGTCACAACAAAGCCCGCGCGCTGCAGCACGCAGTGGAAGGAGCGGTGTCGCACATGTGGACGATCAGCGCCCTGCAGATGCACCAGCACGGAATCATCGTTTGCGACGAACTGGCTTGCGGCGAACTGAAAGTGGACACCTACAAGTACTTCCTCGACATCGAGAAGAACAACATCCTTTAAGCCCGCAGCCCGACGTGGCTGCGCTACACTATGCTGTATTTATACAACACCTTATCGCGCACCAAGCAGCCTTTCCGTCCCTTGCATGAGGGCCATGTAGGCATGTATGTCTGCGGACCGACGGTGTACGGCGATGCCCATCTGGGGCACGCACGCCCGGCGATCACGTTCGACATTCTCTACCGTTACCTGACGGCCATCGGCTACAAGGTACGTTACGTGCGTAATATCACTGATGTAGGACATCTGGAGCACGACGCCGATGAGGGCGAAGACAAGATAGCCAAGAAAGCCCGCCTGGAGCAACTCGAACCGATGGAAGTGGTGCAGCACTTCACCAATCGCTACCATCATGACATGGAAGCGCTGAACGTACTGCCGCCGTCGATCGAGCCGCATGCTTCGGGACACATCATTGAGCAGATAGCCTTCGTACAGAAGATCTTGGATAAGGGTTATGCCTATGTGTCGAACGGCAGCATCTACATGGATGTGGAGCGCTATGCACAGGACTTCCCCTACGGCAAGCTCAGCGGACGCAACCTCGAAGATATCGTGACCGACACGCGCGAGCTTGACGGTCAGGACGAGAAACGTCACTCCTACGATTTTGCTCTCTGGAAGAAAGCTGCGCCGGAGCATATCATGCACTGGCCGGCCGTGTTCCGCTATACGGAGAACGGCGAACAGAAAGAGCTGCACAGCGAAGGCTTCCCCGGCTGGCATATGGAGTGCTCGGCTATGGGAACAAAGTATCTGGGTGAGGAGTTCGACATTCACGGCGGCGGCATGGATCTGATGTTCCCGCACCACGAGGCGGAGATCGCCCAATCGTGCGCTGCACTCGGGCACGACACCGTTCACTACTGGTTGCACAACAACATGATCACCATCGCCGGCAAGAAGATGGGTAAGTCGTACAACAACTTCATCACTCTTCGCCAGTTCTTCAGCGGCGATCATCCGCTGCTCACCAAAGCCTTCAGCCCGATGACCATCCGGTTCTTCATCCTCATGGCTCACTATCGCTCCACGGTGGACTTCTCGTCCGAGGCTCTTGAGGCGGCGGAGAAAGGATTCCAGCGCATGGCAGAGGCCTACGCACGCCTGCAGAAGATCACAGCCGTAGCCAACTCATCGGAAGAGGTTAAGGCACTCGTTGCCGATCTGCGCACGCGTTGCGCTGAGGCAATGGACGACGACCTGAATACACCGATCGTCATCTCCAACCTGTTCGATTCGACCAAAGCGATCAACAGCGTTGCCGACGGCAAGGCCACCATCAGCGAGGCTGATCTCAAAGAGCTTCGCGAGGTTTGGCAACTCTTCGCCATCGATATCCTCGGTCTGCAACTTGCCGACAGTGGTGCAGCAGCCAACAGCAACGCTGCCGCCTACAACGGCGCGATCGATCTGCTGCTGAACATCCGTTTGGACGCCAAGCGCAACAAAGATTGGGGCACATCGGACCGCATACGCAACTCCCTGACCGAACTCGGATTCAAGATCAAGGACACCAAAGACGGCTTCGAATGGTCGCTCTAACGAACAAGAACAAAAGAGGGGAACTCAATTACGAGTTCCCCTCTTTCTTTTATGCCTTATTTACTCCGGGAAGTACTTGAGGTCAGTATCGGCACTGAACACATAGTTCGGGAATATCAGCAATGAGCCCCAGTCCAGATACTTGTCGATCAGATACCACGGAGTGTCCTCGCCATGCTCAAGGTTAGTTACCACATGCACGCTTTGCGCAGGCATCATGCCTTGTGCGAAAAGCAACGCACGGTTTCCTTCCTTGTCAATAGCCATGTCCACTACCATCATCGCGTGTCCAGGATTGCCGCTTACAACGAATATATCACCGATCTGCACATCTTCGATCTTGCGCTGCGGCAACTCTTTCTCCAGCGAAGCCGTATTGGCGTAGCCGAACACCAAATCCATGAACTTACGGAACGTTGCGTACGAATAGTCGGGCTTAGTGGATTTCACCCACGACAGCTTGCCGTTCACGTTCTTCAAACGCTCACCCTCTGCATAACGGGCGTACTCCAGTTTGAAGCCGCTCAGCGAGTTGAAGTGGATGTCCTTGTAGCGCTTCTGCGCATAGAGGTACGATGCGCGGAGGAACATCACAGCATCAGCACACTGCAGCAAATCCTTGGTGCCGATGTCAATATCCAGCACGGCGTATCCGCCTGTCTGATTCTTGACCGGATTACCGTCGTAGTAGTACAGGTTCCAATCATCCTTGAGCGGGAAACTGCGCAGGTACGCACCGAAGGAGTTCGGATCGACCTTTATGCGGCGGAAGCCTTCGCGCGGGTTGATGTCACCGATAGTCTTGATGTCCTCATAGAGTTTCCACTCCTGCTCAGGTTCCATCTCCGGCAACGATGCTACCTGCTCGGCAGGCACGTCATCCCAGACGCTCTTCTTCTTGGGCTTAACGAAATCTATATCCTGCACCAGACGTACGGAGAAGCCGTGATGCCAGGTGTCATACACATTCGATTTGGCGCTATTGGCTGTGAACGATATGCCTCGGGCATCTACATCGCCTTCGCCGGTCTGCTGATACATCGACGATGACCAGTATGCGCCCATCTCACCTATGCCTTGTACCTCCTTACCGGCACGCACACCGGCTGCCGGCAGGAACACTGCACCGTTCTTCTCCATCTGCGCCCATTGATCGGCAGTGTAGGTGTTCGCAGTCCAGTTGTTCGGTTGCGGTTTGAATGTCAATCCTTGCGGCAGCTGCCAGTTGTCGGGCAGCAGCACATAGCCGTGATGGTTGTTTACCGTAGCTTGGCCGCGAAGCTTGGCAGCGTTCTTGCGCTGGTCGAACAGATAGATCCACTCCTCGGTAGTAGGCGTGCGCCACAGTTCGCCCTCAGGATAACCGCCGTTGCGGAAGCACCAATCGCCCCATTCCTTGTAGCCATAGAAGGTCGAGTAAACATATTTGGCAGAGTTCTGCCCCATACTGCCTCCCCATTCGTGCAGATCGATCCAGCCGGCATAGCCGCGGTTGGCTTTGTTATTGTCTGATTTGACGCCGTTGTAATACACATCGCCCTGCGTAGCGTCACCTACTATTTCCCACTGATGATCTGCAAACTTTGTACTGCCCGCATAGCCATCTTCGTTGTACTGTGCGTTACCCATCGAGAAATACACTTTCTTGTTGGCACTGACGGAGAATATTCCCGGCAGACCTCCTACGGGTACAGGGTTCGTCTTGCTCGAGTTCGTTACAACCGGCTGGGGCTCTGCGGCAGGCTTCGGCTGCGACTCCTTCTCGCTGACAACTTTCGGGGCAGGCTTGGCTACCTCACGCATATTCAGCACCAGACGCACCGAATGGCCGTTGTGCGTAGCACGAGTGGCCGATGGCCCAGAACCTCTGGCATAGAACCACATATACGCCGCTTCGTCCTCCTCCTTATTATACCACGACGATGACCAGTAGCAACCTTCATCCGGTAGCGAGTTGAGCAGGGTACGCACACCTGCCTCCGGCAGGAACACTGCGCCGTTCTTCTCCATCTTATCCCACTGTGCAGCGGTATAGACGTTAGTGGTGTAATTCTCCGGTTCGGGTCTGAAACTTATTCCGGCAGGTGCCACCCAGTTGTCGGGAAGCAGTATATAACCCTTCACGTCGTTCACCACTGCCTGACCGCGCAGAGCGGTAGCGCTCACACGTTTGTTGAGCAGATACGTCCACTCGTCACTGCTCAGCGTGCGCCACATATCGACCTTGTTGCCACCGTTGATGAACGGGTTCTTGCCCCAATCAACAAAGTTTTCATAGAGCGAAGGGATCATCTTGTAGTCGGTCGGGTTGTTTGCCGTGCCCCAGCCGAACAAGTCAAGCCAACCGGTGTAATATTTGCTCTTGATCTTCTCGTTCTGGCACTTCTCACCGCCGGAATACACATTGCCTGTTTCTTCAGTCCCGACAAAATCATACTGGTTGTCGGCGAAGCGCCATGTGCTTGTTGAGGGCTTGTATTGCACGTTGCCCTGTGCAAACTGCACCTGCGCGCTCGCGCCTACGGAGAACAACCCCGGCAGCACACCGGCCACAGTCACGGTCGCCTTCCTCTGTTGCGGTTGTTGGGTTTGCTGTGCAGGTTGCGGTTGCGACGTCGGCTTCGTTATCGTTACAGGTTGCGGCTTGGGTTCAGGCTTCTGCGCAGGTTGCGATTGTTGCACGGGTTGCGGAGCAGGCTGAACCACAGGTTGCGGCTGATAGTGAATCTCTTGCACTGCTTGCTGTTGCGGTTGGCCACCCCACACGTCCAGTACCGGACGAACAGCGAGACCATAGAACCGCTTCTCGTGGTCACGCGGACCTTCCTTGTTCACGCTGAAGTAGAAGTCGCGTCCGTCACCGCTTGCCAGATCGTTGAACAGCGACGATGACCAGTAGAACCCGAAGTGTCCAACCATGCTGACCTCCGTGCCTACACGGAATCCTCCGGCAGGCAGGAACACCGCACCGTTCTTCTCCATTTTATCCCATTGCGAAGTGCTATATACGTTCACATCCCAGCTTCTGGCGTTCGGCGTGAAGGTGAGTTTCTTCGGCAGTTCCCAGTTGTCGGGCAGGAAAATGTAACCGTGCACTTTGTTCACCGTAGCCTGGCCGCGCAGTTGCTCGGCATTCGGGCGGTTCAGGAACAGGTATAACCACTCTTCCCAGTTCAGCGTACGCCATCCGTCGTTCAGTATGCCGCCGTTGATGATCGTATTCGCCGCCCACTCGGTATATACGCCGTAATCGACGAGGTTCTCGGTGGCAAGCCAAGGCTCTTCGCCCGATCCCCAGCCGAACAGATCAATCCATCCGTCGTAATAGCGGTCGATGCGGGCGTTGTTGCTCTTGTCGAGTGCGAAGCTCACGTTACCCATCGAGGAGTTACCCACAAAATCATACTGGTGCTCGGCAAACCGCCAGAACATACCGTTAGCCTGATATTGCAGGTTACCGCGCGAGAACACAACCTGCTTGTCCGCACTGACGGAGAACACGCCGGGCAGCGCACCTTCGATAGCGGCAGCATGCATAGCGACGGCTGTCACCGCGCACAGGATAGTAAGGATTAGTTTTTTCATATCGGTTGATTTTCGCTATTAATATGCAGCCATCTGTTGTGCAACGGTCGATTTGACGAGATCGGCAAACTCCTGAATAGTCATTTGGCCTTTATCCTCGGCACCTTGTACGCGCACACTGACGAGCCCTTGCTCAGCCTCCTTCTCGCCTACAACAAGCATGAACGGAATATGCTTCATCTCGTTGTCGCGGATCTTACGTCCGAGTTTCTCGTTACGGTCATCCACCAAGGTACGCACCTCTTGTGCTTCCAGGATCTCCTGAACCTTGTGAGCATATTCGTTGCTCTTCTCGGAGATCGGCAGTACGATACACTGGTCGGGCGTGAGCCAGAGCGGGAACTTGCCGGCCGTGTGCTCAATGAGCACAGCCACGAAACGTTCCATCGAACCGAACGGCGCGCGGTGGATCATTACAGGGCGATGCTTCTGATTGTCCTCGCCAACATATTCGAGCTCGAAGCGCTCGGGCAGGTTGTAATCGACTTGGATCGTACCGAGTTGCCAACGGCGACCGATAGCATCTTTGACCATGAAGTCAAGTTTCGGACCGTAGAACGCGGCCTCGCCGTACTCAACGCGTGCCGGGAGGTTCTTCTCCTTGCAAGCCTCAATGATTGCCTGCTCGGCTTTCTCCCACACTTCGTCTGAGCCGACGTACTTCGTCGTGTTCTTCGGGTCGCGCAGACTGATCTGTGCCTCGAAGTTCTGGAAGTCCAGCGCCTTGAATATGATCTCGATGATCTCCATCACGCGGATAAACTCGTTCTTCACTTGGTCAGGGCGGCAGAAGATATGTGCGTCGTCTTGAGTAAAGGAACGCACGCGCGTGAGACCGTGAAGCTCACCCGACTGCTCGTAACGATAAACCGTACCGAACTCTGCGCAGCGGAACGGAAGCTCCTTGTACGAGCGCGGCTGGTTCTTGAAGATCATACAGTGATGCGGGCAATTCATCGGCTTGAGCATATACACCTCACCTTCCTCGGGCGTAGTGATAGGCTGGAAGGAGTCCTTGCCGTAGTGATCCCAGTGACCGGAAGTGACATAAAGTTGCTTGGCTCCGATATGCGGAGTGATCACTTGCTGATAGCCGTAGCGCTTCTGGATCTTCTTGAGAAAATCCTCCAGACGCAAGCGCAATGCTGTGCCCTTCGGCAACCAGATAGGCAGACCTTTGCCTACCATATCGCTGAACATGAACAGTTCCATCTCCTTGCCGATTCTGCGGTGATCACGTTTCTTGGCTTCTTCCAGCAGAGCCAGGTACTCGTCGAGCATCGCTTTCTTCGGGAACGATATACCGTATATACGTGTCATCATCGGCCGCGATGCGTCGCCGCGCCAGTAAGCCGCAGCGCAACTGAGCACCTTGATGGCTTTGATAGGTTCGGTGGAAAGCAAGTGCGGGCCTTTGCACAGGTCGGTGAAATTGCCCTGCGTATAGGTCGAGATATGTCCGTCCTCCAGTTCGCTGATCAGTTCGCACTTATACGACTGACCTTTGTCACCAAAGGCTTTGAGCGCGTCAGCCTTGCTGATCTGACGTTTCACGAGTTGCTCTTTCTTGGCACGCAGCTCCGCAATCTTTGCTTCGATAGCGGGGAAGTCGCTCTCCTTGATTACCTGACCTTCGGCAGGCAAAACGTCATAATAGAAGCCGTTCTCAATAGCGGGACCTATGCCGAACTGAATACCCGGATAGAGTTCCTGGAGGGCCTCAGCCATCAAGTGACTGGACGTGTGCCAGAAGGCATGCTTGGCCTCGGCATCCTCCCACTTGTGCAGGCGGATGCACACATCAGCCTCAATAGGCTGATTCAATTCTACGATAGTCCACTCCTCATCAGCAGCGGCTTTGATACTTGCGCACAAAATCTCCTGTGCCAGACGTGAACTGATACTTTCTGCTACCTGTAACGGGGTAACGCCGTTTTCATACTCCCGAACACTGTTGTCGGGGAAAGTGATTTTTACCATATTGTAATAAACGTACAAATGTTTATGCCCGACTGACTCACAACTGTCAGTCAAGGCGAAATATGTTGATTAGTTGTGATTCTTACTTGATAAGCGCAGCAATCTCTTCGTGCGAAGGATTGTGCGCAAGGATCGTCCCGTCACGCGCAATGAGTACGGTGTGCGGGATTGCCATTATGCCGTAGGCTTTCGATCCTTCGTCGTTTGTGTCGCGCAGTTGCGGCCATGTGAGTTCGAGTGCTCCGACTGCCTGCTGCCATGCTTCGGCGTCCTCGTCAACAGAGATGCCGACGATGGCCAATTTGTCGCCATACTTGGCGAGCAGCTCTTTCAGCCCGGGCATCGAACGGCGGCAAGGACCGCACCAGCTTGCCCAGAAATCCACAAGCAGGTAATCCGACTGACCTACAAATTCGCTCAGACGTTTTGCCTCACCGGCGCTGGTGAAAGCAGCAAAATCGGTGTAGGGCATTCCTACGGCCGTATTCTGCTCAGCTATGTACGCATCATAGTGGCGCTGCAAGCCATGTACCTCAAGGCTGTCGATGTTCAGCACAAGGAACGCTTGCGCTTTCTGACCGTCGCTGAGCAGGTAGAATATATCTTCCAGGATGACGTACGCTGCCTCGGATTCGGGCTGAGCCTGTTGCAGGGCAAACGCCTCGTCGATGAAGGCTGTGATGATGGAATCCGCCACATCGGGATCCTCCACCTCTTTCAGTTCTTCGGAGATGCGGTCATTGAGTGCCTGGTAATCCTCAAGGAGCTTGGCTGACTTGTCTTCTTTCTTGCATGCCACCATAAGCATGGCAACGCAAAGGATGTAAATGATGCGTTTCATAATTATATATTCACGAGTTAACCGAATTACACGGATGTTTTCCACAAAGGTACAAAATATTTTCCGTATTTGCAAATAATTGCACAAAAAAGCCACCTATTGGTGGCTCCTTTGTTGTATAATGCTCAATAGAGATTACTTAGCCAATTGGCCTTGTACGTTGTAGCGTACACCGTTGCGGATGATAATGATCTGTCCGTTCTCGATGAACTTCACAGCCGGAGCATCGGCGCGGATCACCTCAACAGCCGACTCTTGGAGCAGTTCAACGCTACCGCCTTGAGCAGTCTCGTAGATCGTACGCTCGGGCTTTTCAGGCTGGTCGCCTTCAGCCGGCTTAGCGTCTTGGTGGAAGTGGGTAACCTTTGCGGTCACTTTCACCTTTGCACCCGGACGCAGCTTGGCGGCCAGTTCTTCGGTGCACGATACGCGGAAGGCCTGGAACTCTTGCGGGTCTTCGCCAAGGTTATCGCTCATCCAGAACGACATATTGCCCTTGTCGGCCTTGAACTCCTCAACGATGCTGGAGATATAACCGGTAATAGCATATACGCCTTCCGAAGTCTTGTTCTGCTCAAGGGCCTTAGCTGCAGCAAGAGCCTCAGCCACGGTAGCCTCGGTTGCTACGATCTGCTCGCCGCCTTCTACAATCTCTACCGCACCGTCCTTCAGCTCAGGAGTTGTGCCGTTGTAGTTGGTTACATATCCCGTCACTTTAACTTTTGCACCGTTCTTCAGACCTACACCTGCAGGTTGAACGGTCTTAACCATATATGCCTGGAAGGTCTTGGCCGAACCTTGCTGATCATCCATCCAGAATGTTACGCCATTGCTGTACAGGTCAGTTACGTAACCTACTACGGTTACCTTGATGTCGCCTGTTGTACCGGCTGCGAGCGACATAGCGTACTCCTTAGCCTGGGCGCAGGTGATTTCTTGTCCCTCGGTCGGTTTGAACGGACGGTCACCGGTCAGAACAATCTCATCACCATTGGCGTCAGCAGCGAAGAACTCAACTTCTTGCTTGATGCGGTAGATCTTATCGCCGGCATTGAAGGTGGCTTGCACATCATAGATGTTCAGGCTGTTCGGACCTATTTCCTTGAAGTTCAGAGTGATGTTGCCGGCCGTGATGGCTGTATTCGAGCCGTTGAGCATCAGGCTTGAACCGGCTGCCAAAGGATACTGGCCTTTGATGCCGTCCTTCTTGGTGCTGACGATCTTCATATTGACGAGGTTCTTCGTATCGTTGTTAGCCTTGGCGATCTCCAGATCCCAACCGGTCTCGGTCAGCACTGCGCTACCTACAGCCCAGTCCAGCGTAACAGCCGACGACTTACCTAACACTTTGCAGAAGTAACCGCTTGTAGTCTCGAATATGCTGTTGTATTTATCCAAGCCGGCAGCATAGATCAGAATCGTGTCACCCATACCGAAGTCGGCTGCCATAGCTTCTGCGCTGGCGTACGGAGTGTTGGCATCCTTGCCAATCTTGAAGCCTTCCAGCGAGTCGGCGGCATTGGCGATGTCGGTCATGTAGAATGCAGGACCGTTACCGCCCAACAGGAACGGGTCACCGGCTACTACACCCAGCACATAGCACTCACCCTTGTTCCCGGCCTTGATACGTGCAATAGCATCACTTACACCGATGGTATCAATCTTCGTTACGACGGGAGTATCGCCTGCATCGCCGAAATCAACGGTCAACGTATTGATCTGCACTGTCGACTTGATTACATCAAATACAACAGCATCAGCCTCACCTTCCCATGCTGTACCGCTAATCTTGCCGTCACCTGCTGCCAGATAAGTGGTGTTCAGGTTAGAACCGTTAGCTTTGATCTTCAGGATCTTTTTGCCAGTCGGAGGAGTGATAGTCAGTGTGGCGCCTACATAACCGCGTAGATTGACTGTACCGGCTGTGGAGTGAGTAAAGAAACGGAAACCGTTGCCCGACGTGAAGTTTACGGTAGCTACCACACCTTCCTTGGTAATAGTCTGACCGTCAGCTACTTGGGTGAACTCACCATTGCCAGCCTTGGCATAACCATAGGCGGTAGGATCACCAAAATCCATCGTTACCGATGTAGAGGCAAACGCAAGAGCACTAAGTGCTAATGCACTAACAAGAGATAAAATTTTCTTCATGATTGTTTGGTTAATAAAGATTGAATATTTGAGTTAACTAATCGCGTTTTTGCAATGACGAGGTGATAGATTTTTGCCACCACGCCATAAGTCAGTACAAAGGTACAACAATTTTTGCAAATATCAAAATTTTTTCGTAACTTTGTTGCGTTTTTTGAGAAATATCTTATTTTTTTAACTGAATATGGCAAAAATCTTAGTTATTGACGACGAACGTGCAATACGAAATATCCTGAAAGAGACCCTTGAGTTCGAAGGCTACTCAGTTGATGTTGCCGAGAACGGTGCTCAAGGTGTCGAGATGGCGCAAGCCGGCGGTTACGACCTTATCTACAGCGATGTCAAGATGCCGCAAATGGATGGTACAGAGCTGCTTGCAGTTCTCAAGCAGCCCGACAGCAACTGCGCCGATGTGCCGGTAGTGATGATCTCCGGTCACGGAAACATCGAGACGGCTGTCGATTGCATCAAGCAAGGCGCGTATGATTTCCTCGAGAAACCGCTTGACCTCAACCGTCTGCTCGTTACCACACGTCACGGCATTGACAGCAAGCAGTTGCGCCATGAGGCTACAACCCTGCGCAACGAAGCTACGGCGCTGAAAAAGAAGGTCAACAGCAAGTACCAGATGATCGGCACGAGCGAGGCTATCGAGTCGGTACGCGAGATGATTGCCAAGGTCGCTCCTACCGAAGCGCGCGTGCTCATCACCGGTGAGAACGGCACAGGTAAGGAGGTTGTGGCGCGAATGATCTTCGAGCAGAGCAATCGCGCGGATATGCCGCTCGTGACATGTAACTGCGCCGCTATACCGTCCGAGCTCATCGAGAGCGAGCTGTTCGGTCACACCAAAGGCTCGTTCACCGGTGCAGTCAAAGACCGTGCGGGTAAGTTCGAGCAGGCCAACGGCGGCACGCTGTTCCTCGACGAGATTGGCGACATGTCGCTCGCCGCACAAACGAAGGTGCTCCGTGCGCTTCAGGAAGGTGAAGTTACGCGCGTAGGCAGCGACAAGCCTATTCAGGTTAACGTGCGCGTGATTGCCGCCACTAACAAAGATCTGCACAAGGAAATAGAGAAAGGCGCGTTCCGCGAGGATCTGTTCCACCGCCTGAACGTCATTCCTATCCATGTGCCGGCGCTGGACGACCGCAAGGAAGATATACCCGAGCTCGTTGAGTTCTTTACGCAACAGATCTGCGAGGAGCAGGGCTGGGCAGTCAAGCACTTCGACAAGCAGGCTATAGCGGCGTTGCAACAACGTCACTGGCCGGGAAACATACGTGAATTGAGAAACGTCGTCGAACGACTGATCATCCTATCCGGCTCGGAAATCTCCGCCGCTGACATAGAACACTTTGCTTGACCCTAAGGGTTGTACTATATCCGTCAGATGCTGACGGTCGGTATCGGTCAGGAAGATCTGCCCGAACTGTTCGCCGCGCACCATATCTATTATGCGCGCAACGCGCGAAGCATCCAGTTTGTCGAATATATCATCCAGCAGCAATATCGGCTTGCAGGCGTTGAAGTACAATGCCTGCGCGAGTTTCATGGCTATCAGATAGGTCTTCTGCTGCCCTTGGCTGCCTACGCGGCGCAGAGGGTACTCGCCGAGTTGCATCTCCAGTTCATCTTTGTGCACGCCCTGTGATGTCCAGCCAAGTATCAGGTCGCGCTGACGCGTGCGCCGCAACGATTCGCTCAGATCGCGGTCGAGCAGTTGCGAACGATACGTCAGTTGCGGCTGTTCCTCAACCTCGGCTATGGTCTTGTACAGTTCGGCAAACAGCGGCACGAACGCATCAACGAACGTGCGGCGGTGCTCGAAGATGTACATTGCGTGCGGCACCATCTGATGCTCCAGCACCTCGAACAGATCTTCGGGTATAACCGACGCCTCGGCATATTGCTTGAGCAGGGCGTTACGCTGCTTGACCAGGGCGTTGTACATACTCAGGTGCTCCAGGTACGCCCGGTCGGTCTGACCGATAATGATATCGAGGAACCGCCGGCGCTCGTCGCTGCCTTCGGCTATCAATTGATTGTCCTCCGGCGAAACCATCACCAGCGGGATTCGGCCTATATGATCGAGCATTCGCTGGTAATCCTTCTTCCCGCAACGGAACTGCTTCTTCTGTCCCCGCCTGATAGCACAGGTGACCTGTATATCATCGTCTTCCGATGTTGCCGCGCTTACTCCCTGCCCTATGAGGGAAGGGCCGGAGAAGGGTCTGTATATTCCTTGAATCATCGCGAACTCCGCGTCATGGCGGATGTTCTGCGAGTCGATGGGATTGAATGCCGATTTGGTGAAACTCAGGTAGTAGATGGCGTCGAGCAGGTTCGTCTTCCCCTGCCCGTTCTGCCCGACGAAACAGTTCAGTTTGTCGGCAAACTTAAGGTCCGCCTCCTGAATGTTCTTGAAGTTGATGATATGTAACTCTTGCAATGTCATTTCACCCAAATCCGCTACAAAAATTGTGCCGCAGACAATTCCTCACAGAAATGCGAGCGTATCGGGCGATCAGCTGTTCTCAACAAAATTGCCAAAAAAGGGCAAAAATGGCGAAATTTTGAATACGCAAAAATAGCAGATAAATAGCTGAGAATGTTCAAATTGCAAGAGAATAAAAAAGTATAAGGTCTAGGATTGCTCCGAAGGACGTTCGAAACATGCTGTTTCCTGTCTCGGTTGAGGTACGAAAACGGGAGGGATGGGGATGGGAAATCTAATGCGAAAGTGAGGGATTGCGATTAGGAAGGAAAGTGAGGGATTTCTGCGTAATCCATATAGTCTGCCGACGAATGGAGAAAGTGAGGGATTGCTGCGTAATCCCTATTCTTTGCAAGGGGCGTCCTTGCAAGGAATCTCGTGAATCCACCAAAAACAAAAAAGAAGAAACCTTACCGGCTTCCTCTTTTTCATTTTTCGTGTCTTCCCGAACTTTCTTGCGGAAAGAGAGGGATTCGAACCCCCGGTACCTTTCAGTACTTCGGTTTTCAAGACCGACGCAATAGACCACTCTGCCATCTTTCCTTCGCGGTCGGCAACGCGGTCGCATCAGATGCCGCTCAGCGGCATAAAGGCGACGCGTGCCTCCGCTCTCCCCAAAACCTATCTAACGATAGCTTTCGGGGGCCCCGGTTAATATTTCGGGGACCCCATGTTGGGGCGTTTTGCCAAAAAGGCGTGCAAAGATACAAGATTATTTTCGCAAAAGCAAATTTATTTGCACTTTTTTTTGCATATTTGCGAAAAAATGTGTACCTTTGTAAAGTCTTTTTTGAAACTATGCCATAATGGGAGCAGAGTTTACGATGATAGCGAAGACCTTCAAGGGTCTGGAGGAGGTGCTGGCCGGAGAGATTGCCGCGATAGGCGGAAATGACATCCAGACCGGTCGTCGTGCGGTGACGTTCACGGGCGACAAGAGCGTGCTGTACCGCGCTAACCTGTGGCTGAGAACCGCCTCGCGCGTGCTTGTGCCTATAGCCACGTTCCGCGCGGATGATGCGGACGGCGTGTATGCCGAGGTCAAAAAGATTGACTGGGAGCAGTACATGGATCTCACAACGACATTCAGCATCGATGCGACTGTTTATTCGGAGACATTCAAGCACTCGCGGTACGTGACGTACAAAGTGAAAGACGCGATCGTTGACCGGTTCAACGAGCAGTACGGCAAACGTCCGAGCGTGCGTGTGACCGAGCCTGACTTGTATATCAACGTGCATATAGCCGACCGGACGGTAACGATCTCGCTGGACAGCAGCGGCGAGAGTCTGCACAAGCGCGGCTGGCGTGTGGCGCAGACCGATGCGCCGATCAACGAGGCGCTGGCAGCGGGGATGCTGCTGCTGGCAGGCTGGAACGGCCAGTCGGATCTGTACGACCCGATGTGCGGTTCGGGAACACTGCTTGTAGAGGCGGCGCTGATAGCGCTGAACATACCGCCGGGAATCTTCCGCAAACACTTTGCCTTCGAGAACTGGAAAGATTTCAACAAAGATCTGTTCGAGGCAGTGAGCGAGGATGACAGCGACGAGCGAGAGTTCACGCACCACATTTACGGTTCGGATGCCGGATACTACGCCGTGCAGGCTGCGCTGAAGAATGTTCGTGCGGCAGGACTCGGGAAGTATATTGATGTTCGGCAGATTCGAATCGAGGAGATCAAAAACGAACAAGGTACACCCGGTGCAATGGTGGTGATCAATCCGCCATATGGCGAGCGGCTGGCGCAGGACAAAGATGTGCTACGTTTGTACGCAGAGATGGGCAAGGCGCTGAAGTTCCAGTTCACGGGTGCCACGGCGTGGGTGATCTCCAGCAACGAGGAAGCACTGAAGTGCATAGGCCTCAAGCCGTCGAAGAAGATCCATCTGATGAACGGCGAACTGGAGTGCCTGTACAATTGCTATGAGCTGTTCCAAGGCGAACGTCGCGTTCGGCTTGCTGCGCTGGCGGATGCCGCCGAGCGGCATGAAACGCACAGCAGCCTCCGCTCTCCCCACCCCAACCATCCGGTTGTGTCGGGGACCCCTAAAAGCAAAAAGCACTATGACAGAAAACCCCATACTAATAAACGAGTACAACTATCCTCTGACGGACGAAAGGATCGCAAAGTACCCTCTCGCACAAAGAGACCACAGCAAGCTGCTCGTGTACCGCGGCGGCCGGGTCAGCGAGGATAAGTTCTACAACATAGGCGACTACATACCGCAAGGATCGCTGCTGGTGTACAACAACACCCGCGTCATACAGGCGCGGCTGGTGTTTCACAAGCAGTCGGGCGCCAGGATTGAGGTGTTCTGTCTGGCACCGATCGAGCCGTACGACTACCAGCTGTCGCTAAGTTCGACGACGGGTTGTGTGTGGAAATGTATGATCGGCAACGCAAAGAAATGGCATGATGATAGTTTAGAGCTGAGAGTCGAGAGCTTAGAGCTGGTGCTTCGCGCGGAGAAACTGTCGCAGACGGGAAACACGTACGCCGTACGGTTCAGTTGGGATGATCAGACAGTAGCGTTTTCGGAGATACTGGAAGCGATAGGCGAGCTGCCTATCCCGCCGTACCTCAACCGCAAGAGCGAGGAGAGCGACAAAACGACATACCAGACGGTGTATTCGCGCATCAAAGGTTCGGTGGCCGCGCCGACGGCAGGATTGCACTTCACGAACGCGGTGCTCGACGATCTGCGCAACCGAGGAATACGGACGACCGAACTGACGCTGCATGTAGGAGCAGGTACGTTCCAGCCCGTGAAGGTTGAGGATGCTAACGAGCACCCGATGCACACGGAGATCATAGCCGTGCCGCGGCAAGCGATAGCGGACATACAGGCAAATCTGGGGCATATCGTATCGGTCGGGACAACATCGATGCGCACGCTGGAGTCGCTGTACTTCATCGGATGCCAACTGCGCGAGCACGGAACGGCCGACGAAACGATTCATGTAGGGCAGCATGAGCCGTATGGACGGCAGTACGAGGTAACAGCCCATGACGCCTTGCAAGCTATACTGGATTACCTCGATGCCACGGGGCAGGACACATTGCACGCCGAAACGCAGATCATGATCCGTCCCGGGTACACGTTCCGCATAGTGGACGTACTGATCACGAACTTCCATCAGCCGAAATCGACGCTGCTGCTGCTTGTGTCAGCCTTCGTCGGTGGCGACTGGAAGACGATATACGACTACGCGCTGGGCCATGAGTTCCGATTCCTGAGTTACGGGGATTCGTCGATACTGTTCAAGAGATAAAATACTAAACACAACCAATATGAAACGCCTTATTCTATCCCTCATTTTCTCCGCAGGCATCAGTACAATGCTGCATGCCGAAGACCAGCCGTTGCGGTTGGCCGGTGGTGACATATCGCTGCTGCCGTCGTACGAAGAGTACAACACGCCGTACAAGGACAAAGACGGCAAGACGATTGCTGATCTGGTGACCTATGCCGCTGAGACGCTCCACTGGAACGCCTGTCGCGTGCGGCTGTTCGTCAATCCGTGTATCACCAACCCCGATGACGGCAAACGTCAGGGCGAGGTTCAGGATCTGGCGTACGTGACCGCTTTGGGCAAACGCATCAAGGATGCCGGGATGGCGTTCATGCTGGATTTCCATTATTCCGACACATGGGCTGATCCGCTGAAGCAGGTTATACCTACAGCCTGGCAGGCGCTGACCGAAGATCAGTTATATGATACAATGTACACGTACACACGCATGTGCCTGCGCACATTGGTCGATGCCGGTGCTGCGCCGGACTATGTACAGGTAGGCAACGAGATCAGTTACGGTATGTTGCTGCGCGGCAAATCCGCCACTTCGTCCGACCGCGTCAAACCATGGGAGAAGATCAGTGCCGCACCCGAGCAGTGGGGACGGTTCACGGGTCTGCTCAGCCAAGGCGCGAAAGCCGTTCGCGAGGTGTGTCCAGAGGCAAAGATCATCATTCATATCGAGCGTACCAACAGCCAAGAAGCCTGCGTACAGTTCTACAAGAACATGAACGAGGCAGGGGTTGAATATGACATTATCGGCTTGAGTTACTATCCGTTCTGGCACGGACGTCTGAACGCCGAGTTGGCAAGCACGCTCAGCGGTTTGCACACAGCGCACCCCGACAAACCGATACAGATCGTTGAAACGGCATACTACAACAACTACTGGCCGTCGTCGGGCATCAATTATGACACACGCAGCACATGGCCTGCCTCGGCTGCCGGACAGGAGGCGTACCTCGTTGATCTGATTGCCGCGCTGAAATCCTACGATTACGTGAACGGACTATATTACTGGTTTCCCGAAGAGAACGGCAACGGCGGCGCGTCGTACGATGCAAACAAGATCGTGATTAACACCTGGCTCAACCGCGGACTGTTTGATCCGAACAACCACAAAGCCTACGGCGGATTGTACCGCATAGGCGAGTACGCCAATACGCCTTCCGGCGTCTGTAATACGGGGATTGAGACACTGAACGGATTGTACTATACCCTACTCGGCATACCGATGGGCAGCGACCGCGAGGCACTGCCGGCAGGGATATATATCTGCAACGGAAAGAAAGTAACAGTTAACCGCTAACTATTGATATACAGATGATTGACTCGCACTGCCATGTAGATGAAGAGGCGTACGCGGCGGACAGAGAAGAATTCCTGCAGCGTCAGAAGGACGGAGGCATAGAGGCCATCGTTGTGCCGGGAGTGGATGCCCGTTCGATGGACGGGATCTTCGAAGTATGCCGCCGCTGGCGCGGGTTCTGCTATCCTGTGCTGGGTTTGCATCCGCAGAACGTTGCCGAGGATTGGCAGGAGCAACTCGACGTACTGCATGAAGCGATGATCGCCCATACAAGAGAGGGATTGGATGTGAGCGAACGGATTGTAGCCATCGGCGAGATCGGGCTCGACTACCATTACACCCGCGATTTCGACGAGGCACAGCACGAGTCGTTCCGCAGGCAACTGCGTTGGGCAACGGAGCTTGACTTGCCCGTGATCATCCACAGCCGCGATGCTACGGCCGACTCGCTGCAGATCGTGAAAGAGCACATAGCCTCAAACGGGAAAGGCCTGCAAGGCGTTGTGCATTGCTTCAGCGGCAGTGCGGAGGTGGCCGAAGAGTGGCTGAAGATGGGATTGTATTTGGGCATAGGCGGCGTGCTGACGTTCAAGAACAGCCGGTTGGCGGAGAACCTCGCGCATGTGCCGCTCGAACGGCTGCTGCTGGAGACCGACGGTCCATATCTCGCACCTACGCCTCACCGGGGCGAGAGAAACGAACCGATCTGGATACGATTCGTAGCAATGCGGCTGGCCGAGATGTACAACTGTACCCCTGCCGAGGTGATAGAAGTGACCTCTGCGAACAGCCGAAAGCTATTCCGACTGCCGACAATTTGACAAAAATTCGGCGGAAACGCAGGCACAAATACGCGCAAATTGGCACAATTTTGAAAAAAAATAACACAAAACGCATTTTTTTTCGCAAAACGTTTTGATATTTCAATATATTTTTGTACCTTTGTAGTCGAATATGCGCTTGTAACTCTCAAATGGGGTTAGCTGAAAGCGAAGGAGAGATGCTCGAGTGGTTGAAGAGGCACGCCTGGAAAGCGTGTAAACTCCAAAAGGGTTTCCGGGGTTCGAATCCCCGTCTCTCCGCAGACAGACATTAACCGCAATAACAAATGTACTAATTAAAATACAATCTCATGAAAAAACTTTTTGCAACCTTTACGGTAATCGCAATGCTGGCCTTTGGCGGTGTTGCAGTCGCTCAAGAGGCTCCGGCAGCACCTGCAGAGGCACCTGCCCAAGAGCAAGTTGATCAAAACGCAGTTGAGGCTCCTGCAGAGGAGGCTGCTCCTGCCGAGGAAGCTACAGGTATGGTAGCTCTTCACAAGACATTGAAGACGAAGTTCATCGAAGGTGGTGCAGGCTTCATGGCTCTGACCCTCGTTACTCTCGTGTTCGGTTTGGCACTGTGCATCGAGCGTATTATGTATCTGTCGCTTAGCAAGACGAACACCAAGGTGCTTCTGGCTAAGATCGAAGAGGCTTTGAACACCAAGGGCATTGACGCAGCATTGGACGTTTGCCGCGAGACCCGCGGTCCGGTAGCAAGTATCTTCTACCAGGGCTTGAGCCGTTACAACGAAGGCATTGACGTTGTTGAGAAGACCGTTGCCAGCTACGGTGGCGTTCAACTCGGTTTGCTCGAGAAGAACCTGAGCTGGATTTCGCTGTTCATCGCTATCGCACCGTCGTTAGGATTCTTGGGTACGATCATCGGTATGATCGAGGCCTTCGATAAGATCCAACAGGTTGGTGATATCTCGGCTACGGTTGTTGCCGGTGGTATCAAGGTGGCGTTGTTGACCACGTTGCTCGGTTTGATCATTGCCGTTATTCTCCAGTTGTTCTACAATTACATCCTCAGCTTGATCGAGGGTCTGGTTAACGAGATGGAAGACAGCTCGATTAGCCTGCTCGACATCGTTGTTGCTTACGACAAGGCACAGAAGAAGTAATCGGCATAACTGCTCACTATTGTTTAACTGTTAAAAAGAGTAAGTTATGAAGAACTATAAAATGATTCCAAAGATTTCGCTGTGGGTGCTGCTCGCATTGGGAATCGCAGTGATTGCTGCGTTCTTCCTCGGCGGCTCCAGCGGCACGCTGGAGGTTGCAGGTGACTTCCTGAATGTTCCTCGGTTCTCCGATTTGTTCATCGGTTGGATCTACATCCTTCTGGGCATCGCTATATTGATAACCCTGTGCGTAATGATCGTAAAGCTCGCCAGTGACTTCCGCTACAACCCCAAGCGCGCTATCCGCAGCTTGTGCGTAGTGGTAGGTGCTATTGTGCTCTGCATCATCTGCTGGCTGATGGGTAGTCCTGAAGAGCTGCACATCATCGGCTACGAAGGCACGGACAACGTAGGTTTCTGGGCTCAGCTTGCTGACGCCGTGATGTACCTCGTATATATCCTGTTCGCAGCAACGATCATTGCTGTGATTGCCGGATGGGTTATTACACGTACACGTAAATAAATCAATGAACTACTATGGCTAAGAAAATCCCACAGATCAACGCCAGTTCGATGGCTGACATCTCATTCTTGCTGCTCATCTTCTTCCTGGTGACCACATCAATGGACGTCAACCAAGGTCTGACACGTCGTCTGCCTGCGCCTATCCCTCCCGATCAGAAGATCGAGGATACGGATATCAACAAGCGTAACCTGCTGGTGGTGAAGATTAACTCCGCCAATCAGCTGATGGTGCAAGGCCAGGAGATAAGCGTTAAGCAACTACGGGAGAGAGCCAAAGAGTTCATTGCCAATGTCAACGATGACGCCAACCTGCCGAAGCTCTACGAAGAGGATTTCGGTGCTCCGATTGGCGTTGTGAAGTATGCCAAGAACCACGTTATCTCCGTCCAGAACGACGTGGATACGCAGTATCAGGCATACCTCGATGTTCAGAATGAACTCGTAGCGGCTTACAACGAGTTGCGTGACGAGTGCGCACACAAGTATTTCCACAAGGCTTTCAACGAGCTTGACGAAGATCAGCAGAAGCAGATACAGAAAGTGTATCCGCAGAAGATCTCCGAGGCTGAGCCGAAAAACTATGGAGGGAACTAATTATGGCAAAGATTCGTAGAAACGAGAAACGAGAGATGCCGGCACTGAACACGTCGTCACTCCCCGACATTATCTTCATGCTGTTGTTCTTCTTCATGTCCGTAACATCGATGAAGGAGGTTACCTACAAGGTACAGATCCAGAACCCGTCAGCTACGGAGCTCACGAAGCTTGAGAAGAAATCACTTGTACGATACATCTACGTTGGTACACCTACCAAGGAGTTCCAGAAGGCATTCGGTTCGGAGACGCGTATCCAGCTCGACGACGCCTTTGCCGACAAGTCGGAGATTGCTGACTACATCATCAACGAGCGTTCGGCTATGAACGAGTCAGAGCAAGGATTGATGACAGTGAGCATCAAGGCTGACAAGGAAACCCGAATGGGTATCATTGCGGACATCAAGCAGGAACTAAGAAAAGCCTACGCGCTGAAGATTAGTTATGCTGCAACGCAACGTACGAACTACTAAATCCAGAAAGAGCTGCTTCATTGCGGCTCTTTTTGTACCTATTTGTGTCGTTCTGTATGCTTGCAGCGGCAAGCAGCAACCAACGGAAGCGATCGACCTAAGTGACAGCGTCGAGTGGCGCGAGGGCGATATAGCACTGCGGTGCGGTTGGGGCATGGAGAGCCGTGCGGTGACCGCCAAAGGGCAATCGACCTATTCGCACGCCGGCATGCTCCACTACGACAGCACGAACGGGATCTGGCAAGTATTGCACGCTGTGCCCGGTGAAGATGAACCCGAGTACTTGAAAGCCGAACCGCTATCGGTGTTCTACTGTCACGAGCGGGCACGGTCAGGCGCATGGCTCAGGGTGGATTGCAGCGACAGCATAGCCCGGCAGGCAACGCAGTACGCGCTGTGGAAAATTGAGCAGCACGTGCTGTTCGACAACGATTACCTGCTTGAGGATACAACGATGCTCTATTGCACCGAACTGGTGTGGCGCGGGTACCAGACTGCGGGTATTGATGTATCCGGCGGCAACAGACACGACGTAACAAGGTTCTTTTGCACAGAAGGGGAGTGTATCTTCCCCAGTGACCTGGAAAAGAGTAATACTACTCTATATGTTAAACCTCTAAAAAACAAAACATTATGAAAAAGTTATTCAGACTGATGAGTGTAGCCCTCGTGGCATTGGTTTTCGCAGCTTGCGCATCATCCAACAATCCTGAAGCTGTGACAAAGAAGTATCTGCAGAACATGCAGAAAGGTGACTACGCTGCAATGCTTGACCAAATGTACTTCAAGAACGGTCTCACCGACGAGCAGAAAGCAGAGCTCGTGAACATGATCGGCGAGAAAGCTAAAGCTGAGGTTGACAAGAAAGGCGGCATCGCTTCCTTCGAGATCAGTCCTGCTGAGATTGCTGAGGACGGCCAGACAGCTAAAGTTCCTTACAAGCTGATCTACGGTGACGAATCAACCAAAGACGACAGCGAAGATCTAATCCTCGTTGACGGCAAATGGCTGATCAATTCCGGCAAATAACAATGCTTGCCCAACTGCTTATACACGATTGAGATGAATCGTAAGATGACAATAATAACGATGGTCGGCCTTGTGCTGACCATCGTTGTATCATGTACTCACCGAACGGAAGCCCCGCTGTCGCTGCACTGGGAGTTGATAGCCAATGATGTGGAGCCCGGCATCTGCGAGGCAGAACTGACTATAACAAACAACACAAGCCAACCTGTAAGCAATAACGGATGGATGCTCGGGTTTGGACTGATGTCACTGCATCCGATATACACCGAGGGTGAACAACTGCGCGAGACAGAAGTTCAGGCCTCATATCATACTATCGAGCCTACGGAAGCATTCGTGCCTCTGGCAGCCGGTGAGTGCCGCACGTACAAGCTGCGATATAAGGGTTCGGCTGTGCGGCAGAGTAGCCATCCCGAGGGATTCTTTCTGGTGCGCGAGGGCAAGCAGCCGGTGGATATATCTTGCACCTATGCGCCCTACACGCGTAAGGAGCAGATGACGCGCGGTATCGCTACGTGGGACAAAACGCCCTATGCTGACGGCGAATATATGTACGCATATATCGAACGCCGACTCAGCGACACCCTACCTCATTTCGTAAAGTGGGATGAAGGGAACGACCCTGATTTCTACAATCCTTCCACAGCCCAGTCTGTTCTGCCCATTCTGCCGGTTCCCAAAGTCTATCTGAAGGCCGACGCACCCCATAGGCCGCTCGGGCAGTTGCCGCGGGTAGAATATTTCCGCGGATTACCCGCAGAAAGTTATATCATAGAAGTAACGAACGATACTGTATGGATTGGTTACGGAGACAAGGCGGGTTTGTACTACGCCAACTTGACGATTGACCAATTGGCAGAAGATACATATATCCAATGTATATCCGACAGTCCTGACCTTCACCACCGCGCAATGATGCTGGATATAGTGCGCAACTATTATCCTGCCGACAGTATCCGGCGTGTGATAGATGTGATGGCACGACTCAAGTTGAACGTGCTGCATCTGCATCTGTCTGACGACGAAGGCTGGCGCATCGAGATACCCGCTTTGCCCCAACTGACTGCCAACGGCTCGTCGCGCGGTTACACAACCGATGAGGCTACCTGTTTGTATCCGTTCTACTGCGGCGGATGGGACGCCAACGACAAGCACTCCACCGCCAACGGCTATCTGACTCGCGAGGAGTACATACAGTTGGTGCGCTATGCCGGTGAGCGGTACATACGCGTGATTCCCGAGATCGATATGCCCGGACATATGCGCGCTATGAAAAAAGCCATGGGCGACGTACTGACAGATTCCGTACTGGAGAGCCGGCAATACCTGAGTGCGCAGAACTATACCGACAACGTGATTGCAGTAACCCGTCCTGAGACTTTGCCGGTTATGCGCACGGTGATTGAAGCGTTTGTTGACATGCACAACGAGGCAGGCTATCCGCTACAGGTGTTCAATATCGGCGGCGACGAGGTGCCTAAAGGCGCATTGACGCGTGAGGAACACCAGACGTTTATCAACGGTGTACTGGATATACTGAAGGAGCATAACCTGCAACCTGCAGGCTGGGAGGAGATGACGCACTTCTGCACCCCCGACAGCCGTGCTATCTGCTACAGTTGGCACAACGGCTTGCAGAAGGCGCAACAGATGGCAGACGACGGTTACCCTGTAGTACTGGCAACAGCCAACCACCTGTACTTTGACTTTGCCTACTGCCACCAGCACGAGGAGAAAGGTCTGAACTGGGGAGGTTATACCGATGAGTTTGACGCCTTTGACTGGCAGGCGTTGACTCATAAGAACGTGATAGGTATAAGTGCCCAACTATGGGCGGAAGTGATACGCAGTTTCAGTCAGGTTGAGTGGCAACTGTATCCGAAGATGTTCGGTCTGAGCGAGCGCGGCTGGAACTATCAGGATAGTCCGCTCTCTGTCAGCGAGTACGCCAATCTGGTGTACGGCAAGTACCTGCCTATGTTGGCGGCTGAGGGAAAGAACTTCCACCTCCTGCAACCGGGAGTACATATTCAAGACGGGACTGCACGGATGAACAGCATCTATCCCGCAGGAGCAATCAGTTATACGCTGGAGTACGCTGACGGTCATACAGAGCAAGCCACGTACAGTGCACCGCTGGAGTTGCCGGAAGGAGTACAACTGATCAAGGCGCAGTGGCGGTACCTGGGACATACGTCCAACACCACGTGGGCTCCGGTCAAACAGGAATAGACACAAGATATATACAGTATAACAAAAATGCAGGTTTCAGCGACCTGCATTTTTGTATTCATTGCTTAACGTTCAGCAGTAGCATCTGCGTATCGCGGCTGTTAGCACCGATCATCACCTCTATCTCGCCGGCTTCAAGTGTCCACTTGAGGTCGGCGGGTTCGTAGTACCCCATCCTGTCGGCATCGAGCGTGAACACGATCTCACGGCTCTCGCCGGGTTGCAGCGTCAGGCGCTCAAAGCCCCGAAGCTCCTTGTACGGGCGCACGCCTTTCGCTACACGGTCACCGATGTACAGTTGTACGATCTCTGCGCCGGCACGCGAACCGGTGTTCGTCACGGTCACATGTGCCTCAACCTTGCCGTCAAGCGGCATGATACTGTCCGTGAGGTAGAAATTCGAATAGGCGAACTGTGTGTAACTCAGTCCGTAGCCGAACGGATAGAGCGGTTTGTTGCTCACATCGGCATAGCAGGTGGTGAACTTGTTGAACTCTCCACCCGGGTTCAGTCGCGACGTACGCATCTGACGGTAAGAGAACGGGTACTGGCCTACATGACGCGGCAACTGAACGGTCAGTTTGCCCGAAGGGTTAACATCGCCGAACAGCACGTCAGCTATAGCGTCGGCGCTCTCGCTGCCACAGAACCAGCTCTCGATGATTGCCGGCAGATTCTCCGTCTCCCAGTTCAGCACGGTCGGACGGCCTGCGAAGTGCACCAGCACGATAGGTTTGCCGAGTTTGGCGAGCTCTATAAGCAAGTCATGCTGGGCGTCGGGCATCTCGATGTTCACGCGCGAGGAGCACTCGCCGCTCATCTCACTTGCTTCGCCCATAGCAGCAACGATCACATCAGCCTGACGGGCAATGTTCATCGCCTCGCTACGCATCGCCTCTACGCTGCGCGGGTCGCGCATCTCACGGCCGAACATCGTACCGATAGCCTCAGCACCGGCGTCGTACATCAGGTTCGAGCCCTTGGCATACAACAGCCGTGCGCCTGTACCGGCCAGAGCGTCCTGCAGGCCTTCGCGGACAGTCTTGTAGCGCCATGGCACAGCTGCCACAGCCCATGTGCCCGACATGTTCGGACGGGTGTTGGCCAACGGGCCGATCAGTGCTATTGTACCTTTCTTTTGCAGCGGAAGGATGTTGCGGTCGTTCTTCAGGAGTACCATACTCTCGCCTGCGATCTTCCTTGCCTCAGCGCGGTGCTCGGGGCAGAGGATGACCGTGTTGCGGAGCGTTGTGTCACAATACATATACGGATCATCGAACAAGCCTAACTTGTACTTCGCCTCCAGCATCCTACGGCAGGCGGCATCAACAGCCTTCATACTGCACCGGCCTGCGCGTACGGCATCGGCCAATTCCACCAGACCGGCTGACACCATATCCATATCCAGTCCGGCATCCAAACATTGGATAGCTGCTTCCTCCTTGCTGGGCGAGCAAACGCCATGATCGCGTAGTTGCTCCAAGCCGCAGTAGTCCGATACGACGAAGCCCTTGAAGCCCCATTGGTCGCGAAGCAGATCGTTGAGCAGCCACTTGTTGCCCGTACACGGTATGCCGTGGATCGTGTTGAACGCCGCCATCACCGAGCCTGCACCGGCATCAACAGCTGCCTGATAGGGCTGCATATACTCGTTGAAGGCATGGAAATCATCGGGATAAACATTGTTGTACTCGCGTCCGGCTTCGACGAGGCCATACAGAGCGAAGTGCTTGACGCAGGCCATCATCGTAGCGGAATCCTTCAGCGACTCGCCTTGGTAACCGCGCACCATCGCTTCGGCTATACGGCTGCCCAGATACGGATCTTCGCCGCTACCCTCGCTGATGCGTCCCCAACGGCCGTCGTGGCATACATCCACCATTGGCGAGAACGTCCAGCATATACCGTCGGCCGTTGCCTCGCGTGCGGCGATCTGTGCCGAACGCTCAATAGCCTGCATATCCCACGAGCACGACAATCCCAGCGGGATCGGGAACACGGTCTCATAACCATGTATCACATCCATGCCGAACAGCAGAGGTATGCCCAGCCGGCTCTCTTCGACAGCTATACGCTGCACTTCGCGGATGGCATCCGCGCCTTTGAGGTTGAATAGGCCGCCGACCTTGCCCTGGCGTATATCTTCCGCCACGTTGCTCTCACGCGCCGCGCCGGTGACTATATTGCCGGTAACGGGCAAGTTCAGTTGCCCGAGTTTCTCCTCGAGCGTCATCTGTGCCATGAGCTTATCGACATACACGCGCATCTGCGCATCCTCGGTGGCCTCGTTCTGCTTCCGGCAGCCGGCCAATAGCATCGGTGCGATCAATAGGATCAGCCAAAATCTTTTCATGTGAGCAATCAGTTTTCAGTAATCAGTTTTCGGGAGTATAAGTTATGTCCAGCACTTGCAGGCCCTGTTGTATCTCCGGGCAGGACATGAATAGCCGCCAGAGCAAGCCTGTACGATAGTTCTCGATCATCGGTGCAATGGTCAGTTGGTCGATAGCGAGGTAACGTCTCGGGTACCACTTCGCCGTAGCGCTGTAGCCGTCATAGAAGCCGTAATCGCCCCAAAGTAGTGCTTTCTTGCTATACCAGAACCTCGCCGCAGCCATTGCCTGTTCGGGTGCGTATGGGAAACTCGATAGGGCCGCCGTGGGTGTAATGACACCCAGATCGTTGTTAGGTGCATGGGCCGAGTAGCCGTTCGTCGAGTAACCGGCAGTCAGTCCCCAGCAACTATCAGAATAGTTGATGTAGCCCTTCGGGTTCTCAACGCAGTAGGCATAATCGCTGAGCACGTGTGCGCGCATCGCATCCCAATAATCGGCATAGCGGTCGCTTAGACCTTTCGGACACAAGCCTATCCAGCTATAGTGCGCCCAGAACAACGGCCCACCGGTAGTCTCCGCGCCGTTGTGACTGAGTTGCAGTTTATATCCCTTGAATGTAGCATCACTACGGATTCCTCCACTGCGCGCCCAGCCGCGATGGTAACATGCTGCTGGGCAAGGATGGGTGGGCGACGAAGCGGCAAGGATATATACAATCATACACTCATTGTAGCCCTGAATAGGCAAGTTCATCTCCCAGCCATAATCCGGTGACCAGTGCCAGTAGAGCACATTCTGTCCGTCGCGGCGATACCAGTCGAACTCCATTTCCTGCCAGAGGGTATTGATGCCGTCAATGATCTGCTTCTCTGCCTCCACTTCCGGGTTCATGTACTGCCGTGCGCAGAGCAGGCCTTGCATGAGGAATGAGCTCTCGACCAGATCGCCACCATTGTCTTTCTGACTGAACGGCGCCACTCGACCTGATGGGTAGAGCCAATGCGGCCACACGCCGTGAAAGCGTTTGGCGCGCGTGAGAAACGTCACTATCCGTTGCAGGCGAGCCACGCCTTCGGCGCGTGTGATGAACCCGCGTTCCATGGCCACTACCAGTCCGGCTATGCCAAAGCCTGAGCCACCGGTGGTGATGACTGTCGGGTCATCATACCCATAATCACCGTCTTCGTGAATACGCTCGTACGCCAAACCGGAGTTCGGTTCCGCGCCTGCCCACATATAGTTGAAATGCGCGCGTTGAAGCGTATCCAGCAACGCCTCATTCGATAATTCTGTCTGCTCCTGCTTGGATGGAGTGATTGACGGCGAAGGTTTGCAAGCCGTGACACACACGGCTATGCAAACCATCCAAAGCAATATTTTCATTCGCATATTTCTGGTTACTGAATACTGATTTCTGATTACTGACTACTCCGGATCCTTGCCTAAGTCAGGCAGGTTAACCAGTTGCAAGCCCGGCACCGGCCAGTAGGCCTTCTCGGGGGTCCATTCGCCGGCAGCTTGATCGCGCACGAGCGACGGTTGGTTAAGCACCTCGGCGGCCAGGCCTGTGCGCACCAGATCGGTATAGCGCAAGCCCCACTCCGAGCAAAGCTCCATGCGTCGCTCGTCCAGTATCTGCTCAACAGTTACGCCGCTGAGTGTCGGCATAGCAGCGCGTGTACGCACCTCATTGAACGGCGCATCGCCGCTCTTGCCGTTACGCACTTTTGCTTCGGCGTTCATCAGCAACACCTCGGCATAGCGGAGCAGACGGACGTTGTTGTTGCGTCCCCACTCGGTGTTGCCTGCAGTCATCTGGTCGTACGGCAGATATGCTTTACCATTGAAAATGCCCGAGCTCTCGACGAGGAAGCCCTCGCGAGTGGTCGAGCCACCTTCCAGACACGAGGTCTCCAGGCGGATCGTCTCGCCACGGCTCTTGCACCAGTTAACGAACATCGTATTGTACTGCATGAAGTTCCAGCCGCTAATTGACACAGGCTCGCCTGCTACCGTACCTGAGAGGGTCGCTCCCATGGATACGAACCACTGGTCGATACCGATGTAATCGCCTGTAGGCAAACCGAAATCGGTCACCTGCACCTCCATCAAGCTCTCGTTGCAGAGTTTGCCGGGGATCTTGAACAGGTTGTAATAATCACTATAGAGTTCGAAACCTCCATTGTCGATAATATCCTGTGTGAGGGTCTCAACCTTTGGGTAATCCTCCAGCAGCAGGGCGAACCGTGCAGCGAGGGCCTCGGCGGAGAATGCCGTGAACGCACCCGGATGCTCCATCTGGTTCGGACGCATACGCAGCATATCGGGGATGACGGCTTCCAGTTGCTCCAATGCATACTCGCACACATGTTCGCGTGTTGAGCGCACGAAGCGTGTCTGGTTGTTGTCCGTCAGCAGCACGCACGCCCCGAACGATGTGGACATCATGTAGTACGCCCACATACTGATGGTCACAACTTCGCCTCTGTAGCTCAGGTACTTGGCGTAATCTGCCGAACCAGTTTCAATGTATTCGGCATACTTATCCAAGGCCTCAAGGGTAGAGTTACAGCCACGGATGATCTCGTAGGCGTTGATCCATGCATTATTCACGCCCCAGTACGAGTTCGGGCACTGATAGCCGCCGCGGTAGCCGAAGCGGAGAAGATCTTGCTGGTCGTTGTCGCGACCGCTGGTCATATCGTCATCACGTCCGGTCCACATCAGGTTATCCACCCAGTGCATACCCGGCCAGCGAAGCTTGGAGTATGCGCCTATCACCGGCTGGTACATCTCCGAAGTTTTCGAATAATCGACTGCCGATGTGGCAATCTTGTTCTCTGTATCTATCTCGAGGAACGAGCAACCTGCCATCACAAACAGCAGCACAACAGGGATCAACAGAACTGAAATGTTATATCTTGTTTTCATATCTCTTACCATTTATGTGTTACTGATTAGAATTTAAGTTGTACTGCGAACGACCATGTACTGGTCAACGGATAAACCTCCGTATCCCAGCCTTCCGGATCGCTAACCTCAGGAGTCAGTGCGTGTGCGGTGTACGCCGTAAACGGCTTCTCAGCGCTCAGGCTCAGGCGGATGCTCGGCATCTTATACTCGCCTGCTCCGACGTTTGTGAACGTATAGCCGAGGGTGATGTTCTGGATACGGAAATAGTCAGCACTCTCCACAAAATAACTGGCGTTCTGGCTATCGCCGATGTTCCAGCTCTTCATCAGTCCAGCTGCCGAAGGATCGGTGTTCGATGTGCCTTCGCCATGCCAGCGACGCGTGTATTGGTCGAGGTCGAAGTTGTACGTGTTGCTTGCATAGCGCAGTGCACGTTTTCTGTTCCACAGTTCACCCCCTGCCTTGCCGGAGAATACGATGTTCAGATCCAGCCCTTTGTAGCGGAAACCCATGTTCAAGCCGTAGATCCAATCGGGAATATACGAGCCGAGAATCTGTTTGTCGCTCTCGTTGATAATATTGTCGTTGTTGACATCCTCATACTTGAAGTCTCCCGGCACGAGCCCGTTAGCCACGGCTATCGGGTCAGCAGCGCACTCCTCATCGGTCTGGTAGATTCCTACAACCTTGAAGCCATAGTAACTGTTCATCTTCTCGCCGACCATCTGTACGGTCTTGCCGCCCTTGATGATGTTCACGCCATCACGCAGGCTCATCACGCGGTTGTGCAACCAGCTTACGTTACCTCCGATGAAATATGTCCAGTCCTTGCCCACATGATGCTCCCAGTTCAGGTTAATATCCACACCCATATTCAGGATCTCGCCCCAGTTGCCGGCTATCGACTCTTCCTGCATCGGCAGTGTAGGCGACACAACAGCGTTCTGCGTGAGACGGTAGTACCAGTCGATATCACCGGTCAGGCGATTGCCAAAGAAGCCGAAACTCGTACCGACGTTTGTCTCGTTGACCACCTCCCAACTCAGCCAGCTGAAGTTCGTAGAGTTGATATATCCGCTCAGGGCAGTATTCGTGCCGAAGACCGCACGTGTCACATTGCTGCTGGTTGTGCCGAACGATGCGCCGATTTTGTCGTTACCGAGCAGGCCCCAGCTTGCGCGGAGCTTCAGGTAATCGACACCTTCAACGCCTTTGAGCCACTCCTCGTTCGACAGCACCCAAGCCGCACCTACCGAAGGGAACGTGCCCCACTTCTCGTTGTACTTGCTCGAGCCGTCACGACGAATGGTGAACATCACCATGTAGCGATCATCGTAATTGTAGTTCAGTCGGCCGAAGTACGAGAACCCGCGATAACGCGAACCGTCGTCACCGGTCACGCGACCTTCGGTGTTACCCAGACTGATGTACTTGTAACTGTCCTTGCCGGCCGGCACGTCCTGAGCCACAGCCCAAAGGTTGCGGTAGCGCTCCTCGCGAAGACTCAAACCGAGCATCGCCTTGAAGCCGTGCTTACCCCACTGATCCGAGTAGGTCAAGGTGTTGTCCCATATCCAGTTATTGAACGAGGTCGTACTCTTTGTCAGGTTGGATGTCTCGTTCTTCTGGTTGTTGCTGATGTAATATTCGGGAATGAACGTTACGGCTTCCATGCCGGTGTAGTCGTAGTTGTACGAAGTACGCAGGTTCAGTTTGTCGGGAATGATATTGAACTGCGCGAATACCGATGCCATCATCTGGTTATTGTAGTTTCGGCTATCATAGTACTTCGCCGTAGCCACGGGGTTGTAGAAGTTACTCGTCAATTGGAGTGTTAGCGGCGAAGCGAAGCCGTCGGTATAGAGGTCAGCCGTTGTCGGATCGTACACAGGGAAGATTCCCGGCATGTTATACGCCTGCTGCCAAGCGGCATTATTCGGGAACTGCTGTTGGCTCTGCACGAAGATGCCGTTGAACCCTACGGTCAGCCACTTGAACGGTTTGTACTCCAGATTACCGCGGATGTTCATGCGGTTATAGTCGTTCGGAGTATTCATTATACCGTTTTGGTACAGGTAACTCATACCTACGCCATAGGTCGCCTTGTCGCTGCCTCCATTGATGGTCAGGCTATGGTTTGTTATCACAGCCGGGCGCAGTAGTTCCTTGTACCAGTTGGTGTTCTGATTGAGGTGGAACACGCCGTTCTCGGCATCATAGGTACCGCCGTACAGCGTCATTGATTTATTGAACATGCGCGTGTACGAGCGCCTGTTGACCTCCAGCAGCATCTCAGCATACTGATCAGACGAGCACATGTCAATCAGGTTGCTCACCGTCTGCACGCCAACATAACCGTCGTAGGTCACGTCAGGGCGTTGGTTCTGCTTGCCGCGCTTGGTAGTAATGATCACCACGCCGTTGGCGGCGCGCACACCGTAGATAGCCGCAGCCGATGCATCCTTCATGATCGACATATCCTCAATATCGCCGTTGTTCAAGAAGTTGATATTATCGTAGAACATACCGTCGACAACGAACAGCGGTGTATTGTTCGAGAATGATCCTATACCGCGGATCTGCACGGTAGGTCCCGAGCCCGGTGCTCCGGAGTTGGTGATGTTCACGCCGGCGACCTTGCCTTGCAGAGCAGACATTGGCGATGAGGTCGGCACAGCTGTCAGTTGCTCGCCTTTCACCACATCGATAGGGGATGTCAGGTCTTTGATCTTTGCGGCGCCGTAGCCCACAACTATCACGTCTTCAAGCTTCTGTACATCTTCCATTAGTACGACGCGCATGCCATCGGCAGCTTTCAGTTGTTGGGGCAGGTAGCCCATGTACGATATTTCGACCGTCGCGTCCGCTGCAACATCGGGCAGGGAGAACGCTCCGTCAAAATCCGTGATTGTGCCGTTGGTTGTGCCTTGTACGCGCACGGCTGCACCGATCAGCGGTTCGCCGTACTCGTCAACTACCGTACCGGTCACCGTACGCTGTGCGAACGCCAGCAACGGGAGCAACAGACCGAGGGCTAATACATAGAGTTTGTTCATGATAGTAAATTTTTTAATAAATCAAGCCCCGTGCTGGTTAGGGCATAGGGCTTGATTGATTGTCGAACCGGTTGATTAGAATTGTGTACCCAGTACGTTGTACAATACACCGTTCTTCTCGATCATCAGCTGACCGTTCACGATGCGCTTTACGGCTTGCTTGTCAACCTGGATATTGTCAACGCCGTCCATCGTGTTCCAGAAGTAAACATTGGCAATCGACAGCGGCGTGTGCTCTGCCGACTCACCGTCAGTCTTCACGAAGCCTTCGAGAATCATGTAATGCAGATCCTTGAAGTCGTAGTTGTCGTACGGAGCATTGAGCAGGTCGACCTCAACCTTGTTCCACTTATTGGCCTTGAGTTCAACCAAGGCGCCGTTCTTCCAGCCCGAGCCGCCTTCACCTGCGTTGAGTGCCTCAAAGGTGATTTTCAGCTTCGAGTCAACGGTTACATAGATATCGGCATGCATCATGTCGTATGCATTCAGATCATAGCTGTTTGCGCCCCAGTTGGTGAAGCCGTCCCATGCAAAGTCCTCGCTGTACCAGATCTTCTGGCCGTTGTCATAGGTGTACTCAAGCCACTGCGAGCCCCAGCTTACAGGCTCAAAGTTGAACGTACGCTCCTGGTAGGTTGCCGAGAAGAGAGCCTGAACCTTGCTTTCAGCAAGTTTCGGTGCTGCGGGAGCCTCAGCGGGGATGTATTTCGGAGCCGGAGCCTTCCACCAGTAGAGGTTGGTGAATGCGAACGGATTGCCTTCAGCCGAAGTCTCGTTATCTTCTTTCTTGTAGCCTTCGAAAGCGATGTACTTCACGTCCTTCCAGTCGTAAGTCACCTCGTTGGTATTCCACCAAACCGGATCGCAGTCAACAGTGTTCCAGCCCTCGTTGAGTTGGAAGTTGATACCATGCTTCCAGCCGCTGCCGCCGTCACCTACGCCCAGGGCCTCGAAGGTCACCGTCAAGTTGCATGCAAACGGAGCCCAGATGTCGAAGTGGAACTTCTCATAACCGCTGAAGTCATACGAAGCCTTATCCCAGTTCGTAAACATAGCCCACGTCATGCTTTCGGTATAGAGCACTTTCGTCTTGTCATCGCCCAACTCCAGTGTCTCCCAGTCCTTGGTGCCACTGAAATCCGTTACAGAGAAATTCAGGTTGTTCGTCGTGTAGACGTTACCGAATAGTGCCATCACATCCTCCTCTGCATGAGCAGGCTTGGCCGGAGCGGTCTCTGGCTTGGCGATTGCTGGTTTATCCGGGGGAGTAACACTGGTCGTAGCGCTCCAGAAATAGATATTAGCAAATGCGAACGGATTACCCTCGAAGCTTGCGCTGGCATCGGCATTCTTGTACTGCTCGAATATTACGCACTTCAGGTCTTTCCAGTCATAACCTGCCCACCATGCAGTATCGGCATCAATGGTGTTCCAGCCTTGGTTCAACTTGAAGTCAACGGCTTTCTTGTAGCCGCTCAAAGCCTCAACCGTAAACGATACATGTGCAGCCTCAGGAGCCCACAGATCGAAGTGGATCTTCTCGTAGCCACTCAAGTCATTGGAGTCACCGGCACCCTTGACTGCGTCCCATCCTAGAGCTGCGGTATAAACGACCTTCGTGCCATCAATAGTCAGGGTCTCCCATTGAGAACCCCAGCCCTGCGACGTGAATTTCAAGGTGTTACCCTCGTAATGGTTGCAATACAGCGCCATCACATGCTCTTCTGCCATAGTCGGAGCAGCCGGAACTGTTGTCGGCTTAGCAGGGTCCTGAGCAAAGACGCTCAGCGAAAATACAGTTGCCAAAGCAACAAAAAGTAGATTTTTCTTCATGGTTATTAGATTTTATTTGTTAATAAGATTGGTAAAGCCTTTCTATCGCTTCGCGCACTCAATATTGTATTGCGCGATACAAAGGTAAGAAAAACTTTTGACATTTCCAAATTATTCTGACTGTTTTTTCATGATTTTTTCAAAAAATGCAGTTTTTTGCTGCAATCGGCGATTTTCCGTCACAAAACAGTCCAACTTTATCGGGGTTTTATTCGCGTTCGGCAAATGGTGCTCACAGATGTCGCCCTGCGACATAGAACGCGCCATTGCCTCCGCTCTCCCCACCGCAACCTGCGGTTACGTCGGGGACCCCAATGGGGCACCACCACCTCAAAATACTGATCACTCCCGATAATGGCTCGATAATGACTCGAAAACGGATCGAAAACGGGTCAACAATGGATCAACAATGGATCAACAACGGATTAGAAATGAGCAAAAAAAAGCGATGTGCGTTTGCGTAAAAATGTCATAATTCGTAAAAATTTGCACATTTTTTGTCAGTTTGCGTCAAAATCTGCGCGCACGTGTTGCGTATGTCATTTTTTTTTTGTACCTTTGCGCGTTTTATGTAATATGCTACATTGTGTCCTGTGACCTCGTTAAAACCTTTTGAGGTGAAAGACATAGTTGCAATAGAATAGTTGAGTTATGAAATATATGAGTACATTTTTCAAGCATTCGTCCGTTCTTCGGATTCTTATAGTAACCGGATTGGCGTTGTTTACTGCGCCACGCATGTTCGGGGCAGTTTATGATTTCACTCCGACCGACGGTGGTCTGGTTGTTAACCTGCAGCCGGGTCAACGTATATTGTTGTCCACGATGGTTGATGATGACAACGATCCTGCCACGCCGCCCGTGGAGTATTTCGTATGCCATTATCCGAGTTATACGGGTGGCTATTTTAGCTACACGAACTGGGATAGCAATAAAGGTAATTTCCTTAAGTTGATTCCGCAGAACTCCGGCGCTACTGAACCGGGTACGACTTCCATTTGGACGATTCAGGAAGCTGTGACATTCTTATATAGCGGAAAAAATTACCCATTGGACGGTATAGCCTATACGATGTGGAGTAGCAACCCCGCCAATTCCTACACCCTGCGTACGTCTGACGGTAACTCGTTCAGGTTCCAAGGCGATTTGACCAGAGAGACTGATCATGCTAACATCTGCAACGCGATCTTTGTTGTACCAACGAATCGTTCATCGGTCATTTCATTCGACCCGAACAGAAAATTAACAGAACTTGAAGGTAGAACGGATCAAGATGCTCAAGGTCGATTCAACGGTGAAAAGGGCTATGGCTTCTTAGGCATGCCTTACCGCGAAGTGTATTGGCTGACTATTCCCCGAGGCAACTCTCCTGTATCTTATACCAATGCCGCGGTGGTTGGTTTCAATAAAAAACAGAGTACTACCATAAAATATAGTAGCAATGAGGCATCAGCCCGACCAGGTCAGGCATTGTACGCTTTTGGTAGCAAAGATAAACACCATGCTACTCCGCGTACGATTTTCCGTCTGTACGTGCTGGACGAGACGGTAACTTCTACCTGCGCGGATTCGTATTTCTTCGCATACGACGAGCAGAATTTTGTAAAGTACAATAAAAACTTTGCCGTAACGCCTGCAACGTACACCACACAGAAGAAGATCTACACTATTGACCGTTTGGTCTGCATGGACCGTGTTGGAGAAACCAACTATTATCAGTGCTGGACAAATGTTCCGGAGCCGGATAGTACGTATTTCTATGTAGGTTATCAGAACAAGTATTGCCACAAGAGCAATGATGATGCATTTGACTCGCAGTTCAAGAAAATCAGCACACTGACTGTACAACACTTGGGACTTCCTGCTCCGCGCGGTGCGTACGGACGAATGATTGTGAATACGACGAATACCGATGAGCAAAACCTGGGCGTAGAGTTTGCACCAGGTGGATATTTCCTGCGAACGAACACGGGGCGTAACATTCGCATGAAGCCGAACGCTGAGGGAAACATCTGGACGTGCGAGGAGATGTGGCATATTACGGCAGAATATGCTGCTCTGACTATCAAGGCAACAATGTTCAAAGGCGCCGAGTTTAGCGATGACGATGAGGGGGCGGATATTCCCGGTTGGAGCGTGCCTGTTGTGGGTACATCTGTGCCGGTAATCGGTGCCGCAAGTATCATCAACCAAAACGGGTGGGCGCGTATCCATATCGATAGTACTGATCCGAACGGACATATCGAGTTTGTGCTTGCCAATGCAACCCGACATATCCGTTACGACAACAACGGCTGTTTAGGTGACACCGTTCCTGACCAGTACCCGTTACACGACGAAACATCTGTCACGGTGGAGGCGCCTCGTCTGGAAGGCGGATTCAACTTCACGGGGTGGAACACCGCTCCTGACGGCTCGGGTACTACATATCTTCCGGGCGCAGTACTCAATCTGCCCGAAGGTACTACCACGCTCTATGCCATTGCTACATACTCCGGTACATATCATGTAGCACTCTCGTTCGTTAAGGACGACGGTAAGCGTTATTTCCTTACTCACCCGGGTTCCGCTGCGCCGCGTTATTCCAGAGCACGTTGTATAGACGATTGGACGAACGCATGGCAGGGCATGGCGAATGCCGACAATGTGGATAATGATTATATCAATACATTCAAACTTCTCAACAATCCCGTATGCGGCCCCGGTGAAATGGTGCTCGACCCGCGGCGTGAAATGCGGCATGGATCGAAAGACTCGCTGCTGTTCTACGAGAATTTTGCTCCTGCAGCGGAAGAGTATCTCGGATTGTATTACACCGATCCGAATGTCATCCTCGCCAACACCACCTGGGCAGGTCTGTTCACTTCAAGTGCAGGCTGGCCGAATTACAGTGTGGCGGATGTGCAGAATACTAAACTTCGTTCCACGCATTATCTGCACAATGTGGCAGATGTTTTAACTCGCGATGAGCGTAGTAACAGCGCTGCATCCTATGTGAAATACAATGCCGCCGAAAACCAGTTTGACGGCGAAGCATCCGAGGCAAATGCCACCGTCTTCCAGATTTCGCGTGTGCGTGTTGCCGATGAGCATTATGTGGTTATACCCGACACGACCTTAGAATGGACTGACGAGATTGTCTTTGGTATTCATCAGGATAAGCAGACGGTGCAGGAAGTATGGTCCAAACTCATCGGTAAGCAACTGATGGCTATGATGAAATTCGGCAATGATATAGTATATTTCCACCCGAATAACGACAAGATCCTGACCGATGCTACGCAACTAAGCCTCAACGCCAATTATCGTTTGGAGCAGACCTTTACTTATATCCGAGACGCGCGTGTTGAGTCGCTGTTAAGTGTGGATGATGCCAACAAACCTCACATGAGCACGTCGTCCAACGATTTTGGCCGCGTAATCACCAGTGGCATGAGTACACCGATGGATGTCATCTATCAAGGGGAATATATCGATATCGTCGATACCCTGCGTATCAGCCTGAGTACGAGAGGACCGGTCAAGATCAAGGAATACTACGGTCGCTGGCGTGATGGCGCACCCGGCTTGCATGTTCGTCCCGACGGCTCGCGCTACCGCGACATCATAGTCCGCACCAAAACAACGCACTACGGTGAGGATATAACCCGTCTGGCGCTGACACCGGAGTATCCGATGTATAACTTCGCTCCTTTGGCAAGTTCCAGCAAGCCGCTGACATTCACCCTGACAAAGATTACCGCGCACCAGTTGCTGGATACTGATGGCAACGTGTTGGGTGAAGAAGTGCTGACCAGTGATGACCTGACACCTTCATTGCGCTTGCAACCCACTCATTGCTCATTCACCAGCGGTGGTACATATTTCAGCGTAGATAACGAGAACACCCTGAACGACCATGTCACCCTCGTTACAAAAACAGAAAATAGCAGTGGCGTCAACCATGATACGCTTATCATCAATCAGACCGCCAGAGTGGATGACGTGGATTATCCTCTTACTTGTCGTATCCCGTTGCAGCAATCCGCACTGAGCGGCAGCGAACTGGTTTGGTCAGCTGTCGCAGGTGGCAAACGCTACTTCATCATGGCGGGTACTGGAGGACTGATATTCCGCCAGTTCCAGAATAAAAGTAATGTACTCTACAAAAACGAAGACGGCAAAACCCAATTGCTGAAAGGCTCTGCAAATGAAGCGAATAGTGATACCAAATATATCACTCCCTGGAGTTATACTCCTGAAGGGGCGCAACAATTGACGCTGAAAACAGAGTATGGCGTTGACCGCTATTTCGTTGTCAACGGCTCATCAGTGCCTGATGTGGCCGCTAGCAGTCCTACCGTGCTGACATACGAATATGTGCATGAGTATGTCAACGACAATGCCAACTTCGAGGAACAAGTAACTCTCAAGTACGGTTCGGACCGATGGCTAAAGTTCGAAGTCGGCGTTGGCGGTCCTTCGCTGACGCTGACCGCAAGCGAAGCAGAAGCCTCTGTGTTCTCATGGAGTTATCTGCAACAGGAGTATTACCTGCTCAACAACGGAACCTACCCGAACAAAGAAGAACTGGTGTTCGACTACAATAATAATAGCGGAATAGCCGTGCAGACACGATACAAGGCGTACCGCATCTATTCCATGCTGCTCGACAACACGCTGACATACTGCTGCCGGGAAGATGAGAATGACATTGCTGACCTTATCTCATCCGGTAATGATTGGAAAACCAACTACGCTATCACGCTCGTTGGCGACAGTCGCTTCAGCGCAGGTGCCAGCGGACTGAGCAAATCAACAAATTCCGGCAGTCTGAGCACTACCGTTA
The DNA here is from genome assembly GCA_002310195.1 of Bacteroidales bacterium UBA1180. Classification (GTDB taxonomy): domain Bacteria; phylum Bacteroidota; class Bacteroidia; order Bacteroidales; family Paludibacteraceae; genus Colicola. The sequence continues at coordinate 100,285 of DBYS01000014.1, forward strand.
CGCCTGCCGGTACCAGCCCTCTGGAGGTACGTTATCCTGCCGGCACAGGACCGTTTGTGGATATAGTGGATACGCTGGATGTACAGATATCACTGCAAACCGGTGCTCCGGCATATCGCTTCGCGGACAAATGGAAAAGTTTCACCTCCGTGAACGATGCACACCTGAAGATTCCGCTCATCCGTAAGACCTTCCACGCTGCTCCGTATGACTCGCTCACATGTAGCGTGGAAAGCGATGAGTATATGTATGTGTTCCCTGCAGAGATTGTCGCAGACGATAATGACACGCATACCTTCACCCTACACACCACCCGCCATTCAGGAACGAACATTCTGAGTGTAGAAAACCAGGTGGCTGCATACTCAGGTACCAGCAGCGATCTTACATCAGAGATGGACTTTACCGATCCGTCTAAGGCTGAGATTCGATTGATAGACGAGTATGGTAACACGCCAGGCTGGTGCGAGGTTAGCGCAATTGGAAGAAACACGATTACCGTACGCTGCAAACAAAACGGTATCCGTTCGCCGCGTTCCGCCAATCTGTATATAGCCTATATGATGCAATTGGATGCACGCTGGCGGTTTGTAAACTTCCGCCTCAGTGTGGCTCAATCGAGCCGCTTCCAATATGCCAACAACCAAACCCTTACGCACTCCAAAGGCGCTTCGGGCGACTCGCTGGTAGATGGTGTACAACAGGTTCACGAAAACAAGAATATCATATACTACTACAACCCGTCAAACACTGCGCAATCCACGGATCAGCGTGTGGAACTGCCTGTGCGCGAACGAAACTTCTACGGATGGTGGCGCTGGTACTCGCTCCAGCCGGGCGAAGAGGATACGGATATCCCTGCCGAGAAATGGCAGACACCGCCAACCAATATCGGTAAATGGAACTTCCCATTCCGTATCATCGGTGACTCGGTTTGGATTGATGAGGAAAATCCTGCTTTGGGCAAGAAACTGGTGACCCAGGGACGATATACGGTATTCCATGTGCCTTCGCAAGACTATAATGCCCGAAAAGACCCGCCATCCAAGGCACCGATGGTGTATCCGCCACAAGACAAGGCGGTAGTAACCTATGCGCTGGACAAGAGTGTGTACTACGACAATCTGCCGTTGTCTATGAAGAATGCCAACCAGGTGGATACCGCCAAGTTGGATAAGATGATGGAAATCATCGAGCCGACATTGTCGCTGCGCGAGATCTATGAGTTGCACCCATGGACAGAGATGGCGGACACAATGGAGCATTACAAGTCGGCCAATGGTGCTACCTATCCGCTGGCAAGCGAGAGATATCTTGAGGATCATGTAGTTCGTGCGCCGCGGGGTAACCGCCTGCTGCTCAGCACCGAACAGCGCTACAACTACAACAATATCAAGAAAGGCGGGCACTCCGAGTCGCTGATGGGCTATTACATGAAGGATGATAATTGGTCAACATGGGACGGAAACACAGCTCGTCAGGATACGATGATCTGGTGCGGTGGATGGGATGTTGACTGCAAGTGGTTCACCTATAACAAGGCATCACAAACGTATTCAACGTGTTCATACTCGGTAACGGAGGCAAACGACTTCTTAAATGTACCCGCTAATAACAATGCGGCAATTGATACTGTTATATATTGTTTGCGCGCACGCAGTAAAGCCACCTCCGTTACAACAGAGCCCAACACCGTATCCGTGGACGGTGCATATTGGTTCAATATATGCCGTTATACGATAATCTACCATGATAAGAATCAATATGGTCCGAAAATGGAGGATGCTTCCGGCGTATCCATCATTACCAACGATGAGATTGAGCAGCACTACGAGATATTGGAGCGCTTGAACTTCGATTACAACAAACCCGGTTCTGACTACCAGGTTTATCCGCACCCGCTGCCTTGGGAAGATGCATCGTACGGCTTTGCTTATCCCAAGACGCCCGAGTTGCCGGATAACCGTCCGCACAACAAGAGTGGCCTGGAGAATCTGGCAAACATGGGTGAGTATAACCTGATTAACAAGATTCCGTCGTTCGGCACGTACTGGTACAAGATGGAGCAGCACGGCGGTGCTGAAAACGGATACATGATCTTCTGCGACGGTATGTCCTCCGCCGGACAGGTGGCTGCCATATCGCTGCACAAGAAGCTGTGTGAGGGACAGAAGATGTACTTCTCCGCCTATGTGGGCAACCCGGGAAGCCAAACAGGAAATAAAGCCTGCCCGAACTTCCTGTTCAGTGTGCAGGGTAAGCAAGATAGAGTAGGTGCCGAATGGGAGGATATTACTTCGTACATGACCGGTGACCTCGCGCAGTCCGACAAGTGGTATCAGATTTATTTCCCCATTGAGCAGAAGAATGATTATGAACACTTCCGCGTGCGCGTTTATAATACGGCCGCGAATGATGACGGTAACGACTTTACCATCGACGACATGTGTATCTTCGCCACCAAGCCGCCGCTCATTGCCTATCAGGCTAACACCACCTGTATGGAGGAGGGAGAGACCGATAATGTCACGCACGTAGTGCTGCGCGTGGATTATCAGGGCTTCCACGACAAAGGATACAACAATGCTGACGTGTTCTATACCGTTGAGCAGGTGAATGACAACGGTGAAGGTGTCGGATTCGTCAATCTGGTAGATGATTACATCAATCAAGATGAAAAGGGCGACACAATCTACGGCGTTGTACACATGCCGACAGTGGACTATGAACCGAGTAGTGACTCGGTATTCGACAATGTATCTGACCTCGTCAGCCGGTTTGAAGCGTCGCTAGGTGGTGTGGAAAAGTTCCGTGTAGGCTATATCAGAGAGAACTTGGACGATGCAGAGCGACCTGTGATGTATATAATCCACAAGGCTGAGATGATCCCGCACAACCACTACCGTGTACGTATGTCCCTCGCGTTCAAAGAACTGACGAGCAGTATCTGCGCCATGACCAGCAACCTGAAGATCAGCAACCGTATGATGCTTGAACTCAACGGCGAGGAGCAAGCCGACAAGGAGATAGCTGGTATGTGCGCCAACACGACCTACGACGTAAGTCTGCGCGTGCGAGGTTCACTCTTGCAAGACCATGCCGCGCCGGCAGATATCAACGGTTCCTGCGTCAACGACTGGCTCCTGTATGGCGATTCGACTTCAACCAGCGAAACACGCTACGGATACACATACAGCGACATCGAGAAAGTAATAAAAGATATCCTCCGCTGCGAGCCGGTCGGAACGGTTTCACACAACACCAACCAGTTTGCCCGCAACTTGTCGGAAGTAAACCGCAACGAATTGGCGTACGTTAAGACTAACGCAGGTGTAACCCTGACAACATCCGACCATCCGTACGATGTGCTCGCACATCTGGTGAACGCAGGATTCTTGACTCTGTATCACTCCGACATGACGATTACCACATCGTCCGGCGACTCGATTCAGTACATGATCTTCCCGATTGTGGGCACCGGCTCCGATGCGATGCTTGACATGAAGGTTGATGTATGTCCGACTCCGGTATTCGTCAAACTTAAGGCTACCGCTGGCGGCGAAATACCGATGGCGATAGGAGGCTTTAATCCTGAAGCATCGCCTACTGTGGAGCCTCCGGTAATATTGGCGGATGAAGCAACTGCCAACTCCGAGATAGTTATACCTATTGACAAACTCATGTTGACTGTGGCGTTGGATACGATAGCTTTCCTCTCTACCAATGACCCGAACTATCTGGAGGGTATCCATAAGTTGCATCTGCTGCCTGACAAGGAGTACAACTTGAGCGGTGACAACTCGGATTACTATGAGACCGGTGATGACCTGATTCTGCGTCCCGCACCGGACTACAACTATCAGATGCGCCCCGGTTACAATTATACGTATGGCATAACCATGATGACCCGTACCGGTTCACACACCCTGGGTGATGGTTGCCGCGTGGGAACAGTGCCGTTTACGATATCTGTTGTGCCGGATGCAGTGCGCTGGGATCCGAAGGAGGGTGAGGATAATAACTGGAACAATCCGGATAACTGGATAGGCGTCAACGCACAAAACCAGCCTATCCATCCAGATGCACACTTTGTGCCTAAGGCAACTACGAATGTGATTATTCCTGCCATGACGGGTAACCAGCCTTCTCCCGTAATGCCCGATCCGAGCAGTATAGCTCCCGCGGACTCGGTAAAGAAGACAGGCTTTGAGTACAACGTCTGCGATGCTATCCGCTTCCTGCCGGGTGCGGCCATGGGGCAGCAGCAATACCTGACCTACAATACGGCAGTGGTAGATATGAGCTTGCCGCATAATCAGTGGGCATTCCGCTCTGCACCTGTTACAGGAATGCTTAGCGGTGATATATTCATGGCTAATGCCGATCTTACCAACCAGACACCGGCTTGGGAGGCAGGAGAGTTCGATGCCAACGGACGTAATGCTACTACCGGCAATGCATCGTTCTGGCTCTCACTGTACAGCCGCTCGATTGTACAAAAGGGTAATGGCAACGACGTAAAAGATTCCACCCGTACTGCTGCAGCCCAGTGGTCGAGAGTAACCAATGGTATGGATTACTATCTGCCGCCTGCATTAGGATGGGCAATCTACACGCGCACGGCTAACGGTAACAATGCTGCCGTACGCCTGCCTAAGAACGATAACATTTACTACTATTACAACACGGAGGGCGAAAAGATGTACGATTTCTATGTACCTAATCTGTGTGCAGAGCGCAACGAGAATGCTGGCAGTGCAGCCGGCAAACTGGCGTTCGATACCGATGGCACGTACAAAGAATACACGCTTGAGAATGATTCAGCATCCACAGCATTCGTCTTCGGTAACCCGACGATGGGATACATCGATATCTGGGGTTTCATAGCCGACAATAGCTTGGATGGCAGCATTGCTTACATGGCCTCCAACAATGAATATACAACGACTTCAAGAGCTGCTGCCGAAGCTACAAGGGATACAATCACCAATCCGAAACGTTACCTGCCGCCGATGCATGCAATGGTCATATCTACTACATCAGGCACGTCGAAAACTGTGCGGATCAATACAAACCGCATCGTAACATGGCCGAGTCAGGTAGTACGTCTGGCTCCAGCACCGCACCGCATTGGGGCAACAGGGCTGAGCAAGGGCATAATGACCGTTACGGCTGTCAATCCCGTATCGCCGCGATGCACTTCGCGTCTGCTGATCGGACAAGGCTACCACTCCGCTGTACTGGACGGCGAGGATGCGTTGCTGACTACTGTCAATATCAATAATTACACCAATTCCTCTGCACCGGCTACACCGTTCAATATCTACGCTGTAGAGGGTGAGCACGGTTTGAGTATCAACTTGCGTGACGAGGTGCTGAACGTTCCGATATCGTTCTATATGAGCGACCTGCCGTACGATCCGGTTACGCATCTCTGGTTCACGGGTGTAAACAATATCGAAGGACAGTTGGTTCTGTACGACGCTCTGACGAATAGCGAGCGACTGATCCTGGATGGTATCCGTCTGGATATTCCTACGCCGGAAGCCAGCCATGAGACGCGCTACTATATACGCCGCCGAGGCTTTGACCCGAGCGACCCGAATAACCCGACCACTGCCGAACCTGTCATCTACAACAATGACAACGAGGCAGCAATAAAGATCATCCAAAATGGACATGTACTGATCCTGCGCAACGGACATGTCTATACGATGTTCGGACAAAAACTGAGATAATGATGCGTATTCATTCTAACATATTCCGATGTCTGCTGACGGCATGTATGCTGTGTGGGTTCAGCCACATGGCATCTGCCGCCTTTGACTACGAGCAGGTTGCGCAGCCTGCCTTGTGGGACAAGACGCCTACGCTCACCGATGATATGAACCCGACCTATCAGTTCCGGTCCACATCATCCTACACGCCTATTGTCGGCACTACCTCTTACACCTCCGACGGCAGCGGGCCAATCGGCGAACCGCGACGCTCGCAGCGCCGCGGACCGTGGGATCCGCCTGAGGATGATCCTATCGGTGTTATACCCAGCCAACCGATCGGCGATGTGCCGTGGGTACTGATCCTGCTGCTTGCGGGGGGCTATATAGCCTACTCCCGCAAACGCAAATCATCGGCCGTTTGACCGATGATTTTTTTGTTCCCCGCACACGTTTCGTAACGTTTCGAAACACGCGGTTCAACACCGGCCATCTCGAACGTTATTACAACCGCTTGACGCAAATTATGCTTAACCGCAACACCTTTCTGAGGCTTCCGAGCCTCTTTTATGTTATAGAGCATACATACCTAATTTGCAACATAAATATTAAAAAAGTGACATATTTCCATAAAAAACGTCCGAAACGTTTCAAAAAGTTGCATATTTCGATTTTTTTGTATACCTTTGTCGCCGATTTCGCGCACATACCTACGCGCGCATAAGACAAACCACCTTTCTGACCTGCAAGCCAATCACCTATGACATCAGAAAGTTAATTGCAAACCGACTAAAGTGACAAGATTGATTATGAAGAAGCTCTTAACTGTTTTAGCTATATTTCTCTTCCCCGCTTTTATGCAGGTTGATGCTCAATGCTACACTCCCGACGTGCAGCAATCTGCCGTTATCTTCACCGCAAGTGGAGCCACTTCCATTGGCGAAGCGGAGTTTACTCTCGGAGAGGATGCAGAAGGAAATCCCAAGAAAGTAAAATTCGCACTCGGCAATCTGCAATATAAGCCTTCTGACGGAACATGGCGCATTGCGCAGCATCAATATGATTATGTAGGAGGTGGCTTTAATGGACAAAAATGTTATCCCGGGTCAGATTTATGGGATGGAGAGTATGGTACAATATATGAAAATGGAGTAAAATGTTGGAATATACGTATCGGCACCGCAACAGATGCAAGCCATGACGGCTGGATCGATGCACTTGAATTCGAGGAAGTACCGGAAGCCGGTGTTGTAATAAACGGGGAAACTTTCAGGACACCGACTGCAGATGAGTTCGCGTATCTGGTAAGCACCAGAGATAAAGCAAACCAATTGCGCGCTCGTGCTCGTATCATCTTAGACGAAACTACGCCGGACGGTAATACGTTTGTAAACGGAATGATACTACTGCCTGATAATTGGGATCCGAAAGTCCTTACAGCAGGCAAGACATTCCTCCCTGACCTCGACGGTAGTGAAGGAAATTGCTGGTATTTTGTCGACAATATATTAACAGAAGGTGAATGGCGATTACTGGAATCACAAGGCGCAATCTTTCTACCGGCTGCAGGCAATCCAAATGGTAAAGATGGGTCAAAATACAATCGCTCTGGGTTCTACTGGACAGCAACAAAAGGCAAGAAAGCAGACCACTGCATAACATTGGAATTTGGCGGTTATCCTTATAAGGCAAATGGCAAATGGCAAAACAGCACGCCTATATTTGAGGAGCGTCCCAAAACATTTAGACGTACTTTCAGGCTGTGCCAAGATGTAGAAGATTAATCTAAATTTCGGAAGCAATGAAAAAGTTATTGTACAGCATAATATTCGCAGTAGCATCGGTTGCAATGTACGCAACCGGTTCCCTTACGTGCGACGATTACAGTAAGGTTGACATTCTCAGTACCGGAGGTACGATTGCTACTACTCAGGATCCGGGCAATCATTGCCACTACACCTTGGTTGCAACTCCGGCTGCCGGTTACAAGCTTGCATATTGGACAGATATTTATGGAATCAAATCCATTGAATCCACACTCAACATAACCAATAGCGCCACAACACAAAACCTCGTTTATCAAGCGACATTTGTTCGCGCTAAAGCATGTATTCACGAGTGGACGGCTAACGAACTCCTTTATCGCTCCGACACCACGGATGTTTTGTCAGGGTCTGCAGACGACGGATATGTTGAGACGTATATTGACGGAAGTAAACTTGAAGAAGAGGACAATGCTATTGCACGGCAGGACTACGGCTTATGGAGCAGACCTATCAGTGAACTGATTGAGGGCAATACGTATGCCGGCAAACAAATGCACATGGTTATTTTTAACTCATGCGATCAACCGTCAGCAGTTATTGACACCATTGTTCCTGTAGCAATCGCTTCTGACGCCAATGCCAGTGGCATTGACTTCCATAGCGCAGTCGACAACACCAGTGTGCAAGTATTCGATGGTGCCACACTCACTATCGATGAGAATACCGAGATCAGCGGTATCCTTGACATCCACGCCGGCGGTAAGGTTATCGTAGCCGATGGCGCTGAACTGGATGTACAAGGTATCATTATGCGCGGTAACGGTATAGCCAAGAAATGGGCACAGCTCGAAGTGAATGGTACGATTGCCAACCATAACAGCAATACCATCTACTACGATTACACCATCGATCAGGCTACCTATTACCCGCTTGCATTGCCGAGCGACCTGGCATGCGCCGACGTATCCGGCCCGATCAATGGAAACACACCGGCCACGATGGTGTATGTCTACAATAGCAAGTACCGCGAAGACGGTATAGCTGCGTGGGAGAAGTACAACCACAAAGCTATCGAAGCAACATACAAAGCCGGCAAGGGCTATGCTGTGATTGCGCAACCGCAGAAATGGAACGGATCACGTCAGCAAGAAGCTATACTGCGCTTCCCGATAACGATCAACTTCAGCGAAGGTGACAGCGAATCCAAGATTATTGACACCTACACCAACGCCGAATCTTCAGCCGCGGAAAAAGACCGGAACTGGAATCTCATCGGCAACCCGTTCATGGCCAACATCACGCTGGGACATATCACCGTTGGTAAAGTCAACACACAGCAGGGTATAATCAACGACTCCAAAGAGTTTGTACCTGCCGCACCCGGTAGTCGCTCGCTGCGATACATCACTTATTCGACGGACGGATTCTATACTTACGAACAAGAGCAAATAAGTAGCTTCGTTATGAAGCCGTTTAATAGCTACTTCACACAGACCTCGTATGGCGACAAGCTCCTCTTCGCAAAGATTACGGAGCCGGTCTCTGCTCCCGGACGCCGTGCGGCTGACGACAGCAATGAATCGGAAGAGATTGAGGCAGGTGTGATTCTCAGCCAAGGCAGCAACACCGATCATATCGGATTACTCTTCGGCGACTTTACCGAAGCATACGAACTGAATGCCGATCTGGCCAAAGAGTTCGGTAGCGCACAACCGATGTCGGCATATAGCCTGCTCGCATCCACTCCGATGGCATACATTGCTCTGCCGATGGAGGGCATCAACCGTCCTGTACCGGTAGGTTACCGCAAGGCGGAGATGAGTGAGATGACCTTCTCTTTCGACGATGGCCGTTACGACCGCAACCTGCTTGAGGCTCTCTGGCTCACCGATCAGGTAACCGGTAAGGTAACAGATCTTCTGTTTGAGGACTACACCTTCATGCCCGAAGCAACGCAGGACGACAACCGGTTCTTCCTGTCGCTCGAGAAACGTAAAGTGGTGGATGTTACCACCGCTGTGGACGAAGTAAACCAAGAACGTACAATCACCCATATATATGACATGTTAGGTCGTGAGGTCAACACATCATACAACATGTTGCCGCAAGGCGTATATGTTATAACTGACAATCTGGGTACAACAAGAAAGGAAATCATTCGTTGATGATGGGAATCATCATATCGATTATTCTGTGGATAACAGGCGCACCACAACCTAAGACCTGCGAAACTCAACAACCGACCTACGCCTTTCGTAGTACTTCGCAGATGATGCCCGCTACAGTAAGCTCACGTGAATACGCTGAGCCGTTCTCGCCGTATGCGCCATCCATGCGACGGACGCGCAGAGACGGAGGAGAAGGAGGCGGTGGCGGCGAAGACGACTGGGAGGGGCCCGATCCCGGCGGTCCGGGTGGTGAGCCCGGCCAAGAAAACGACGGTCCTGTCGGCGACATACCTTGGGTAATGATGCTACTACTTGCCGGAGGATATGTAGCCTACTCCACCCGCAAACGCCGGGCAGCAGCCTGATAAAGTCATCGCCCATACTTGGGCGATATCCCTACCCACAAAAACAATGACGCGCGCGCATGCGTGCGTCATTATTATATATAGGTGCAGATGCGCCTGTATGCCTACCTGTCTTACGGTCTGCGGTAACCGGGGTAAACGCGCTCCATCAGTTTGTCGTAATCCGACTGATAGCGCAGCGTACCGCGCAACATCGGGTAGTTCTCCTTGTCCGGGCAATAGTGATGCGCAAAGATCAGAAAATCCACCTTCCTATCTTCCATCGTGAAGCAATCGGCCATACGTGCCAGATCGCGCACCCGGAACGGGCAGAGAACCACGCAAAGCTTGGCGATCTCCATACGCTTGTCGTCATACGACTGCTTCTGGATCACCTGCAGTGCCCACTGCAACTGCTCGGCATTCGCTACTACCGGTGCGGGAGGAGGAGGCGTGGGCTGATGATGCCCCGGCTGATTGCCATGATGATTGCCATGATGTCCCGGTTGTCCCGGCTGATTGCCGCGATGCGGGTCATTGTGATGATGATCGTACTGCCCCTGCGGTGGCGGAGGAGTCTGTGTATTATGATGATACTGCGCCATCAACCCCAGTGAGGTCATGCATATCATCAGAAGGATAAAGTATCGTTTCATTGTTTCAGTATTTATTGGTTACTTATTAGGGACGAGGTATATCGAAGCGGATCTCATCCTTCGGACGCATAGGCGGCACATCCCACTTATACACCATCGGTTTGAGCAGATAGCCGTCCACCTGGATAGCTTTCAGCTGTCCGTAGTTCTCCGGAGCGATACGGAACGTCAAGGTCGAACGTTTGCGAACCGTACCGATGTTCTTGCCCTCCAACTGAATCAGGTAATCCGAACCGTAGTTCTCGTTGGTGATCGTGATCAGGTACGAACGGTACGACTGCTCGATGTTCACGATCTGGCCCAGACGAGCCTCTTGCTGCTTCATCAGTTCCTGCTCTTTCATCTGCATGGCGAACTTCTTCTGCGTATCGTCGCGGAACTGGTGCAAGCCAACCTTGCCGAAGTTCTTGAGCACTATATCTGTCCACTCCCAACCCTTAGGCTCGATGATATCGATACCTGTTACCTCATACGGCAACTTTTCAAACGTCAGGCTGAACTCGTGTATGCCCAGTCCGTAGTTCTCCGAATGATCGGTGTTGATGCCGTTGGTGGCAATCAGCTTGTACTCCTTGTTAGTAGCGCGGTCGCGAATAACCGTAGTCGGATAGATCGACCATTTGATCGTACCCTTCGGGTCAAGCAGCTTCAGCGTAACAATCGTGTTTGCACCGGTATTGTCGATGCTGATGATGTCGCAGTTGTTCTTGTTGGCATAACCGATCTTCGAGTACTCCTCCTCCACCGGTTCAACGGTGTCGAACAGCCGGCCGGTCAACTTTTGCGATACAGCCAGGATATCCTCCAACGAGGCAAACGACGAAGCTTCGCTCGCCGATGCAGCGATAGCCAGAGTGCGGACATTCAGCAGACGACCCTTGACATAATACTGGTCGCGGAACGTGGTTACATTGGCCACAAGCACCAGATCAACGCCCAATTGTTGACCGATAGCGCAGATCTGATCGTTGTCCTGAGTGTTCTGCAACTGTTGGAAATTAGCGGTACTCTCTACAGCCTTGAAGTCTCTGTTCTGAGCCACGCCTGTTACCAGCTCGCTGCCCAGGATCTCCTTGATCTCCGGGTCAAAGCCTTCCGGAGCGGTTACGTACACGGCCACCTTCTGTTGGGCCATCAGTACAGTTGGCAGAGCCAACAAGAGTAAAAGAATCTTTTTCATAATACAATATTTAGTGCATTTATTAAGGTCTCTATTCGCGTTGCGTGACCACGAGCACGCAACTTCTGTTTGTCCGACTACAAAGATACGACTTTTTTTTGACATTTGCAAGTAATACAGGATTTTTTTTGTCAAGAAAGTGCAAAATTCGCATTTACTCCCTCTTATGCTGTGCCAAAATTCAACTCTTGCTAAAAAAAACGGGAGCGCAAAAACGCTCCCGGTTGGTATCAGAATTATTCTACTACTATATCCTCCAGCGATCTCTGCTGTTTCTGTGCCAAGCGCACGGAACGTCCGTACCGGCGGCTATGTGCAGCCATGCTGAACTTGCCGGGCTCGAAACCGAATCGCCAGGCTTCTTTTTTGTCCTTGGAGGTGGATGACCAGTAGTTGCCGAACGTGCCGACCTTGCCTACCTGACCGCTCACATTGCGATAACCGGCTGCAGGGATGAATATACCCTGTCCGCTCGGGCCGGTCACATTGTAACCGTCGCCTGTCCACTCCCACACACAGTATTTCTTCAACTCTTCCCACTGCTTGATGGATGGGATTGAACGCCCGTATTTCTTTTTGGCATCGTCGAAAGCCATCAAGCCCTCTTCGTTCTGTGCTTTCCACAGTGTGCCGCTGGGCAATCCCAGATCCACATAACTGTCGCCTACAATAATCTTCGGCTGAGCCGGCTGTTCCGCTTGTGCCGGTTGGGCTGCTTTGGCGCTCGGTTGGGTTTCCTGAGCCGCTGCTGATTGCGTTGAGTCCTGCACTTCTAACGGCTCGGCATCCACTATCGGCTCATCTTCGGCCAGCAACGGCTTCTCTTCAGCAATCTGGGTGTCCATAATCAGCACATCCAGAGCTTGTACCACTTCACGGTTAAGGATTGCACGCCGCATAGTCAGCAGACAAATAACGGACGACGTGATGCTTAAGAGCAAGGACAATACAATCATCGTTGCCCAAAATTTAGGATTTTTCATATCTTGAATAATTAATGTATATGCTATTTACCGGACATTGGCGTTTTCGTTTATGGCTTTGAACGCTTTTTGCCGATGGCGACACAAAATTACAAAAAAAATACCATATTTGCAAGCATTGCAGGACTTTTTTTTCGAGAAAATGCATTTTTGCACTTACAGTCTCTTGGAGGCATCATACGACTCAATCGTTTTCGACTGGATCAGTACGGTCGTATCTCCGCGTTGGAGGTACGAGCTGCTGGTCGTTACCGTCCGTGTCACGTTGCAGGAGCTCAGGGCTATCGCCACCACCCCGGCTAAACAGATGAATAGTTTTCTCATAGTTGTACTTTTTTAGTTGTGGAGAGCATTTTTAGTTAATCAAAAACGCGGCGGTACGGCTGTTAGACAGCCTGAGTCTAACCGTTCGATAGGGCTCTTGTGAGCAAGCTCCCAGAACCCCATCGTCCGATTAGCCTCGCGTCCGACCAACGGGTCGAACGCCCGCCTTACAAAAAACGGCTTCGCCACAAAAAATCGCTACGCTTCAAAAAACAGGAAGGGTTTAACCATTCGACTGATCGTACTCGTCGGCGCAGACGTGCCAGAGGTACTGACGGAAGGTCTTGTAGCCCGTCTCCTTCTGGGCGTTGAACGCAGCGGTGTCCGCAGCGATCGTGCTCAAGTTCTTCTTGCGGAGAGCTACGGCAGCGCCGATAGCACCGAAACGGTTACGTGCCAGGGTCTCGTCAGAGCTGACGGGAGTCGAGCGGGTGATAGCCGACAGGCCGCGGAGATAGATGCGCGAGCAAGCGGTGCTCGTGGTGGGTGCTACGCGGTGCGTACCGAGAACCATCTTCTGGTCGGCTGCGTGCGGCGACTTCTTGTTGATCTTAACGAGGGCGCCACTAACGGTCTTGATGGCGTCGGCCCATTCTACTTTTGCCATTCGTGTTCGACAATGGGCGCGCATTGGCTGAGCGTTACGCGCTCATCGGGGCGCCCCATGTCTCCACTCTTCGGTCCGCAAAACTGCGTTTTACGTCCCGAGGGGGAAGACTCCTCCATGTCGATTGGGAGGGGTTAAAGGTTAGGTTGGATATTTTATATTTAATCAAAAAAGCGGTGGTACGCTGCCCGATGGCAGCTGTGTGCGACCGTTCGACAGGCCTATTATGAGCGAGCTCCCATAGTCCTATCGCCCGATCACCCACCGCCAATTCTTGCAGAATTGTCTGCCACCTTACAAAAACTCGCTTCGCTCACAAAAAAACGTTTCATTGCATTCCACTTCAAAAAACAGGAAGGGGAGGGCGAGGGGAAGCGCTGCATTGCATTCCGCTTCAAAAACGGCCATGCGGATGGGAGTGCCCTGAAAAAACGACATTATTGGATTGTGCGGGCGAGTTCGGACCAGATGAGTTTCTTGGGACGAGTGTCGCCGTTGCGTCGGCAGAGGGCGACAGCGGAGGCGATGCGGGCAAAGCGTTGGCGCTGTGCGAGTTCGCGATCGGAAGGCGGTGTGCGGCGCTTATGATGCCCTTCGGTTGAGTACATACGTGTGACGGAAGATCCGTCAGGACGAGTGAAGGTCTTGAAGAGAACTTTGCCCAATTTGCCCGAAACGGAGGCAATGCCGGGGAAGAGATTGCAATGTGCCATAAGTCAAATATTGATAGGTTGATTACTCGAGGTTGACTGCTAAACGGATCGATAACGGATCAGGAACGGATCGGAAACGGATGAACAATGAACCGAAAACGAATGACCGAATAGCAGGCTTGGGAATTATGCCCCTCTATTATATTACCTTTTTGCTATAAGCTTCAGCCGCTCGATTATGCTTTCAAGTTGTTGATGCACAGCAGATTGCGAAATTTTTAGCATGTGTGAAATTTCGCACTCTGTCAGGCCTTGGCGATATAGTCTGAGCACTTTGCATGCCCGCCGGTGACTGCGCACTCCTTTCTGCGGATGCTCGCAGAAGTACCGGATCAGGTTGTCCACGCGTTTGCCTGTCTGCTCACGGTATGCAAGGTCGCTCTCGTCAATGATGTCCAGCGCTGCCATCTGCTCCGGCGAGTAGGCTTCGTAATTGCTCTCATTGACCTCGCGGCGCTTGTACCGCGCCATGTAGAACTCCACGAATGTGCCCGGAAAGTTGGGCATATCCGCGCGTTGCGAATGCTCGTAGAGTGCGATGTATGTGTCGTGTAACAGATCCTCGTCGTAGATCTTCTTGCTATTGAGCACCTTCTTGATGCTCTCTTGGTAGCGGAGGTAAGTATCTCCAAAGTCTTTTGCAGTCATAATGGTTGGGGTTTTAGATGTCGGATAGTATCCGACGAAATTAACATAGATGGGATTATAAATTAAACTCTCCTTTGATCTGCATGTTATACAGCTCGGCTTCGCGTCGGGTATAGATGCCGCCGATACCGTTGTAGATGGCCCGGACGAGCGGTTCGTCGGGAAATGAGCGCGCGCCGTTGAGGTTGTGCGGCTGAGGTTCTGGGAAGTGCATGACCCAGAAGTACGGATTGTCCTTGGGCGCTCCGTGCTCGGTGAGGAAGGTGCTCATAGCAAATCGTGCCGCTTGGCTGCGTTGGAGCCACAGTTGGAACGTGGCGGATTTCCTACCCTGCGCCAGCTCCGAACTCTGGAAATGGCTCCAGAACTCGTTGCTGAACTGCTTATATAATTCTATAAAATCCATAATTTAAAATTATTAAAACTCCCGAACACCTTACACCGAACCCTATTACTATCTGTTTAGTGTTAGGTGTACGGGAGTAATTATTTTTTCTTTTTTGGTTCTTTTTTCTTTTCGTTAATCCAAGCACTTCAGTGTCTGCTTCATCCCATCCGGTTGGATGTTCGGGTGCTCGACGGGGTACGCGTCGTAGATGGTTTTCATCTGCTTGGTAAGGACGGCGGATTGGTTCTTCAGTTCATCCTTTTCGCGGGCTTTGTGCCGGTAGGTGGCAGCCTCGGGGGTGTTGTACTTCTTCGGATCACCGATGATGTCGAAGACCGGCACGGAATCGAGTGTGTAGTGATGGCCGTGGTACATGAACTTGCCAGACGTGACGCCCATCTCGGCGAGTTGGTGTTCGGCGAGGGATTTGGCGGCGGGTTCGAGTTGCTCTACCCTCGCCTTGCATGACTCGATGAGCTGCTTGAGGATGGATGTTTCGACGAGTGCGTCTATCGGGGTAATGGTGATGTCGTTGGCAGCGCTGATGGCTGCGCGTAAATTGATTGCTTGCATATTATTCTCCGGCATAAACGTCACCGGCAACGTTATTACGATTAAACAATGTGAGAAGTTCTTCCGTTGTACGTGTCGCGGGATCTATTCCCTCCTTGCGCAAGCGACGCAGGACACATGCCCTGCAGTGGTTAACAGCAGGTGTGACCCATTGGAGGTTGGAGACGCGGCAGTCGAGGACATTGCCGTTGATGTGATCACACTCATAGCCGTCAGGGCGCGGTCCGTGCCATGATACGGCAATAAGGTGATGGCACAACTTACCACCAAAATGCCGCATGATAGGGTACGCTGAATGGCTCCGTCTGTCTTTGAGACTGGGTTTGTTAGGCGTGTAGTTCGGATGCTGCTGATGCCAGCCTCTTTCGGGGACGAAGAACTGTCCGTTGCGGGTGCAATAGAGAGTGCGCACGACGTTACCTTGTTCGTCGATGCCTCGTACGCAGGGACGGAGAGTGAGTCCGATATCTGCGACGCGGACGATGTTGTTGTCATCTTTTGGGATAAGATCCCATCGTAATCTTTGTCTTGCCATAATTGTAGGGTTTTAGAAATTATGGCACAAAGGTACGACAAAGAAACAAGAAAAAACTCTGATTTTCAGAGAATTATTTAACAAGATTTTTTATATGTTCAGGCAGGAAGCAATACCATCTTAGTCGCCAATCGTAGTAGGTATCGTCGCTGATGCCGAAATCGTTGAGCAGGTTACCGAGTGTTCGTTTGACGCGTGCCTCTTTGTACGCTGCACGTCGCGTCTCGATGAGCAAATAGGTTAATCGACGGTAATCGATAGGATCAACAGAGGGAATGATTTTGGATAATTCGCGCATAGTACGCTTGAACTCATAGTCGATAACCATGAGCTCAGTTTGGGTAAGTTGGTCAGTCATAATAAGGGTATATTAGCATATACCCTAAACCCCGCTGCATTCACATGCAACGGGGTTTTTGACTATCGTGATAAACGAATTAAGATTTAGGCTATAGCAGACGAACTGCCTATATCGTAGCCTAACAAAATCATGACTCTTTGTTCTCTACTTTTTCTTCATTATTCTCTTTATCCTCTTTGCCTTCCACGCCTTGGCGGAACGAGCGCATGCCTTTGCCGATACCCTTCATAAGTTCGGGAATCTTCTTACCGCCGAAGATGAGAAGAATGACGAGTGCTATCAGTATAATTTCCCAAGTACCTAACATAGATTTTGGATTTTAGATTTCAGATTATGGATTTAATGCTCTGCGACGAACGACAGGATAGCCTGATCAATGATTTCGCGGTCGCGGAACTGCCGCTGGTATCCCCACCCGTGCTTACCTTCGGGAACAACGATGAGCGTTGCCGGAACATGCTGATTGGTGAGAGCCTTATAGAAAAGCAGCGAGTTGTCCACTTGCACTGTCGGGTCGTCCTGGCACACGACGATGATACACGGCGGAGTGTCTGGGGTGACATTACGTTCAGCCGACCAGTTGAGCCGTTGTTCCAATGTCGGTTTTTCGCCCAGCAACGAGCGGCACGAGCCACGGTGTGTAAGATTCTCGTCCATCGTGATGACGGGATAGACGAGAACGCCATAATCCGGACGCGTTTTGGCATCGGCATACTTGGTAAGCAATGTAGCAGCCAAGTGTCCGCCGGCAGAAAATCCCATGACACCGATATGCTGCTCGCGGATATGCCATACGGCAGCACTGTCGCGGAGCAAGCGCATAGCCTGCAAAGCATCGCTGAGCGGGATACGCTCATGACCGTTAGGCATGCGGTACTTGAGTACAGCTATCGCATAGCCACGTGGCACGAAATAGTTAGCCACATCAATTCCCTCATTGCCGGTGGAGGTAAACTGGTATCCCCCCCCAGGACAGACAAGGATAGCCGGTGCAGCCGCATCGGCAGCGTTCGGCAGATAAACATCGATTCGAGGGATGGAGGTCTTGTAGATTTTCGTACCCTCTTTGACGTACTCGTCTTCAGGTTTGTAGCCGTTGCTATCCGGCACTCCGTTTGGATACAGGGGCAACGTATATGTCGGCGTTAGCGCCAGCATGCTCGTACAGACCAACAATGCGCAAAAGATAGAGATATGACGATTCATATAACCATGTTTAATTCTGTTGTTTATAATTTGTAGTCGCTTTTCGCCAGACGACACATACCAACATAACAGAGAGTGTGGCAGCAACGATCCAGAAGATAAGTGCAGGCGTGAAGTTGTAAGTGTACTGCTCCACTCCATCATTGATGGAAACAAGCGTCTTGTTGCCATCGATGAGCAGACCGGATGCTATATCCTGCAATCCGGCAGCAGCATAGGATGCAATGCCGACGACTCCGAGTGCAGCACCGGACGCCTCACGCGGCACGATATCCACTGCCATTAGTCCGCCTAAGAAGCAAATGAGGACTCCGATGGCTATGCCGAAGAGTACCATTGCTGCTATATTAAGCCAGAGGCTGTTACCGCCAAAGGCAAAGAGGATGAGCGAGAGGACCTCGAGTATGCCTGCCGTAACCGCAGGTATATATCGGTTACCCTTGAATGCCACGTCGGACAGCCAGCCGGAAAAGACCGTACCGATTATACCGAGCAGAGCATTGACGGATATGATCTGCGTGGCGGTAGCGAGAGTGAAGCCCTTGGTCTCCTGCAGAAAGAGTACTCCCCACCCGTTGACCGCATAACGTGACACATACATAAATGCCGAAGCGAACGCAAGCACCCACACGTAAGGATTGCGGAGAACGGCCCGTTGGGAGAGTCCGATGGACTTGGGCTTATCATCGGCAGGCTGCTCCTCACCGGCCATGACCGCAACAGACGGCATACCTTCCGATTCGGGTGAATCATGCAGAAGGAAGAGGATGAGTAAAAATCCTATTACACCGGCGATAGCGGCACCGATAAACCCGAACTGCCAACCGAAGAGACTGACGAGCCCGCCAACAAGGAGGAAAGAGAAGAACTCCCCGAGGTTATGTGAGAGCGACCAGAACCCGTAGAACGTACCTCTATTGGAGAGCGGATACCAGCGTGAGAGTGCGACAATCGACGGCGGTGCGCCCATTGATTGCGTCCAGCCGTTAACAGCCCACAATACAGCAAAGACGGTGTAGAACGCTACTTGGGATATAGCCATCTGCGAGACGGTGATTAGTCCGAGTAGTCCGACTACGATATTCGCCACGGTGGATATGAGCAGACCTGTTGCCATGAACCGGCGAATATTGGAGTGATCCGCCAGAAAGCCATTGACGAACTTGCCGATAGCATACGTAAAGAGCAGAGCTGACGATATGACACCAAGCTGTTTGGCATCCAGCACACCGGCATCCATGATGGGTTTCTTGACCACATTAAGCGATGTGCGGCATACATAATACATGCTATAACCGAGGGTTATGGCAAAGAACGAAGCCCACTGCATGCGCTTGAAACGCGTGCTGCGTTGCTCCTCCGATTCGTCACGGAGAGGGGCGGGCGGTAATTTGGAGAAAAAATTCATCGTCTGTGCTTCGATTTAAGATAACGGATCAGATACTCCGGGCGGTCAGTCTGGATGATACGGAATCCGAGGGAGTCAATAAGATAGCCGTAATGTGCATCGGGATCCTTGTATGCCTCATCATCCTCATGTCCACCGCACAGCGTATCCCACAGGCAGTTGACCCACAGGAGCGATTTGCCTTGCGCCATTTGAGACACCTGACGGACATAGCGGTCATCATCGCGCCAGCAAAGTTCGAAGGCACAAGGATGACTCTGCATGTGCGCGCGAAACGCCTCGACGGAGGCAGAGTCGTTCATATCCACGATAGGCATATAGATAACATCCGCGAGATACTTGCCGTATAGTTGTTGTACCTCATTGGCGGGTTTCTTGCCTTTCATGATGATCTGGCGAGTAGTACCGGTTTCCTCAAGTACAGGCACGACGAGGTCGAAGTATCGGTCAGCTTTGTCAAGATTGATGAGTACGCGGTCCTTGCAGAGGAGGAGCGCATCACGGAGAGTGGGTATCTCGTGGCGGGTCTTGATTGATACGCCGTTCTTGAGGCGGAAGGTGCGTATGGAGTCGAGCGTCAGTTCGGCAATTACGCCTTTTCCGGTCGTTGTCCGGTTGAGTTTGGGATCATGCATGATAATGAGTTGGCTGTCAGCTGTGCACTGGAGGTCGAGTTCTACGACATCCACGCCCATATTGATAGCCGACTCGATGGCAGGCAGAGAGTTCTCGGGCCATCCGCGCCAATCTGCGCGATGGGAAACGACAAGCACGCGCTGACTATTCGGGTTAAGCAGGTCGGCACGAATCTGCTCTGCTCGAGTTATATCCTGCTTGGGTGTACATGACGAAAAGCCCAGCAGCAGTCCGATGACAAAAAGAACGGTGTAATGGTTCATGTCTGCAACAGTTTACATATTCACGATTTTTGATTTGAGGCGTGCCTGTTCGGCGCGGAAGCCCATGACGTG
The DNA here is from genome assembly GCA_002310195.1 of Bacteroidales bacterium UBA1180. GTDB lineage: Bacteria > Bacteroidota > Bacteroidia > Bacteroidales > Paludibacteraceae > Colicola. Next base: position 120,833 of record DBYS01000014.1, read on the forward strand.
GGATTCGACCGATACATCGATGGTGGAGCTGAGATACTTCTCGTCGTGATGGGCTACAGCGAGCACAAAATCCTTGACTATGCCCCAATCACCACCGGCGTGTCCTTCATAGCCCGGGAGTTTGCTGATGTCTTCATCCCAGACATATTTCTTGCCGGTAAGAAAATCGGTGAGAGTAAAGGTCTGCATATCGCCGACTATGTCGCCTTTTGTTCCCATGATACGCGTTTTGCGTCCGCCGTAGGAGGTGAGCGCCTCGACCTGCAGGGATGCCGTAGAAGCCGCTGAGCCGTCCGTACCCTCGAACTCGAGATTGCAAACATAATGGTCGCACTGGTCGTTCTGACAGCGGAAGACGCAGCGTCCGTAATCAGTGGTGCGCAGGTACTCGGCAATCTTTGCATCCTTGGCGGCACGATCCTTGGGTAGTGCGTCAAACACATACAGGTATCTGTGCTCACGGATATAGATCTTCAGCGCTGAGAACGGGCATTGCTTCTCAGCCGCGCAATCAAAGCATCGGTCAGCAGCACCTTGGGGTTCGTTCTTGCGTGTGAAGAACGACAACGAGCCGAAAGCGGACACGCGTTTGCATGGTTTGCCGAGCAACCAACGGACTATATCCAGGTCGTGACACGCCTTGGCGATGATGATAGGCGTGGTCTGCTTGGACGAGTGCCAGTTACCGCGCACATACGAATGCGCCATGTGGTGGAAGCGAACGGGTTCGAGGTGCTGTATGCTGACTATATCGCCTACCCTGCCCTCGTCAATCACGCGCTTGAGAGCGCGGAAGTACGGTGCATAACGCAGTACGTGACACACGCCGACCAGCCGTCCGTACTTACGCGCCTGATGAAGGATGTCGGTACACTCCTTAGCCGTTTGGGCGATAGGTTTCTCCAACAGCACATCGTAGCCGGCAGCCAAGGCTTGCATACAAGGTTTGTAATGCAGGTTGTCGGGCGTAGCGATGATGACCGCATCGGCGAACTTAGGCAGACGGAACACCTCCGTCCAATCGCTGAACCTGTGCTCAGGTGGTATGTTGTACTCTTGAGCCATCTGTTCGCGACGAACGGGATTGATGTCGGCTACGCCTACTATCTTCAGCGATGCCGGGTACTGCCCGCTATACGAAGCATAGACCGATCCGCGCGAGCCTGCACCAATGACGATGGCAGTAACTGGTCGCAGCACTTTTGCCTCCTGATCAGGCAGACCAAACGCGAGCCGCTCGGTATTTTTCGGGAGCGGTTTGTCGGGTGTAGCAGCCTCAGCTGCCTGCACGAGCGAGGCTCCGGGCAGATTGCTGACAGCTAATGTAGCAGCACCGATGCCAAGAGTTTGAAGAAATTCCTTACGTGTCACGATATATTTACGATTTGGTTATTTACGATTTACGATTGGGTCATTTGGTGAGGCGGATATCTTTCTGCCCTTTGCGACGTATAGTGAGTGATGTCCATTCGTCAGGTAGAACAGGTTTGTATGCCTGCTTGAGTCCTTTGTCGGTTATGTCCAATCCGGCAAAGCCGAACAGCAGGGCTTGTAGTGTCCCGCCTGCACCTGTTATGAAGTACGGGTTCGTACCGCCATTAAATTCTGCCACTACGCGGAAAGGCGGATTGAGGTTAGGCAGGTAGGAGTCGCGCCACCAGTACAGGGCTTTGTCCGGCATATCGAGCCGGGCGTATAGCGTGGCGTAGATAGATTTGGACATAGCGGGAGTTTTCTGCTCCGGCACCGTAGCGATGTAATACTCCAGATTATGCAGGATAGCCTGTTTGTCGGTGATGATATGTAGCGGATAAGCGAGCAACGCCACCGAAGCCTGTTTGGTGACTTCACCGTGATAGCCGTCATGCGAAGCAATGATGTCGCCGTCTAGATTCTTCAGCCGGAGTTTGTCGGCAGTAGCCTGCCATGCGGCATCGGCTTGTTCACCGAGTGCCTTGGCAGCTTTTTCTGCGTATTGGAGGTTCGTTTTTGCTACGCCGATGGTGAATGCATCATTATTCACCTGTTTACCGCCGAAAGAATTGCTATTCCACTCGTTAGCGCCGGTAACACAAATGATATCGCCGTTATCTTCGATACGGCTCACCCAGAAGTCAGCCGTACTGCGCAATATAGGGTAACCGATATCATGCAGCCACTGTTTGTCCTGCGTGAGTTGGTAGTATTGCCAGCATGCGACGGCTATATCGCCCGATACGTGTTGTTCGAGCGACGGATACATTGCATGTGGGCTTGTCTCTTCCTGTCCAGAGCCGGCACTTTCCCATGGGAACATGGCACCTTTGTATCCGTGCATGTATGCATTGTTCATAGCCATTGGCAGACGTTCGGAACGATACTGCAACATCTCCCGTGCGAGATTGGGTTGCATGAGCAGAAGGACAGGGAACATCCATGTTTCGCTATCCCAGAACACATGTCCTGCGTAGCCCAAGCCCGACAGTCCCATAGGCGAGCAGCCGAAGGGATTACCCTCGCGGAAGAAAGCGTAGAGATGGTAGAGCATGGAGTGGATATCCTGTTGTGCCTGCGGGTCGCCATCGATCAATATATCGCTTTCCCATAGTTCGTCCCAGGCTTTGTTGTGTCGGCTGAGGATACGCTCATATCCCTCCAGCAGTTGATAGACGGTCAGCCGTTCCGCCTCGTTACGGGTATCCGGCACGACATTGGAGGCGATGATAGTACCCACAAGACAGAAATGCAGCGTATCGCCTGCAGCCATGTGGCGGGCAAACTCCATGGTGTGCCTGCCCACACCCCGATTGTCGCGGTGGATGATCGCGTACGGCGTGCCGACGGTTTCCTCACCCGGAAACATAAACGCCGTGGTAGCAGCCAGTTGATGTTTTCCTCCCGGGGACAGTGCCGTAGTAGTCATCAGACAATAAGAGGGATACTGCTCGGTGAAAGGGTTGGCTTTGTTGTCAACGTAGGAGATGTAGCCTTGCGGATCACGCAGTGCTTCAGGTGCCCGGTGCTGATTGAGCACCTGCAGTTGGCAGTCAGCTTTAGCAACAACCGTCACATCGGTCATAAACCCGTAGGGCAGATGACGGAGCGCCATGGTCGAGTACGTAACAGACACCTTATCGGCGTAATCAAAAGTCCCGCTGAAAACAGCGTTCCTGAAGTTCATCTGCTGGGTGTAGGCAGATATATTGCTTTTGCCTATTTTCTCACCGTCAACGCGCAGCTCAATGTCCAGCGGATTGATGTTCGGGAAGTAGTTGTTGACGCGCACCGTACCGTAGATGTCGTACAATCCGCCCACAACCACCTTATCCACTTGCAGCGGATTACGGCTGCTGAGCAAACCTATTTGTCCGTTGGCAGAAGTGATGCCATAGTAGTTCCCTTGCAGGGGCTGGTCTGTACGGATGCTCCATGGGTCTTGCGACCACGCAAGAAGCGGATATAGAATAAGCGATAATACAAGAATAATCCGTGCCATGGATTTGATATTTATAACCTTATTCATTGCCCTACTTTTTTTAAGGTAATCGGGTAATAAAATGGCGGGTAGATTTCTGCCCAACCCACTTGCATGTTAGTAATCGTCAGGGTATCATGGTTAAACCAAAACTGACATGTTGTTTCATAATCGGGCTCGCCTTTTGAGACCCAGTTACGGATAATATCCATACGACCATTATCAGTGACATGATATGTACAAGTACATCCTTCTTGGAGTATTATTTCATTGTATGTAATGATTGTGTTTGGCATTGTACTGCAATCAAGTCGTTGCCATTCTCCAATAAGTGATTCATTAATATTGATTCTCGCAGAACAACTCCACAAAATCAACATAGCAAGAAGAATAAATATGTTATTTACTGATTTCATTTCAACATTTGAGTTATTTTAACTTGTTTAAAGCTATCTATATTATTCAATGCCAATTCCATTGTGTTGCTTAATGGGGTAATCCATTGGATAGTATCGTTGGGTTCAAGATATGTATATTGAAAAGTCCTTGATATATTTGATATACGAACATAAGGACCTCCTGTCATGTTATTCTCTATGTAGTCGTAAAAACATTCAGCCTCATTAAAAGATAGTAAAGAGTCTTTATTATTAGTAACGATGAATACTCCGAGTTGGTATTCTTTATTTACGTCATAGCATCCTATAATGCCAACCGCATGCCCCGTACAATTATTGATATCATTTACCGAATAATTTATTTCGTTGCTTTGAGAGCATGCGATTGCCAATACGGTAAAAACAACTAAGAAAATTTTCTTTTTCATAAATCCTCCTATCTGCCTAATTTAATTTCTAATTCTTTAATTCTTTCCTCTTGTTTAATGATATACAACGTCAGTTCCTCAATTTTTTGTAATAGTTGTATTTGGAGTAACTGAACGCTTACACCATTTTCCTGCATATCTTGCTCGGATTGAATTTCAGGAAGATGTTTGTTTTGTATAATATAGTCTCGCAAATAGTCCAAGGGACGAAGTTCATAGTTCATTAATTATTTTCATCGGTTCAAATATTTCATTATTTTCTTCCCGTTTATGATATATATTCCTTGCGGGAGAGCATTGATGTCGGTTCCCATATATTGTCCGGTAACGGAGTAAATGGCTCCATCGGTGATGGTTGGGCGAACAAACAGATTGTCGGTTGCTGCCGGGTGGTCATTGCCGGTAAATTCGACCGCCCCGATACAGGATTGTATGCCCCGCTGGCGGTTGAGTTGGTCGCGCGTAACAGAGCCGCTTATACTGCCGTCGCCGTTGAGGTCGTAGATGAATGCTGACTCGCAGAGCCGTTGGTTGGCGGGCAGGCAAGCGATGGAGTACGTGCCGAGCGATTTTTGATAGATAGGATAGGTGCCGTCATCCTTGACCTGAGGAGAATATTGCCCACCGTTGAGCGTTCCGCCGAAGGTGGCGGTTATCGTGTTCTCCCAACCATCAATCTCTGCCGAAGCAGAATACAGATTATAGGTATCCCGCCACACATTGACATCGTTGATTACCGTGTAGAGATCATTCCATGCAGGTGCATCAGAGCCAATCTTCCGGTCGTTGGCAAGAATAAGATTATCCATCAGGCAAACCTTGCCTTTGCATATAGCCACGGCAGCGCCGCCGAAGTTTGCGTCTGTACCATCGAAGGTCAGATGGTTACCCATGAACGTACAAAGTCCGATATTCAGCGGTATGGTTGTTTCGGTCATATCCGCCCACAGTGCGGCACCGCCGTAGCGCTTGGTCACGGTCGCCAGCCCCTTCTTGGCATAGAGGGTGTTTCCCAGGAACGAGCAGTTGAGGATATTGGCGGACTGCGGTGTCGCGGCGGGCGATATATCCAACGCGCCGCGTGTCGTAGCACTATTGCCGACGAAGGCACAGCGCTGCACATCAAGGATGGTGAATCCCAAAGCCTCGACGGCACCGCCGGCAGAGTTGGCACTGTTCGACATAAAACGGCTGTCATGAACAGTCAGTTTATCTCTGTTCTGGCACCACACGGCACCGCCTGTAGATGCACTGTTCTGCTCAAACAGGCAGCCGCTAACCGTCAGTTGCTCACCCTTGTGCACAACGGCACCGCCTGTACCTGACGCCGAGTTGTTATGAATATAGCAATCCGTAAGGCTCATATTCGGTCCGTACGAATAGATTGCTCCGCCACCGGTGAGCGATGTGTTGTTGCCGCCCGACAACTCGATATGATCCAACGCAAGATTATAATAATGAGGGATATTGATAATAGCCGCAGTCAAGTCGTTCGCACGGAAATGAGTCCTGCCGGTTTGTTGCGTGAACGAGCTATTCCACCCGCCGCTCAATGTGAGCGAGCACTCAGGCGAAATTGATGTAGTGACATCGCAGATGCCATCAACCATATAGACGGTGTCTTCAGGGGTGGCAGACGCCAGTGCTGTCAGAAATGTCGCTTTATCGGTAGCGTAATATGCCGTCGGGTGCTCAGCCGTACCTAAACGGAAGCGGCCCAGCACCGGATAGTGATCCGAAGGATTGACCGTACGTCCGGATTCGGGGTAATACTCCGTGATGATATGTCGCGACAAGGGTTGCATGTGATCGTAGAAGATATAGTCGTACTCACTACCCGTCTGCTTCTGCACCGCCGGCGTCCACTCGGTGGTGGTAGCCGTTATCTGCGGTCCATCGGCAGGCAGGCACTGGTTGACCGGTGCTGTCAGCGCAAGATCGTAGAAGTGCGCAGCATAGCCGCGATACGCCTCTTCGTGGGCGGAACGCGACATGTTGAAGTCACCCACCAGCACCATCGGGGTCTGCCCGACCAATGCACGAATACGATTGCCGATAAGCTTGCCGGATTGTATGCCGCACTCGGTAGCACCGTAGTTGACATGCGTGCACACGAAATAGAAATCCTGCCCGGAAGCTTTGTCCTTCAGGTGCAGCCAAATACAGGTTCGTGCAATAGACTCGCCCCAGTCTGCCCCCGGCGTATCCGGATGCGAGTTGACATAGAAGAATCCTTTGTCCAAAACCGTGTATTTGGCGGTCTTGTAGAAGATCGAATTATAGGAATAACTCTTTCCCTCACGCTCTACCGAATAATCTGCGTAGCCTGTGAGCATATCTCTCAGGTCTTGCAGTTGTGACTTGCCGGTGGAAGCATCCTTGTTGTTGCCCGTCACTTCTTCCATACCTACGATGTCAAAATCGTAGCCGGTGATGTTCCTTACAACATACTCACGGCGGTTCGCCCATAGCTTCTCGCCCGTGTCGCCATTGGATGCATTGACATAGCGGATATTGTAATTGGCAAAACGGTGCACGCCGGCTTCTTCGGCATGTAATGTTATTGCCATCAGCAACGGCAGAATAAATAGAATCCGTTTCATCACTTATTGTTACTTAACAGTTCGAATATACACTCGTCAATCGATGCGAACGTTCGCCATCCCATCGCCTCTCCGGCCTTGCGGTTACGTTCGGCATCATCGATATATATAATTTCCTGTCCTTGCGGTACAGTACGGCACACCTCGTCGAAGATAGGTTTCTCGGGTTTGTGCAGATGTAAGCGGAAGGAAAGGAACACATGGTCGAAATGGTCCTTCAGGCTGTAGCCGTCGTAACAGAACATCTGTTCGATATACTGCCAATGCATTTCATTGGTGTTGGATAGCATACAAACGGTATGTCCCTGCCGTCGCAGATGCCGGAGCAGCACTTTTCTGCTTTCCTGAATAGGTGCCAGCTCGGACAGCCATACTTGTCGTATCTGCTCGTCGGTTATCTCCGGGCGGCAGAACTCATGGAAGTGCTGCAGGGCCTGCTTGGAAGACAGATAACCCAACTCATAGTCATGCAGGAACGAGTCGCCGCCACCAGCCAGGAGTACATCAGGGTCAAGCCCCGCATGCCCGCCTTCGGGCATCAGACGGTGCAGACGGTTGAGAAACCCTTGCACGTCGATGTCCGAAAGCACGCCGCCGAGGTCAAATACGAAGACCATAGGTTTTTACTTGACAACCTTTTTGCCGTCGATGATATAAACACCAGCGGGCAGTGCGGCAGCATCTTCGCCCAGATAGTTGCCGAGCAGCGAGAACACCCCCGTACGGGCAGCATTGCCGTAAACATTCTCAACAGCCTCCTCAACCGGATCATCTTTCCATTCAGGAGCGACGCCATTGGGATCATACGAGCCGGCGACAGATGTAGCAGCACGCGTGTATCCGCGCTGGTCCTTATCGAGATCCATCACCTTAGCCATCTCATCAATCGGCCATGTGTTGACAGTAGCTTTGACAGCAGCGATGTCGATAGGCGCAGCATCAGCCAACGGAGCAATGACGTCGCTCACACCGCCTTGGTTGGCGATAGCATTTGTGCCAAATACCTTCTCGATAGTATTGACAGTTTCCAGCGAGGTCGGAACCTTATCGGTAGCCGCGAAGCCGCTGTTCTCCACTGTGCTGTTGTTCATTACCGTACCTAATACATTGTAGCCTGCGCTATATACAGCCGTACCGGCAGTCTGGATGAAGACCACAGCATCGGATGCGGTAAAGTCATCGTTGGCAGCGTATTCAACCATGATGTTGCCGGCGAAATAGTTCTTTGAGTCTGTACCGGCAGAGACAGCCGATCCGTTGTTCGATCCCCGGTTGCTGCGTTGGCGGCATGGGTTGTTGTAGAAGGTGTTGTTGATGAAGTACGCCGAATTGTTGCCACCTACGCGTATTCCAACGCCGCGGTACCAGCACTTGGCATCAGCAATAAGACAGTTGACCAAGTACACTGTACCACCATTGTCTGCAACAGAGCAGTTGCCACCATAGGTGCCCCACTTTTCATTGCCGGGTTCGCTAGTAAGCGTGCTATAGGCAATATTATTGCGGAACTCGCAACGCTCGAAATATGCTACAGCATTATCTTCCGGTCCGTGAGCGGAAGAGTTTGACTGACGTGCACGCACTTGGAAAGCAGCACCTGAACCTTTCGCCGTGATGTTGTCGCGGAAGATGCAGTCGAAGCATCGAACAGCACTACCCCAGATTTCGATAGCACCGTTCGAACCATTTGCATCATCATTGGTTTGCGAATCATTGTTCAGGAAACGGCAGAAGTGAAAATCCACCTGTGCAGCCTGCACGAATACCATATTGCCCCAATACTTGCTGTTCAGACGCATGCCATCGCGGAAGGTGATACCCCAGATTTCGGTTTTCTGCCAATCTTTGTAATACGCCTCGCTCTTCTCCGTGGGATCACCGGCACCTATATAGACGAAGGCATAATCGGTGTTGTCACCCTTGCCGTCACCGTCGAGGTCGGCAGAGAAGACGGATTGTCCGCCAAGTGCGTAATTGTACGATGTTTTGGTGCCTTTCATCGTGGAAGGATAACCGCCTTTGAGCACCACACCTTGCGGGATAACCCACTTATTGGTGTTGATGTCCGGAGCATAGTTGCCTTCCATGAGGTAGAATTCCATACCGGGTTCAGCTCCTGCGAGCGTTGCGCCAAGGTACTCTGCAGCCGCAGCGTTCTCCCACGAAGAACCGTCTTCGTCGCCGTTACCGTTCGGAGAGAAGAAGTAACGAACAACCTCATCTTGAGCGCTGAGGCCCATAGTCAGTGCTGCAAACAGCACGATAAAGATAGATCTTTTCATAACTGATTTGATTAAAGGTTAAACATTATAGTTAGAAATTGAGATTATCAACCCATCCGGGGTTCTGCGTGAGAGCGCCCATGGTCATGGTGCGGTCGGTGATAGGAACGGGATAGAGATAATCCTTGTCTTCATTCCATTGCATAATCATATCCTTATAGGCTACCATGTTACCCGATGTGCCGTTTGAGAGGAATATATCCTGGTTAAACACAAGACATGTCACACCGATACCTCCGCTCTTTTTGGTGGGTGACAGGAGGATGTTCGCCTTGCCGTCGCCTGTAAGGTCGTACTTGCCTTCGCGCGGGAAGAACAGTCCGAGACGCGGCAGAGTGAACAGGTGTCCCTCCCGCCAGCGGATGATATCCCAGTAGTGTAGTCCTTCGAGCGGAGTCTCGACGAGTCGTTCGCGTCGGATCTCGAGTATTACGCCTTTGTTGTCGGATGCGAGTAGTACGGGTGAAGAGAATCCGTATCCGCTCTGGGAAGTCATGTAATCATCGGGATGCGCGTTGGCGTCACTTAGGTTAAGGTGTGCCACTCCAGCCCTGTCACGCAAGCGGTTGACCGACATATCGAGGTCAGCTTGTGTGATGGTTCCCAATTCGGCTTTGGCCTCGGCATAATTGAGATAGACCTCAGCCAATCGCATGATTGGTATAGCACAAACGCTTCCTCCCCAGGTGTTGTAGGTGGACTCCATGATGTACTTGATGTACTTGTATCCGGTGAGGCTCATCTGCAGATTGACGGCATAGGATTTGTCTGCGCCCATCTGGATATATCCCGGGGCATGAATCGTTTGTGCCATACGGCGGTCTCTACTATTGAACACCTCGATGTACGACAAAGTGTCGAATCTCGTCTTGGCAGTGAACGGTGTGCCGTCCTGCATGAGATAGAGGTCAGCAAAACGCTTGGTGAATCCTGTAGCGCGAGCAACCGACCACGCTTGTGCGTTGTGCTTGATGTCAAGGTCCTTGCTATAGGCTCGTGCCCAAATGACCTCTTCTGTTTGCGGAGTGAGTGTGGCGAAGAGGGTGCGATAGGGTTCACTGCCGGTGGTATAGAGGCTGTAGCCTCCCTCCTGCATAAGTTTGAGTGAGGCGTCGGCAGCCTTGGTAAGCAGGTCATCCCAGGGCAGTTGTTCGCTATAGATATCGCTACCACCGTTGAATGTTGTACCGGCGTGGTACTTACGGAACGTACCTTCGAAGAGGCAGACACGCGACTTGAGTGCCAGAGCAGTCCAGCGGTTGACCTCATAGGTGGTGCGTGTGGCCGGCAGTTCGTCGATGGCTTGATCCAGGTCGCTGATGATGTTGTTAATTACCACATCGCGCGAGTCTCGCGGACGGTTGAGTGCCTCGGTGTCATCGGCATTGATAACATGGTCGTACCATGGTACGGCACCGAAATGACGGAGCATATCGAAGTAAAAGTAAGCTCGGAAGAAATGCGCAACGCCCACGTAATGCTCGCGTGCTTCGATGTCGGCACACTGGTCGGCGTTCTCCAACAGATAGTTGATCTTGCGGAGAGTCTTCCATGTGTCTTTCTTCCAATATGCCTCACCACTATGGACATCACGTATGCCACGCATCTCATCGTTTGGCACAGGCGCTACGAAATGCTCTCCCTCCTCGGCATACATCGTCTCGGGATCCGGCAGCAGCCGATAGAAATAGTTGCTATATTCCTGCAGGGCAGTCCCGGAGGTGAAGTATGTAGCGGTTGACAACTGGTCCTCCGGATAGAGGTCCATGTTGCAGCTACTAAGAGCAAAGACTGCTATCGCTGAAAGAGCAAAGACCGTAACACTGAAAGATTTATAGTTTTTCATACTTGTAGGGCGTTAGAATGTTGCTGTTAGACCAAACGTAAACGAACGCGCAAAGCCGTAAGTGATGGCCTGCGAGCTGACCACAGCCTGCTCGGGGTCAATGCTTCTGCAATACTTCTGCAGACCGCTCCAGCACCAGGGGTTTTCAGCAGAGAAGTAGATTCGGAAATCGGAGAACACATTCTTCCAGCATGGCAGGGTGTATCCGATAGTCACGTTCTTCAGTCGCAGATATCCAACGTTGAGCGTATAGCGATTGTTGGTCGGTCCGAGCGAGTTAGCCGAGCCGAGAGCCTCGTATGCACGGTAACGCGGGAAGTAGGCATCAGGGTTGTCCTCACTCCATACGTTCTGCATGAAGTCCTTTGCCATGAATCCTTGATACGGACGTGAATACGGTCCCCAGAAGGTTGTCGCCTCGGTCATTGGATACCAGTCACGACGTCCGATGCCTTGGAAGTAGATACTCAAATCCACGCCATACCACTCGGCACTGAGGTGGAAGTTGTAGTTATACTTAGGCAGTGTGTTACCAATAATCTTGCGGTCGCCCGGATTATCAACAGTGTTATTTCCTGATGTGATTACACCATCGCCGTTGAGATCGACATAGCGTACATCGCCCGGGTGCAATCCCGGTGCTTTGGAGTCGAGCACACCGACAATATCGGTATAAACCATTGAATTGACAGGATCAACCTTAGTCAGATACTCGTCCACTTCTTTCTGGTCGGCAAACAGACCATCGATCTCATATCCCCAAAGTTCGCCGAGTTCCTGTCCCTCGTAGTAGGTGGATAGGAGTTTCTCTGGATTGTTATACTTGGTGATGAACGTTTTGTAGTTTCCCACGCCACCGCTAATCTCGTAACTGAGATCTTTACCGGCTACACGATGTTTGTCGCGCCATGTGATAGCGAATTCCCAGCCCTTAGTGGACATATTGGCGGAGTTCTGCTTGGGATCGGTTGCTCCATAGACAGAAGGCAGAGCGGTACCTGTATTGAGCATTCCCTCGGTGTTTCGGATGTACAGATCACCGGTGAACGACAGGCGGTTGCCCAGAAAACCGAGGTCCAGACCTGCATCGTAGGTGGTCATCTTTTCCCAAGTGAGCGTGCCTGCATTGGGGTCAGATTCGGTAGCATACGACAGGACGGTAGCACCGTCAAGGGTGATAGCCTGTGTGAACATACCATCGGCATCAACAGACTGGATATAATCGTAGTATCCGGTCATCTGGTTAGCAAGCTGTCCGGCAGAGAGACGGATCTTGGCGTTATCCCACCAGTCATGAATCGATTCCCAGAAGGGTTCCTCCGACATGCGCCATCCGACACTTCCTCCGGGTGTTACAGCCCACCTGTATCCCGGAGCGAATCGAGACGATGCATCTGCCCTCACGCTGAGTTCGAAGAGATAGCGTCCGTTCCAGTCGTAGTTCAGACGGCCGAAGAAGCCGTTGGTGGCGACTGTCTTGATGCTTTCGCTGAGGTCAGTAACCTCTCCTTTGGCGAAGTTAAAAGACGAGAGATCTTCAGTCATCAGATCCATACGCTCCGCTTCCAATGAATGGTAACGATACATCTCACCGTTGTAACCGGCAGTGAGGGTTAGATGGTGCTTATCCCATGTGGGTGACCAACGGAAATAGACATTATAGTTGTGGGTCATGTAGCGTGCCAACTGCTGATGATAGGAGTTAACTGAGCGGAAGTTCTCAATCAGGTCGGTTGTTCCTTCCTTGGCGCTGTAAGGCACCTTGACCGAGCGGTTGCTTATCTCCTTCATGCGCCATGTGAGTGAGTAGTCGGCATTGAGGGTGAGATTCTTGGCAAGGTCGAACGTCAGCATGTGTTGCATCACCATTTCGCGGTTGATGTTCAAGTTCTTGTGCTTGCCATAAAGGAGCAAAGCGTTCACACCATCGCCCACTGTACCTTGACCGGAGTATATCCATGGGTTGAGGTACACAGCCGAGCCGTCGGGGTTCGTGGCAGGGATATACGCCATGGCATGTAATGAGCCAACACGGAAAATCTCTCGCGATGAGGTAGTGCCCGGATAGGTGTATCTTGATGAGAAGAACGAGAAGTTCACACCATAATGCATCCAAGGTTGGATGTTGACATTCACCTTGGCACGTGTGGAAATCTGATGCCATTTATCGTTGTCGATACGAATCATACCATCCTCGGTGTAGTAACGTGCACTGACGAAGTAGTTTACCTTTTCGTTGCCACCTTTGAGACTGACGTTGTAGTCCTGCATTGGACGGATGGTCTTGTAATAATGGTCATACCAGTCGAAGTTTGCATAATACTTGTATGAGCCATCGTTCTGGACCACTGTCCATGGCCGCTCGGGATTCTCGGTGACGTCATTGAGCCGCATCCAGAGTTCCGCATAATCGGCATCGGAATAAGTGGTCATAGCCGTTTTTGTATGCTGCATCATGAAGATGTCGCTTATGTACGCCGACCAGAATCCTTGCGTGATAAAGTCGTGCTCGGTAGTCGGGGACTTCCATCCGGCTTTGGCATCCACGGTCACTTGCGGAGCCTTGCCTTCACTGCCAGACTTGGTAGTGACAAGAATGACACCTGCCGCAGCCTTTGAGCCGTAGATAGCGGATGCGGAAGCGTCCTTGAGGATACTGACGGATTCGATGTCATTACTATTGATTCGCGACAGGTCCATCTCCACGCCATCGACAAGCACAAGCGGTTTGGTGGTTGAGGAGTTGTTGATGGAAGCGAGGCCACGGATGTTGTAGTTGTATGAGGCACCCGGCCCACCTGCAGACATGGTGATGTTCAGTGCCGGGTCAGCACCCTGCAAGGCTGTGACCATGTTTGGCGTCGGGCGGCCGACAATATCCTTTTGGTCCACAACACTGACGGCACCGGTGAGGTTCACCTTTTTCTGTGCGCCATAGCCGACCACCACCACCTCATCCAACTGGGCGGTCGACTCGACCATAAAAACCTTATACGAGTCCGCATTGGCTGTAACACGTATGTCCTGTGTCTCGTACCCGAGGTAGGCGCATTCGATATACTGGCCGGTGGCAACATTGTCCAGGATGAACTGTCCGTCGTAGTCGGTGATTGTTCCCTGTGTGGTGCCTCGTACGATAACGGATGCTCCGATAACCGGTTCGTTAGTGGCTTTGTCTAACACAGTACCACTGATTTGTCGAGTGGCGCTCTTCTTTTCTTCTGCCGTGAGCACAATGACGTGGTTGTCAGTTATCCGGTACGTTATTCCGGTACCGCTGAACAGTTGCCTGAGTGCTTGCTCAATAGGCGTGCTGTTCAGGCTGATAGTCACCCGACTGTCCAACCCCGCGAGACTGCTATTGTAAAAGAAGTGATAGTCAGACTGCTGTTCTACCATCGGCAGCACATCACGCAACGGCTTGTCGTTCACATTGAGCGTCAGCGTTTGTGCCTGCGCTGACAACATCGACAGAAGCATCGTGAATAATGCTATTGTAAATATGCGTTTCATGGGCGGTGATTTATTATTCCACTTTCAGAGTCACAGGAATCTGTATCGGTTGAAAATCCCAGTTTGGATATTCCAGCCGTCCCCAGAAGTATATCCTCACTTCCCCCTTCTCCGTAAGTGTTATCGGGCTTGACGTAAAGGATATCACACCATCAACGGTATCAGGCTGACAGAAGTCCGCCGTCATATTGGGATCACTCCCCCACCATGAGGTGTAGAACCAATATGTAGCTTGCTTGAGTGACGCATCACCCGGCGTCAGCATCGTTACCGAGCACTCCACCTGATCGCCGACAGCATAGGTTGATTTCTCGGGCGTGACGGTGATCTTGCTGAACGTGGGTAAGGTCACGCCCGTCTTGTCGGTGCAGGCGCAAAACAGCACCGGCACCAACAAGAGAAGTATATATAGTTGCTTTTGCATAACGAGCGTGTTTGCGGTTTACTTAACGACTTGTCCTTGAGCATTGAAGGTTGCCTCGTTGCGGATGATGAGCAGTTGCCCGTCACGCAGCACCTTACGGCTCACGGCTTGCTGTTGGCCGTTGATGATAGCGGTCACCTCGTCTTTTTCAACAGTGATGGTAATCGTGACGTCAGCCTTCAGCGCAGGAATAGTATAAACACCTTCCACCGGCACGAGTTCGTCTTCACCGAGCTTCACGCTCTTGATGGTGTAGCCTTCGTCAGCCACGAGGGTTGCGGTTGTGGT
>DBYS01000014.1:136088-136303 GCA_002310195.1 Bacteroidales bacterium UBA1180
ACTGTTACGCCAACGCCTTCTACAGTTAGCGTAGCGTGTTCGAAGGCGGCAATTGTCAGATTAACCACAATCTGCTCCACAGTGATGGTCAGAGTAACGTCAGCGGTCAGTGCTGGCAGGGTATAAATGCCCTCAACGGGTTCGAGCGTAGCATCGCCGAGTTTCACACTCTTGATGCTATAGCCCTCATCAGCCACGAGGGTTGCGGTTGTGGT
>DBYS01000014.1:136312-145223 GCA_002310195.1 Bacteroidales bacterium UBA1180
ACTGTTACGCCAACGCCTTCTACAGTGAGTGTAGCGTGCTCGAAGGCGGCAATTGTCAGATTAACCACAATCTGCTCCACGGTGATTGTCAGAGTAACGTCAGCGGTCAGTGCGGGCAGGGTATAAACGCCCTCAACGGGTTCGAGAGTGGCATCGCCGAGTTTTACACTCTTGATGCTATAGCCCTCGTCAGCCACAATAGTTGCGGTGGTTGTATAGCCTTGCGGCAACGCATACTCTCCGGCTACCAGAGGATCAGTACCAACTGTCAGCGTAGCGTGCTCAAAGGCCGCAATGGTTAATTTATAATACGGTAACTCATAGCATCCGAGGTCAACGGCAGGACCTGCCTTACGGGCTTTGCCGTCAAGATCGGTCTCGCCTTGTGCATCAGAATCCTTACCTGCATTAACAAGTTTTGATGTATAGAGAAGTGAGAAGTCGCCTTCAGCAACATTAGCAAATCCCGGGTTTACGTCTTTATCAAGAATGATTGTAGCCGTACCGACAGTTGCGTGAACAATAGCGTTGTTGCGGAAATATGTGGCAGCGCGGTCAGAAGCATAGGTAGCATGTATCTCCATCTGGTCAGCCTGAACTTCGCCGTTTGCGGTATTACCCCAAACGATATTATTGGCAAATACAGCGTCGGAGTTTACATTCAGACGGACCCCCGCCCTATTAGCATTGTTGGTGGCTTTCTGGTTGTTGCCTACGAAGGTGTTGTTGTATATATAATGCACACCATTTTCGATGGACAGACCACCGATAGTCTTTGTGGCCACATTGTTTATAATAAGGCAGTTTGCCAATGTGCAAGGCTTTGTACCGGTAAGACGTACACCCCCCATATCTCCACCGGAAGTGTTTTCCCGTACGATGGAATTGTACATCGCTCCACCATAATGCAGTTGCACGCCACCGGCTGCGTTGTTGGTAGTGGAGTTTTTCTCAATAAGAGAATTCTTAATGATTCCTGCAACACGTGCACCACCACCGTGAGTCGCCTTGTTGTTGCGAATCCAGCAATCAACAACCAAAGGTTCAGTGCTGGTACCTACGGCGTTGTTGAACACACCACCACCGATACAGTTGCCGGAACCATACGTAAAGGTGTTGTTTTGGATGAGGCAATGGTTAACCTGCCCATAAGCCATCAGAGCGACGCCTGCACCGCCGTTGTCAGAGAGAGCGGCAGCTAACTGACCGTTCTGAATAGTCAGGTTGCTCCATACAGTTAATTTAGTAAAGTCAGCCGGTTGGTTGACTACACGTCCATCAGCTTTGGCATCAAGTACGGTTGCGTAATCCGTCTGTGCGGTAAAGTCGGCATTCCAGCCGCCGCTGACGTTCACGCCTTCCTTCATTGTAAAGTTGCCTTCATAGGTGCCGGCTTGCACATAAACGGTTGTGCCTGCCTCGGCAGCATTAATGGCCGCTTGCAGTTCGGTACCTGTCTTGTCTGCAGTCACCTGCACTTGGGCGAACAGCCCTGCACTTGCCAACAGGCTTAGTGCAAAAAGGAAAATCTTTTTCATAAGTAAAAATTTTAAGGATTATATAATCATGTTATAGACTTGTTAATCACCACCTCCCGGATAGGAAGGATTAGCAGGAGTCTGGGACAGACCAACATCGCCGCTTCCTCCCAATAAGTGGATGGTATGTGTCAGTATCTCTTGCTCCGTACGTGGAGCGATATAATTGTTCTTCATCATAATTGTGGTATTTGAAGGGTTATCAAATTTGTAGTTTCTGATGTATTACAATCCTAATACGTTATAGGTCTTACCGTCACGGATAATCAGCAGTTGGCCATCACGGATGAATTTACCATTTACGGATTTATCAATTACCATTTGGTCGGTGCCTGTAGCAGTGTTTTCAGTCTGCTGAATAGTAATCACGCGGCGAATCGGTGAAGGAGCAGCCTCCTCATAGTCCGGCACTTCGGAGAACATCAGGTATGCGCGGTTGGCAGCCAGAGTTATCTCACCTGCCGTTGCCGGGCAGAGCAGATTGTTCTGCAGCACATAGTAATCTACGCCGCTGATTGCCTCTTCAGCAAGAGTGCCATGCAAGCCGTTCTCGCTGCCAGCGATTGCGGCATCGCCTGTAGCAAGATAGGCAAATACAACCTTGTCTGCTTCCGATGAGAAGAAATAGGGTTTGCCTGCAGTCATTGCGTTGACCTGCTCAAGTAGCAAGCCTGCCTTTGCATCACTGGCAAACGATATGACCTTATATACTTTTGCGCCGACAATGGCATCAGCCGGCACATCATACGGCAGGCAGATTGTTCCGAACCGCCCTTCGGTAACCTCGCGGCTATACGCAGCCTGCTCATAGCAGCCACGGTCAATCGTTCCTTGTTTGCGCGTGTTACCTGCGAGGTCTGTAGTGCCATGGAAGTAACCACCGTGACCTGAGTCAATCAAGCCGGAGCCGGCAGTAGGCGTGTAATCACCATTGGCAGCATCTTTGAACGGATCTTCGGTTAGGAAGATAGTGCTCGGGACAACAAAATCATTGCCATCGGAGAGTTTACCACTCCAAACCAATGCGTTGTTAACAAAGTTGTTGGCTTGCGCAGCATAGGATTCCAAAACAAGTATCTGGCTGGCTTGCACCGCACCGTTTGCCTTGTTGCCCCATACAACATTGTTGCAGAATTGCAACGGACCGCCCACATTCAGACGAACACCACACCAATCCGGGTTGGTGGAAGAAGCTTGTGAGTTGCCTACGATTGTGTTGCTATACACGGTATGAGTGTTAGTCTCCAAAGACACACCGCCAATTCTGTCCGTCGCATGATTCCCTACAATCAGACAGTTGGCCATCGTTCCTGCCGTTCCGCTCATACGGACACCACCTGTTGAGGAATTGGAAACGGTTCCTGCAGTGTTGTTGCGCACAATACAATTGTACATACAACCGCCGTTAAACAAGTGAACACCTCCGCCTGCGTTATTGGTTGTGGAGTTGTTTTCAATAACGGAGTTTTGGATTGTTCCTACTATACGTACACCACCTCCGTGCGTAGCCAGATTGCGGCGAATAATACAATCGTCTATCAATACATCCGAATGCTCGTTCACCTCATTGTTGCCTACACCACCGCCTATACAAGTACCACTATACGTGAAAGTGTTGTCCTGAATGATACAATGTTTGACTTGACCGTTCTTGCGCAGGAATACACCGGCACCATATGTGTCAAGACTTTCTGTGAGTTTACCATTCTGGATGGTAAGGTTGCTCCAGATTGTTAACGATGCAAAATTACTCGGCTGATTAACTACACGTCCGCTGGCATTAGCATCAAGGATAGTGGAGAAATCGGTTTGAGCAGTGAAATCTTCGTTCCAACCGCCACTAACGTTCACACCGTCCTTCATGGTGAAGTTGCCATAGTACGTACCAGCTTGTACATAAACGGTTGTGCCTGCCGGAGTAGCATCAATAGCCTCCTGCAAGTCTTCGTCAGAGTGAACATAGTTATCCACTAATATGGGATACTGGTACTCATAACAGCCCATGTCTATATTATCACCGGAAATTCGTGCATTACCTGCCAAATCTTTTATGCCTTGTGCATAGGTGTTGTTCCCGGCATCCACAAGATCAGATGTCTCCAGCAGTGTGTAATTGCCATTGGCAGCATCCGTGAAGCCTGGGTCTGTAGCCGTTAATACGGTGGTATTTGTGCCAACAGAAGCGTGTACTACAGCATTATTAAGGAAATATGAAGCTGCACGATTTGATACATAATTATCGTTCAAACGTATCTGGTCGCTTTGAACTGTACCGTTTACTTTATTACCCCATACAACATTATTGGCAAACACGACATTGGCATTGTTCAAGCAACGTAAACCACAACTTGGCAGTTCGACTGCAGTTGAAGTTGTCTCATTGTTATTAACAATTGTGTTATTATATATATAATGGATTGCGCCTTCTACAGAAACGCCTCCACATATAACAGCAGTATTGCCATATATTAGACAATTGGCCATTGTGCAAGCAATAGTATTAAGTATTCGAACGCCACCATGATTGTTTCCGGTTACAGTATTGTTGCGAATAATGCAATTATACATTGCTGCACCGCCCAACATTACTACTCCGCCTCCTGCCGCAGTACTATTATTTGAATAAATTTTAGAGTTACGCATTTCGCCTTTCATTCTGACTCCACCACCTGCGACTCCTGTATTAGAAGAGATAATGCAATCTTCTATCAAAACACTTCCTGTAGCATCGTTTCCGACACCACCACCATAACCTGTTGAAGTGTTATTTGTAATTGTGCAGTGCTTTAACTGGCCATTGACACATAGCCATGCACCACCGCCATTACCAGTCACATTTCCGTTTTGAATAGTAAGATTACTCCAGATGGTAAGTGTGCTGAATGCAGCTGCCTGATTGACCACTCGTCCGCTTGCATTGGCATCCAGGATAGTGGCATAATCGGTTTGTGCGGTAAACCCGGCATTCCAACCACCAGAGACGTTTACGCCTTCCTTCATGGTGAAGTTGCCGACGTATGTACCGGCTTGCACTTTGAGTTCGGTACCGGCAGACGCGGCATCAATAGCCGCTTGAAGAGCAGTACCATTCTCGGCGGCAGTCTTGCTGCCGTCATAGGAATGTGTCTGTGTAGCCGCATGGATGTTTGTACAACAGAGCAGCCCTAACAAAAGAAGAGATGTAAAATGTTTCATGGTATATATAAATTTATTAAATTAAGTACTTATACCATCGTTCCTTATTATTTTCGTGCGTACACGTATACGACTGTGTCGTCGGCAATATGGTAGTTCATGTTTGCAGCGAGGCACATCACATCAAGAATATTACGCAGTGAGGCGCGTCCGAGGTATCCTGTGAACCGCTCATGCTTGAGTTCTTCACTGGTGATGACCAACTTGATGTTATAGTTGCGCGACAACTCTGCGGCGATTTCCTCGAGCGTCTGATTGTTGTACTTGACTTCGCCGCTGAGCCATGCGGTATAGTCGGAAGCATTGACCATATGCTTTGACAACGCCAGTGTCTGCCTATCCATCAGCACGCGACTGCCGGGCTCCATGGTGAGGTCGGCATCTTTTGCTTTGACCCGAACCTTACCCTCACTCAGGACAACAGATACATTCTTCTCATCCGCATAATTGCGCACATTGAACGCTGTGCCTAAGCAGGTAATATCAACTTCCGCCGCCTGCACGATAAACGGATGCTCCTCGTCGCGCGCTACTTCAAAGAACGCTTCGCCGTCAACCAGCGCATGACGCTTGTCGCCCTGCGTATTGTAGCGAACCGTAGTCAGCGCATTCAACGTGAGTACCGTACCGTCAGGAAGAGTGACATGGCTATGCTCCCCCATTCCAGTGCTGATAACTATATCACCGGCAGGTTGTAAGCCAGTTGATGCATTACAGCTATCAGACAAACTCCATACCAGAGCCGCAGACAACGCGATGATAACCGTCACAGCAGCAGCCAACCACCGTTGGCTTGACGTGAGACGAAACGGCGGATGGCTCTCAGATGGCTGCTCGCCATACACATTTCTAAGAATACGCTCGCGGATAGGCTCAGGCATACCTCCTTCGGCATACTCAATGTCAGCACGCAGCCAACCGCCCAACTGCTCATCGTCACGCAGGTGGCAAAGCAGAGTCTCACGCTCTTCCGCTGTAGCCTTGCCGGAGAGGTATTTCTCGTATAATGCTTTCATAGGTCTGTTATTTATATAGGCTCAGCGCATACACACCAAGCAGTTAATGAATCCGACTTAATCGTTAATTTTGTTGCGGAGTTCGCGCAAAGCCAAAGTGATATGAACCTCAACGGTCTTCTCACTGATGCCCAACTCAGCGGCGATCTCCTTGTTCGACTTGTGCTCATAACGGCTCATAACAAACACCCTCTGACGCATAGGCGGCATATTTGCCACAATCTGCTTGAGATATGTCTCCAACGAATGTGCGTCCTGAGTGCTCTCCGGCTCCGTACTAAGCTCCGAACCGTGTTGCAACACGTACTCCTCGTACACATACTTGACCATCTCATGTTCGCAATAATTCAAGAACACATGCTTAGCAGTGGAGAACAGATAGCCGAGCGCAGCCTGCTTGTCCTGTAAACTATCCCAATGCTCCCACAAGCGCATGAATGTAGTCTGCACGACCTCCTCAGACAGCCACGTGTCGCCGCCGGACAGACGCATAGCAAAACCATATATACGGCGACTGTATGTGTCGTATATCTGCTCAAACTCCCGCTTGCGAAAAGCAAGTATATGATTGCTGAAAAATCCCATACAATAACGGAGAAAGTGTTTTTCTATGCTCCTTTATATATAAGACAGGTGGAAAAGGATTATCCCCTAATCAAAGAGTAATTTTTTTTACATTTTTCAAGCAAAAATGCTTCTCTCGTGCACACAAAAAACGTGGGCTTTTAGCAATATCGGCCTGTTCCGGGTCTCGACTCCCTATGACTCCAACACGCACAAAAGTCCACGCATAGCGCGAACGTGTTGCAACATGATAGTATGCCAATTATTCAAATGGTCGAGATAAGAACAGGTCCCCTCATGTAGTAAACACTAAAATATGTATGTGAGCGCAAAGTTACAAAAAAAAACTCAAAAATGCAAATGAGGTGAGTGGTTTTGTGGATAATTCAAGTGGAAAAATGAAAAATTTAATAGAATGGGCTAATAACGGTCACAAAAAAATGTGACCAAAATGCAAAAGATTACTCGGGGGAACAGCACCGAGAGCCAAAATAGCACTGCATACACTGCGCTCAAATATGAGCGCAAAAGGGACAATGTAGGCGGCTCTGGAGAGCCGATGTGCGAATACAATCCACACGTAATGGACGAAGCCGACAATGGAGACCTGCATGACATGCCTCGCGTTCGGCAACGTGGTCGCACCGGATGCCGCTTGGCGGCATATAAGCGACACGTGCCTTCGCTTTCCCCGCCACAAACAGCCAACGGCTTGGTTTGCGTCAGGGACCCCAGGTCACAAAACACTTAAATCTCGGCATCAGAGATACCGAGCACATAACACCCTACTCTACAATCAAATAGACAAACAATAGTCATTGCCACCGGAGGTAGAAGACTGAGATCATTGAAATGCCCATTCAGGGTGGGACGCAAGTCTCGCCCTTTTTTTATTATTGTAGCAGTCTATTTCTTCTCCTTCTCTTTGCAGCCTTTGCTAAAAAATACGCAAAGAGTGCATTTTGAACTGGCGCAGTACATTTATCTGTTGGTGGGACTAATCTCATCGTGTTTTTAGCAATCTGCTAAAGAACCCGCTACGCGAAACGAAGAACAACTTCCAAAGACCACGAAAAGCGAAGCGAAGGACATCTTCCAAAGAACCCTTTACAACGAACCAAACGTACATGACTTGAAGATCATTTTTCGAAGAACTTGACGGTAAACAATAAAACCACTCACATTGCTGCGAGTGGTTTTTTGATATATGAAATTGCATCTCTTATGCCCATCCCATATTCTTACGAATGGAAGCGCACACATTGTCAAACGGATCAATTGACGCAAGCCAAGCAGGCATATCGGCATTCATCCAACCAAGAACGGTTATCAGATTAGCGTGCAGACATGTTACGTAATCCAAATCCCAACAAATAGCCTCGTGGTGGAAGATGCGGTTGCGCAATCTGCGGAACGAGTTGCAAGG
This sequence comes from Bacteroidales bacterium UBA1180, assembly GCA_002310195.1. GTDB lineage: Bacteria > Bacteroidota > Bacteroidia > Bacteroidales > Paludibacteraceae > Colicola. Next base: position 144,052 of record DBYS01000014.1, read on the forward strand.
CGCTGATACATTCTTGCGTTTGCGGTCAGATTTTGGCATGTTTGGAAATGCCTTGCGAAGCGATTTCCATAGCACACGCTCGTACTGACTATTGAGTAGCATCACCCAGAAACCAAATGTCAATTCTGAAATAATTTTGTCAGTGGTGACCGTTTCTCCGCGATGCCTGATAAGCTTCTTCGCTTGGTCAATATCAGGAACAAGATCTGATAGTTCGGGAGTGGAGTAGAACACATCAAACCAATCGTCCTTGCCTGCCATGCTGTGTAGCTCACGGCTCAATGCATTACGAAGCGTGACTTCAAAAACTGATAGACTGATATATAATGATTCTGCAAGACGTAAGTTCGACTTGTAGTGCTCAACGGCTTGATTCGTATTGCCTTTGTTGAACGCAACATATTTGCTCAATCGTTGAGCCGTAAAGGCGGTAGTGATAATGTCAAATTCGCTCATGGCTGTAAAATGAAAAAACCCGGATTCTTCACCAGCACAAAGTCTGGGAGAGGAATTACCGGGACTGCGGTGCAAAGGTACAACATTTTTTTGATATATGCAAATCTTTCCGCATGAAAATGCACAAATTCTGCACTTTTTATTGAAAATGTCATATTTCCATACCATTTCACTCCTCAACTTGTATAAAAAGTATCAACTTGTATAAATTTTGGTCTGGATACATGTTAACTTGTATAAAAATATCCGTCCCACCTTCTTAGCTTGTATAAAAATTCCGTTTTAAACCATAAACTTGTATAAAAAGTTGCAAGAGCGTTGAGTGTTTTTGTGGTATTTTGTTGCGTGTTTTCGTAATAATTCAATGCGTAGATTCGTTATGACATGATAAATTGACCACATAATGTAAAAACGCCTGCTGCAAATACCCATCTGCCAAAGAACCCGCTACGCGAAACAAAGAATAACTTCCAAAGACCACGAAAAGCGCTGCGAAGGAATACAATGGACGTAGGTAGACCGCCACAAAAAAAGAGAGCCCTTACGGACTCTCTAAAAATGGCGGCTACCTACTCTGATTAAGGAGTTCTATGTTCGCTCAGCGGTGAGGGCTGAGCGAACTCGCGCGGCGCACTTACTCCTGCGAATGTCCACCGGACATTCTTGGTGCGCCTTAACCGCTTCACCCACAACATGCAGTACCATCGGCGTTGCTG
>DBYS01000014.1:145247-149963 GCA_002310195.1 Bacteroidales bacterium UBA1180
GGACCTCAGCGCTATAACCACCTAAAATAAGGTTAAAGGTGAAAGGATTAACCTCATATGTTGGTATTAGTTTTTACCGTTCAAGTTATCAATATCATTGAATTGTTCTAATGCAAAATCTCTTGCTGTAGCAAAACACGTGCTATTGACACGGCATATTTTTGTGTTCCGCCACAGATTTATGCTGCAAACAATCAATTATCCAAGCAATTTCTATTCAACAGGAACTCATATACACCTATCCGGTATATACCGTCATCGTTATAGAATCCACGCATATAGTCACCTGAAACAACGATCTTCCGGAAGCTATCGCTAATGTTCTTAAGCGGACGTTGTTCCTGTTCCATCTTTTCCTTATCCGGTAACATGAATGCTGACTGAATGTAGATACGCTGTGAGCCGCGATTCACCACAAAATCCACCTCCAATATCTTTCGTATGGTCTTTGCTTGCTCGCTCTTCTCCCATGTCTCCACCAATCCTACATCTACGTTATACCCTCGCGAGCACAACTCGTTATATAGCACGTTTTCCATCATATGACTGAACTCCACCTGACGGAAACCGAGAATTGCATTGCGTATGCCCGGATCCTCGAAATAATACTTACTGTCTGCGCCAATGTACTTGCGTCCCTTGATATCATAACGCTCGGCCTCGCTGATTAAGAATGCGTCTTCCAGGTGCTCTAAATACTTGGAGATGGTATGAGTAGAGATTTTGATATCTGTTACAGACTTGAAGGTATTAGCTATTTTAGCGGGATTGACCGTCGAACCCATCGCAGATGCCAACACCTTGAAGATTTGCTCCAATCCTTCAGCGTTTTGTAACCGGTTGCGCTCAATGATATCCTTTAGATATATAGTCCGATATACATCTTTCAAATATTCCTCTTTCTCCTCCGCTTTACTCATCTTGGCTACTGCGGGAAGACCTCCGTATGTGTAGTAATCTTGTAGCGCCTCGCCTTTGTCACCTCCGACCTGCTCATAGTACTCCGCAAAACTCAACGGGCGGACGCGAATCTCCCAACCGCGACCACGGAACTCGGTGACGACATCCTTACTAAGGAACCTGGAATTGCTGCCTGATACATATGTTTGCACATTCTGTTTATGGGTCATACTCAGCAATACTCCAACAAAATCATCAACCAACTGCACCTCATCCAGTATCACGTAATTGGTCTTTCCGTCATTCACAACGTGCTCATCAATATAATCCAACAGTTTGTCCGGATTAAGTAATCTCTTGTTCTGACGGTCATCCAACGCCAGACCGATGATATGATCTTCTTGTACTCCTTGTGATAAAAGGTGGTTACGGAAAATGTTAAACAGCAGATATGACTTACCGCACCGACGCACACCGGTCACTATTTTTATCATATCGTTCTGCTCTGCTCGGATGAGCTTCTGAAGATAATAATTCCGCTTAAATTCCATATTTCGCAGCATTATTCTGTGGGCTTCCACGTTTTTTTGCTACAAAGATACAACTTTTTTTCCATATATGCAAATCTTTTTGCAAGAAAATGCAAAAATTCTTCCGTTTCACTAAATTTACGATGAATAGGCACAATTATAGGTAATAGCATCGCACAAAAAAAAAAGCGACCCGTTTAAGGTCGCTTTAGGATAGATGTGGAGCAGTTATTAACGCACTTCTGCACCGGTAAGGTTGAATGTTTTTCCATCACGGATGATGAGGACTTGTCCGTTCTCGAAGAACTTAACAGCCTTGCTCTCTACAGCAGTGTTGCTGATAGCAGTTGGGAAATCGCCAACAAGCACGATGTCGGTTACGTTGAAAGCAGCACCTGCCTCTTTGTTGAACTGGATCATCCAGTGACCGGCATTCGCCAGACGGTTACGGAGGTCATTGGTCAGCGGGAGCTCCATGTAGCCATCACCTGCGGTCATGGCGCTTTGGTCAGCGATCTGGCCTTCCGGATCCCAGTTCTCTTTGATATTGATCGCGAAATCCGAGCGGTTAGCCTCCGAATAGATGCGGAGTGCGGTGGCATAGTTGAAATCCACTCCGGCATATCCGTTCCAATAGAGTTCGAGGGTAGACCAACTGTCCGCCCAGAAGAAACCGGTCCAAACAGTAAAACCTTCCTTGAGGGTTTTGCTCTCAAGAAGTTCTACCTTCGTGCAAGTGAAGTTAGCACCGATGATTTCGAGGCCATAGGCTTTGAGGCTATCCACAGCGGTCTGGGTAAGGAACTGCTCGAAAGCGCCGTCGCCGCTGATCCAAGCCGACTCACGGCTACCTGCAAGGTGGTCGAATTTGGCATTCATTACTTTGAACTCAATACCGTCAGAAGCACCGGTGAAGTGCACTTTGAGTAAGTTTCCGGGTTGAGCCGTAGCAAACTGGGTTGCAGCAATCTGCAAACCGCCATCGTCCCAAGATACGTGTTTCGAACCAGTCCACAAATCCGTAGCGTTAACAGTCATTACAACGGCTGCAAAAAGAGCCAATAAAGAAATTTTTCTCATAACTTAAAATTTTAATGGTTAATATTGTGTAATTTTGATGTCTTTGGCAGTCATAGCACCTTCGTAGCAGTTAACAGACCAGCAGTTACGTTGGATGCCATAGATACGTTGGGTGTAGGTGAGAACGTCATTGATGTACATGACCATGACCGAATTGTCGGTATAGATGTTGATATGGTATGTAAGGTCTGAAGGGATGGGGAAAGCATAGCTTCCACCGCCTTTGAGTTCCCATACACCTTGTTCTTCCTCGAAGCGGATGTAGTTGTTATTTCCGTCGGGGCAGATCATGATGCTGTAATATTTCTCGTAGGTGGCATCACCGTCCTTGCGGTCACCGCGCACGAAGGATATACCGAAGCGGTCAGCCTTGTCGGAGGTAGTGACGGTCATAGCGATATGGTTGTGATAACCGAGGGTGTTGAACATAACACTGCTATAGGCTTTCATCGAGTATGTACCATCGCCGATGATGAGATTTCCTTCTTCTTCGCCCCATGTCTTGACGGCTTTGCACGTAGCTGTTTTGCTGTATTTGCTACGGAAAGCGGGCACTTCGGCCGTATAGAGGGTACCGTCTTCGCGTTGGAGCAAACGATGCACGACGAGCGACCCACCCCATTTCGGTTCGGCATCGGCACTGATGTCGGTGTTATCTTTACCCCGACGCTCGGGGCACCAGCCCCACATGTAACGTTCGGTACCGTCGGAAGCGGTATTTCCGGCATAGAAAGCACGGCTGTCGAGAGCTCCTTCTTTGCTGTCGGGCCAAACGGGAGATGTAGCGGCTTTGAGTTCATCGATGGTACGACCTTTGAGATAGTGCACACGACGTTCGAAGGCACTCATATCGCTGTAGGTCAGATACCACCAGTCACCCATCTTGAATACGTTCGGGCACTCTAAGAAACGATCCCAAACCATCTTGGCGAACTTACCTTTGTGCTCCCAGGTCTTGAGGTCGGCAGAGAAGAACTCGGCAAAGCAACCGTCTTTGTCTTCGGCACGCGAACCCGCAGGCATTGGTTTGGTAGCGACAATCATATGATAGCCGTCTTCCATTTTCCAAATAAACGGATCGCGGAAATTGAGCGTGCTATAGCCGTAGTCCCCTCCGCGCAGACGGAAGAGTGGGTCTTTGGTCCACGTCACGAAATCGGTTGAGGTGGCACGCATAACCACTTGACGGTCTTCGTCAGCCGCAGGTTTATAGCGTTCACCGGTGTAATAGATATAATACAGTTTTTCGGTTTCGTCATAGACCACGCAACCGGTACCGAGGGCTGCGTCTTGTTCTCCGGCACGTCCGGTAGGCAGCACTTCACCCATCGAGGTGTACGTAGCGGCATCGGTAGTGCGTACGCCCCACAAAGGGTGGAAAGTCTGCTCCATATTCTGCTCGAAGTTATGGAGATAGAGGATCTTGAAGTCCTTAGCCACCGGATCGTAGAAGGGCAACGGGTCACCTACGGAACCTGCCGAAGGCTTGTAATACGTATTACTGCTCACCTCGTCTGATGCATTGAAATAGGTGGTTGTTTTCTCCCAGTCTTTCTGCTCGGGCTCAAACGGCTTCTCGCAAGAAGCGAGGAACAAAGAACAAAGGACAAAGAGCAAAGACATATTAAATAACTTTCTCATAGGTTTATTGCTTTAGATAGTTAAACGCATTTTCGGTTATCTTAGCCACGTTTGCATGGTAGTAGGACGTGTACTCAGAGGGATCAGCGACGGTGTACCAGTCGTAACATCCGGAACCGATACAGATGATGGTTCCGTGCTCAGCGGTCTTGCGGAACTCCCATGCCACAACTGCGTCCGCGCCACCGGCGATGTCGTAAGCGCCGGTCTTCTCATGGAAGACGTCGCGGTTGTCATATCCTCCCCAGTCGGAGCCGATATGGTATTGTGCGGTGGAGTTCGTGATCTTATAACCCTCGTCACAAGTATAGACGTGATCCAGCGCTGAGGGGTTCATGGTCAGGTTCTGCCAGAGGGCATGGTCGGTATGACCGGTGATAGCGAACTCCCACGGACTGCCTACGCGCTCTGCATCGGACTCCTTACCGCCCCATGCATTATTCGGGAAGCACTCCGCTTCGCCCAAGAAGAACGGGTAGTTCACGGCATAGCGGGTAAGGAGGAAGGAACCTCCGGCATGGTAGAACTCTTTGAGTTTGTCGAGCACGGTGTAATCTACGGCCTC
>DBYS01000019.1 GCA_002310195.1 Bacteroidales bacterium UBA1180
GAGCACCGTCCACATCTTCTCGTCCAGTTCGCCTAAGTGGCGAAAATCCTCACCCTTCGCGATATGTACGCGGGTGTTACCACCGATGGTGGTGAATGTCCATTTGTAAGCCATATATTTGTAGTTTTGAGTTAGCAGTTTAGAGTTGGGAGTTGCTCACCTCGCGGTACGTGTGCAGCGACAGATTGTCGGACACATACTTGATTGCGCTCACATCCGTGAAGCCCATGCCGCAGATGTACGCAAGTTCCATGTCGAACACGCAGTCCTTGTAGGGCGAGGCAAGTACAAAATCCGTGTTGGAGTAGCACACCGCTTGCTGCGGGTTCAGCGCGCGGAAGAATAGGTCATCCACAGGCCGGAGAGCCAACACGGGCTCGTCATACTTAAGACTCGGGTGATGCAACCGCACTTCGGTCACTTCCACCACCGTGCCGATGGCAAAGTTCGCACTGCCGGCATAGCCGATGTTGATCAGCTCGGTGTCACGAGGCAGGTCGCGCAGAGCGTGCATCACGTTCAGCGCACCCACGCCGGTCACGATAATGTTCGTCTCGCCCGGCAGGTACTCCTCCACCAACTTGCGTTCGCTGTCTTCAGCTATCAGAATGGTTCGCATGGGTAGTATTTTACTATTCGCCTACAAAGATACAACAATTTTTTGACATTTCCAAATAAATTTATAATTCTTTTTTGCATTTATCAAAAAAAAGTCGTATCTTTGCACCGCAAATCATAAATTTGAAATCACAAATCACAAATCACAAATCAAAATCATGCCTCGCACTCCTATATCCGCGTTGGGTGAGTTCGGATTGATCCGCCACCTGACAGCTGACCTCAGCAGCCGCCAACCCTCCACCCTCTACGCCGTAGGCGACGATGCCGCCGTGCTTAATCATGAGGGCAAACGCACTGTGGTCACTACCGATCTTCTGCTCGAAGGTATTCACTTCAATCTGGAGTATGTCCCGCTGCGCCACCTCGGTTACAAGGCCGTGGCGGTCAACGTGTCGGATATCTGCGCGATGAACGCTGTGCCCACGCAGATCACGGTCGGTATGGGTGTGTCGTCGCGGTTCGCTGTCGAGGATCTCGAGGAGCTCTATGCCGGCATACGTGCTGCGTGCGAGCATTATAAGGTCGATCTTGTAGGTGGCGATACCTGCGCGTCGATGAATGGCCTGACGATCGCCGTCACCTGTCTGGGCGTGGCGGAGGAACAAGACATCGTCTATCGCAACGGGGCAAAGGTCAACGACCTGATCTGCGTGACGGGTAACCTCGGTTCGGCGTACCTGGGTCTGCAACTATTGGAGCGCGAGTTGCAGGTGTTCCGCTCAACGCAGCACGGCAACTTGGGCAAGGCCGAGGAGAACAACGATGCTATCCACGAGAAGTTCGAGGGCCGCGAGTACCTGCTCGAGCGCCAGTTGCGCCCCGAGGCACGGGTGGATATCATCGAGGCGTTGCGTAAGGCGGGAATCAAACCTACGGCTATGATGGACGTCTCCGACGGACTGTCGTCAGAGCTCTTCCATATATGTACGCAATCCAAGGTAGGCTGCGATATTTATGAGGATAAACTGCCTATCGACTACCAGGCGGCGGCGCTGGCCGAGGAGATGAACCTGAACATCGTGACCTGTGCCCTCAACGGCGGCGAGGATTATGAGCTGCTGTTTACCTGCGATATCCATGATTACGAGAAACTTGTGCCGCTCGACGACGTCTATATCATCGGTCACGTCACGGCTGCCGAGTATGCGCCCGGCAAGACTGATCAGCCCTCCAACCTGCGTCTCATACCGCGCAACGGCAATCCTATGCCGCTCACCGCGCAGGGTTGGAATGCGTTTAGCGACGGAACTCCGCAAGAATAACCGCAGTGGCGATAGCTACGTTCAGGCTCTCGTTCGTCGGCTCATCCGGCGGGAACGAGGGTATGCGTAGCGGGTGTGTCACAACCCTGCGAACGGCTGCAGAGAGGCCGTTGCCTTCGTTTCCCATCACGATCACTCCCGACCGACGGTCGGGTATAGCGCCGGCATCATAGATGCTGCGGCCGTCAAGCAGCGTGCCGTAGATAGGCTCACTGACCGCTGCCAGCCATTGAGCCAGATCGGTGTAGTGCACCCTCACTCTGGCCAGCGAGCCCATGGTGGCTTGTACGACCTTCGGGCTGAAACAGTCGGCTGTGTTCGCCGAGCAGATGATATCGCGTATGCCGAACCAGTCCGCCGTGCGGATGATCGTGCCGAGGTTGCCCGGGTCTTGCACCTCGTCGAGCGCCAGGTACAGTGTCCCCGGTTGCGGCACGGGACACTGGCCGTGATCGGGCTTACGCAGCACGGCAATGCTGCCCTGCGGCGTACGCAGCGACGACAACCGCTCGATGTCCTTCCTCGGCGTGTTGTCGGGCGTAAGCAGATGCACCAGCTCGAACGCTCCCCTTAGTTCGCCTATGCACTTGTCGCCTTCGGCTACGAACAGCCCTAACTCGTCGCGGTACTTCTTCATGTGCAATTTCTGCAACTGTTTGAGCTCATTTTGGGTCATATTTCGCAAGAATGAATGATTTTTCGTGCAAAGATACGCAAAAATTTGTATTTTTGCAAATAATTTTGTATCTTTGTATGCCGAATTGTGCGAATTATGTTTTTGTGTGCACGAAAATATGTCATTTACGCCCTTGTGGCACTCGTGGGAGTGCTGCTCGCTTCGTGTAATATGACCAAGTTCGTGCCCGAGGACGAACAGCTGCTCTACAAGACGCATATCAATGTCGAAGGTACCCACGAGGTCACCGGTGCCAAACTCAAGCACTACCTCCGCCAGACGCCTAACACCGAGGTGCTCGGGTTCTGGAAGCTCCAGCTGCACCTCTACAACACCGCACCGCTCGATACGCTCACCAAGTACCGCAAGTGGGCTACCGGCAATGCCCACAAGATTGGCGAGGCGCCGGTGATCTACGATGCGACCAAGACCGGACAGAGCATCGTGCAGATCCGTAAGGCGATGCAGAACGAGGGGTTCTTCCGCGCTACCGTCGATACGGCTACCGTGAGCAAGGACCGCAAGGTCTGGCTGACGTACAATGTCCACGCCGGACCCGAATATACGATCCGTAACTACACCATCGATCTGGAGCACCCTGTGCTGCGCGATGTGGCGTACAACACACGGCGGCATCTTGTGTATTCGGGTATGCGTTATTCCACTCAGGCGCTCGACGACGAGCGCGACCGCATCACCAAACGTATGCGCAACCGCGGCTACTACTTCTTCGACAAGGAGTACCTCCACTATGAGGCCGACAGCACGTTCAACCGCGAGATCGACGTGCGGCTTCACTTGCATGATTACTTTGCCGATCAGCCCGACTCGGTCAGCGCCATCATCTTCCGCCAATACACCGTAGCGCGGGTGTTCGTCCATCAGGATATGAACGAGTTCGACGATGCTTCCGACACCGTTACCCATATGCTCAGCCGCGACGGGTTCATCTTCGACTGGCGCGGCAGCAAACTCCTGCGCGAGAAGGTCATCATGCGCCAATGCGAGATTCGTCCGGGCGAGTTGTACAGCGAGCGGCTCGTAACGAACACCTATGCCAATCTCAACGGTCTCGGACCGGTCAGATACACCGATATTCGCTTTGATGTCATTGCCGAGGATAGCCTGGAGTGCCATATCTACCTCTCGCGCAACAAGATGAATAGCGTCTCTGCCGAGATCGAAGGCACGTACTCCAGCGATGCGTGGGGTATCAACGGCAAAGTGTCGTATGCCAATCGTAATATCTTCCTCGGCGCCGAAGAACTCAAGGTCAGCGGTGGCGCGCAGTACGAGTGGCGGCAGGACGGCGGCAGGGCTATCGAGGTGCGTGGCGAACTTGGCCTGAGTTTCCCTACACACTGGCGGACGAACCTCATGTACGCTTACCAGAACCGACCCGAGGAATACACGCGCAATATCTTCAATGCCGGACTGTACTATACCCTCCATAAGCCGTATAGCCGCTGGACGCACAACTTCAACGTAGTTGACATCAGTTACATCTACCTGCCATATATCTCCGATCGTTTCCGTGACGAGATCCTTTCGCGCTCGTCGATCCTCAAGTACAGCTACGAGGATCACCTCATCGTCGGCTGGTCGTACTCCGGCAGTTATTCCAACAAACGCATCAACTCCAACGAGCAGAGTTACGTCAATTTCGGTTACCAGCTCGAGACTGCCGGCAACCTCCTGCACGGCCTTTGTCTCGCTATCGATCCCGAGCGCGACGATCAGGGCGTCTATACGCTGTTCAAGGTGCCGTATGCGCAGTTCGCACGGGCTAACATGGATTTCTCCTACAACCAACTCCTCGCTACCAACCATCGCCTCGTGTTCCACGCCGGCATGGGTGTGGCTGTGCCGTATCTGAACTCACGATCGGTGCCGTTCGAGAAACGGTTCTTCTCCGGCGGTGCCAACAGTGTGCGCGGTTGGCAGGCACGAACGCTCGGACCGGGCACGTTCCGCAGCAACAGCGGTCTGTCCAGCTACGATCTGCAGGTCGGCGACATCCGTCTTGATCTCAACCTCGAGTACCGCTGGCGCGTGTGGTCGATCATCGAACTTGCGGCGTTCTTCGATGCCGGCAACAACTGGACGATCCACGACTACGAAGCGCAGCCCGGCGGCGTGTTCCTCTGGAATCAGTTCTACCGCCAGATTGCCGTAGCCTACGGTGTAGGACTGCGTCTGGACTTCAATATCTTGCTCTTCCGCGTCGATTTCGGTGTCAAGCTCTACGACCCGAGCCGCCTCAGCGCTGGCACCGAGTGGCGCACCGTGCCTCACGGCCTCTGCTGGCGTGACGACATGACCTTCCACTTCGCCATCGGCTATCCGTTCTAACCGCTCGCCCTGCGGGCTACTGCTGACTGTCTGTTTTGTTCATTTTGCTCACATGGTATGCGTGTAGTTTCGCGCGCACGTTTACATTTTTCACTTTTCTGCAAGATTTTTCCCATATCTCTTGCATTTTTCATTTATTTTTATTATCTTTGCAAGCGGAAATGATTTTATGTCTGGCTTTACGGTCTCATATTGGTCTTTTCCGCCGGATCCAATCTACGCCGATCTCCTTCATTGGAGAGGGGTAGAGGGTTTCAGGGCTCCCGACGCGACTGCAAAGTCGTGGTGGGAAAAAGCGGAAGCATCAATCGCTTTTATGCCACGCGTGGCATCTGCGCGATTTGATTGCTGAACGCGAATTGAAATAGCGTTTATTGACGCTTTGTGTTTGACAATTCGAAACTTCGCAACTTTCGTCAAAAGGGTCAGAAGCAAAGTGAACAATAGATGCCTATGGGTATGATAGTACCCTGCTTTGCCGTTCATGGCGGAGCAGTTTGTCATATCGGCGTAGGTTTCCTGTTGTTTATTTGACCCTTTAGGCAATGCGAAGGCCTCGAATTGTAAATAAGCAACTCGAGGTCTGCGCTTTTTGTGTGTATATATGTACACGTGAGCGAGCAGCGATGAATTATGGAGTAGAATCTGTAAAAGACTCCGAAACAATTCCGATTAGACTCCGATTAGACCCCAATAAAACCATGATATACTACGTACGGTAAAAAGAAAAAACCAAGATAATTGTAATGGAGAATGCCGAAAAGCCATAAGTGAGTAGGCGAAATACATGTATTTAAGAACCGATGCCCGATGGGATATAAGTGGGCGATACTATCATGAAAAAGGTAACGTTAGTAGCAATGGCTCTTCTTTGCAGCGTTGCATTTACAAACTGTGCAGCCAAGAAGCCTGTTAAGCCAAAAGTTGATCCGCAGCAGGCGTATATCGACAGCCTGAAACGCGCACAGGAGATCAGGCGTCTCGAACGTGAGATGGCAGAAGAAGAGGAAAGAGCAAAATTGGAGCATGAGGCTAAGATGGCGCAATTGCGTGCGGAGAAAGAAATAGCAGATCTCAAGACTGCCAATGCTAAAAATGCGATTGCTATGCGACTTGAACAGAAGTTGCTCATTCCGTGTATAGATGAGTCGTATGACAAACATGGAGAGTATATGGCAGGTTTGGGTATCGCCGAAAACCAAATTGATAGAAAAGACGGAGAGTTGGCTGCCAACCGCATCGCAATTGAAGATATTTCCACACGTTATATCGGTACTATTTCCAACGCTGTTAGCAACTATGCGAAAGATGTCAATACTCGTCAACGGCAGATGATTAAAGAGTCGGAACTTGAAGGCGAGGCTACCGCTATCGGCAAAAAAGCTATAGACAAGTATGCGGAAGTTGTATGCCGCGATTTCGGAAAAGGTGTGGAAGGTTATTACACTTGCTATGTGGCAGTACATGTACCTCTTGGTAAAGTTATGAGTGACTTGGAAAACCAATTACAAGTGTTGCAGGTGGATGCTGATCGTGCACGTTTCCGCGAGTTTGTTGAGAAAGAACTTGGCAAGCAGGCTGCTGAGAAAGAGGCTGAACAAAAGCAATTGGACGAGCTTCGTCAACAAAACGGTCTCTAAAATGAAGAGTAAACAATTATTGTTAATTATTATGGCAATCCTGATGCCCACTCTCGGGTGGGCATTGGGAATGCCTAAATGGATAAAGCACCTGCCTCAAGCGGGCAATGATACCTACTATTACCGCGTGACCAAAGCAGACGGGATAAATTACGAGGCGGCATACACCAAAGCATTCTCCATGGCGATTCTCGAAAGTCAGTGGAAATTAGGTGTCAAAGTTATCAAAACTGACGATGCGCAAACCATTGAGCAGACGCTACAAAAAGATCTCACTCTCAAAAACAGCAATCTAAATCTGCCAATGAATAAGGTGTGCGAATTTGAACAAGCCAGCCCGAATGGTGGTGTTATCTTGTATTGTCTTTGGCAAGTGGCTATGTATGGTAATGTGAAAGCTGAATTCGAAAATTATTTAGATTGTGAATGATATGAAGAAGTCTATTCTTTTGTTGTTGATGAGTGCGTTGACATTGTCGGTATCAGCGCAGATGATGCGTCGGCCTTCCTTTCGACCAGACTGGACGTTTCAAGCACCGATGCCTACTAATGGAACATATCTGTTCGTAGTAGAACAAGGTGAAGGTAACACCAAACGCGAAGCGTTGAATATGGCTATAGGTCGAGTGCTACAAAGCACGGCAAATCGTATCGGTGTAGGCGTATCGACTGACGAGATATATCGAGCAATGGCGACTGGTTCTGATTATGAGGTGATCGCCCGAAACATGAAAATTCCATTTAACAAAGTATGCGAATTTGCGGTACAAGACACTGTAAAGTACACATGGACGATGTATGTCCTTTGTCAAGTGGCCAAAGCTGGTAACATCAATGTGGAATTTGATCCTCATGTAGATTGCACCAAGCACGAGCATTTTAAAGAGCTAATGGCTAAATATCAAAAGCAAGAAGAAGATAGGATGGCTGCTATAAAAAAAGCAGAAAATAGCCGAAATGCTACAGCTTTGTTAGCGTCAACATTCATTCCCGGATCAGGTCAGATGCTAAAAGGGCACGGAGGAACAGGTGCAGCATTCCTTATCGGTGAAATTGCGATATTTGGCGGAGGTACTGCTTGTCATTTCCTCGGGGAGGAACAAGTAAAGATCATGAAGGCTACTGGTACTACATATGCTGATTATCAGAAAGCCAAAAGCGCCAAGAATACATTGGATATAGCTATGTGGACGTGTTTCGGTGTAGGTGCGGCTGTGCATATCGGCAACATGGTTCATGCTTGGTTTGTCTCGGACAGGCATGCCCCGACTAACCTTACATTTGCACCTGCTCTTATCCAAACAAACGAATACATGACTCCTTCTTACGCCATGGGCGCAGGAATGCAAATAAAATTCTAAACAGAAATGAAAACAAGATTCACTTTGCTTGGCGTTATCGCCGCAGTTGTTATCGGCATAGTTGCCGTGTTTGTAAGTTGTAACAAAGAGTTAAACGATATTATCACGTATCGTGGTGAAGTGGTGTACATCAACACAACCACACCATTCCCTAATTTGCAGGTTAAAGTGACCGACGGCAAGAACACCCATTGTCAAACGCTGACGGATGATGCGGGACAATTCTCTCTCAAGGTGCGCGTGAATGAGATAGATGGCAACTATTATTTGCTTGCCGGCGACTCAACATGTGTGCCGAAACAGGTAGCGTTGGGTGGCTATGGCCAAGCCGAGGTGGATCTTGGTACAATAGAAGTGGAGGGACCTTCAACACCGACTGTCAAAACCGATTCTGTCAGTGAGGTGACAGCAGATGGTGCTACAATCAGCGGCGAGGTGATGACAGATGGACGTTTGTCGGTTATCGCACGCGGTATATGCTATGGAACAGAACAGCAACCTGCAGTCAATGGGTTACACACAACGGACGGTTCGGGACTTGGCGCGTTCACCAGCACATTGAAGAATCTTGAGCACAACACCATATACTATGCACGTGCGTATGCTACAAACCGAATGGGTACGGCGTATGGCGAACAAGTGAAATTCACAACGGAGTTGGGTGTGCCGATCGTAGTGACTGATTCGGTCATCCGTATCACGGCACATTCCGCCAAGTGCAAAGGACACGTGGAGAGTGATGGCGGTTATCCTGTGACAAAACGAGGAACATGCTGGAGCAAGAAACCTGATCCTACTGTTGATGATGATTGTACGGATGACGGTTCGGGAAAAGGAGAATTTACCAGCTCACTGAACAACTTGGTGGAGAATACTACCTACTATGTGCGCACATATGCAACTAATGCTACAGCAACCATATATGGAGAGCAAATAATTATTACAACCTTGGATGGTTTGGCAGTAGTTACTACAGATTCTGTTGTATCAGTTAAAGCTGCTGGGTTTACGGTCCACGGAACAGTTGTGTCGGATTGTGACATCCCTGTAACTGCGCGCGGATTCTGCTATTCCACATCACAATATCCTACTATTGATGATGCTTCTACAACGGCAAGCAAAGGCTTAGGTTCTTTCCGTAGTGTCATCACAGGATTGGAGTATGGTACTACATATTATGTACGCGCATACGCAACTAACGCAACAGAGACAACATACGGCAAGCAGATAGAGGTGACAACATTGAGTGGTCTGCCTACTGTAACCACTGACTCGGTAACAAATATCGGTTCGGTCAAGGCAACATGTGGCGGTAATGTGACAGACGACGGTTCGTTGACGGTAACAGCGCGTGGCGTTTGCTATGGCAAAGAACAGATGCCGACCATTGACGATAATCACACCACTGATGGCAAGGGTACAGGAATGTTCACTAGCAATATCAAGAATCTGCAAGACAAGACGACGTATTATGTGCGTGCCTACGCAACCACCGATGCCGGTACGGCATACGGTGCGCAAGTGAAATTTGTGACGCAAGACGGCGTGCCTGTTGTGGAACTTCAAGAAGTTGGTACTCCCACAGCCAACAGCATTACGTGCAAAGGTAAAGTGATCGGTGACGGCGGCGTTACTGTCACCGAGCGCGGTTTCTGCTACGGAATATCACAATACCCGACAAATACCGATAAGCACGTGGCGATAGGTACTGGTATGGGAGAGTTCTCCGGAAGTCTGACTGGATTGGCAATCAACATGACGTACTATGTACGTGCATACGCCATTAACAGCCTTGGTGTCGGATATAGTGAGCAGCAGAGCTTTACTACCAAGGACGGCTTGGCGGTGGTAACAACAGGACAAGCAACCTCAACCGCAACGACTATCAATGCTAACGGTGAAGTGACAAACAACGGTGGTTTTAATGTCTCAGAACGAGGTGTTTGCTACAGCGATGTTAATTCAGAGCCCACAATAGCTGATAGCAAGATTGCTGCCGGAAGCGGTAACGGTACATTCGCCACATCCATTACAGGACTTTCTGCATCTAAGACCTATTATATTCGTGCGTACGCCACCAACACGAATGGTACAGCCTACGGCGCAGCACAAACAATCCAGACAAAGAATGGTGCAGCAGTTGTTACTACAGGAACTATCACCGGCATCACTGCACTTTCTGCAAAATGCTCAGCAACAGTAACTGACGCAGATGGAGCCACATTGCAAAGTTGTGGTATATGCTGGGCTACAACACCTAATCCTACTATTGATAACAGCATAAGCACCGGAGGCAACCAAATCAATACAGCTTATACCTGTAACATGAGCGATCTTACGCCGAATACGAAATACTATGTACGTGCATATGCGACTACAGATATAACGACAACATACGGCGAACAAGTGTCCTTCACGACAGTCAGTGGTCTGCCTGCCGTATCCACAGGAGTGCCGACGGCAACAGCCACAAGCATGGTAGCAAAAGGTGAGGTAACTGACAACGGAGGATACAATGTGACGGAACGTGGATTCTGCTATAGCACAACGAACTCCGAGCCCACATTAACCGACATGAAGATTGCCAGTGGCAGCGGAAACGGCTCGTTCAATGCGTCAATAAGCAATCTGACTGCTGCTACGACCTATTACGTGCGTGCCTATGCAATCAATAGCATTGGTACATCATACGGTAATATTGTTTCTGTAACGACCAAAAATGGTGCTGCAACAGTTTCTGTTGGAACGATAACAAATATTACGGCACTTGCAGCTACCGGCTCAGTGACTGTATCCGATGCCGGTGGTGCCAATTTACAGAGTTGCGGCATATGCTGGGCAACGACTGCCAATCCGACTGTTGAAGACAACAAGGTTGTAGCAGGAGGCAAGCTATTGAACACAGCATACACCTGCAATCTATCCGCATTGCAACCGAATACAAAGTATTATGTTCGAGGATATGCAACGACGGATATAACGACAGCGTACAGCGAACAAGCAACATTCCAAACAAATGACGGAATGCCATCTGTAATAACATCTTCCGCAACCGCAACTTCTACTACAATTTCATCGGGTGGCACGATAACAAACGATGGCGGATATAGCATCACAGCGCGAGGTTTATGCTATAGCACAAACAATTCCAATCCAACGATTGAAGATAATTTTACGACTGCTGGAATAGGGACAGGAGTATTCACGTCAATTATAACAAACGTATCCGTCAGCACGACCTACTATGTGCGAGCTTATGCAACAAACACTATAGGAACGGCATACGGAAATGTTGTGACTATCACAACAGACAATGGATTGCCATCTGTAACTACAACTGCTATAGGTGAAAATGTAACAGAAACGACAGCAATATCAGGTGGTCAAGTAACAGACGATGGCGGTTACGCTGTTACCGCACGCGGTGTGTGCTGGAATACACTACCTTATCCGACTATAAACGACAACAAAACAAGTGACGGAGCTGGGACAGGGTATTATTCAAGTACAATAACAGGAATGGATTGGGATAGTCATGATGTGTATTATATTAGAGCGTATGCAACTAATAAATATGGAACTTCATATGGGGAGCAAATAACGATAACGAAAGAGATGTATGAATACGCTTTGTTACCTAAAATTATAGTTGGGGGATACACATATAAGATATATTTCATAGGCCAGATGGATTTAAAGACAGGAGGAGACAAAGTATTGAAGGCTAAGTATTTCGGATATTCCGACTGGTATTTACCATCCGCGGATCAACTACAAGCTATTATTGAATATTATGGGAAATGGGGTATACAATCTAATAATAAATCAGATTTATACATAAATGGAATAAATTATGATATGTATTGGACAGGAGCTTTAGCTCAAGGAACTACTTATTATGTATGTTATGCTATATCTGACAGTGCGCCATTTCGATGGGAGAAAACCAAAGCTGGGAATGGAACAATAGGAGGAATGATCGCAATAAGAAAATTATAAAACTTTAATACCTCGCGATGTATAGGTAAATCGCTATATTTTTATGATTGTAAAAACATTAACACATGCGCAAGAAGTAATTGAAAAGCGCATAAAGGAAAAATCTCGGATAGCTGAATCTTTTCAAGATTACACAGAGCATACAGACTATGAGGCTTATACCGATTATACCGAGTATGGCTCTCCTTATCATGATTGTGAATACGTATAAATTGTTATAATTATGAATATAGATATTTGTAGGGATATTGTCATCCCTGTTGTCATCGCCTTAAGTAGTGGTATTATATCTTCTTTTATTTGGTGGCTAATAACTCGTAGAGTTTGTTTCCCTTCTTTAGATGTTTGTAAAAATATTGTAGCTGATAATAATGAAAATAAGACTATAAAGATAAAAAACAATCATAACAGGTATGGAGCATACGATGTATATTGTTATATTGAATACATATTCACATATAACGGCCGTTTAATCAAATATAATCTTCCTCCTAAGACAATTAATTATCTCAACGCGTTAGGAGAAGAAGAAATATCCGTTAAACTACCGGCTAAAGAAATCATAAATAAAGACGGAACAAGGGAACTATTATCTAATGCCTTTTACAAATCAATAGATGGTAAAGCATATGTTAAAATTGTTTATCAAAACAAATATGGAATAAAACATTCAATACCAACGACTTTTATTGTAGATAGGGAAATCGAAAAAATGCCAGAAGATGAAAAATGACCTTTATTATTAAACCCACATATTCTTGCAACCTTCGTTGTAAGTATTGCTATTTGAGCAACGAGACAAAACGGCAGTCGCGGCTGTTTGATTTGGAATTTGCTAAAAGTATAATAGACCAAATCAAACTATCGTTGCAGGCAAAGCCCCACAGGAGAATTACCATCATATGGCATGGTGGGGAGCCTATGTTGTGGGGCATAGAGAACTACCGTACTATCTTTGCTTATATGCAGCAAGAGTTGGCAGGTTATGAGGTGCAGAACTCTATGCAAACAAACCTTTCATTAGTCAATGACGAGTGGATTGATTTGTTTTTGCAATATAATGTGCGAGTAGGTTTTTCGTTAGACGGCACAGCTGATATTCACAACAAGCAGCGCGTAGGGGTGCATGGCGAGCCGACATTTGAGCGTATCATCAACAACTATCGTCTTTGCAAGCAACGAGGCATGAGGATAGGGTGTATTGTCGTTGGCAGCAAGAAACATATCGGGCATATTCCCGAACTCTATCACTTCATGCGAGACGAGGGAATAAGTTTCAAGTTCAATCCTCTGTTCTGTTCCGGCGAGGCGCAATACAATATAGATAACTATGGCATTACGCCCGATGAATATGCGCAGATGGCTATTGAGTTGTTTGACCTGTGGTATAATGATCAGCAAGGAGAGATAACTGAATCGAACTTTGTGGAGATAGCAAGTAACATTGCAATAGGTAAACCATCGGGTTGTATGTTCTCAGCGAACTGTCAAGATAATTTCGTGGCGATTGCGCCAACTGGCGATGTAATGCCATGCGGACGGTTTTGCGATAATGATTTGCTGCAATATTCATACGGCAACTTGCACAACGAATCACTTGCCGAAATCCTTCCGCGCATCAAGCAAACTGAGACATACAAACGTGCAGAGTATATAGTTCAAAGTGGTTGTCGTAAATGCAAATGGTTCAATATCTGTCACGGCGGTTGCCTGCATGACGGATTTCTTGTTTCAGGTGATTTCAAGCACAAGACTTTCCTGTGCTCGGCGTACAAGAAAATATTTGCGCATATAGAGAACCGTATTCGGGAAGATAACTTAATAAATTAGTAACATTAAAACAATGAAAACAAGATTCACCTTGCTCGGCATAGTTGCCGCAGTAGTAATAGGCATAGCTGCCGTCTTTGTAAGTTGTAACAAAGAGCTAAACGATATTACCACGTATCGTGGCGAAGTGGTGTATATCAATACAACCACACCATTCCCTAATTTGCAGGTTAAAGTGACCGACGGCAAGAACACCCATTGCCAAACGCTGACGGATGATGCGGGACAATTCTCACTCAAAGTCCGTGTCAACGAGATTGACGGCAACTATTATCTGCTTGCCGGTGACTCGACCTGTTTACCCAAGAAAGTGGCATTAGGCGGTTATGGCCACGCCGAGGTGGATCTTGGAACGATCGAAGTTGAAGGACCTTCAACGCCGACTGTCAAAACTGATCCCGTTAGTGAGGTAACAGCGGATGGTGCCACGATTGGTGGCGAGGTGATGACAGATGGACGTTTGTCAGTTACCGCACGCGGTATATGCTATGGCACAGAACAACAACCTTCAATCAACGGATCATACACAACGGACGGCTCAGGGCTTGGCGCGTTCACCAGCATATTGAAGAATCTTGAGCACAACACCATATATTATGCACGTGCGTATGCTACAAATCGAATGGGTACAGCGTACGGCGAGCAAGTGAAATTTACTACACAGCAAGGCGTACCTGTAGTTGTTACTGATTCTATCATTCGCATTACAGCCCATGGCGCTCGTTGCAAGGGGCACGTGGAGAGTGATGGAGGGTATCCAGTGACCAAGCGTGGTGCATGTTGGAGCACATATCCCGACCCTACAATTGATGACAAATGCGCGGACAATGGTTCTGGAAAAGGAGAATTCTCAAGTGACCTAACCAATCTTGAACTGAACACCAAGTATTATGTTCGCACGTATGCGATTAATAGTAATGCTACTGTTTATGGTGAACTGTTATCGTTCACTACGTTGGACGGTCTTGCCGTCGTCAACACGAATCAAGCCACAGCAACCGCAACAGCCATAAATGTCTCTTGCGAAGTTGTAGATGATGGAGGATTTACTGTTATAGAGCGCGGTATATGTTATAGTTCTGTTAATGCTGAGCCACTACTAGAAGACGGAAAGGTTGAATATGGTCGTGGCAAAGGGAGTTACAATGTATCTATTTCCGATTTGGTAGCAGCGACAACCTATTATGTACGTGCATATGCTATCAATGAAAATGGTACGGCATATGGAAAAGTGTTATCGATAACAACTAAGGATGGCGTAGCCTCAATTACTCTTAGTTCAGCGAAAGACGTTACAGCGTTAACTGCTTCATGTGATATTAAGGTAACTGATGTAGGCGGGTCTACTCTGCAAAGTTGTGGAGTATGCTGGAGCACGACACCCAACCCCACCATTGAACAAAGCAAGTCAAATGGTGGCTCTGCATTAAACACCACATATTCGTGTGTCATGACGGATCTTTCGCCAGCAACTACGTATTATGTGCGAGGATATGCTACTACTGACATTACCACATCATATAGTTCGCAAATTTCATTCCAAACACAATCAGGCTTGCCTGTCGTGAAGACTGATAGCGTAACGGCAAACTCTGTGTCGATTACTGGATATGGTAATGTAATAAATGACGCTGGATACAACATCACAGCACGTGGTGTATGTTATAGTACAAGTAATTCAACACCAACAGTAGCGGATAGTTATACTACTACAGGTATAGGAGTGGGTAGTTTCTCAACAGCGGTAACAGATGTAACAGTTAGTACAACGTATTATGTTCGTGCATATGCAACAAATAGTATAGGGACCGGATATGGTCAAGTCGTAACTATTACAACAGGCGATGGACTCCCTGTAGTTGAGACAACTAACGTAGGAGAAAACGTAACCGCTTCAACGGCACTATCAGGCGGTCATGTTTTGGATGACGGCGGCTTTGCTGTAACGGCCCGAGGAGTATGCTGGGACATTACTCCATATCCAACCATTAACGCAAATAAAACTATCGATGGGAGCGGTATAGGGTATTATTCGAGTACGGTAACTGATATAGATTTAACGAGTAACAATACTTACTATATTCGTGCTTATGCAACTAATGCCAATGGGACAACATATGGCAATCAGATATCTATTAACAAAGAAAACTGGGAATATGTTAATCTGCCTACAATTGAGTTTGCCGGATATACGTATAAATTGTATAAAGATATAGGTTCGATGCAATATCAAGATGCCGAAACAGCCTGTGCAAATATTGTTTTTTGCGGTTATAATGATTGGGAGTTACCTACTGCAAATATATTGATGTTATTTATGCAAAGTTATCATAACGGATGGTATGAAGAGAATAGCATCCCATTTCCAAGTGGAGATAATGTTTATAGCGCTAAATATGCGTCTGTTCGCGTTACCGAATCATACTTCAATTCTGCAGTATTGTCGTACCTTGACGGCATATATTCAGCATATACGATGGCTCTATCTATTAATGCTAAATCGATACGCGTACGTCCTGTAAGAAAATATTTGGCGCATCAATAATTTTTGGCTCGCAAAGGAAAAAATCAAAAAAGACACAGATGAAATAAGAAATGCAGCATTTATAATTAACGGTTTAAACGACTGCTGTTGTGAAAACAATATTTATGGTTGGGTCGCATATTGAAATGTATAAAAACGCACGCTTTTTTATATTCAAATGTATAATACGACAGCTGTTTTATATATTACAATATGCAAAATCAACTGCAAAGAAACAAAAAAGATTCGATATTTGCAAATATTTTTGATCAAAATATGAGAAAAGTAGTAGTTTTTTTGATGATTTTATTTGCGTTGCCGTTAATTGCAGCAGCACAGACGAGTTTTGACGACTTCCGCAAGAAGCAGCAGGCGGAGTACAACCAATTCAAGAAAAACTCGCAGGAGGAGTACGATGTGTTCCGCAAACGTATGAACGACGAGTACGCCGAATTCATGCGTCAGGCGTGGGAGGCTTTTCCTGCGCACAAACCGGATGAGCCGGTGAAGGAGAAACCCGTGCCGCCCGTAGTGTATGAAGAACCGAAGCCCTCTCCGGCTCCGCAACCCAAGCCGCAACCAAAGACTGAGCCTCAGCCGACACCGAAGCCGACACCCTCTCCGGCTCCTGCGCCTCAGCCCAAGCCAAAGGATGATGAGAAACCCGTGCAGATTCCTGTAAAGCCGAAGGTAGCCGTTGTGCCTGCTCCGCAGCCGGCACCCGAGCCTATAGCACCCGTCAACCCGAAAGAAGAGCCGTACAAGAAAGTGTCAATCGGGTATTTCGGCGCAATCATTACCATCGGTTTCCCGATGAACGACAACCTCAAACTGCGTGCACTGGAGGAGAACGCCATCGCCGACGCGTGGAAGCAACTCTCCGACAGCCGTTACGACATAACCGTCAGCACTGCGCTCAATGCGCGCAAGGCGAATGCGCTGTGCGACTGGGCATACATGGATATGCTGTGTGCTGTCACGGAGAAACAGTATGGCAAGACAAACGAAGCCGTGCTTATGCAGGCGTTTCTGATGACGCAGTCGGGCTACCGTATCCGTCTCGGAATGGATGGCAATAAGCTATACATGCTCATTGCCAGTCAGTACGACATCTTCAACTACAGTTATTACTTACTCGACGGAACGAAGTTCTACAACGTGAGTGGCAACGGGAACACAAGGATGCAAATAACTAGCGCCAAGTATGGCAAGGAGAAATCACTGTCGCTGCAAATGACCAAACTGCCGCAACTGAGCAGTGAGCCCACACCTAAGCGCACACTGACCTCGAAGAAAGGTGTGACCAGTTCCGTGAGCCTGAACAAGAACCTCATAGATTTCTTCAACACTTATCCGCAAGCCTGCTTCAACGGCGACCAGACAACACGCTGGGCGGCGTACGCCAACACGCCGATGGAGAAGTCGGTCAAGGATATGCTCTACCCGCCGCTGAAGAAAACTATCACCGGCATGACCGAACGCGACGCAGTCGGCATCATCCTCAACTGGGTACAGACCGCCTTCGAATACGGCTATGACGACAAGATCTGGGGTGGCGACCGGGCGTTCTTTGCGCAGGAGACGCTCTATTACCCCTACTGCGACTGCGAGGATCGGGCTATCCTCTTCTCGCGCCTCATACGCGACTTGGTCGGACTGGATGTGGTGCTGCTCTATTACCCGGGACACCTCGCCACGGCTGTGGCATTCAACGGTGATGTCAATGGCGACTACCTGACATACAAAAGCCGCAAATACGTGGTCTGCGACCCGACCTATATCAATGCCGGTGTTGGACGTACCATGCCGGGCATGAACAACCGTGAAGCACAAGTGATAGCATTAAAGTAGCTGAGTGCTTAGAGTGATGAAACGTAGGACAATACTGATCGTCGTTTGTGCTGTGGCCGTGCTTGCCGCGGCTGTGGGCATCGTGTCGTACATACAGACGCGTCCGCAGCAGAACAAGATCGCTTCCACCGACAGCGGAGGCTATGCCATACTCGAAGTCCCGCCGGCCGATCCGGCACTCGTCGGCAAGTGGCGCAATACCGAGAATCCGCAGTGGTACAAGGTTTATTACGACGACTATGACGACGAGGGCTACTTCTGGGGAAAAGAGTGGAACGAAGCCGATGATGTCCAAGAGGAAGACCTGAACTACCACGGCAACGGCTGGTTCCGTTGGCGCAAAGATAGCAAGCAACTGATCGAGTTGCATACGATGGACGTGCAGGATGTGCCTATCCCAAAGATCTGGATAGTCAAGCATCTGTCAGCCCGTGTACCGAACGACAGCCTTGTCCTCACCGAATCCGATCGCGAAAAGAACTGCTACCACTTCTCGCGAATGTAGTTCAAACCGGTATCGGATCAGCGAAACCGTTAAAAATACTCGCGGACAGCGAAGGCGTACTGGTCAATAAAGATCTGCTTGAAAGCATGCAGGTTGTTTTGCTCGTAGAAGATTACATCTCATTCGGCTCATTTTAGCACTCAAAATCCCAAGATTACGGCGCGCCGTGAGCCGCAAATCGGGATAATAAGTTCTGTTTTGAGCCGCAAGGGTGTAAAAAATCATTGATATATGCAAATATTTTTGGCTTTATTTAGGAATTTGACGCATTTTTGTTTGCTAATCTCAGTAAATTTTCGTACCTTTGCAACAAAATAATAAAAGCCATGAAACTTGCCATCCGTTTTCGATATTCCAAACCTGTCACGCCGTCATGTAATATTATTGAGCTTGACGACGAGCAGTGGAACGTGTTTCTCCATCTGTATAATGCCGACAAACGCAAGGACTATATGCTCCGCTTGATGGGCAAGGAGCACCTTGACATCAAGGAACTTTGGTGGATCCCGTTGAATGACCAGGACCTGCTGCATCACAATCCCTCTTGCCGCTGACCTCGCCTCGCCACATTTTTATACAAGCCCACACTCTCCCTTCCCGTTTTTTATACAAGCTAACACTCAGCCTGTATAAATTTCATGTATTTGTATCATTAGCTTGTATAAATTTTGGTATTTCGTGCCATTAGCTTGTATAAAAAATACTATTGGCTTGTATAAAAAACAACAATTATCACATAAGCTTGTATAAATTTTGGCTACACGCTTGCTAATCTCAATAAATTTTCGTATCTTTGCACAAATTATCTGTTCAGAAGGTTACACCTCTGTACGATACCATTACTCAAAACACACATACTATGCGAATCAAAACAACAGAACTGCTGCGGAGCTCAGTCAGCTGGGACGAAGCCGCCCTGCCGGATTATCCGTCCGGACGCCCTGAACTGGTGGTTAACAGGCTCGTGTTTCCCGTAGGAGCAAAGACCGGCTGGCATCATCACAACGTGATCAATTACGGGATTGTCGAACAAGGCGATCTGACTATCGTTTGCTCCGATGGCAGCGAACGCACGTTCCGCGAGGGCGAGGCGATAGTAGAGGTAGTCGGCACCATCCATCGCGGAGAGAACAGGGGTAACAAACAAGTGATACTGAATATGTTCTACGTCTCCACCCCCGGGCAGACCGTAACCGAGCAACATCCCGATATGCCCGAACACGCTACAGACAAACATCCTGACATGATCGGTCGGACCTTCGAGCAGCGGATCCAGGAGCAACTGAACTGCTTGTTGCCGGCTGCCGACAAGGCTGAATGGCGTCTGAGGAAACTGGTGCTGATACTCGGGCGGAACACACTGACCCGCAAACAGATAATGGCAACTATGGGACTCAAAGAGAAAAGCCGAAAAGCATTCACGGACAATTATTTCAAACCGGCTTTGGCGGGCAACTACATCGAGTTTGCGTACCCGGGCACGCCCAGCAAACCCATACAGGCTTATCGCCTCACTCCGCTCGGGTTGGACTTGTATATGTCACTAACCCGGTAGGCCCACAATAGCGCTCGCCGGAAAGGTACGGACGCAAGCCGTAATCAGTAAACATTGCATTATCTCTTTGATTCTCTTGATATCAAGATTATCAAAGGAATTTATTTGCATATTTGAAAAAAAAGTTGTATCTTTGCGCAATTTTTTTTATCTATGGAAACAAATAGTGATTACAGGGAAAATCCGAAAATCAGGAAGGCTATTTTTGATGCGATGCCATATGTGCCTCCCGAATATTGCGAAGCTTCAAAGCTATGTAGGCTTGTGATATATGCGTGCTTGTCCTTCCGTGCGGAAAATCAGCTCACACTGAAGCCGGATGGTTCGCAGGGCAAGGGAAAAAAGTATACGCATACATACCTGACAAAGATTTCGAACCGGAACTGATGTACAAACTATTCACGAAAGTTTGTCTTAGCCTTGGCGAACTACTGCAGTATTTATCATGAACCGTCGCGACATATATAACAAGTACAACGGTCATTGTGCGTACTGTGGGAAGAAGATCAAGTTCGATGATGTAAACATTTTATTTTGAGCAATATGAAAGACAACAAGAAAAATTTCTTTTACCTGCACGACAAGAAGATTTTCAAGATCTTCTGGTGGATAACGTCAGCATTTTTCGCGATTTCTTTAGTGACGTTTGTAATGCTGTATGGTGGTATGATATATGACTATTTCGCAACCGGAGATATTGAATCGATAATCCCCGCTTTTGGATCAGTTGTCGGAGTACTCCTTATTGTATTATTTGTCGTTTTTATTGCTTATCTCACAGTGTTTGTATATAACTTTGTCTCGAATGCCGCTCAATACGCAGAGAAAAACGAAGCGGAAGAAGTTGTATGCCCCCTATGCGAAAATGTAAAGCAACATAAGGCAGAGATAAGTGCAATGCTAAAGACGATAGCAAAACCCGAACCCGGCACGAATAATCTCAATCGTGCGAACACCATACATTTTCTTCGCACATTAAAGTCAATGGGGCTCATCGATCCCAACGAGAACAGTAAGATTCTAATGGTATGGGTACTGCAGGTCACCGGCTATGAAGAAAAGTCTTTCTCCGCTTTCAATCAAGCTATGACTAAGCAAAAGGAAAATCCTGCTCTTGTCGCGGAATATCATAAGCAGTTGGAGCAAATCATCGCTTCCTGATTTCGGCACACCTTGTTTGACTTTTTTGATAGTCTTGATGATCAAAAACATCAAGGCTATTTTTTTGCATATCCCGAATAATTGTAGTACCTTTGCAGTCGGAAACGAAAAAAACGTATTATGACAGTCAAGGATTTGTTGGACAGCGTAACATTCGAACAGGTATCTCCCTACCTGTCGGAAGACGGGGAGGAGGATATAGAATCCTTTCGCCAACACTTTGATATACTTCGTTCACTTGAACCTCAAAAAGGAGTAGAAGATGTATGTTACATCGGTATGGAATACGATGAAATAGATTGCTGTATGAAAGTGGAAGCGCACCCTGTTGCCGGAGAAGAATGGGAAAAAGTTTTAGGTATGAAAGTAAAAATTGCCCTGGACGTAAAAGTCCCACGTGCTAAAATCGTTGCCCGTTGTATATGTGGAACGGCAATGTATGGGTTCACGTTAGAACAAAAACAAAGGACGATAAACATTATAAAACATGAAATAGACAACTGGAGAAACCGCCAAAAGCGGAAACATAGGAAATGAAGACTGCGCTAAGCAGCGCATTGCATAATTAACTTGCCGGGGGGGGGAGCCAATCTGTTATATAAGTATTAATCATCCACACTTCTAAACTTATTTCAAACATACAGGCTTCCCCCCTTTTTTATACAAGCCAACACTCTCTCCTTCCGGATTTTTATACAAGCTAACGATAGGCCGGTATAATAAATTTTGGCATTTTGCTTGCAAATGTCAATTATTTTTCGTATCTTTGTAGCGGAATTGTAAATGTCGGCGCAATGAGGCAGTCCTCTATCGTTGTATTATTATGCCTGCTGGCTATCGGCTGCTGCGGTTGCCGGCGCGGTGCACGCCTGCCGGAGGAGGCGGTGCGAACGATGTGCGAGCAGATCATAGCGCACTATCCCGAGGCGACGTTGCAAGACGTGTACAAGACTTGCTATCAGGACTACTTCGGCGCAGAGCACCTGATGCAGGACACCGCCGCTGCACGGGCGTACCTGCATAGCGAGCTGGTCGCATGCGCGAGCACGGACATGAGTGCTATGCCCCAGCGCGAACCGACAGGTTTCCGTCACCGGTTCGTACGGGTCAATCTCAGCGTGGTAACAGACGGTAGCGCCGACACCGGTTCGCCGGCTATGACGGAAGAGGAGTTGCTGCAACTGTTCATCGACGCAGCAGGCAAGAACAACGCATATAGCGACAACTGGGCGGACGAGTGGGCAGGTATAGAAACCATTGCTCTGCGTGCGAATCCCAGCTGGCAGGACGCCGAGCTGCAGCAAGCCTTGCGTGAGGCCGCGCAGATGAATGCTGCCGTTCGGCACAGCGAGGCGTTTAGGAACGCGTATAACCCGCATTACAGAATAATAAGAAACAAATAGACGACTATGAAACGAACGATGATCGCAGTACTGATGTTAGCCATGCTGACCGGCTGCGCGAACAAAAATAAACAGATGCTCAACGCGCTGGACGAACAGGGCGTAGGCATGTTGATTGACAACGATGGCGAGCGCACCTCGTACAACGCTCCGGGCGTACAGGACCTGCTACGCCTGACAGCCGAAGACCCCGAACGACTAAATGGTGCGGTGGTAGCCGACCGGCGCGTGGGCAAAGCTGCCGCATCGCTGCTGATAGCAGGCAAGGTGAAGGCCGTGAATACGCCGCTCGTGAGCACACCGGCACGAGAGATGCTGGAGGCCGCAGGCATCAGCGTCTATGCCCGCGAGGAGATTCCCATGATGGTGAACAAGGACGGGACTGATCTCTGCCCGATGGAGCAGAAACTGCTTGAGGCACAGACGCCCGAAGAGTGCGTTGTGCTGCTTCGCGGCGGCTCGCTCGTAGGCATGCAGATGCTCGGTGTGCTCAATGAGCAGGGCCTGAGCCTGCTGGTGTACAACGACAGCACCCTCACCACTCATACTAACCGCGGCGTGCAAGATCTGCTTGCGCTCATCAGCGAGCATCCCGAGCGGCTGAACGGTGCCATTGTAGCCGACAAACTGATCGGCAAGGCTGCTGCGGCTATCATGGCGGCAGGTGGTGTGAGAGAGGTGCATACGAATCTGATCTGTACCGCCGGCAAGCAGTTGCTGCAGAGCAAAGGTGTGGCGGTCTTCGCGGCCGAAGAGGTTCGGCAGATCCTTAACCGTGACCGCTCGGCACAGTGCCCGTTCGACGCACAGCTCAATGAGATAGAGAGCGTTGAGGAGTGCGTAACGATCCTACAGAACATGCCTAAACCCTAACTGCTATGTTACGCAAGATCCGAATCATTCTTGCCATCGTCTGCTTCGTAGCAGTCAATCTGTTGCTGCTCGGCGCAGGCTGGCATCTGAACCTTTGGCTTAGCTGGGTGGCGAAGATCCAATTCCTGCCGGCTGTGCTGGCTATGGATTTCGCCGTGCTGGCCGGTCTGATCATCCTTACGCTTATCTTCGGCAGGCTGTACTGCAGCGTGATCTGTCCGTTGGGCGTGATGCAGGACCTCTTCGGTTGGCTGGGCAAGAAGCAGCGGAAGAACCGCTATGGCTACTCGCCGGAGAAACGCTGGCTGCGGTACACGGTGCTGGCGGTGTTCATTGTCGGCCTGATCATAGGCTTTGCGCCGGTCACGACGCTCCTGGCGCCGTACTCTGCCTACGGACGTATAGTCAATTCGCTGTTTCGGCCATTGTACGACCTGCTCGGCAACGGTCTCGCGGCATTGGACGCCCGGTATGAGTGGTACCTGTTCAGCGATGCCGAGATCTGGTTGCGCAGCGTGACGACTTTTGTGGTGGCGCTGCTCACCCTGCTTGTGCTTGCCGTGCTTGCCTGGCGTAACGGCCGCACGTACTGCAACACCGTCTGTCCGGTAGGTACGGTCCTTTCGCTGTTTGCGCGGTTCTCGCTGCTGCGCGTGGAACTTGACAAATCGAAGTGCAAGAACTGCTCGCTTTGTGAGAAAAACTGTAAAGCTGCGGCCATCGATTTTCGTGCCGGTACGGTCGATTACTCGCGCTGCGTGGTTTGTGGCGATTGCCTGGACAAGTGCAAGCACGACGCTTTGCACTATAGCCTCCGGCAGCCGGAAACTAATGCCAGTCAAGAGCCGGCAGCCGATCGTCCGGCTTCGCCTGAGCGACGTGCGATGCTGACCGGCGCTGCGGTGGCTATCGGTACGGCGGCGATGGCTCAAGCTAAGATCAAGGTTGACGGCGGTCTGGCTGAGATCGAGGACAAGCAAGTACCCAACCGCCAGACGCCGGTCACACCGCCTGGGTCAATATCGGCGAGGAACATGCAGCGGCATTGCACGGCATGCCAGCTCTGCGTCAGTGCCTGCAAGAACAACGTGCTGCGCCCGTCCACCGATCCATTGCACCTGATGCAACCGGTTATGTCCTTCGAGCGCGGCTACTGCCGCCCGGAGTGCACCGATTGTTCGCAGGTCTGCCCGACAGGCGCCATACGGCCTGTCACTGTCGAGGACAAAACGGCTATTCACGTCGGTCACGCGGTGTGGATAGCCGAGAACTGTGTACCAGTGGCCAAAGGTGACCAATGCGGTGCGTGTGCACGCCACTGCCCGGCCGACGCCATCCAGATGGTCGATTATACGATAGCCGACGGTCATACGGTGCAGGTGCCGGCTATCGACAACGAACGATGCATAGGCTGTGGCAAATGCGAGTACCTTTGTCCCGCCCGGCCGCTGAGCGCAATCTATGTTGAGGGGAATGTGACGCATCATATAAGTTGAGAGGTTATGAATAGACGAGAATTTATCAAACATAGCGCAGCCGCCGTAGCAGGCACATCGTTGCTGCTCTCGGCGTGCCACAGAGGCACTCGGCGTGGCGGCAGGCAAGGCTTGCCGGAGGCTGAGGGAAAGATGACCATGCGTCGTAACCCGAACACCGGCGACGAGGTGTCGCTGCTCGGTTACGGTATGATGCGATTACCCGAACTGCCCGAAGGCATAGCGCGCATCAACGCCAACTCCCACATCGATCAGCAGGCGGTGAACGAACTGGTCGATTACGCTCTTGAGCATGGTGTCAACTATTTCGACACCTCGCCCGTGTACTGCCAAGGTAAGTCCGAAGAAGCCACAGGCATCGCCCTCGCGCGCCATCCGCGCCACTCGTATTTCATTGCCACGAAGCTCAGTAACTTTTCGCCTGATGTGTGGTCGCGCAGCGAGTCGATAGCGATGTTCGAACGTTCGCTCCGGTACTTGCAGACCGATTATGTCGACTATTTGCTGCTGCATAGCATCGGCGGTTCGTCGGCCGGCAAGAACTCGCTGCAGACGTTCAACGGACGATACATGGACAATGGCATCCTCGACTGGCTCGTTGAGCAGAAGCAGAAAGGGCGTATACGCAATCTCGGATTCTCGTACCACGGCGACATCAGCATCTTCGACATGCTCTTGCGTTGGCACGACGAGGGGAAGTACCACTGGGATTTTGTGCAGATTCAGCTCAATTACCTCGACTGGCATTACGCCAAGCGCAACAACCCGCGCAACACCAATGCCTCGTACCTCTACGACGAATTGGCGAAGCGCGGCATACCCGCGGTGATCATGGAGCCGTTGCTGGGCGGACGATTAGCCAAGCAACCTGCGCACATCCTGCGTGAGATGAAGCGTATGGACATCAACGCCACGCCGGCCGAATGGGCGTTTCGCTACGCCGGCACGCCGGCAGATATACTTACCGTACTCTCCGGCATGACGTACATGGAGCACCTGGTGGAGAACTGTGCCACCTATTCGCCGTTGCGTCCGATCACACCCGAGGAAGATGCGATGCTCATGCGTTTGGCGGATGCAATATGTGCGTTGGACGCAGTGCCGTGTACGGCGTGTAACTATTGTATGCCTTGCCCGTACGGCATCAATATACCCGCAGTGTTCAGTTATTACAACACCTGTCTGGCCGAAGGTATCATACCCGAAGGCGACAGCAACGACAGCAGCTTCCGCCGTGCACGACGCCACTGGCTCATCGGCTATGACCGTAAGGTCGAACGTATACGGCAGGCTGACCACTGCATAGGCTGCAACCATTGTCTGCCGCACTGCCCGCAACGCATCGACATCCCGCATGAAATGCAGCGCATCGATGGTTTTGTCGAGCAACTCAAGCAGAGCTGACGGCACGTATCAATAATCAATTCATCAATAGCCCGTAGGGCAATCAATTAGTAGCAATTATGTTAGGAACTTGGGAAATTATCCTTATCGTACTGGTTATCCTGCTCATCTTCGGCGGGAAGAAGATCCCTGAACTCATGAAAGGAATCGGTAAAGGTATCAAATCGTTCAAGGACGGCATGAACGGCAAGGACGAAGAAAAAGAAGAACAGAAGCAAGAGGAGAAAAAAACGGACGCGAATGCCTGAAAACCTCAGTTTTTGGGATCACCTCGATGAACTGCGCAAAGTTTTGCTGCGCTCGTTGTGTGCATGGATCGTGTGCTCCTTAGCGGCGTTCTGCTGCAAGGATTGGCTGTTCGCCTTCCTCATGCGCCCGCTGGGCGAGGGACAGACGCTTATCAACATCGATGTCACCGCGCAGTTCGTCACGCACCTGCAGGTAAGCCTGTGCTGCGGCTTCGTCGTGGCACTGCCGCTGATCGTGTGGTGGCTCTACGGCTTCGTAGCACCGGCACTCTATCAGAACGAAAAACGGTATTCGGTCACGTTCATGCTGTGCTCTGTGCTGCTGTTCGTGGCCGGCGTCGCGCTGAACTACCTGCTGATCTTTCCGCTATCGTTCCGGTTCTTGAGTATGTATCAGGTCAGTCCGCTCGTGGTCAATCAGATCAGCCTCGGTTCGTACATCTCCATGCTGCTCGTTCTGTCGGTGATGATGGGATTGCTGTTTGAGGTGCCTGTACTCACATGGCTGCTGTCCAAACTCGGCATACTCCGGCGCGAACACCTGAAGCGTTACCGCGGACACGTGTTCGTAGGCATACTGATCATCGCGGCGGTCATCACACCTACGGGCGACCCGTTTACACTCATGCTCGTCACACTGCCGGTCTATCTATTGTATGAATTAAGCATACTAATCATTCAAACCTAAACTCTTTATATGGAAACAAAAGCACATCTAAGTGATCGCGTGACGGAGCGCGAACAGCGAAACAGACAACTCGCCTACGAGGCGGCAACCGAAGGAATCGTGTTGCTTGAGAACAACGGCGTGCTGCCCGTTGCACCGTGCGCCGTGGCGCTGTACGGTGCCGGTGCACGGCATACCGTTCGCGGCGGCAGCGGCAGCGGTGAGGTAAACGTACGGCACACCGTAAGTGTCGAGGAAGGGCTGCTGCAGGCAGGGTTCACCGTGACGACCACCGGCTGGCTCGACCGTTATGACGAGCAGTGGCGTGCAGGCAAGGAAGCGTTCATCCGGCGTGTGCGACGCAAACTGTGGTGGCCCTCGGCACGTGTGCTCGACAGCCTGATGTCGCAGGAGTACATCTACCCGGTAGGCGACGCGCCAGCTGACGCATCGGGCGCTGCTAACGCTATTTGTCTCTATGTGCTCTCGCGGCTCTCGGGCGAGGGAAGGGACATGACCGACACCCCGGGCAGTTTCCGGCTCGATGACGCGGAGATACGCAATATCCGCTTCTGCGCAGAGCGTTACGAGCGGTTCGTGCTGGTAATCAACACCGGCTGCCCTATTGATCTGTCGCCGCTGGATAAGATAAAAGGTATCGGTGTTATTGTATATATGGGGCAGCTCGGCATGGAAGGCGGACGGGCACTGGCGGCTATCCTGACCGGCGAATGCAACCCTTCGGGCAAACTTGCCGTGAGTTGGCCTCAGCGTTATGCCGACATACCGTTCGGCGAGGAGTTTGGAAGGAACGATGACCGCGCTTTCTATCGCGAAGGGATATACGTCGGCTACCGCTACTACGACAGTTTCGGTGTCGCACCGCGTTATCCGTTTGGGTACGGGTTGAGTTATACGAGCTTCGCTATCACTGAACAGAGAGCTAAGAGTCAAGAGCCGAGAGCTGATGTCCGCATAGCGGTAACCGTTGCTAACACGGGCTCTCGCGCCGGCAAGCAGGTTGTGCAAGCGTACGTTCGCTGTCCTGGTGAGGATTGCGAGTGCCGGAGACTGGTGGCGTTTGCCAAAACAGACGAACTGCAGCCCGGACAGTCGCAGGTGCTCGAACTGGTCATACCGCTGACAGCCCTTTCGCGCTACATCGAAGACGGTGCACTGACCGTGATTGAGCAGGGACGATACCTCGTTGAACTGGGTTGCTCGTCGCGCGACGTCCAACCCGTGGCGAGCCTGCGTGTGGGAGAGCGGATCGTGCTATGCAAGCACCGTAACCTCTGCACGGCAGAGGCCATGGTTGCTGTACTGCACCACCGCAATACGTTTGCTATACCTGACGGTCTGCCGGAGTTTGTGGTTGATTTCAAGGCGTTCGCTACACAAACGATAGATTATACCGAGCGCGAGGAGCGGTTCTCGCCGCAGGTACAGGCGATGCTCGACGACCTCAGTGCCGATGATTGTGCGCAGATCTGTACCGGCACGGGCATGAACGGCGAGAAGCAGGGTTTCCGCACACCCGGTGCAGTGGGACATACAACCACCGCGTACATCGCACGCGGCATACCTAACATCGAAATCTGTGACGGCCCGGCAGGCGTACGCCTCGAGCGCCGCGCGGTGCGGTATGCGAACGGCGACATCAGGGCGGTGGATATGAGCCTGTCGGTGTACGAGTTCTTCCCGCGCTGGCTGCTGCGGATGTTCCTGCTCGGCGACCCGCAACGGGGCGAACTGCTCTATCAGTTCGTCACGGGTTTTCCCGTCGAGGCGATGGTGGCACAGACTTGGAATGTCGCGCTGTCCGAACGTATAGGTCGCGCGGTGAGCGAGGAAATGAGTGAGTACGGCGTGACGTTCTGGCTCGCACCGGCTATGAACATCGTACGCAATCCCCTGTGCGGACGAAACTATGAGTACTATAGCGAAGACCCGCTACTTACCGGATTATTTGCTGCGGCCGTCACACGAGGCGTGCAGGCTACGCCGGGGAACTATGTAACCATCAAGCACTTCAGTGCGAATAATCAGGAAACGAACCGTTTTCACGTTTCATCCGAGGTCGACGAACGTGTGCTTCGGGAGATCTACTGGCGCGGGTTTGAGATTGCCGTACGCGACGCCAAACCCCGTTCGGTCATGGCTGCATACAACCGCCTGAATGGTACGTACTGCCCGAATAGCCGCGAACTGTGTATCGATCTGCTGCGCAGCGAGTGGGGCTTCGACGGACTGGTGATGACCGACTGGTTCGGTACCGACCGCAACCGCGCCGATGCCGTCGAGGCTATCCGTGCGGGTGTGGATATGAACATGCCCGGCGACCAGAAGATCGTCCGGGCATTGCAGCAGGCGCACGCCGCCGGCCGGTTGAGCGAAGCCGATCTGCGCCGTGCCGCCGGTCGGGTACTCGAGGCTATCATCAGAACATGACGGCAAAGCCGGCATGCACATTGATTCCCGCTTGGGCGTAGTACCAAGGCCAGCAGGCCGTGCCGTCGGTGAAATACGAGCAGTCACTACCGCCGTTGGAGGCATACTTGGCGTTGAACACATTATTGATCTGACAGAGCAGCGTGAGGTCGGGTACATAGCCCTTGGCCTCACGTTCTTTCTTTTCCGCTACCCACTGCCGGATAGGCAGCAGATACCGCAAGTTGATGTTCGTGGTGGAGTAGGCGCGCAGGGCTGCGGTTTCGTTTTGCGTGTTGTCCAGGTACTGCTTGCCCACCACCAGCGTCTGCACGGTGCCGGTGAACCCGGCTGCCGTGAACGTGAACAGCGACATTGCCGTTACCGACGGCGAGAAAGCGATGGTCGTGCTCGGCATGAACACCTGCTCCTCGCCCAGCCAGTTGTAGTCGGCATCGTAGCGCGTGACGGTCTCGGTATAATTCAGGATCTTGTTGCGTGACAGCACACAGTTAGCATCCCAGCGCATCCAGTCGGCTATACGTACGCCTACGGTCAGTTCGATGCCCATACGGTACGAGTCCTTGACGTTAGTCGTCGACTGTTTGCCTACATCGTTGATCCGGCCGGTGAGCACGAGTTGATTGTCATAATCCATCATGTACAGGTTCGCGCCCACGCTGAACCGCGGATGGCTGTAGGTGTAGCCGAGTTCATAGTCGTAGAGCGTCTCTGCCTGCGGCATGTTGCCCGAGTATGTGTCTGTCGAACGGTCGAACAGCACGTTCTCGGTGAAGTTAGCGCGGCTCGGGTCACGGTTGGCGATGGCAAACGAGGCGTAAAGCATGTGACCTTTGTTCTGATAAGTCAGTCCGGCCTTGGGGTTGAAGAAGTGGTACTGCACCAGTAGCGGCAATTCAATCATATCGGGATTGGCGGCGTACTCCTTCAGCGCATCGTCGTTCACGCCGCTCATTCTGTAACGGATGTACCGATACTGCAGATCGCCGTACAGCGCCAGCCGCTCCTGTGCGCGGTGGATGATGTTCCAGTTCACCTTGCCGAAGATGTTCGCGTCGGTCTTGTGGCTCAGGTTACGGTAGTACTCGTGGTTGTACGGCAGTTGCAGCGTGTACAGCGAGTCGCTCATCCATAGCAGATTGCCATAGTGGTGACCGATGTAATGCGATCCTGCTGCACCGATCTGCGCCTGCACGGTTTCACTCGTGTACTTGGCCGTCAGCACACCGCCGGCATAGTGGTTACTCAGCTGTTTGCGGAAGATAGCGTCGGTTTTCTTCACTTTCCCGCCGGTGTTGTCAATGTACGGCAGTAGGCCGAAGTACGTCAGCGACTTGTTCCTGTACTGCTCGTAGTATCCACCGCCGTAGGTGTAGTGCGCCGTGGCAGAGATGCGCCAGTTAGCGTTGATCCGGTGATTGAACTCCAGCTGTGCATGCTGCTGGGCGTAGTTGTCGGTCTGGTTGGGGTAGTACCGGATGTTACCGTACTCGTCCACATACTCGCCGGCAGGGTTATACCGCCGGTCAGCACCGTTAAGGCCGTAGGCGGTGTTGTAATCAACTCCATCCCAGCCCATGCCGGTCGTCTCTTTGCCGCCGAAGAACCGCAGAAACAGCGACGAACGTTCTCCCTCGTAACCGAAATCCGCATAGTAGGAGTACAGATCGGATTGTGTGCGGTACAGGAATCCGTCGGAGTTAACCTTCGAGAACCGTGCGTTGACGCACAGGTTACTTGGCAGCGACACATGGGCGCTGAGCATCTCACGGAACGTGTTGTACATACCGCCGTTGAACGCTAGTTCGACATGGCTGTGCGGATCTTGGTGGGTCTCCATGTTCAGACTCGCTCCGAACGATGACACGCCGTTGGTCGAGGTGCCCACGCCGCGCTGCACATCTATCGAACTGATCGACGATGCCATGTCCGTCATGTTCACCCAGAACACCGTCTGACTCTCCGCATCGTTCAGCGGCACATCGTTCACGGTCATGTTGATGCGCGTGTGATCCGTGCCGCGGATGCGGAAGTACGTGTATCCCACGCCCAAACCGTCGTCGGTCGTCACCAGCAGCGCCGGGATAGTCGATAGCAGCAATGGCAGGTTCTGACCGATGTTTTCGCGCTGCAAATCGTCGCGAACGAGATTGCTGTGCGTAGCGGTGGCCTGTTGTACACGGGGCGCAGTGACGGCTATCTCATCGATAGTCCGCCCCTCAATAGTCAGGGTGTCATTACGCCACTGCGCGGACAGATGTCCGCTGATCACAAGTAAGGTAAATACCAGCCATGTATGGCTGATTAATAGATGTAGTTTTTTCATTTTCCTTAGCAGCATTACCTGCTCAGGTTCAACAGGTTTGTGTTCTCAGATTGCGCGTTGCGCAAACTCCCTGAATGAATCCGATGCAATATATTAATACATGTTGTTTATCTCTCAAACAGGCGGAGCAGGGACATCTTTCTCTCTCCGGCGCGGCCGGTGTACGGGTGCTCGCGCAGAGGCAGGTTAAACAGGCGGCTTCCGCGCAAGACGGTCTGCGGATGCGTGAACTCACGAAATCCCCATTCGCCGTGGTAAGCGCCCATGCCCGAGTGACCCGTGCCGTTGAACGGCACACCTTTGACCATCATGTGGATGCACACTTCGTTGATACAACCGCCACCGTACTGCTGCGTCTGCATCACACGTTCCGCCCAGCGGATGTTACGCGTGAACAGGTACATCGCCAATGGGTGTTCACGGTCGGCTATCGTTTCCATCAGACTGTCAACCTCTGCGTCCTTGAACGGCACAACAGGCAGCAGCGGGCAGAACAGCTCGTGCTGCACAATCGGCTCGTCGATCTTGACGGGGTAGATGATTGTAGGCGCATATTTACGCGTCTCGCGCTCACCTGTACCGCCGAGGATGATCCGTTCCCTGTACTCGTCGGCCAGCCGCGCGCACTTGTTGTACGCTGCATCGGTGATGAGCTTCGGGTATTCGGGGTTATGCTCGGCATGCTCGCCTATCTGCGCCACGAATGCCTTGCTCAGTTCCGCCAGGAACGGCTCGGCTACCTCCTCCGCCACGGCGATCTGGTTGATGTTGATGCAGATCTGGCCGGCATTGGTGAGCTTGAAGAACGCAATCTTCCGCGCGGCATCGCTGAGGTCGGCATCTTTGCGCACCACGCACCAGTTGCCGGTCTCGCCGCCAAGTTCAAGTGCCACAGGAGTGAGGTTCTTAGCAGCCTCCGCCAGTACATGCTTGCCTACAGCCGGCGAACCGGTGTAGAAGATCTTGTCGAACCGTTGCGCCAGGCACATGTCCGCCACGTCATGACCGCCGTCGATCAGCGTCACGTACTCCGGCGGGAACACCTCGGCAAAGAACTGCTTGAGCGCTGCTGTGCAGGCCGCGGATTTCGAACTGGACTTGATCACCACCGTATTGCCGCCGGCCATAGCTGCCGCTACAACACCGATGGTCA
Source organism: Bacteroidales bacterium UBA1180 (assembly GCA_002310195.1). Taxonomy (GTDB): domain Bacteria; phylum Bacteroidota; class Bacteroidia; order Bacteroidales; family Paludibacteraceae; genus Colicola. The sequence continues at coordinate 33,359 of DBYS01000019.1, forward strand.
GCAGGATAGGGAAGTTGAACGGACTGATCACCAGCGAAACGCCGTAGGGCATCTTGTACACCTTCGTTACAAGGCTCGGGAAGCACATCAGACCGCTGAAATGACGCTCCGGCCGTGACCAGCGGTGCAGACCGCTGAGCATCTCGTTGATCTCCGTTACGATAGGTCCTATATCGCATAGGTACGCCTCTACCTGACTGCGCCCAAGATCATCCGCCAATGCCTGCTCAAACTCCGCCTCATGCGCCAATACGGCCGCTTTCAAGCGTTTGAGCTGCTTGATGCGCCAGCGCACGGGCAAGGTTGTGCCGGTGCGGAAGAACCGGCGCTGTGCGGCAACGATCTCACGGATTGCTCCTTCGGTAAAGCCTTCGCTATCGCTACTCGGACTAATGTTCTCACTGCTCGTGACAGCGCTGAGGATCTGACGGATATCGCTGTTGCTCAGCGTGACAGGTGCCGAGTAGTTGATAGAATCGGCAGCTATCATCGCCGTGAGTTGCTCATGGTCGCATGCGCGTACAGGTGAGGCGATCCGATCCATGCCGCACTCCTTCATCAGGTTGCGTATGGCCTGCAGCAGATCAGGCACGCCGCAGTAGCGCGCCAGGGCGTCATACTTCTGCTTGCATATATCCTGCTGGAACTCCAGCACAGGCATGAGCATCAGAGAGATGGCCTGTCCGTGCGACAGGTGATACATCGCTCCTATGCTATGGGCAAAAGCGTGAACATAGCCCGCCAACTGGGTGTTGATGGCGTTGCCGCCGTACAGTGCCGCGCGGCACATACCCAGACGGGCGTCAATATTATCCGGCTCGCGCATCACTACGGGCAAGTGCTGAAGAATAAGTTTCACACCTTCCATCGACAGCCGCATGTCCTCGTCATCCACCTCTGTGTCGCTCACCGCCCCTTCAATGCAGTGGCTGAGCGCGTCGATACCGCAAGCGGCCGTGACTTGTGCCGGCGCATGAACGGTTAGCTCGCTGTCAAGTACCACGTGCGTCACGTTCAGACCGATCAGCACAGTCGAGCCTTTTACACCGTGCTCGTTGCTTACCACCGCGCCAACGGTCGTCTCGGCACCCGTGCCGGCAGTTGACGGTACCATGATCAGCGGTAGTGTGCTGCCCGGTACGGGCAGGAACTTCAGCAGCAGGGCTCTCACCGGCAGATGGGGCATCTTGACGCCCGCGGCGATCATCTTACATGAGTCCATTACCGATCCGCCACCAAGCGCAATGATGCACTCGGCCTTGCTCTCCAAGGCTTGTTTGCGTCCGGCTTCGACGATGGCAATGGTAGGTTCGGAATGGATGTCAGCGAACACGCTGCAGCTGATATTGGCTGCATTCAGCGACTCGATTATTGCTTGCTCAAACCCTAACGAATGGAGCGTGCGGTCGGTAACAAGCAGTACATGCTTATAACCGCAACGCCGGCATAACTCGCCGATCTGTTTGCGCGTACCGTGCCCTTCCGTTACTTCCGGCTCGGGCAGAGGGATAGTGTGAATCACTTTCCCCGGCAAGCGGTGAATCTGTTTGCGTAATATATACGTGTCCATGGTAGTATAGTAGTAATTGATTAGTCCTCAACTGTTTGCAGAACGTCCGGTTAGAAGAATCGTCCGGCCTGCCGGCAGTACGCCTCATATTCCTCGCCGAAGTCGCGGCGCAGACGTTTCTCCTCGGTCAGAACTTGTACGAACATAATCGCAAAGAATACTCCCCACACCAACACAGCCTGCCATGTCCACAGCCACACGGCGAACCCCGCCAGGTATGTCAGCGTGCCGGTGAGCATGGGATTACGGTTGATGCGGTACGGGCCGTCGGTCATCAGGTGTTGTGTGCGCGGCGCAACCTCATGTCCGAAAGCGTCCATCGGGTTGCCCTTGCCGCGACGTTTCATATACACGATCGTCCATACGCTCAGCGACAGTCCGCTAATCATCAGTATGCCCGTCACAGATGCTCGCAACGCGCCTATATGCACCAGTGCCGGCATGCCTGATGCCAGCCACATAACAATCGGCAGCAATGCTACGAACAGCACACCGCCCAACAGATAACCGAAGATCTCCTTCTTCATTGGTGATGAAAAGATTTATAACGAATACACGAAACTCACATGCCACTGCCACTCCCACATACGGTCCTTCGAATAGACCGGCGTGCGTAGCAGATTGTTCAGTCCGAAGTCATACCCTGCCTCCAGACGGTAACGATCCCATGTCAGTCCGCCGCCTACGCCGAGCTGGATGTTCGTGCGGAACAGATCCTTGCTGATGTACTTGTCGTACGTGTCAAGCCGTTTGCCCTGTGCGAGCAGCCATGTGCGTGTGGCATCACTGACCTGGGCATCGATATAATCGGTCTCAGCCAAGCCCAGCATCAGTTGCGGACCGGCATACAGGTGCATGCTGAGTTGCTTGTAGAGCGGTATGTTATATTGTACGCGCACGGGGATGGTCAGCGCATGCTCTACGATATGGTTGTTCACCACCTCTGTCTGCACCTGTTCGCTGCTCACGGAGTGATAGTGCTGCCTGCTCACGCCGTACATAACACTATACAGCAGCCCGATGTTCACAGAGAACCGCTTGGGCAGCGCCATGTCGAATTGCGCGCCCACACGTGCGCCGTGGAGGTAGAGTGCACTGATCGTGTCACTGAACATCCGTTGGTGCCCTTGCGAATAACCGCCTTCCACGCGGTAGGTGATGCCAAAGGCATAGTTTTCCTGTGCCTGCTCGGTGCGTGTGGGATCGAAGAAGTCGTGCTGTTCCAATCCGCCGGTGCGGATGGATTTGTCCTGTGCAACCATCCGGCTACTCATACCGAACAGACAGATTAACAATATACAGAGTGCTACAATCTTGCTTTGCATAATGATGCTACCACGTTCTGTGGGCTATTTTGACACACAAAGGTACAAAAAACAAATCAAAAGTGCAAATAATTAAGCAAAAAAGTGTTTTTTCTTTGCGAAAATTTGCATAATTGAAAATAAAGTTGTACCTTTGCATCCGCTTTTTTCGCGAAAAGTCTCCGGAGCGCGCCCTTAAGCACCTCTCGGGGTCCCCGAAAGAACATGAAATGTTGTTTTGGCGAGGTCCATTCGTCTATCGGTTAGGACGAGAGATTTTCATTCTCTAAAGAGCAGTTCGACTCTGCTATGGACTACAACATAATTATAAGTTTAACCATAAAATTAACTGCGAGGGTTGGATACCCTCATTGATAAACAATGGCAAATCACAAATCATCATTGAAGCGCATACGCCAGACTGCAGCTCGTAAGGCTCGCAATCACTATTATGCCAAGACCGCCCGCAACGCCGTTCGTGACCTCCGCGCCACCAACGACAAGGCTGCTGCTGCAGCTATGTTGCCCAAGGTAAGCTCCATGCTCGACAAGCTGGCTAAGCGCAACATCATCCACGACAACAAGGCCGCTAACCTCAAGTCGAAGCTGGCTATCTACATCAACAAGCTCGCTTAAGCTGTTGCGCCTTGCAGAGCATAGGGGCTGCCATACGTGGTGGCCTCTTTTTCGCGTAAATAAATGACATTAGATACAATGAACGATTTCCTGAAATTCGCAACCGCACAGGGCATGAACAGCATGCATGTCGAGAGAGTAATGAACGATGCCATGGCTTCCATGGCCACTCAGCCTAAGGCAAACTACATCAGTCCGTCGATCCTCGAGGAGCGCCAACTCAACGTGACGCAGATGGATGTTTTCTCCCGTCTGATGATGGATCGCATCATCTTCCTCGGCACAGAGATCAACGATTACACTGCTAATGTTATTCAGGCGCAACTTTTGTACCTGAATTCCGCTGAACCTGACCGCGACATCCATCTGTACCTGAATACCCCCGGCGGGTCGGTCTATGCCGGATTGGGCATCTACGACACGATGCAGTTCGTGTCGTCGAAGGTTAGCACGATGTGTACGGGCATGGCAGCTTCGATGGGCGCTGTGCTGCTCGTGGCAGGTGAAGCAGGTATGCGCAGTGCACTTCCTCACTCCCGTGTGATGATCCACCAACCGATGGGCGGCATACAAGGCCAGGCCAGTGATATAGAAATCACCGCGCGCGAGATCCTCAAACTCAAAGACGAACTCTACCAGATCATTGCCGATCACTCGCATCAGACCGTCAAAAAGATCCGTCAGGATGCCGATCGCGACTATTGGATGACTGCCAATGAGGCACTCGCATACGGAATGATTGACCGCGTGTACACCAAGTCGGAGAGATAGTTTAGTTAAAAGAATAGCGATGAAGAAGGATAAAGGAAGATGTGCGTTCTGCGGCCGTGACCTGCCGTACGAGCAGTTGTTTCAGGGAGTGGACGGCCAGTTTATCTGCTTCGACTGCGTCGAAGGCGCACACGACATATTGGCGGAACAAGACCTGCTTGACGGCGGTTTGGAGGTTGAGGCAGATCGCAGCCGTCGCAAGGACAGGGAGCGTGCCGAGGCTGCCAAGGCCGGAATAAAGAACTCCGGTAAACTTGACATGAAATCCCTGCCGCGTCCGACGCAGATCAAGGCCTTCCTTGACCAGTATGTGATTGGTCAGGATGATGCAAAGAAGCACCTCGCTGTGGCCGTATATAACCATTACAAACGTCTGCTTCAGCCCGACTCAGCCGACGGTGTGGAGATCGAGAAATCGAACATCATCCTCGTCGGTTCGACCGGTACGGGTAAGACGCTCATGGCGCGCACCATAGCGAAGATGCTTGCCGTACCGTTCACCATAGTCGATGCCACAGTGCTCACCGAGGCAGGTTATGTGGGCGAGGATGTGGAGTCGCTGCTTGTACGTCTGCTTCAGGAGGCGGATTATGACCTCAAGAAGGCCGAACGCGGCATTGTGTTCATCGACGAGATCGATAAGATCGCTCGCAAGAGCGACAACCCGTCCATCACCCGTGACGTGTCGGGCGAAGGTGTGCAGCAGGCGCTGCTCAAACTCCTGGAAGGCTCGATCGTCAATGTGCCGCCCAAGGGTGGACGCAAGCACCCTGAACAGGAGTTTATCCATGTCAATACGCAGAACATCCTTTTCATCTGCGGCGGCGCGTTCGACGGCATAGAGAAGAAGATAGCCCAGCGCCTGAACACACAGGTGGTAGGTTTCGAGTCCCAGAACAAAACCAAGCGTATCGACAAGAACAATATGCTCCAGTACATTGCTCCGCAAGACTTGAAAGCTTTTGGCCTCATACCCGAGATCATTGGTCGTCTGCCAATCATCACGTACCTCGATCCGCTTGACCGTTCGGCACTCAAACGCATTCTTACCGAGCCCAAGAACGCTATCACCAAGCAGTACGAGAAGTTGATGAAGATGGACGGCGTGCGTCTCACGTTCGAAGAGGCTGCGCTCGATTACATCGTCGACAAAGCTATCGAGTTCAAGCTCGGTGCGCGCGGCCTGCGCAGCCTGACGGAAACGATCATGATGGACATCATGTTCGACATTCCCAAGAAAGACTGCACGATCACCCGTGAGATGGCCGAGCAGAAACTTGCCAAGATTGACGCTAATCGCTTAGTTGCATAGTTATGGAAATGATTGTTGCTTGTATCGTTCTGGTTGTCGCTGTGCTGATAGGCATTGCGGCCGTGTGGCTCGTTGTGCAGCAGAAGAAAGAAACCGAGCGCATGCAGCAACGGCTGACCACCGAGTTCGAGAATATAGCCAATCGTGTACTACAGCAGCGTCAGGACGATTTCACGCAGCAGAGCAGCAAGCAGCTCGGCGATATCCTATTGCCGCTCAACGAACGCATCAAAGATTTCCGCGAACAGGTCAATACTGCTTTCAGTCAGGAGACGCGCGAGAAAGCTTCGCTGCAAGCCGAACTGCGCCAACTCATCGAGCTCAACCAGACCCTGTCTAGAGACGCGACCAGCCTCACGCAGGCGCTCAAGGGTGACGTTAAGAAACAAGGTAACTGGGGCGAGTTCATCTTGGAGAAAGTGCTCGAAGCCTCCGGCCTCAGAAAAGGTATTGAGTACGACCGTGAGGTGGTCGTTCATGGCGTGGAAGGTGATACGCTCCGTCCGGATGTGATCATTCGTATGCCCGACAACAAACACATCATCGTCGATTCGAAGGTATCGCTTGTGGCTTACGAACAATTGCAGCACGCCGAGACCGATGAGCAGTACAAGGCCATCCTCAAGGCGCATGTCGAGTCGCTCAAGCAACACGTCAAGGAACTGTACGATAAGCAGTATCAGCGCGCCACAGGACTGAACACACCGGACTTCGTGCTGATGTTCGTGCCCATCGAAGCTTCGTACAGCGTGGCAATACAAGCCGACAGTACGCTTTACGATTATGCGCTTGAGCGCAAGATCGTTATCGTTAGCCCGACTACGTTGCTCGCTACATTGCATACCATCAGTTATGTCTGGAAACAGGATAACCAGAGCAAGAACGCCCTCGAGATAGCTCGTCTGGCCGGTGCGATGTACGACAAACTCTCTGGCGCACTCGAGGATTTCCAGAAAGTGCAGAAGAGTCTCGATGCCGCGCAAAAGTCCTACGAAGAGACGTACAAGAAACTCTCCGAAGGCAAAGGCAACGTACTGACCACTGCCGACAAGATCCGCGAACTCGGGGCCAAGGCCAGCAAGTCGCTACCGCAAAACGAATAATCAGTGCCACCGCATGGTGGCATTTTTATGAAGCAAAATACCCACAAATAGGGATTGCATATATCAATTATTTTTCGTACCTTTGCAGCGTAATTCACAGAAAATAACTAACAGTAGGTATGTCTCAACCCTTATATATCACCGTTGTAGGCCTTGATGGCAGTGGCAAAAGTGCTGTCATTGAGCGACTTGCATCCCCCGGGCGTGTGTTTGCCGAGTGCTCGTCCCACGAGCAGATGGATACACTCACTACGCCTACGGATGTGGTTCTTCAGGTTGTTGATGCCCTCCGTTTGCGTGAGTGTCTGCAGATGACGCCTTCGTTTATGGAGCACCGGCACCCCATGGTGATAGCTATTAATAGGTACGATCTTCTGCTCCAGACCGGCCATAGTCTTGATCTTGCCGCGTTCCGCGAGCAGACCGGTGTGCCGACTCTCCTCGTATCAACCGTCACCGGTGAGGGGCTTGACGAACTCTCCGATATACTCAACCGCGCTGCAGTTGATCCCGCTATGCGTGAACAAGAACGATTCATCGTTCATGGCTGGGAACAGACCGACGAGGATGCTTGGCATGCGTATATGGAAGGTCTGCTCATGCAGGTGCTTATCCATCCCGAGGCAGATACCAGCACATGGGAGGAACGTGTCAACCGACTGCTTACGAACAAGTGGACTGGCTTCCCGATCTTCTTTGCAGTTATGGCATTCGTGTTCTGGTGCACGTTCGCTATCGGCGGACCTATACAGGACTGGATGCAAGGCGGCGTGGACTGGCTTGCAGATCTTATCAACGCATGTATGCCCGAGGGCTGGTTGCGCAGTCTGCTGGCCGACGGTATTGTTCAAGGTGTCGGTTCGCTTGTTACAGCATTACCGAACATTATTATCCTGTTCTTCTGCTTGAGTTTGATTGAGGATATCGGTTACACTGCCCGTGTTAACTTCTTGATGGATAGAGTGATGCACCTCATGGGTCTGCATGGCCGAAGTTTCTTTCCGCTGCTGATGGGGTTCGACTGTAACGTGCCGGCGATCATTGCTGCCCGCGATACGATCCCTAACCCTAAGAACCGCGCCGTAACAATGCTGATGGTGCCGTTCATGAGCTGCTCGGCACGACTGCCGGTGTATATACTGCTTATCTCCACGTTCTTCAAGAGCCACCACGCACTGATCCTCGGCTCGCTCTATCTGCTGGGCATGTTGCTGAGTTTTGTCATGGCATTCATTCTCAAGAAGACCAAATGGTTCCGTACCACCGAAGACGATTGTGTGAACGAGCTTCCGGATTTCCATTTGCCATCGCTGCGCTCAATCACGGGCCACGTGTGGTTCCGTGTCAAGGATTTTCTGAAGAAGATTACTACAGTTGTTCTCTGTGCATCGGTCATCATCTGGGCACTGGAGTTCTTCCCTGCCGGCAATGTGACGGATATTGAGCACTCGTGGCTGGCCGCTATCGGTCGCTGGCTTGAACCGGTCATGGCGCCGCTCGGGTTCGACTGGCGGATGTGCGTGTGCCTGATGACCGGCATACCTGCTAAGGAAGCTATCGCGGCAACCTTTGCAATCCTGTTCGGCAATGACCTCACCGCTATGGCACTCGCTCCGGGCACGGCGTATGCGTTCCTCGTGTTCATATTGCTGTACTTCCCCTGTGTGGCTACGGTATCCACGCTCCGCAAGGAAGTCGGCTGGCGTTGGGCGATGTTCTCTGTTGTTAACTCGTTGATTGTAGCCTGGGTGGCCGCATTCGTATGTAATTTGCTGTTATGATACAAAAGATTCTGACCATAGTGCTTATACTCGCTGCCGTTGTTGGCATGTATCTCATTATTCGCCGTCAGCGCCGTGCAGATTGTTCCGGTGGTTGCAACGGTTGCCCGTTGGCTTCTACCTGCTCAAAGGCGATCGTTCTGCTGGCTCTTCTGGCTCTCTCTCTCCCGGTAAGCGCCCACTTGCATGGCATCGTTTATGATGACCAAGGCGAACCGCTCGCAGGGGCGAACGTTTGGTGGGCAGGCACAACCGAAGGTGCGACCACTGACGAGCAGGGTATATTTGAGATTGAGCTTGTGCGCGAAACCAAACTGCTCGTTACCTCGTTCCTCGGCTACCGCAACGACACTACGCGCGTCAAGGATCGCTCGACGCTGGTGATTGTTCTCATCCCCGATAACCAGCAGCTCGACGAGGTAACCGTTGAGGCACGTCGGCAGTCGGTCATCAGGTCGCGGTTCTCGGCGTTCGATACCGAAAGTTTCGGTCAGGCCGAACTGTGTCGTGCCGCCTGTTGTAACCTGAGCGAGAGCTTCGAGACCTCCGCATCGGTCGATGTGGCGTATGCCGACGCAGCAACGGGTGCCAAGCAGATCCGTCTGCTCGGATTGAGCGGCACATATGTTCAGCTACTGACCGAGAACACCCCTGCCGTGCGCGGTCTGGCGCAGTCGTTCGGCATGGAGTATATTCCCGGCTCGTGGATGGATGCCGTGCAGATCAGCAAAGGCACCTCGTCGGTCATCAACGGTTATGAGGCCATCACCGGCCAGATCAACGTCGAATACCTCAAGCCGCAGACACAACAGCCGTTGGCAGTCAATCTGATGCTCAATACCGATCTGCATGCCGAGGTGAACCTCACCGGCGGATGGGATATACCTATACCCGATGACCCGATGCTCGGTACACTCTCTACATGCGTGTTGGCGCACTACCACGAAGGCGCGTGGCCGATGGATGGCAACCATGACGGTATGATCGATATGCCTATGGACCGTATCCTGAACATCCTCAACCGTTGGTACTACCGCAACGACGAATATACGTTCCAGTTCCTTATCCGCGGCCTGCACGACGCGCGTCACGGCGGTCAGCGTGAGACCGCCATGGGCCGACGGATGGGTATAACTCCTCCTGCCAATCCTTACTTGATCGACCTGCGTACCGACCGCGTTGAGGGCTTCATGAAGAATGGTTTCATGTTCGACGAGGAGTCGGGTATGTCGCTCGGTATCATTGCCGCCGGTTCGTATCATGATCAGGACAACCACTACGGTCGCACTGCATGGCGAGCCTCACAGGCGAATGGTTACCTCAATGCTATCTTCCAGAACACATGGACCGACATAGCGCGCCCGTACAACCTGCAGGGCGAACGGGAGGAACATGAACTTTCCCACAAGCTCTCAGCCGGTGCGTCCGTCAATTACGACCAATATTGGGAGACCCTCACCGGTAAGGCTCTTGATCCGGCGTTGGCCTCTATGGTTGCCCCGGACGGTTCGGTAGTCTTCGATCGCCGCGAACTAACTCCGGGAGTCTTTGCCGAATACACATTCGATTATGAGAAGAAATTCTCACTTATAGCCGGTTTGCGTGGCGACTATTCGACACGCTACGGGTTCTTCGTTACGCCGCGTATGAACCTTCGTTATGCGCCGTTTGAGTGGTGGACGATTCGTGGCAGTATAGGCCTCGGCTACCGTTCGCCGAACGTTATAGCCGACAACGCTTCAGCATTGCTCACATCTACGCGCGAGTGGCATCCTGACTACGGCGTATCGATGGCCGGCGGAGTGCCGTACTTCCTGTCCGCTCATCAGGAGCGTAGCCTGAACGCCGGTCTGACAACCGTGTTCGATATACCTATAGGCAAACGTAACCTGCAGATTTCTGCCGAGTACTACTACACGCGGTTCTTCGATGCACTTGTTGTGGATTACGATGCCTCGCCCGGCGAGATCTGGTTCTATAATCTCAGCGATCTGCCTGACGGACGTTCGTTTAGCCATACGGCGCAGATCGAAGCCTCGATGGAAGTGCTGCGCGGCTGGACGATTACTGCCGCGTTCCGATATAACGATGTGCGGCAGACCTCGTTCCATACTATGCCCGGCATAGCAACTCTCGGACAGTACGAACTGCGCGAAAAAGCGTTGCAGAACCGTTTCAAGGGGCTCGTAACGATGAGTTATGTTACGCCACTCAAGCACTGGCAATTCGATGTTACCGCACAGTTCAATGGCCCGGGACGTATGCCCGACGGTGTGGTGGCGGATCACTACCAGATGCTCGGCGGAAATATGAACTATCCGCGTCTAACGGCCGACGGCCAGTATTACGAGCGCAACGGTAGCATCTACCACAAGTGGTATCCGCAGTTGCTGGCTCAGGTAACGAAGTACTGGCGCACATGTTCGCTGTATGTCGGGGCGGAGAACATGACGAACTTTACGCAGGACAAACCTATCGCCGGTACCTACAACGCCGACGGTCAGGTCATCATGGATTATTCGCTACCCTTTGATGCCTCGATGATCTGGGCGCCTACTACCGGCTGGCGTATCTACGCAGGTTTCCGCTGGGCACTTGACCGGCCGGAAGACTGATTGTTAACTACTGATAGTTGAAACAGATTTTAATGAATATATCCAAATATCTCACGTTGGTGCTGCTGATGATGGCAGCGCCGTTAGCAGCACAATACGATGCCCACCTTACCGGCCACGTGCTTGACGAACGAACGGGCGAGCACTTGCCGTATGTAAACGTGCAGGTCAAAGGTACGAACATCGGTACCGTCACCGACGAGTCAGGCCACTACCTCATGCAAGACCTGCCTATCGGTCGTCAGACTATTGTTTTCAGTTACGTCGGTTATGAGACGCTCGAACTGCCCGTCAATATCGAGGCCGACAGGACAGTCGAACTCAAAGCTGTGCTCAGCGAAATGAGCAAGCAACTCAACGGAGTGGTGGTCACCGCCAACCGATATGCCACCAAACGGCAGGAAGCGGCTACTATAGTCAATGTGCTATCGCCCAAACTGTTTGAGACCACTGCCGTGGCGTGCATGGCTGAAGCGGTGGCCTTCCAGCCGGGCTTGCGTGTGGAGAACTCTTGCAGCAACTGCGGTAAGACCGACCTGCGTATCAATGGCCTGCAAGGTCAGTACACGCAGATCCTTATGGACTCACGACCGGTCTTTTCCTCCATGGCTTCGGTCTATGGATTGGAGCAGGTACCGGCAGCGATGATTGACCGTATTGAGGTGGTTCGTGGCGGCGGCTCGGCTATGTACGGAGCGAACGCTATCGCAGGCGTAGTGAACATCATTACCAAGGAGCCCGTGCGTAATTTCATCAATGTATCCAACATCAGCCAGGTCAATGAACGTGCCGGCTACGATATCCATACCGATCTTAATGCTTCGGTCATGTCCGAGAACCGCAAGATAGGTGCATATCTGTTTGCATCGCACCGCACGCGCAGCCCGTATGACCGCGATGGCGATGGTTACAGCGAAGTGCCGCAGCTGCGTGTCACCACGGCAGGAACACGCTTGTTCTTCAAGACCAGCGCTTACAGCAAGCTTACCGCCGAGTACCACCATACAACCGACTACCGCCGCGGAGGAAACCTCATTGACCTTGAGCCGCATAGGGCCGATATAGCCGAACAGTTGCGTCATAATATCGACGCAGGCTCACTCGCCTTCGACTGGTATTCGCAGGACAATCGCCATTTCGTTTCGGTCTATTCTGCCGTTCAGCATATAGGTCGGGAGAGTTACTTCGGCACAGGCCAGGACCTCAATGCCTACGGACGCAGCACCGATCTCACGTCGAACACCGGACTGCAGTACCGATTTTCCTATCCTTGCGGACTGATGCAAGGCGACCTGACTGTCGGCGCTGAGTATAACTACAACGGTCTCCGCGACCAGATGTTGGGTTACAACCGAAATATAATTCAGAACGTGCATGTGGTAGGTGCATACGCACAGAACGAATGGAAGAACGAGCAGTGGAGTGCCCTCATCGGTGCGCGCGTCGAGAAGCATAATTTCTTACGTCGGCCTGTTGTCGCTCCGCGTGCCACGTTGCGTTACACGCCGCTCAGCGGACTCGTTCTGCGTGCCGGGTACAGTAGCGGCTACCGTGCTCCGCAAGCTTATGACGAAGACCTGCACGTCGCAGCCGTCGGAGGCAATGTATCTCTCATCAGCCTTGATCCGAATCTCCGACCTGAGTACTCTCATAGCGCGACACTCAGTGCCGATTGGTACTACACGTTTGGCAACTGCGAACTCAATCTTACCGCCGAAGGGTTCTATACGTATCTTCAGGACGTGTTCTTCCTCCGGGAAGAGGGAACTGATGCCAACGGCAACATCCTCTTCACCCGTACCAATGCCAACGGCGCATGGGTCGGAGGACTGAATCTGGAAGCCAAGTTCGGTTTTCGCGTTGAGACGCTTAACTTCCAACTTTCCGCAGGCTATACCTTCCAACGTAGCCGCTACACCGTTCCGCAGCAGTGGAGTGCCGATGTGCCCGCACAGTCGCGTATGCTCCGCACGCCGGATAACTACGGATACTTGCTCTTTGACATCGAACCTGTCAAACACTTTACCATCTCTCTCAATGGTAAGGCTACCGGTTCGATGCTTGTGCCCCACCTGGCCGGATTCGTTCCGCAGGACGAAGAGGTCGTTACGCCAGCATTCTGGGATCTGGGCATACGGCTCGCGTATGATTTTCACCTCTACAAGCACTATTGCCTCTGCCTGAGCGGTGGAGTGAAAAATGTGTTGGATCAGTTCCAACGTGATCTCGATCAGGGACCGCTCCGCGATGCGGGGTATATGTACGGAATAACCACGCCGCGCACCTATTTTCTGGGCCTCGCACTGAAGCTTTGAGCGCAAAAATGCACAATTATGCAAAAAAAAGTCTCACAATGCTTGCAAATGTGGGATTTTTTTTGTACCTTTGTAAGCTGTTTGGGATACAAGCAGTTGCTTTGTGGCAGAAAAACATATCATTAACCCTATAAACAACTATTACAATGGAAAATCAAGATTCCTCCAAACGTATCAGTATTATTGCGCTGATCATCGCTATTATCGCCCTGTTGATTAACCTCTGGATGCTCTATGGCTATTGGAACTGGCTGAAGTTGCAGAAGGCTGCTGAACCTGTACAGCAAGAGCAGGTTGTTGAGCCCGTAGCACAGGAGCCCGCACAGGCTGAGCCCGTGGCTGAAGAGGTCGAAGAGCCCCAACCGCAAGTGCCTGCCGATCAGCCTTTGAAGAAGAAAGTCAGTGGTGCTGCGTATGTTGACCTCGGTCTGCCGAGCGGCATCAAGTGGCGTAGCGCCAACGAGCCGGATCTTATGACTTACGACGATGCTGTTGCCGAGTTCGGCAAGAAGCTCCCGACACACAAGCAGTACACCGAACTGCTGGAGAAGTGCCAGTGGAAAGAACTCAAGAGCGGCGGTTACAAGGTTGTAGGCCCGAACGGCAACTCGATCATCTTCCCCGTTAGCGGATTTATCAACTGCACCGGCGAGCTCCGTGGCACGGACAATATCGGTGACTACTGGACCGCTACTACCAACGGTACCGACGAGGCTTACCGAATGGTCTTCACCGACAAGCAAGGTCCGAAGCTCGTGCTCCATCAGCGTTGCTATGCACGTGCTATCCGTTTGATTGAGAAGTAATCAGTTGATTACCTGACACTTTGAAACGCAAGCGTTCATCTCGAACATCGGCAGTGATTGCCGCGATAGTATGCCTGCTGGGCGCTATCGCATATATCCTGTCTTCCTTCCGCGCGCAGCCTCCGCAAACCGAGGCTGCGCCGGTTGTTTCCCATAGCATGTCGTCGGCCAATAGCCCGCAACAGGCGCCAGCCGATATTGCCAATGTCCAACTCGAACTCCCGCGTCTTCTCACAGAACGACCGGCGCAAGTCATCGAACATCTCGGTTACACGGTTTGCTACAACGCCGAATGGCATCTGCCTAACTGGGTGGCATACGAACTCACACCGTTCGAGGCCGACGGGGAGTTTACCCGTACCGACAAGTTCCTTCCTGACCCGCTCGTGGAGGGTGACCCGGTCGTCACATCCGATTACAAAGGTTCCGGCTACGACCGCGGACACATGGCTCCCGCGGCGGATATGCGTTGGTCCGAACAGGCCATGAAGGAGTCGTTCTATATGACGAACATGTGTCCGCAGAACCATAACAACAACGCCGGTGACTGGAAGGATCTCGAGGAACTTGTTCGGGATCTCGCCACTGTATATGGCAATATCTATATCTGCTGCGGGCCGATCGTCAGCGATGCCTCTACTACCATCGGTTCTGTACGGAAGATCGTTGTGCCCCAAGCCTTCTACAAGGTGCTGCTCCGGCAGAAGCCTGACGGAGCATACACCTCTATCGGTTTTGTCATGCCCAATGCTGCCGGCAACAGACCGCTCATGACCTATATGCAGTCTGTCGATGAGGTCGAGCAGCTGACCGGTATCGATTTCTATTGTAACCTGCCTGACTCTATCCAAACCATTGTCGAAGCTGACTTCACTGTTTCTGATTGGAATGTGAAGTGATTTGCCTACGTACTCCCATCTGTTTGCAACCTTAGCGTGACATAAATAGCCTCTAAAACAGAAAAATAGCGTTTTTTTCGAAAATTATTTGCGTATATCAAATATTTGTTATACCTTTGCAGCCGTTTTCGCCCCAAAATTTTCGGGCGGACATTTTTTTCGGGTTTTCCCGAACGTTCTTTGAAAGATTGTTCAATCAAGATGTAGTACAAGAGAGACAGCTACATAATCGAGACGCAAGTCGAGAAGATGTGTCGCAAGGCACATAATCGAGACGCAAGTCGAGAAGATGTGGCTAAATAGCGTTCGACTATATACATTATTATATATAGTGTGAGCGCAAATTTTCCTTGTCGATTCCATTAATGGAAGTGCAACTACGAATAAGTCGTTTGAGTGTAGGATGAGCTTTTTGTTATAATTTATTTTACAACGAAGAGTTTGATC
>DBYS01000017.1:0-26669 GCA_002310195.1 Bacteroidales bacterium UBA1180
AAGATCAACCACAGCATCTCTCCGCTTGAGAATCCTATGCAGATTAAGGTGGCTCGCAGGAACATCGCACGTCTGGCAACGGAGCTCCGAAGCAGAGAATTAACAAAGTAAATTAACGAACAAATGGAAACAAGAAATCTAAGAAAAGAGCGTGTAGGTGAAGTCGTTTCCAACAAGATGGATAAGACGATAGTCGTAGCCGTTAAGTGGAAAGAGAAGCACCCCATCTATGGCAAGTTTGTGAACAAAACTCGCAAGTTCCATGCTCATGACGAGAAGAACGAGTGCGGTGTCGGCGATATCGTACGTATCATGGAGACTCGTCCGTTGAGCAAGACTGTTCGTTGGCGTTTAACTCAAATCATCGAAAGGGCTAAGTAATATGGTACAGCAAGAATCAAGGCTCGTAGTAGCCGACAACTCAGGAGCAAAAGAGGCTCTGTGCATCCGCGTACTTGGCGGAACGAAGAAGCGTTACGCTTCGCTCGGTGATACGATTGTAGTAGCCGTGAAGGGCGTTATCCCCTCGAGCGATATCAAGGACGGTACGGTAAGTCGCGCCATCGTTGTTCGCGTGAAGAAGGAAGTTCGCCGTGCTGACGGCAGCTACATCCGTTTCGATGACAATGCATGCGTGCTTATCTCGAATGCAGGTGAGCTTCGCGGCAGCCGTATCTTTGGTCCGGTAGCCCGTGAGCTTCGTCAGACGAACATGAAGATTATTTCCCTGGCACCCGAAGTGCTCTAATCACGTAAATGTTTAACAATATGACAAAGTTACATATCAAAAAAGGTGATATCGTCTATGTAAACGCCGGTGGTTCGAAGGGCAAGACGGGTCGCGTGCTCGAAGTGCTCAAAGAGAAACAGCGTGCTATCGTAGAAGGTGTAAATATGGTGTCGAAATCCACCAAACCTAATGCGAAAAATCCGCAAGGCGGAATCGTAAAGCAGGAGGCTCCTATCCACATTTCGAACCTGAACCCCGTAGAGAACGGCAAGCCCGTTCGCGTGGGTCGCGTAGAAAAGGATGGTAAACTCGTGCGCGTAAGTAAAAAAACCGGTAAAGAAATTTAACAATGAATACAGCGAGTTTAAAACAAGATTATCAGGAGCGTATCGTTCCGGCTCTGGTAAAGGAGTTCGGCTATACGACCGTGATGCAGTGCCCGAAGCTCACCAAGATTGTTCTCAATCAGGGTTTGGGCGAGGCCACTGCTGATAAGAAGATCATTGAGGTCGCTCTTCAGGAGATGACAACCATCGCCGGCCAGAAAGCTGTGGCAACCGAGTCCAAGAAGGATATCGCCCAGTTCAAGGTACGTAAGAAGATGCCTATCGGTGTCCGCGTTACGTTGCGTGGCGAGCGTATGTACGAGTTCCTGGAGCGTCTGGTACGCGTGGCTCTGCCCCGTATCCGCGACTTCAAGGGTATCAACAGCAAGATGGATGGTCGTGGCAACTATACCCTCGGTATCACCGAGCAGATCATCTTCCCGGAAATTAACATTGATAACATCACGAAGCTGCAGGGTATGAACATCACGTTCGTAACCACAGCCAACACCGATGCTGAGGGCTTTGCTCTGCTCCGTGAGTTTGGTTTACCGTTCAAAAAGTAAGAGACTATGGCAAAGGAATCAATGAAAGCCCGTGAGGTGAAACGTGCTGCTCTGTGCAAGAAGTATGCCGCCAAACGTGCGCAACTCCTTAAGGACGGTGACTACGAGGGTCTGCAGGCGCTCCCCAAGAACGCCAGCCCCGTACGTCTGCACAACCGTTGCAAGATCACCGGTCGTCCCAAAGGTTACATGCGTATGTTCGGACTCAGCCGTATTCAGTTCCGTGAGATGGCGTCCAAAGGCCTCATCCCGGGAGTAAAGAAAGCTAGCTGGTAAAATAACACTCCGTAAGTTCCGGAATGTCCGACCGTGTGCCGGTAGTTCCGGAAGACTGCGGCGAATCAATTAATCTTTAAACAATGTCAGGACAGACCTGATAATTTTAAAACAAGTAAAACAATGACAGATCCTATCGCAGATTATCTGACTCGGCTCAGAAATGCAATCAAAGCAGGCCACCGCGTAGTGGAAGTTCCTGCTTCGAATCTGAAGAAAGAGATCACGCGAATCCTGTTCGAGAAAGGTTATATCCTTTCCTACAAGTTCGTAGAGGATGGCCCTCAAGGCACTATCAAGATTGCCTTGAAGTATGATCCGGTTAACAAAGTTAACGCCATCAAGAAGTTACAACGTGTATCCACCCCGGGTATCCGTCAGTATGTAGGCTATCGTGAGATGCCGCGCGTATTGAACGGTCTGGGTATCGCAATCCTTTCGACCTCGAAAGGCGTGATGACCAACAAGGAGGCTCTTGGCCTCAAGCTCGGCGGTGAGGTTATTTGTTATGTTTATTAATGTTAGGAGGAGTAGATTATGTCAAGAATCGGTAAATTACCTGTCGCTATTCCTGCTGGCGTAACCGTAACAGTTAGCCCCGAGAATATCGTTACAGTAAAAGGTCCCAAAGGCGAGTTGAAGCAAGCCGTTGATCCCGCTATCAAGGTGGAGGTTGAAGGTGCAGAGTGCCATGTTACCCGCCCGAATGACGAGAAAGAAATGCGTGCCAAACATGGCTTGTATCGTGCCCTGATCCACAACATGGTTGTAGGTGTTCACGATGGCTATAAGGCTACGTTGGAGTTGGTAGGTGTAGGTTATCGTGTAGAGCTTGCTAAGCCCCAGTTGCTTAACTTCTCGCTCGGTTATACACACCCGATCTATTTGCAATTACCCCAGGAGGTAAAAGTTGAGACAAAAGCAGAGCGTAACCAGAACCCGCTCGTGATCCTTGAGTCCGCCGACAAGCAGCTGCTTGGTCAGGTGTGCGCCAAGATCCGCTCGTTCCGTATGCCGGAACCGTATAAGGGCAAGGGTATCCGCTTCCAAGGTGAAGTTGTACGTCGTAAGGCTGGTAAGTCGGCTGGTAAATAATAGAAAGGAAAGAGTATGATTCAGAAAATAGCAAGAAGACTTAAAATCAAAGCTTCTATCCGTACCAAAGTGTTCGGAACTGCTGAGCGTCCGCGTCTGACCGTTTTCCGTAGTAACAGCCAGATCTATGCACAAGTCATTGACGACACCAAGGGTGCAACTCTGGCCAGCGCTTCATCGCTCGCTATCAAAGATAAGATGACCAAGACAGAGAAAGCCGCCATCGTAGGCAAGGCTATCGCCGAGAATGCTATCAAGGTAGGTGTGACCGAGGTCGTATTTGACCGCAACGGTTACCTCTATCACGGTCGAGTTCAACAACTGGCTGACGCTGCCCGCGAGGCAGGTCTCAAATTCTAATAACTGACGATTATGCAAAGAGTTAAAACAACACAAGACCTGGAGCTCAAGGAGCGCCTCGTTGCAGTCAACCGTGTAACGAAAGTTACCAAGGGTGGACGTACATTCACTTTCGCAGCTATCGTAGTTGTTGGAAATGAGAATGGTATAGTTGGTTACGGTCTGGGTAAGGCCGGTGAGGTTGCCGCTGCTATGCAGAAGGCTACTGAGGCTGCCAAGAAGAACCTGATCCAAGTGCCTATCCTCAAGGGTACCATTCCTCACGAGCAGGAGTCGAAGTTCGGCGGTGCACGCGTGCTTCTCAAGCCTGCATCGCAAGGTACCGGTGTGAAGGCCGGTGGTGCTATGCGTGCCGTGCTCGAGAGCGTGGGCGTAAAGGACGTGCTGGCTAAGGCTAAAGGTTCGTCGAACCCCCACAACCTCGTTAAGGCTACCATCGCCGCTCTCGGCGAGATGCGTGACGCACGTATGGTTGCTCAGAACCGTGGCGTAAGCCTCTCAACAGTGTTTAACGGATAAATTTCAGCAAGACTATGGCAAAGATTAAAATTCAGAAAGTTCGCAGCACTATCAAATCTCCGAAAGTGCAGAAGGAAACGATGGAAGCCCTCGGTCTGCGCAAGATGAATGCTATCGTTGAGCACGAGGCTACACCCGCTATTCTCGGTATGGTCGAGAAAGTGAAACACTTGGTAAAAGTAATTGACTAAAAATCGTTTGGAATTATGGAATTGAATAACTTAACACCCGCCAAGGGCTCTGTAAAGACTGCCAAGCGTATCGGTCGTGGCGCAGGTTCCGGACTCGGTGGAACTTCCACTCGTGGTCACAAAGGTGCCAAGTCGCGTTCGGGTTACTCGAAGAAGATCGGTTTCGAGGGTGGACAGATGCCTATGCAGCGCCGTCTGCCTAAGTTCGGATTCAAGAATATTAACCGCGTTGAGTACAAGGCAGTTAACCTTGCTACTCTCCAAGCCCTGTATGAGGCCAAGAAACTTGAGAAGATCGGCGTAGCCGAGCTCCACGAGGCTGGTCTGATCGGCAAGAACGTGCTGGTTAAGATTCTCGGTAACGGCGAACTGAAAGCTAAACTGACGGTTGAGGCCAACGCCTTCTCGAAGAAAGCAGAAGAGGCTATCACAGCTGCCGGTGGAACTATCGTTAAATTGTAATGTGATATGGGGGCAGACTCCATAAGCAAAACAAAGTTTGATTATGAAATTTATTGAGACAATACGTAATATCTGGAACATCGAGGACCTCCGTGGCCGTATACTGACGACGCTGTTGTTCGTGCTCATCTACCGCTTCGGATCGTTCATCGTTTTGCCGGGTATTGATCCTACAGCTCTCGACGCTCTCCACGCTCAGACGGAAGGCGGATTGATGGCCTTGCTGGATATGTTCTCGGGTGGTGCATTCTCTAATGCTTCGATCTTTGCATTGGGTATCATGCCGTACATCTCCGCATCGATTATCATCCAGCTGCTCTCTATTGCAGTACCGTACTTCCAGAAGATGCAGAAGGATGGTGAGTCGGGACGTCAGAAGATGAACCAGATCACACGTTATCTGACCGTGTTCATCCTTATCTTCCAGGCTCCGTCGTACCTCGTTAACCTCTCTGTTCAGATGGCTCAGGTAGGACAGCATGTTGAGATAGGCTTCAACGCGTTCACCATCGTGTCCACGATCATCCTCACCGCAGGCTCCATGTTCGTCATGTGGCTCGGCGAGCGTATCACCGACCGCGGTATAGGTAACGGTATATCGTTCATCATCTTGATCGGTATCATCGCTCGTCTGCCGGGCGCACTCATTCAGGAGTTCGGCTCCCGTTTGAATGACGCAGGTGGCGGACTGGTAGTGTTCCTGCTCGAGATCGTGATCCTGATCGCTGTGTTCATGTTCGCTATTCTGCTTGTGCAGGGTACGCGCCGTATCCCCGTTCAGTACGCTAAGCGTATTGAGGGTAACCGCCAGTACGGCGGTGTGCGCCAGTTCATCCCGCTCAAGGTCAATGCTGCGAACGTGATGCCTATCATCTTCGCGCAAGCTATCATGTTTATCCCTATCGCAATCGTGGGATTCCGTACCGACGGTTCGAACGCCTTCGTTAACGCGTTTATGGACAACAACGGATTCTGGTACAACTTCGTGTTCGCAATCCTGATTATTGCCTTCACGTACTTCTACACCGCTGTTATCATCAACCCTGTACAGATGGCTGAGAACCTGAAGATCAACAACGGCTTCATCCCTGGCGTTAAGCCGGGCCGCAAGACCGCTGAGTACATCGACACCATCATGAGCCGTATCACCCTGCCGGGTTCGATCCTGCTTGCTATCATCGCCATCCTGCCGGCGTTTGCCCGTCTGTTTGGCGTGAGCATGGGATTTGCCCAGTTCTACGGAGGTACAAGCTTGCTCATCATGGTAGGTGTGATCCTGGATACCCTGCAGCAGATTGAGAGCCACCTCGTGATGCGTCACCACGACGGATTCTTTGAGTCCGGCATGCGCATCAAGGGCCGTGGCGCCATGGCTTACTAATTGCGATACAAGCGCGTAGTATGGTTTATCTGAAGACGGACGAAGAGGTCGAGCTCATGCGGCAGAGTAACATCCTGCTGTCGAAGACTTATGCCGAGGTAGCCAAGCACATTGTGCCGGGTGTATCTACCGCTAAGCTGGACCGAATCGCTGAAGAGTACATACGTGACAACGGCGGCATTCCCGCGTGCAAGGGTTATGAGGGTTTTCCTTGTGCTCTCTGCACCTCGGTTAACGAGCAGATCGTGCACGGTATCCCTTCGGAGCAGACTATCCTCAAGGACGGTGACATCATCACCCTGGATAGCAGCATTCGCCTCAACGGCTTTTGCTCCGACAGCGCCTACACGTTCCCCGTTGGCGAGATCAGCGAGGATGTGCTGCGGCTCCTGAAGACCACCAAGCAGGCTCTGTACCTCGGTATAGAGCAAGCGGTGGCAGGGCACCGGCTCGGCGACATAGGTTTCACTATACAGAACTACTGCGAGCGCGCCGGCTACGGCGTCATACGCGAGTTCGTAGGACACGGCATCGGTCGTGACATGCATGAAGATCCCGAGGTCTGCAACTATGGCCGCCGTGGAAACGGCATTGTACTCAAGTCGGGTATGACGATTGCCATAGAGCCTATGATCAGCATGGGCCGGAGGCATATCGTCATCGAGGACGACGGATGGACGGCACGAACCATTGACCGCAAACCCACTGCTCACTACGAGCACTCCGTTTGCATACGCAACGGCAAGGCCGACATCCTGTCCACCTTCGACTATATACAAGAGGTACTTGGCGACCGGTTTATCTAGAACAACCCACTACGCAACAGTAAGAACACTATGGCAAAACAAGACGCAATTGAAGTTGATGGTGTAATCACCGAAGCACTGTCCAACGCTATGTTCAGGGTGCAACTCGAGAGCGGACACATCATCACCGCACACATCTCCGGTAAGATGCGCATGCATTACATCAAGATCCTGCCCGGTGACCGTGTCAAACTCGAAATGAGCCCTTATGATTTGACTAAAGGACGCATATCCTTTAGGTACAAGTAAAAAATTAACTAACCAAAAAAACTCAAACAGCAATGAAGGTTAGAGCATCTATCAAAAAGCGCAATGCGGACTGCAAGATTGTACGCCGCAAAGGGCATTTGTATGTAATTAACAAAAAAGAACCTAAGATGAAGATGCGTCAAGGATAAGCATCTGCACTTAGTAACAATTAAAATCGTTTTATCCTTAAGTAAATAATTATGGCTATAAGAATTGTCGGAGTAGATCTGCCGCAGAACAAGTGCGGTGAAGTCGGTTTGACTTACATCTACGGAATAGGTCGTTCGAGCGCAAAGAAGATCCTTGTAGAGGCAGGCGTAGACCCAAGCATCAAAGTCGAGGATTGGACTGACGACCAAGCTGCTAAGATTCGTGAGATTATCGGTGCCAAGTTCAAGGTCGAGGGTGATCTCCGTTCGGAAACTCAACTGAACATCAAGCGATTGATGGATATCGGTTGCTATCGTGGTGTGCGCCACCGTATCGGTCTGCCGGTACGCGGCCAGAGCACGAAGAACAACGCGCGTACCCGCAAGGGTAAGAAGAAGACGGTTGCTAACAAGAAGAAAGCAACGAAGTAATTAACCCACTAAATTTGTAAGATTATGGCAAAGAAAACAGTAGCAGCCAAGAAACGTGTTGTGAAGATTGATGGTGTGGGTCAACTGCATGTAATGTCTTCTTTCAACAATGTGATTGTAACTATGGCAAATGGCGACGGTCAGGTTATCTCGTGGTCGTCGGCAGGTAAGATGGGCTTCCGTGGCTCGAAGAAGAACACTCCCTACGCTGCCCAGATGGCAGCACAGGACTGCGGCAAGGTCGCTTATGATCTCGGATTGCGTAAGGTCAAAGCGTATGTCAAAGGTCCCGGTCAGGGTCGTGAGTCCGCTATTCGCGCTTGCGTAGCTGCAGGTATTGATGTAGTCGAGATCGTCGATGTTACACCTATGCCCCACAACGGTTGCCGTCCTCCGAAACGCCGCCGTGTATAATATAAATTTTCAAACTCTTAAAAAAGATAAAATATGGCAAGATATATTGGACCTAAGTCGCGTATTTCCCGTCGCTTTGGCGAGCCTATCTTCGGCCCGGACAAAGTACTTGACAAGCGTAATTACGCTCCCGGTCAGCACGGCGTTAACCGTCGTAAGAAAAACTCTGAGTACGGCACGCAGTTAGCCGAGAAGCAGAAAGCCAAATATACGTACGGCGTTCTGGAGCGTCAGTTCCGTCTGCTGTTCGCTAAGGCTTCCCGTAAGAAAGGTATTACCGGTGAGATCCTGCTCCAGCTCCTCGAGAGCCGTCTGGACAACATCGTTTACCGCCTCGGTATAGCTCCTACACGTGCAGCCGCACGTCAGCTCGTAAGCCACCGCCACATTACTGTAGACGGTAAGGTTGTGAACATCCCTTCGTATGAGGTTAAACCCGGTCAGATCGTTGCAGTGCGCGAGAGAGCTAAATCCCTCGAGGTGATCGCTGCTTCGCTCGAAGGCTTCAACCACTCGAAGTATCCGTGGCTCGCTTGGGACGACACCGTTAAGGGCGGTAAGTACCTGAACGTTCCGCAGCGTGAGGAGATCCCTGAGAACATCAAGGAGCAATTAATCGTTGAGTTGTACTCTAAATAAACAATAAATTCATGGCAATATTAGATTTCATCAAACCTGACAAGGTTATCATGTTGGATTCGAGCAAGACGCACGGAATCTTCGAGTTCCGTCCGCTCGAACCGGGTTATGGTATTACAGTTGGTAATGCCATCCGTCGCGTTCTCCTGAACTCGCTGGAGGGTTACGCCATCTGCGCAATTAGAATCAATGGTATTGATCATGAATTTGCTACTATCCCCGGCGTCATCGATGATGTTACTAACATGATCCTTAACCTCAAGCAGGTACGCTTCCGTCGCCTTGACGAAGTGGACGCCACGTCTGAGACTATCCGTATGCACGTGCATGGAATGACTGAGTTCCTTGCCGGCGAGATGAACAACTTCCTCCAGGACTTCGAGGTGCTCAATCCTGAACTGCGCATCTGCGAGATGGACGAGTCCGCTGACTTCGAGATCGAGATTTCGATCAACAAGGGCCGTGGCTATGTTCCCGGTGACGAGAACCACCACGCCTCCGACCCTATCGGAGTGCTGGCTATCGACTCAATCTATACGCCGATCCGCAACGTCAAGATGGCTATCGACCAGTACCGTGTCGAGCAGCGTACCGACTATGAGAAGCTTACGCTCGAGATCGACACTGACGGCTCGATCCACCCCAAGGACGCACTCAAGGAAGCTGCTAAGATCCTGATCTACCACTTCATGCTCTTCTCCGACGAGAAGATCGTGATCGAAGAGACCACTAAGATCACCACCTCCGCGCTTGACGAGGAGCTCCTGCGTATGCGTCAGCTGCTCAACCAGCGCCTCGAGGATATGGATCTCTCCGTACGTGCACAGAACTGCTTGAACACCGCTGAGGTAGAGACCCTCGGTGACCTCGTTAAGTTCCACCGCGCCGACCTGCTGAAGTTCCGTAACTTCGGTAAGAAGTCGTTGAGCGAACTCGATGAGCTCCTCGAGCGCAACGGCCTCGCCTTCGGTATGGATATTAGCAAATACAAACTCAACGAATAATGCCTTCAGCCATCTTAGGCTGATATAATCATCGTAAATTAAACAACAATGAGACACAATAAGAAATTCAACCACCTCGGCCGCAAGGCTAACCACCGTGCTTCGATGCTGTCGAACATGGCGTGCTCGTTGATTATGCACAAGCGTATTCACACGACCCTTGCCAAGGCCAAGGCTCTGCGCATCTATGTTGAGCCGCTGCTCACACGCGCAAAGGAGGACAGCCAGGCTAACCGCCGTATCGTGTTCTCCGAACTCAAACAGAAAGCTGTTATCACCGAGCTCTTCCAGAACGTTGCTGAGAAGATCGCCAACCGTCCTGGTGGCTACACACGTATCCTCCGCACCGGTTTCCGTCTGGGCGACGCTGCTGAGATGTGTATCATCGAGCTCGTTGATTACAACGAGAACATGCTCAAGGACACCAAGAAAGCTGCTAAGAAATCTACTCGTCGTGCCGGCAAGAAAGCCGCCACATCTAAGGCCGAGGAAGCAGCAGCCGAGGCTCCCGCTGCAGAACCTGCTGAGGCTCCCGCAGCAGAAGAGGCAAAATCTGAGTAAGCTCGTTGCAACATTTCATTAACCAAGCCGGTCGTAGATATACTGCGACCGGCTTTTTGTTATGGGTTCTCGCGGAACTCGGTAGGAGTCTTGCCGGTATTCGCTTTGAAGCTTTTGGAGAAGTAACGGGGGTCGCTGAAGCCGCAGGCATAGGCGACCTCTTTTGCTGCCATATCGGTCGTACGAAGCAGGTTGCACGCGTGCTTGATGCGTGCCGCTTGCACAAAGTCCTTGGCTGACAAGTTGAATAGTTCGTGCATCTTTCTGTTTAGCGACGAGCGGCTCATATTCGTTACGTCGGCTATCTCATCGATCGACAGGTTGTTGTCGCTTATGTGTTGCTCCATAAACTGATGCAGGGTGTTCAGGAACCGATCGTTCATACTGGAGTACCCGGGCACAAGTATTTCGGGGATAGGCAGGGGTTCTGCCTGTTGCTGTTCGCCTGTAGCCGGCTGATTGCTGACAAGCAGGTAACGCTCCTGCAGTTCAAGATAGGCCTCAAGCGTCTGTGCCCGCTGCTGACGGTGCATGCGTACGCGGACGGTCTGTACCGTGATGGCTACCGTGATCAGCAGCAACAGTCCGATCTGCAGTATCCAGCCTGCCGTGCTCTCCCAAAAGGTGGGAGTGACGGTTATTTGTAGCCTACGGGTGTTGTCCTGCCATTGTCCTAAAGCATTGGTGGAACGCACTTCGAAGATATAGTTGCCGGGCGTTAGGTCTTGTACCAGGAATTGGCTCAATTTGGAAGGTGCATCCCAAGGATGCTCCTCGTTGCCTTCTTTATAGAAGTGCGTCTGATAGAGGATTTCATCGTTTCCTCTATAGTCAAGTGCGGCAAATTGTACACCCATACTGCGCTCGTTGGGTGCTAAGGTGATACGGTTCAGTTTGTCGACAGCGTAGTTCGGTTTGCCTTCTAAATAGATAGCACTCAAGGCAATGCGTATCGGCTCTGTCTCGGGCCGCAATTCCGATTTGTTGAGCACCAGCAGCCCGTCCAGCGGCGCAAGCAATATCCGTCCGTCACCGAGGTCTATAGGCCAGGTCTCGCCTAAGATGAACGGTCGGTTCTCGGGGGTTTGGAAAAAAGATTTTCCAAAATTTATGATTTCAAATTTATGATTTATGATTGATAGCGCGCTATTGCCTTGAATCAATAATTCATTCTCCGACCACGGCATTATATCGAAGATGATATCGGTGTGCAGTCCGTCGGCTTTGGTTAGATGCTCGAACTCCAATACATCTGCGTGGATATCGTCACCCTTCAACACGTTAATACCTCCTCCTTCGGTGCCCACATACAGTTTGCTGTCAAACAGGCACATACACATCACGATATTGCTGCTGAGCGATGTCGGTCGGTTGCCCTCACGTTGGTGCAGACGCAGTCCTCTCTTGTCAACTACCAGCAGTCCCTTGCTCGTAGCGGCAAGAATAGTGTTGTCGTCCGTGATCAGCAGACGGCGGATGGACATTGTTTCCGTACCGGGAATCTGAACGAACGTCCCACCTTGCTGTTTCCAGAGGCCAAAGCCGTACGTAGCTGCCCAAACAGTGCCGTTGGCATCCTCGGCTATCTCATAAACATTGCGCACATGCTCGTAGCGCTCAATATTGGGACGATGAGGATTGTTCTCCGCACGAAGCAGACAGCCGGGCTTGCAACCAATCCATGAATGTTTGCCGTCGCGACTCTCATAGAAGCAGTAGGGCTGATCGCCGAAAGACGCAGGAGCCTTGCTCAGATGTCCGTCAGGATGCACGTATCCGATAAGATGGAAGGCTGAATCATAGACTATCACCTGCTTGCTGCTGCGGCCGGAGGTAACGATAGTACCGTTATGCAGCCGGGTCATCGCGCGCACCTCTTCCTGATTGATTCGCGTTCCGCGAGGATGTACGGGCGTTGCCACAAATATCCCGTGATCGTCAATCAACCAATGATTACCTTGCCGGTCGATATCGTCGCGACGGATGTTCTTCAGATGCAGGTTGCCTAAATCGGTATATACTTCTTTCTCCTTCCACAGATTCAGGTTGTGATGAACCCGCATCCGTTCCAGTGCTACATTCTCCGCCTCCTGACTGAGTGCCTCAAACCGGTAAGTGCGGGTGTTGAACAGCACAACATAATCATCGTCAATCAGACAAAGGATATTGTTGTCAGACGTCAGTTCCATCTTCCGAATGCGGTCGGAGGGCATCGACAGGCCGTCGCTGTCAGCAGCTTTGAAAGCCACAAAACGATACCCGTCAAAGCGGTTTAGACCGTTGTATGTAGCAATCCAAATCATACCCGAACTGTCCTGCACCGTGCGCGTGGTGTGCCAATGGCTCAGGCCGTCGGAGTCATCAAAAAAACGCAGAGAAAAATCTTGGGCATAACTGCCGCAGAATGCGGAGAATAGAAGCAACGAAATGAGTATGGTGCTGAAACTTCGCTTCATGATGAATCAATAAAATTTTCATACAAAGGTACAAAAAAATATCTATTTATGCAAAAAAATCGCCAAATTTTTCATTTTTGCACCTGTTTGACCAGATTTTGCACTATTTTATAATATGAAATTTGTAACTTTGCACCCAAATTTGTAAACAAATCGTTCATAAGTTAAAATAAAATTTTAATATCATGAAAAAAATCTTGGCATTTACCATTATTCTATGCTCCTGTTTGAGTGCCGCTGCAGCTGTACATATTAAGAGTGCAGAAGGTTGGTTGGAAAGTGCTTTCGTGAAATGGACTGTTCTTGAGGGTTACTCGGACTACAATGTATATGTCCGTCCCGAGGGTGGTAACTATACGAAGCTTGACAAACAGCTGCTGCGTAGTTACAGCGACTATTGCCGTGCTGACGCCTTAGGTCTGCCTGCCGGCAACTATCAGCTCAAAGTTGTTCCTGTTAAAGACAACGCTGATATTGAAGCCCAGGCAAGTGAGACCGATGTCCTCACGGTTCGCGCTCATGACCGTAATGGTTTTGCGCATTTCAACTGGCCTAATGGAGTTGGAGCATATACCAATAGTGGCAATTTGAAAGATGGTGCAAGAGTGCTCTATGTGCACAAGCAAAACGCCAAAACCATTGCGGCAGATGTTATCATTGATTCGAAAGGAAAGACAGAAACACGTACGGGTATTCAAAATATTATCCAGGGATACGAGAAAGGATATGAAACGAGACCACTTTGTGTACGTATTATCGGCACATTAGAGGCCAGTGATATGGATGAATTTGGCAGCTCAGCAGAAGGTTTACAAGTTAAAGGTAACACGAAACGTAATTATACCGTAAATATCACCATTGAGGGTGTCGGCGATGATGCTGTTATCCGCGGTTTTGGTATTTTAGCTCGTAGCGTACAGAGCGTTGAGTTCCGCAATTTTGCTATTATGACTTGTATGGATGACTGTATTTCGTTAGATACAGATAATAGCCATATTTGGGTTCATCATATTGATGCTTTCTATGGAAAACCGGGAGGAGACAAAGATCAAGCAAAAGGTGACGGTACATTTGATGTAAAAGGAGATTCTAAATACGTAACTATAGACAATAACCATTTATGGGATTCCGGTAAATCAAGTTTATGTGGTTTAAGTGAGTCCGGACCGAATTATATCACCTATCACCATAATTGGTTTGACCACTCCGATTCCCGTCATCCGCGTGTTCGTACAATGTCGGTGCACGTCTATAACAACTTCTTTGATGGAGTCGCTAAATATGGTGTGGGATCTACTATGGCATCCTCTGTATTTGTGGAGAATAACTATTTCAAAAACTCCCACAACCCTATGCTCATTTCTATGCAGGGTGCGGATACCAAGAACGGTGCGGATGAGGTAAACTCTCCGACGTTCTCCAAGGAAGCGGGTGGTATTATCAAAGCCTATAACAACGTAATGGCAGGCACATCTACAACGCCGCGGTATTATTCCTCATCGAACACCGTGCATTTTGATGCCTATCTCGCTCAAACGCGCGATGAGAAAGTGCCCGAAACGGTTACAGCCAAAAAGGGAGGCTCGAAATATGACAACTTCGATACCAATGCATCGGTGATGCCGGATATTACACCTGATGATCCGAATCAGATCCCGGAGATCGTAACAAGTGCGTACGGCGCAGGTCGTATGTTCCACAGCGATATCGATTTTAGCTTAGCTAACTTCGATCCAACGAACTATGAAGTCAGCACTGAGTTGAAGAACCTTATCATCAACTATTCAAGCGGGTTGAAGGGGATCTTCGGTACGGATTGGAACAATCTGCCGGAACCATCTACGGGGGCAGCTGTGGCTATGGTTACCGACAACTCGCTGTCGTTCAGTGGAACTTGTCTGTATAATCCCGCAAGAAAGGTGATTCGCATATATGCTATCAGCGGTGCTTGTGCAGGTACAACCAGCCGTGAGACGATTGCTGTCGATCATCTGCCTGCAGGCGTATATGTCGCCGTTAGCAAGGACGGCGCGCTGCGTTTCGAAAAGTTCTGATAATTCACTTTGCGGTAGTCGCGTAGCATGAAAAGCCTTCTGTCCATAGTCCTCGCTACCATCCTCTGCCTGCCTGTGCACGCCGTCAAGGTGCACACCATCGGCGACAGCACGATGTCGGACTACAACCCTTCCGCCACAGACAAACGCGGGTGGGGTACGTATCTCGGGTTGTTCTTCGATTCGGACTATGTGACCGTCAACAACCGCGGCAAGTCGGGCGCATCCACGCGTACGTTCTACGATCAGCCTAATTTGTGGCCGTCGGTCAAGACGCAAATGAGCGCTGGGGACTATGTGCTGATTCAGTTTGCGCACAACGACGAGAAATGCAACGGCGTGGATGTTCTGGACTACAACGATTACCTCGTAGCCCATGGTCAGCCTGCCCTCACCGATCTGCGCGGCACGTGTCCGAACACGACCTACAAAGTCAACTTGCGCCGCTTTATAGATGAGGTGTGCGCGATGGGTTGCACGCCGGTACTGATAGGTCCTATATGCCGCAAGTACTTCGTGGACTCCGTTACCTTGCGCCGCAATGGCATGCACGATCTTGGTGACAAGTTCAGCCGGATAGCGGACGGTGTACTGCTGGAGAATCAGAAGGTGGCAGCCGACGACCACTCGATGGACTATGTGTATCAGATGCGTCAGGTGGCTGCGGAGAAAGAGGTGCCGTACATCGACTTGACTACCGCTACACATGATCTGTATCTGCAATACGGTGATGCGTATTGCACGGCGAACCTGTTCTGCCAAGGCGATAAGACCCATACCTCGGAGCTCGGAGCGAAGATGATTGCGCGCCTCGCGGCCAAGCTGCTGAAAGAGGCAGGCATCCTGGCGGAGTACATCACCATCCCGGCAGAGTTGCCGGAGATTAGTCAAGAGTCAAGAGCTGAGAGCCAAGAGTCAAGAGCCGAGAGCCGAGAGCTTTCCGCATTCAACTTCAGCCTTTCAACGCGCAATATGTGCGCCGATGCCAAGGGCGGCATGCAGCGGTTCCATAACTCTGACGACGGCAAGTCGAAGACCCCTTGGCCGGCTGGCGAGATTGACGAAAACGCCGTCCGCTACATCGATCTGGCGGTTACTGCACCCGCTGATTCGGCTCTGCGCATCACCGGCATCTCGATGGATCTGTCGGCGGTCGGCACTTCAACGATGAGTTGCCATATAAATACGGGCTTCGGCGACCATTTCACCGACGTGCATACCTTCTATGAGAAGGTTGCGCTACCCAAAAACGTTCAGACCCCCGTGGCGATCGCACCTGCACATCTGATTGTCCCTGCCGGACAGACCTTGCACATCCGTATACTGCCATGGCTGAACGATGAGACAAGTCCGCGCAGTGGCAAGTACATCTGCTTGAGTAATGTGCGGATAGAAGGATATAAATAGTTGAAAACGTAGGATTAGATTAGTCAAAAAATGCCAAAAACAATTCAAAAAGATAGATTTAAGGAACATTTTGGACAATAAATTTGCATACGTCAAATATTTTTCGTATTTTTGCGGTAAGTTTGATGAAATGCCGGATACACATTCGAGTTTAAGAGAATATAAAAATAATAACACTAATATTAATCAAAATCAAATTGTCATGAGAAAACTATTTACATTTTTCGCAGCTGCATTGTTCGCAGTGACAATGTCTGCAGAAGTGATTTGTTCCGCCACGCTGGAGAGTATTGACAAGAACAACAACGAGACCGGTATCTCACAAACCGGATGTACGATGGCTTGGCTGGGTATCACTTCCGACAAGGATTTTGTGACGATTGACGACCACAAGTACTACAAATTCAGTAGCAATGACTCGTATGTTCGTCTGATCCTCAATGACGGTGATAAATTCCAAGTAGGCGATGTTGTTTCTATCACTGTTGCTGCTAACCAAAGCAAGACGGTATCAGTGGCTTTCAGTTCCGGTAATAAGACCACAGAAGTTACAGTATCGAATACAGAAGCAGGTGTAGTGACCCGTACGCTGGAAGCAGCCGACATACTGGAGGACGGTTCTATCAAGATGAGCCGTGGCGGCAACTCCAACATACGCGTATACTCGTTTACCGTTGAGCGCGAAACCTCCACGGAGCCTATGCTTAACGTGGATAAAGAATCAGTTGAGCTCAACGCTACTCTGGCTAATCCTGCACCCAAGGCTGAGGTTACCTTCAGCGGTAAGAATCTGGCTGCCGGCAAATATGCGTTGAACGTGCCTAACTTGGCCAAACTGTCTGTTGCACCCGTTGAGGTAGAAGTAGGTGCGGACGGCAAACTCAGCGCAAAGGTGGTTATTACCTTCGCTCCGACTGAAGACGTCGCAGCCGGTTCGGCTAAAATCAGCCTTAAGATCGGTGACCTGACCAAAGAGGTTGCAATCGCTTATTCTGCTTCTTTCGTAAAAGATTATGAGTACGCTACGTCGGTTAATATCGAGCAGTGGGTACTGGATAACGGCAAGAACAATGAAGCTTTCAAGGCTGTGCTTCAGGCTGCTAAGATTGAGTATCAGGACATCAACGAACTCGACTCGCTCAATGATGCTAAGACCGCTCGCAATGAACCGTTCTTGGGCCTGAAACTCAAGAAGCAAGGAGCTTTTGTGGCTCTCTGGCTCAAACAAGGATCGAGCGTGCGCGTGAAATTCGGTAAGGTAAGCGATAATGTCATCGGCAGCATTAGCGGTGAGACCGAAGAGTTCACTCCGGAGTTCTTGGCTAAACCGCTAGAGTTCACCGCACCGATTGACTGCTACATGAAGCTCACCACCACGACCGGCAATACGATCGTGATCAAGCAAATCATGATTGATGAACCGATCGCAGAGGTTACTCTGCCGGGTACGACTGCAATCGACAACACCGCTGTTGACGCCAAGGCTACCAAGCGCATTGTGAATGGTCGAGTGATTATCGAGCAGAACGGCAAGCTCTACAACGCGCTGGGTGCAGAAGTTAAGTAACCTGTATATAACAATTAACCCTATTCAATAACCGAGCCTTAGGGCTCATAAAACAAATTAAATCATGAAGAAATTTTTCCTTTTCGCAGCTGCTGTTGCAACTGCAATGACAATGAATGCAGAAGCGAACGTAGTTGTTCTCAACGACGTAGCTAACTACATCGATTTCCAGGCGCTCAGTGTTTCGAATCCGGACATGGTATCCACTACTATTACCAGCACGACCACCTACGAATTGCCGAATGGTTCTGTTCTTAAAGGTTTCCAGAAATCTGACGGTTCTGAGGCTGAGAACAAGTGGAATGTAAAAGAAGGCTACAACACAACGCTGCCGACTCCGTCGTGGGATGGTGTTGACTCGCTGACGGTAGGTACGATGTTCCGTGCAGCTTCCGGTGCTTCTATCGAACTTGGCGCTTTCCAGGCAGGTGAGGCCGGTAAACTCACAGTTTACTACCAGCCGAACGGCGATGGCGAACGTGGTGTAGAGATTTCCGTTTATGGTGAAGTAAAAGAAGGTACGAACCTGACCGGTAGTGGTGTGAAGATTGACGGTGTTCGTCCCGGTTACGCCGGTTTCATTGAGCTGCCCGCAGGTACCTATGACGCAGGTGATGTAGTGATCAAACTGGTCACCAACACTTCTAACATCTTCGGTGTTAGCATTGAAAAAATCGGCGCACAAGGCATCGAGAATACCACTGCTTCCGCCAAGGCTGTTAAGCGCATTGTGAATGGTCAAATGATCATCGAGAAGAACGGCAAGTTCTACAACGCGCTGGGTACAGAGGTGCGTTAATTGTTCCGTAGACTCTCAGTTCTTAGCTGACGAAAGCCGCTGTGCAGTGATGCGCAGCGGCTTTGTTGGGTGAAATATCTGTCAATAGTGTGGAATTGCACCTATTTGACGAATTTTTACACACAAATGTGCGCGAAAATTCGTACCTTTGTAGCGTTTTTTATAGAATATAAAAGACTGAGGCGCTGATTAACCGACAAATCACAAAAAAATACTGATATGAAACACAATTTCACAAGACTTTTTTCGCTGCTGCTGATGGCAGCAATGAGTATGAGTGCAATGGCGGATACCTTTGCATGGCAAGTAGGTAACGAGTCCTCTGCTACCGTGACATCGGACAAGACTGAATATGTCAAGCAGACCAAAGTGACTGTAGGCACGGGGTTGACGGTGGGTACGAGGAGCAACTATGATGCCAATAACGGCAATACGATGGTGACCTACGTGCCGGCAACCTCCAAAGCAGGCGATAAACCCGAAGTGATGATTGAGTACAGCCTTTTGATGCAGAAAGGCGTTACGCTTCAACTCACAAGCATCTCGTACGACGCCCTCAAAGCCGGGACAGACGACGCATCGTTCACATGGAGTTACACCGTGGACGGTGTAGAGTCGGATATTACTAAGGTAGGTCCGGATAATCTGCTTCGCGACAATAAGAAAAATGCATCCACAGCACAACTGAACCATGTAGAGACGGTTACCGCTACCGCCGGTCGGAGCGTAACTGTACGCTTCTATGTATCAGGTTTTAATAACACCAAGACTTTCGCGCTGAGCAATATAGTGCTGGCCGGAACCATCAGCGGCGAACCTGAGGTGCGTTCGTTTAAAGATTTCAAGGTGGAATTCCGCGACAATCCGTATTCGGTTATACTACCCGAAAGCGGTGTGCTGCCTGCCGGTGTAACCATCGAAGGCACGACCTACAACGGTGGTCAGCACGGTGTACAAGGCGGTACGGTCACCGTGCCTGTTGACGGCCCGGTGAAATTCACCATCGGTGCTTGCCAGCATAGTAAGACTTCTATCACAATCCAAAAAGACGGAGCAGACCTTGCGACCATCAGCAATGTGGCTTCATGTGGTGAGCAGAAACCGAACTACAACCAGTTCGTGACCTGGACCTATAATGTAGAAGAAGCAGCAACGCTGACGTTCCTGTTCGGCAACCAAACGTACGTGCCGTATTTCTTTGCTGAGGCTACCGAGTATGTATCTCAAGTAGAGGTGCGTTACTATGATGTGGACGGTACGACCCTCATCGGAAGCGAGATTGTAGATGGCGGTACGGCATTGGCATTTAAGTACAGCGCAAGTGACGTAACGGTTGCAGAGGGCAAAGCCTTCCGCGGATGGTTTACGTCGGCAGACAAGACGGCTACGAAAGTAGCTGAAGGAACGATCCTCACCGAGGACATCAGTCTGTGCGCTCACGCAACGGAAATTGAGGTGGCTACCATTGGCTCTGTATTTGAGTACGACCTGCGTCCGGCATACTTCTATCCGGAAGATCATGAGCTGCTGAGCATGACGAAGAGTGCGTACAAAGATGCGCAGCACGGTTGGCAGTTTAGTAGCAACGGTACACTTTCTGTTGAGGTGGCAGGCAATGCGGTGGTAAGACTCAGTCTGTGCAAGTACGGCAATGCAGGCGAGCTTTTCTGCACCGACGCAAAGGGCAATCCGGTAGGGGAGGCTATCACCCTGCCTGTTGAAACGGACGGTGGTATAGGTGTTATCCGTTACACGGGTGAGGCGACCACTCTGACGTTTACCCTGAGCAACGGCGGTTATGTACATGCCGTGAAGGTGTTTAATATAGCAGAGATCCCGACTAAGAATGAAGCCGGCTACTATGTACTCAGCGCCAACGACGGCGCAGGTTTGCTACTGCTGCTCGAGACGGCACAGGATGGTGAAAAGATTTTCCTGCCCAACGGCACGTACGATTTTGGTGCAACGACATTGACCGAAGTAACGAAGCCTATCTGCCTGATCGGTCAGTCGATGGAAGGTGTACTGATCGTCAACCATCCGCTTACCGCCGGCATGAACTGCGCAGAGACGTTGCATTTCCTCACCGGAGGTTTGTACTTGCAGGATCTGGCTATCCGTTGCGATGTTTCGTACGAGGGCAGCAAAGCCAACGGTGTAGGCATAGCCGTACAAGACCGTGGTGACAAGAACATCTACAAACGTGTCAGTCTCCAAGGCAACCAGGATACCTATCTCTCCAATGGAACAACTACGCAACGCGGCTGGTTTGAGGACTGCCGTATCGAAGGTACAGTTGATTATATCTGCGGTGTAGGAAACATTTGGTTTGAGAATACCTTGTTCTACAACAACGCCCGCAGCAGTGCGGATGTAATCTTTGCTCCGGCTACTGCAACTGCGACCGTTTACGGCTATGTGCTCAACAACTGTACCATCGACGGTGACGCAGGCCAAGTCGGTAAATGGAACATCGCTCGCGGCTGGAAAGACCGTGCTGCCGTAACGCTGCTCAACACCACCTGCCTGATTGCTCCTTCCGCAAAAGGTTACACCAACATGACCTCCGGACTGAAGGTGCGTTTCCACGAGTTCAATACTCATCTGGAGAATGGAACAGTTATCACCGGTCACAACCTCGACGGACTGAACTACGATGCGGCGTCCGATCCGATCTACATGACGAGTGACAGTATCTATACCTATGCTAACGTCATCCTTGGTGCTGACAACTGGGATGCGAAAGCCATCGCAGCCCAAGTGAAGGCTGACCCGAAGGCTATCGATGCCGATGCCGCTTATCTGGTGGAGGACGACGGCGCGTTTGTGGCTGTGCTCAAGGGCTCGCAACTCAGTGATAACTACAAGGGCAAGACCATCCGTCAGGCTAACGCTCGCGGAGGTTTCGGCGAGGCAGTACTATACGGACAGGAGACGGCAGTAGAGACGGTCAGTGATCAGCAGTCAGCTGCTCAAGTTCAGAAAGTGATTCGCGACGGGCAACTGATCCTCATTCGTGGCGGCTTGCAGTATAACACCATCGGACAAACGATACGATAACGTATCTGCAACAATGTTACGCAGGAGATCCATAGTAACCATCATACTTTGCGCGCTGATGAGTGTCAGCGCGTGGAGTGTGACTGTGGATGACCTGATAACCATCAAAAAGAGTTGCACTATTACTGCGGACGAATATACCAACAACGGCACAAACGATTGGATAGCCAACACCCTGCGTGCCGAGAATCGGATATTTACACCTACCGGCAACACGGTGGCGCAGTCGAAAGGCAAATCAACCATCAACGGTCAGTCGCACCTGAACTGTCTGCGACTGAAGAACGTACAGAACAAACTGGCGTTCCGAGTGATAGATACCTGTACGGTGACGTTCTACACCGAGATTCGCGAGGAGCGCGGGCTGATACTGAGCAAGCAAGATCGCACCGGTACTTCCGATCCGTACTACGCTAAGCAGCCGGTTAACACACCTGTGTGGACTATTCATCTTGATGCGGCAGGCACGTACTACCTCTCGGGGTACGGAGGTGACTTCTTTATAGCAGGATTGAGCATTGTGCTGCCCGATGACGGCTCGATGCCCGAGCCGCCCGTAGTGCGGTACTACGATACCAATGGTACCCTGCTTGGCCGGGACACCGTGGAGGCTGGCAGCAAGCTGACCTACAAGTACACCGTGGCGGACGTGACTGTTCCTGCCGGACAGGCGTTCCGCGGATGGCGAAACGGAGATGAACTGAAGGTGAATGAAGGCACAACGGTAACGGCTGACATCAGTCTGTTTGCCAAGGCTACGGACATCGAGCTGGCAAACATTGGAACATATTACTACTACGACCTGGCGAAGAACTCCTTCTACCCCGAAGAGCATGAGCTGCTGACCGTCAGCGACGGCATGATAGCCGTGCGAGTGGCAGGAAACGCCGTAGTGAACATCCTAACCGATGGACAGCCGACAACTTACCGTCATGAAGGTGCAGCCACCACGCTCACGTTCACTCCGTGCAAGGGCGAACATATCCGTGGCGTGAAGGTTTATAACGTAGCAACAATACCTGCGCGAAACGAGGCTGGATACTATGTGGTTAGCGCCAACGACGGGGCGGCACTGATGCTGCTACTGGAGATGGCACAGGACGGCGACAAGATCTTCCTGCCTAATGGCACGTACGACTTGGGACACATGACGCTCACCCCTATCAACACGCAGATCAGTCTGATCGGGCAATCGATGGACGGCGTGCTGATTCAGAACCACCCGCTCACCTCGGGCATGAACAATGCCGAGACATTGGTGCTCAAGGCGGATAACATCTACATGCAAGACTTAAGTATCCGCTGCGATGTGTCGTACCCGACCAGCATTGCTCACGGGGTAGGGATAGCCGTGCAAGTGCAGGGCGACAAGAGTATATTCAAGCACGTCAGTTTGCAGGGGAATCAAGACACGTATTACTCCAACGGCTCAGCCACCCAACGCGGATGGTTCGGTGACGGGCGGATTGAAGGCACTGTGGATTATATATGCGGCGGCGGGGACATCTGGTTTGAGAATGTACTGCTCTACAACAACGATCGCAAGAACGACGATGTGATCATCGCCCCAGCTACCGAACCGGCTACGCGATACGGCTATGTGTTCAACCGTTGTATGATTGACGGCGTAACCGGGCAAGCCGGCCGCTGGCACCTCGGGCGCGGATGGAAGAACTCTCCCGCAGGCACATGGCTCAATACCACCTGCCGAATCGCACCTTCCAAACAAGGTTACACCCACATGAACGCAGGATTGAAAGTGCGTTTCCATGAGTACAACACCCAAAGGGTGGACGGCACAATTTTTGTGGCGCATAACCTGGACGGACTCGGCTATGCTGCCGACTCCGACCCTATCTATCTGGACGGCGTAGGCGTATATACCTACGAGAATGTGGTGCTGGGTGCCGACAACTGGGACGCTGCCGCTATAGCAGCTCAAGTAACGGCAAACCCTGCCGCGATTGATGTCGATGCAGCGTATCTGGTGGAAGAAAACGGCGCATTTGTGGCAGTCGTGAAAGGTTCTGAACTGAATGCTCACTACAAAGGCAAAACCATCCGTCAGGCTAACAGTCGCGGAGGTTTCGGAAAAGCTGTCCGATATTAAATCTAATATATGAACAAATGAAACGAATTTTAATCATAGCATTGCTCATCGCCTGCAGCCAATGGATGAGGGCAGGCGTAACGGATCTTACATGGAATAAAGTATGCACCGGAGGTATGCCTGCTGAGTGGTACGGCTTTGAGGAGGCACTGGATATTGCCGACATCGTGATAGCCGTGCAGAAGAACAACGGCGGTTGGATGAAGAACGACCAGTTGCATAAACTCTCGTCGTCGGAGTACCAACGACTGCTCAATGAAAAAGGCACTCATTCCTGTCTGGACAACGTAGCCACCACCCAAGAGATGCGTTACCTGGCGCGCGTGTGGAAAGCTACCGGCAACGATAACTGCCGCCAAGCATTCCTACGCGGACTACAGATGATTCGCAATGCACAGAAGGGCTGCGGCGGATGGAGTCAGTACTGGCCGCTGAGTAACGATAACGGTTATCAGGACTACGTCACCTTCAACGACGATCTGGTGGTCAATGTATTGAAGTTGCTCAGGGATATATATAACAACACGGGCGACTTTGCTAACATCACGGATGCCGCTACGCGTGAGGCTTGTAAGGCAGCATTCGACCGCGGACTGCAATGCATCCTTGACTGCCAGATCATCATCGACGGCACGTACGCCGCATGGTGCGCCCAACATGACACGGTAGCACCGTACCTGCCTACCGAAGGGCGTCCGCAAGAGTTACCGTCCGTCAGCGGGTATGAATCAGCTAACTTGCTATCATTCCTTATGTCCCTCGACAACCCTTCGGATGAACTTAAAACACGCATTACAGCCGCTGTCACGTGGCTCGACGAGCATAAGATTGCCGACCATGCCGTGGAAGATTACACCAATGACAACCAAGAGAAAGATCGGCGGATTGTGGAGCAGAAAGGTACGCACCTGTGGGGACGGTTCATCCAGATAGGCGGTAATACCGGTACGGAGGTATATAACAAGCTGTTCGCTAAACTCAAGAAACGCGGCAAAACGCGCAGCTATACCTACAACGGCGTCAAGTACACCTATACCGAGGAAGAGTTGGCACGAGCCAACTACGATCCCAGTAAGGCATACGAACCGATCTATGCCATTTACAAGGACACGATTCCGCACATGTACTACCGCTTCCTGTACAACTACGAGGATACCCCTATAGTGCTTGACGCAAAGGGCTGCCCTTGCTACACCTCACTGTTTCGTGCGATTCGTATGGGTTACCAATATATCGGTTCGTGGTGCCAGCGCGTGATAGAGACCGAGTACCCGGCTTGGAAAGTCAAGTGCGGAATACACGATGATGGCACATATATTCTGTCAACCGAGAGTTGTGTGTCAAAAAACGGCGAGCAGACCTATACGTTCAACAACGCGTTCAGCATCACCAACGACGACGGCGTGGGGTATTCGACCGCTAAGGCGTATAGCATCCGTTATACGGCCGGTGTGACCTATACGATTCATATTCCCTCTGACCTACAGGTAACCGAAGCTAAACTGTACGGGTATTGTAACTGGGATGATGCAGATGCCTATATGCAGATGTGGAACAACGCGACCTATACGGCTGATGACTATTTCTTTCCGCGAACCAAAAACGATAAAGCACAATGGGTGACACACGTCATTGACCACGCAGCGCATCCCGTGACTGATGAATTGGCGTTTCGGCTCGAAGGCAAGCAGGCATGTATCATAATTACCTTGACCTGCATGCGCCGAAGCACAGCGGTGGAGAATATGCAAGGAGGCAATCAGCCAAGTTTGACTGATAAGGTGCTGCGCAACGGACAATTGCTCATCGTGCGTGGCGACAAAACCTACGACGCCTTAGGCAGACAGATAACGGATAACTTAAAATAGTAATGATATGAAACCATTTATGGATCAAGATTTCCTGTTGCAGACAGCTACTGCGCAGGAGTTGTACCACCACCATGCAGCTAAGATGCCAATCATCGACTATCATTGCCATCTTATCCCGCAGATGGTGGCGGAGAACAAACGTTTCGAATCCATCGCCCAAATCTGGCTCATGGGTGACCACTACAAGTGGCGTGCCATGCGCTCGAACGGTGTGGATGAGCGTTATTGCACAGGTAAGGACACAACGGACTGGGAGAAGTTCGAGAAATGGGCGGAGACCGTGCCTTACACGTTCCGCAACCCGCTTTACCACTGGACGCATCTGGAACTGAAGACCGCCTTTGGAATTGAGGAGCGACTGAATCCTGAGACGGCGCGTGCGATTTACGACAAGTGCAACGAACTGATTGCTACTGATCCGAAGTTCTGCCCACAGGGCCTCATGAAGCACTATCATGTGGAACTCGTTTGCACAACCGATGATCCGGCTGATAGTCTGGAGTGGCATAAGATGCTCAAGGACGATCCGAAGGCAGAGGTGCGTATGTTGCCGACCTGGCGTCCGGACGCAGGCATGAACATCGAAGCCGCTACATGGAAAGCATATATCGAGAAACTCTCCGCGGTCAGCGGTGTTGCAATCGCCAAGTTTGGCGATTTGGTGGAAGCCCTCCAGAAACGTCATGACTTCTTTGAGTCGATGGTTTGCCGTCTCTCTGACCACGGTATCGAGGAATTCTACGACGAGCCGTACACCGATGCCGAGATCAATGCTATTTTCGACAAGGCGATGGCAGGCAAGGCGCTTAGTGCTTACGAGATCCGTCAGTACAAGCATGCTTACTTGCACGCGCAGGCTGAGATGGATTATGCTTCCGGTTGGACACAGCAGTACCACTACGGTGCTATCCGTAACAACAACTCGAAGATGTTCGCCCAGCTCGGTGCAGATACCGGTTTTGATTCCATTGGTGAGT
The DNA here is from genome assembly GCA_002310195.1 of Bacteroidales bacterium UBA1180. Classification (GTDB taxonomy): domain Bacteria; phylum Bacteroidota; class Bacteroidia; order Bacteroidales; family Paludibacteraceae; genus Colicola. The sequence continues at coordinate 26,462 of DBYS01000017.1, forward strand.
TTACGACAGCGAAAGCGATGAGTCATTTCCTCGATGAGATGAATAGCGAAGGACATTTGGCTAAAACCATCCTGTATAACCTCAACCCATGTGCCAACGAGGTGATTGCTACCATGCTTGGTAACTTCCAAGACGGCAGCGTGCCGGGTAAGATTCAGTTCGGCTCGGGCTGGTGGTTCCTGGATCAGAAGGACGGTATGGAGAAGCA
>DBYS01000017.1:26711-26963 GCA_002310195.1 Bacteroidales bacterium UBA1180
ACCGACAGCCGTTCGTTCCTCTCGTATCCGCGCCATGAGTATTTCCGCCGCACGTTGTGCAATGTCCTCGGCAACGATATCGAGAACGGTATGATCCCGTACACCGGTTATGAGAAGGCTCGTGTACAACAGATGGTTGAGGATATTTGCTACAACAACGCTAAAAATTATTTTCAATTCTAATATGGCAAAGATTATTACTTTAGGCGAAATCATGCTTCGCCTCAGTCCGGAAGGACAAGATCGTTTCAT
>DBYS01000017.1:26973-27710 GCA_002310195.1 Bacteroidales bacterium UBA1180
CGTATCATCCCCGGTGGTGGTGAGGCAAATGTAGCTATCTCGTGCGCTAACTATGGTCACGAGGCGTATCTGGTAACCAAACTGCCGAAACACGAGATAGGTCAGATTGCTGTTAACTCGCTCCGCCGTTACGGTGTGAAGGACGATTACATCGTTCGTGGCGGTGACCGTATCGGTCTGTACTACTGCGAGACCGGTGCTTCGATGCGTCCGTCGAAAGTTATTTATGACCGTGCTCACTCGGCTATTGCTGAGGCTGATCCGAAGGATTTTGACTTCGACAAGATCATGGAAGGTGCAGCTTGGTTCCACTGGAGCGGCATCACGCCGGCTATCTCTGACAAAGCTGCTGAGATCACCAAGCTCGCTTGCGAAGCAGCTAAGCGTCATGGTGTAATCGTTAGTGTGGATCTCAACTTCCGCAAGAAACTCTGGACTTCCGAAAAGGCTATCTCAATTATGCGCCCGCTGATGAAGTACGTGGATGTTTGTATCGGTAACGAGGAGGATGCAGAACTCTGTCTCGGTTTTAAACCCGACGCAGATGTTGAGGGCGGTGAGACCAATGCCGAAGGTTACAAAGGCATCTTCGAGCAGATGATGAAGGAGTTCGGCTTCAAGTATGTAGTATCTACATTGCGCGAGAGTTTCAGTGCCACCTTCAACGGTTGGAAAGCCATGATCTACGACGGCAAAGAGTTCTATCAGTCGAAGCGCTACGAGATCAACCCGATCAT
>DBYS01000017.1:27723-55155 GCA_002310195.1 Bacteroidales bacterium UBA1180
GGTGACTCGTTCTCCGGCGGTCTGATTCACGGTATGCTCAAGTACCCGGGCGACCAAGCATCAGCCCTTGAGTTCGCAGTAGCAGCTTCGGCACTCAAGCACACCATCAACGGCGACTACAATCTCGTCAGCGAGGATGAAGTTCTTTCGCTTGCCGGTGGCAACGCTAGCGGACGTGTTCAGAGATAAATATCGAAATATCGAAAAAAGAATAAAACTATGGCAAGATTCGATAAAATTCAGGTGATGGCCAAGATGAAGGCTGCACCGATGGTTCCGGTGTTCTACCACAAGGATCTGGAAGTTTGCAAGAACGTGATTAAAGCTTGCTACGATGGTGGCGTGCGTGCATTCGAATTCACCAACCGCGGCGACTTCGCACATGAGGTGTTCGGGCCGCTGGTTAAATGGACAGCCGTTGAGTGCCCCGAATTGGCGTTGGGCGTAGGTTCGGTAGTGGATGCTCCCACGGCTGCGCTGTATATCCAGTTGGGTGCTTGCTTCGTAGTCGGCCCGTTGTTCAATCCCGAGATTGCTCCGGTTTGCAACCGTCGTCTCATACCTTACTGCCCGGGTTGCGGGTCGGTAAGCGAGATGGGCAAGGCACAGGAGTTAGGTAGTGATCTGACTAAACTGTTCCCCGGTGATGTGTATGGTCCGAACATGGTGAAAGGTCTGATGGCTCCAATGCCTTGGTCAAAGATCATGGTTACCGGCGGTGTGGCTCCGGAGAAAGAGAACTTGGAGAAATGGTTCGCAGCCGGCGTCTATTGCGTAGGCATGGGCAGCAAACTCTTCCCGGGTGACGTAATTAAAGCCGGCAACTGGCAGTACATCACCGACAAGTGCAAGGAATGTTTTGACGTTATTGCAGCATGCCGCAAATGAATGGTATAACCTTTTAACAATTGAATAACATGGCAAAAAAAGCATTGAATAAGTGGACTGCTCCTAAGAGCGTCGCTCCCGAACGAATCATCCAGTTTGGTGAAGGAAACTTCCTCCGCGCATTTGTGGACTGGATCATATGGAACATGAACGCCAAGACGAACTTCAACGGTTCGGTGGCTGTCGTGCAACCGATTGACAAAGGAATGGTAGAGTGGCTCAACGGTCAGGACTGCCTTTATCATGTGAACCTGCAAGGCCGTCTGAAAGGTGAGGCGGTTAACTCATTGGAGCGCATTGACGTCATCAGTCGTGCGCTCAACCCTTACAGTCAGAACTGGGCATACATGGCGTTGGCTGAGCAGCCGGAGATCCGTTTTGTTATCTCCAACACTACTGAGGCAGGTATAACCTTCGACCCGAGTTGTAAGTTCACCGATGCACCGGCAAGTGCTTATCCGGGCAAACTCGTACAACTGCTCTTCCGCCGCTACAAGACTTTCAACGGCGACCCGACAAAGGGTTGGATTTTCATGCCGTGTGAGCTGATCTTCCTAAACGGTCACCACTTGAAGGATTGCATCCGCAAGTATATAGAACTCTGGAAAGATGATTTTGGAGCTGACTATCAGGGTTTCAAAGAGTGGTTCGAGAACTACAACTACGTTTGCGCTACGCTCGTTGACCGCATTGTTCCAGGCTTCCCGCGCAAAGATATTGCCGCTATACAGGAGAAAGTGGGTTACAATGACAACCTCGTCGTACAAGCCGAGATCTTCCACCTCTGGGTAATTGAGAAACCCGAGAACATGAGTATCGAAGAGCTCGAGGCAGAGTTCCCTGCTAATAAAGCAGGCTTGAACGTGCTCATCGCCGAATCGGAGAAGCCCTACCATGAGCGTAAGGTGACCCTCTTGAACGGTCCGCACACTGTACTCAGCCCTGTTACGTACCTGAGTGGCGTGAACATCGTTCGCGATGCTTGTAACCATGAGATCCTCGGCAAGTACATCAACAAGGTGATGTTTGACGAGTTGCTTGAGACCCTCAACCTGCCGAAAGATGAACTGAAGGCTTACGGAGAATCCGTGCTGGAGCGTTTCAACAACCCGTACGTTGACCATGCTGTGACCAGCATTATGCTTAACTCCTTCCCGAAATTCGAAACACGTGACTTGCCAGGCTTGAAGGTTTACTTGGAGCGCAAGGGCGAACTGCCGAAAGGCCTGGTACTCGGTCTGGCTGCTATCATCACCTACTACAAAGGTGGCATCCGCGCCGACGGCGCACCGATCGAGCCGAACGATGCACAGGAGATCATGGATCTGCTCAAAGAGCTCTGGGCTACCGGCGACAAACGCAAAGTGGCTGAAGGTGTACTCGGTGCAACCGACGTGATCTGGAAAGAGAGCAAACAGAATCTCAACGAGATCCCGGGCTTGACCGATATGGTGGTTAAGTTCCTCGAAGATATCGAAGCAAAGGGAATGTTAGAAACCGTCAAATCGATTCTCTAATATGACATCTATCTTAAAAATCAATCCTGCCGATAATGTGGTTGTAGCTATACAACCGCAATCGGCGGGTGCGGTTATTGACGTGGACGGTAAGCAGATCACGGTACTTGAAGACGTCCCTGCCGGGCATAAGATAGCCATCCGTGACCTTGCTCAGGGTGAGAATGTTATCAAGTACGGTTTCCCCATCGGACATGCTCGCGAGGCTAAGAAAGTCGGCAGTTGGATGAACGAGAACAATATCAAGACCAACCTCGCCGGACTGCTCTCGTATGAGTATCACCCCAAGGACGTTGTTCTCAATATCCCTGACGAGAAACGTACCTTCATGGGCTATCGCCGCAAGGACGGGCAGGTGGGTATCCGCAACGAAGTATGGATCATTCCTACTGTAGGTTGCGTCAATGGTATCATCCAAAAATGTGCCGAGCGTCTGCGCCAAGAGACGGGGGCGGATAACATCTTCGCTTTCCCGCATAACTACGGCTGCTCCCAGCTTGGTGATGACCACGAGAACACCAAGAAGATTCTGCGTGATATGATTCATCATCCGAATGCAGGTGCCGTGCTCGTGGTTAGTCTCGGTTGCGAGAACAACCAACCGGATGTGTTCCGCGAGTTCTGCGGCGAGATCGATGAAGAGCGCATCAAGTTTGTTACTACCCAAAAGATCCAAGGCGATGAAGTGGAATACTGCATGCCTATTCTGCGTGAATTATTCGCCAAGACACAACAAGACAAGCGCGTCGAAGTGCCATTGAGCGAACTGCGTGTAGGTTTGAAGTGCGGTGGCAGTGACGGATTCAGCGGTATCACCGCTAACCCGCTGCTCGGTTGCCTGAGTGATTGGCTCGTAGCACAAGGCGGTACTACCGTACTGACCGAAGTGCCGGAGATGTTTGGCGCTGAGACCATCCTGATGGATCGTTGTGCCAACCGCGAACTGTTTGACCAAACAGTCAGCCTCATCAATGACTTCAAGGAATATTTCCTCTCGCATGGCGAACCTGTAGGTGAAAACCCCAGCCCCGGAAACAAAGCCGGTGGTATATCGACGCTCGAGGACAAAGCCCTTGGTTGCACCCAAAAGTGCGGCACATCCCTCGTGCGCGGCGTGATGTCCTATGGCGAGCGCCTGCAAGTGAAGGGACTGAACTTATTGTCCGCACCGGGTAACGACCTCGTTGCCTCCACGGCACTCGCTTCCTCAGGATGCCATATGGTGCTGTTCACCACAGGTCGGGGCACGCCGTTTGGTACGTATGTGCCGACCATGAAGATCTCTACCAATTCCGCTTTGGCAAAGAACAAACCGAACTGGATTGACTTCAATGCCGGTGTCATCGCCGAAGGCGAACCGATGGAGCAGGTTGCACGCCGTTTTGCGGACTATGTCATAGCAGTAGCTAATGGTGAGCAAACAAACAACGAGAAGAATGGATACCATGAGATAGCCATCTTCAAGAACGGCGTTACGCTGTAAGAATGTGAAAATGAAAAAGTTCATACTGATAGCAGCTATCGTTTTGTCGGCTTGCACGCCAAACGCATATCTCCAATTGGCTGAACAATTGGCACAATCCGAGATGGCGCATCATCCCGAACTGTGGACGTGCGACGGAGCGCAAAACCCCAAATGGGAATATACGCCGACGCTGATGGCACGTGCCTTCGTGGAACTTTACACAGCAACGGGCGATACAACCTACTTAGGTCACGCACAGCGGTTTGCAGACCAGTTCATCGCTGAGGACGGGACGATTCTGACCTACAAGAAGAGTCTGTATAATATGGATCGTATTCAGGGGGGGAATTTCCTGATCCTGCTCAATGCCGTTAATCCGCAACCGCAATACGCTATCGCTATTGAGACACTACGTGACCAGTTACGCGAACAACCGCGTACGGAGGAAGGCGGTTTTTGGCACAAGCAGGTATATGAGCATCAGATGTGGTTGGACGGCCTGTTTACCGGCACAACGTTCTACGCCCGCTATGCGGCATACAAACCCGAACCTAAGGCCTGGAGCGACATAGCCAACCAGTTCGTTGTTGTGGACAAACATACGCGCAAAGCCAACGGACTGAATCACCACGGTTGGGACGAGAGTCGTCAGATGGCTTGGGCTGACTCGCTGACCGGTTGTAGTGCCGAGACGTGGGGACGAGCCGAAGGCTGGTATGTGATGGCGCTGTGCGATGTACTCGAACTAATGCCTGTTAACCAACCCGAGCGTGCTGAATTGGAAGGAATTCTCAATCGTGTTATAGAAGCCCTTTTGACCGTGCAAGATAAACAGACACATCTATGGTATCAAGTGCCCGACAAAGGTAACCAAGCAGGCAACTATCTCGAGAGTACGTGTTCAGCCATGTATGCCTATGCTATGGCTAAAGGCGTGCGAATAGGTGTGCTGAGTGATACATACAAAGCCGAAGCACAACAGGTAATAGAAGGACTGAAAGCACATAAGATCGTTACGGACGCCGACGGAACATTATCACTTATCGATTGCTGTGCCGTAGCAGGATTAGGAGGCAATCCTTTTCGCGACGGTACGTATGACTATTATATCCATGAGCGTATATGCGAGAACGACCCGAAAGGAGTTGCACCGCTTATACTCGCATGCATAGAATTAAGCAAATAATTAAAACAAAAACAAAATATCATGATGAAACGATTATTTTACATTTTCGCCGTAGTGTTACTGCCGATGATGGTGCAAGCCAAGGTGGTGACAGGTCAAGTCCTAGACTTGAACGGCGAACCCATCATCGGTGCAAACGTGGTGGTCAAAGGTACTACGGCCGGCACAATCACCGATATTGACGGAAACTACTCACTTGAAGTGCCGGAGAATGCGACTTTGGTATTCTCGTATTTAGGTATGGCTACCCAGGAACTTCCGGTTGCAGGTAACACCCTCTCCGTTGTTCTCAGGGAGGATAACCAAGTGCTGGAGGAAGTGGTTGTAACCGGCTACGGTACGACTAAGAAACGTGATTTGGTTACGTCTGTTAGTTCTGTTAATGCTGATCAACTGAAGGATGTACCGGTAGCATCTGCGGCAGAAGCAATACAGGGTAAAATGGCAGGTGTGTCTGTCGTAACGGCCGAAGGTAGCCCCGATTCGGATGTCAAAATCCGTGTCCGCGGCGGCACATCTCTTACGCAATCCAGCGACCCGCTGTATATTGTGGACGGATTCCAGGTAAGCTCAATCGCCGATATTCCTCCAAGCAATATCCAATCGATGGATGTGTTGAAAGACGCAGCGGCTACTGCTATCTATGGTGCGCAGGGTGCGAACGGTGTAATCATCATCACAACCAAAGATGTCAGCAGCAGTGACGATGACAAGATGCAAATCCATTTTGACTACACCGGATATGTTGGCTGGAAGCAGATGGCGAAGAAATATGACATGCTGGATGTTGACAACTTCGTGCTGATGCAGTATGAGTATGCACACTATAGAGCAAAAGGCAATACCGCCAATATCCCGTCGAACTTCAACGAGTATTTCGACAAGCGGTACTCTGAGACGCAAGATAAAGGTCAAGTGATGACCATTCCGGAAATCCAGGAATACTGGCGCGGTCAGAAAATAACGGATTGGCAGGAAGAAACCTTCGGTAATCACGGTCTGAACAGCAACCATAGCTTCACCGTCAGCGGTGGTAACAAAGCGGCTACTTTCTTACTTTCTTACAACCGCGTGGATGACGAAGGTATCATGTATGGTTCGGATTACGACCGTAATTACTTGAATTTCAAGACTAATTTCAAACCGCTCAAAGGCCTTACCATCAGTTTCACCGCACGTTATACCAACACAGTGGTGTTAGGTGCAGGTACGAACACGGCGCAAGATGCCGGTTCGAAAACCGAGAGCCGTGTGCGTAACGCTATTGCTTATTCGCCGATCGAGTTGTTTGCCAAGGATAACGTAGCCGGATTGGACGATTACGAGTCATTCGGTTCGCTCTACGACCCGATTACCACCATCGACCATAATTACCGCAAGAAAACGGATAACAAGTACAACTTGCAGGGTTATGTAAGCTATAAGTTCGCACAATGGTTCACATTCAAGACAGAATTGGGGTACGAAGGCCGTGCGCAGAGCCAAGATCGCTACTACGGTCCGACCACCTACTATTCGCGTGCCGGTGACGGCTTCACATATGCGGAAGGTGCCGGCTATGGTCATATCATTGCAACCGAGCAGAAAAACAGCCGTTTCAAGAACACCAACACTCTGGAGTTCAAAAACAAATGGGGTGAGAACCACGATCTGAATATTCTCATCGGTCAGGAACTTCAGATGATGAAAGGCGAACTGCGCACCACGAACGGTTACGGCTACGATGCGAGCCTGAAAGGACAGGATGTATTCAACTATATCGGTTCTGCTAAAGCGTACACTGCCAAGTCCTATGTAGATCCAACGGACAATATGCTCTCGTTCTTCGCCAGTGCTAACTACATCTTGTATAATCGCTACTACTTTAGAGCAACCTTCCGTGCTGACGCTTCGACGCGTTTTGCAAAGGGAAACCAGTGGGGATATTTCCCGTCCGTTGCTGTAGCATGGCGTATTATCGATGAGTCATGGATGGAACCGGCACAAGATGTGATGTCGAACTTCAAGCTGCGTCTTGACTACGGTTTGGTAGGTAACAACAATGTCGATCTAGGCTATCTTCGTCCGGAATATCTTGCTTCTTCTACTGCGTACAGTGGTCTGTTCGATACCAAGTTGACGGATGGCGGTGCAGATGTCATCGCAGCCAACAACAACCTCAAATGGGAAACCACAACAACCCGCGACTTCGGTATTGACTTTGGTTTCTTCAACGAGCGTTTGAGCGGAACGGTTGACCTGTATTGGAACAACACTAAAGATCTCATGCTCAAGTATGCATTGGGCGGTTTGGGCGGATATAATTACCAGTACCGCAACATCGGTTCGACCGACAACAAGGGTGTCGAGTTCTCGGTTACGGGCATTATTCTGGACAATAAATCCAAGAGCCTGAATTACAATTTGAGCGTGAATGCTAATATCTCGCATAACGTGAATAGAGTGGTTGACCTCGGTGGTATGGAGCAGTATTTGGTATCTTCTGCTTGTTTCTCGTCGAACTATGACAACACCGACTATGAGTTCAAGCTCCGTCCGGGTGACAAGGTGGGAGACATCTATGGTTACCAATCCAACGGCTGGTATACAGCTTCCGACTTCGTTTCATACAACCCCGCTAACAACCGCTGGTACGGCGAGGATGGCAAAGCAATCACTACTATCCTCGGCGAGGCTCGTCCGGGTATGACGAAAATCGTTGACCAGAACGGTGACGGTGTGATTGATGACGCTGACCGCGTAGTGCTCGGTAACACCCAGGCTATTGTTCAGGGCGGTTTCGGCCTGAACTTCAATATCGGTGGCAACAAATGGGGTAAGATCGACATGAGCGCACAGTTCACCTACAGTATAGGCAACAAGGTGCTCAACCTCTCGGCACTCGACTACGGAACGATCTTCGACAAGTCAAAACTGCGTAACAACACCGCAAACGTTTCCTACGGTTCGCGCTATTCGCTCTTCCGTGCAGACGGTAGTTTCATCCCGTCGGAGTACGTCGGAAGTGATGGTACCGTTTCCGGCGATAATTACGCTAAATTGACAAGCGCCCTCGCTGCTGCTAATGCAAGCGCCAACATCGCCAACCCGATCAGCGACAATATTGCGCTGACCGACAGGTTTGTAGAGGACGGCTCGTATTTGCGCCTGTCGTCGCTCACCATCGGTTACTCGCTGCCAGATGTTTGGCTCAAGAAAGCATATATCAAAACAGCACGTATCTTCTTCACCGGTTCCAACCTCTTCTGTGCAACCAAATACACAGGGGCTGATCCCGAGGTGGATACTCGCTCGAAAATCAACCCGCTGGCTACCAACGTTGATTTCTCTGCCTTCCCGAAGAGCCGTGCATTCAACTTTGGCATCAACCTTTCTTTCTAATCATCAATCGACATAAATAATTAGGATTATGAAAACGTATCAATATATAGCATTTGCGTTTGCGGCTGTAGTGCTGACAGGTTGCGATTTCTTCGATTCGAAATCTCCCTCTGCTATGGATGCCGCTACCGTTTTCTCCAACGAGAACAGCACGGAGCAAGTGATTGCCTCTGTGTACGAGCAGTTTGGTCAGGACAAGTCCTTCCGTAACCGTCTCGCGTGTGGATATCAAGGGTTGAATACCGATGCGGAGCATGGAACGAAGAATTCCGGTAAAGCGGAATGGAACATCTACGCGATGACGCCTGCCAGCGGTGACCTCTCTACCGCCAATGGTAAGGATCCGTGGGGCTATCTCAACGCCGCCGTAGAGAAATGCAACAATATCATCGAGGGTATCGAAGAGTTCGGTACGCATACCGCAAAAATGGATTATATGCTGGGTGAAGCGTATTTTCTCCGTTCGTTCTGCTACCTCCAGATGGTGCAACTCTGGGGTGATGTGCCTCCTCGTTTTGTATCCATCTCCAAAGATCCGACAGGATTGGAGATGAAGAAAGACGACCGCGTCAAGGTGCTTGCGCATCTACGCACTGATCTCAAGACAGCAGCGGAACTGTTGCCTTGGTCAAAAGATTGTCCGGGGTCGGCCAAAAACTCCACTTGCCGTCCCAGCAAGGCTGCAGCGTTGGCTATGCTCGCCCGCACAGACCTCCTCTATTCCGGCAAGGGTGTTCGTCCTGCTACATGGAAGGAGGCACCAGAGTTCCTCACCAGTGACGCTGCATTGCGTGCTGAGCTCAACCAAGAGGTGTTATGGGCATGTGCGCAAATCCTGAACGAAGGAACCGAGCAGACTAAATTCCAAACTAACTACGAGGATATCTTCAGAAAGATTTGTGGCGACGTAACCGACTATTATCAATCTGAGGTGTTCTGGGAAATCCCGTTTGCCGACGGGGCTCGTGGCCAGGTATTGCAGTACAACTGCACCAAGATGGACAAATCGCTTGGCGGCCTGCGTAACAACGAAGGCGGCTCCAGCAACTCATCGATGGGCATCGTACCTACACTCTATTATGACTTCGAGGCCACTGATGTCCGTCGCGACGTGACCATGGCGCGTTATATCTGGGTGTACGACGATGGTTCGGAATTCAATTCCGACCGCGAGAAAGTAAAGCACGCTTTCCCGAATGTGGATGTGGATAACCATGAGAAGTTCCTGTATCAGAAGCGTTCTATGATTGACAGCTGGTATGGCAACAAGTACCGCGTTGAGTGGATGAAGCGCAACCGTACGGGTAACGACGACGGTGTGAATTTCCCCATCATCCGTTACGCTGACGTCCTCCTGATGGCTGCCGAAGCTTCACTCGGTGGTATCAGTGGCGACAAACCTGCTGAAACTTACGGTATCAACGGCCAGTCATGCTTCGACCAGGTGCGTAGCCGTGCACATGCGTCCTCCAAGCCGCTCACTATGGAAAACCTCCAGGAGGAACGTAAACTGGAGTTCACCGGTGAGTACCTCCGCAAGTACGACCTCATGCGCTGGGGTATTCTCAAGGAGACGCTCATCAATGCTCACGAACGTCTGGCTAATATGAATCAGCACGCCGGTGAGTTCGAGCAACTGCAGGATACGATATATTACAACTACAGATACGTAGGCGATGAATACAGCTTCGCGACCGGCATCAAGGGATTCGTCATCGATTCCGTCTTTGGATTGAATAAGGGCGAACTGGGTATTCCGGAGCTGCCCGTGAGCGGTCGAATGAAAGGTTCGTTATATGCAAGCGAATCCAACGGACGTGTTCTCGCTCCGGATAACTACATGCTTTTCGACCGTGAGTTCCCTGAACGTCTCAACGGACGTCAGCTCTGGCCGATTTTCGCAGTGAACGTAGGTCAATCCAACGGCACACTCTGGAATGATTACGACTACGTAAGCGCAGGCGAATAACTATGTACATGCGTGCATATATATTGTTTTTGGCTTGCCTGCCCATGCTGGCAGCCTGCAATCGGGGCAATACGCCTGATAAGCCGACCATCGACTCCAACCAGGAGTTGGTGGCCGCCTGCCGGCACATAGAGGGCGGAGGAACTGCGGTAACAGGCGGTGACGGCGGTACAGTCTATCGCGTCAACCGACTCGATGACACCATCGATCCCAACACCGGATTCCCTGCTCCCGGCACTCTCCGTTACGCCGTCAACCAGACAGGCGCAAGACGCGTCATTTTCACCGTATCAGGCACGATTCACCTCAATAGCGAACTGCGAATCAAGAATGGCAACCTTACTATTGACGGGCAATCAGCACCCGGAGAGGGGATATGCATCGCTGACTTCCCGCTCGTTATCAACGGAGCGAGCAACGTCCTCGTCCGTTTCATCCGCGTTCGCCTTGGCGATGTGAGCAATACCGAATCCGACGCCGTCTCGGTCAATAATGCCAACGGCGTGGTGCTCGATCATCTCAGTTGCTCCTGGTCGGTCGATGAATGCGTCAGCTGTTACGGCAACACCAACTTCACGATGCAGTATTGCATCGTCTCCGAATCGCTCAAGGAGTCTATCCACGGCAAGGGTAACCACGGCTACGGAGGTATATGGGGCGGCACAAACGCCTCCTTCCACCATAACCTGCTTGCACATCACGACAGCCGTAATCCACGTTTCGACCATGATTACGTCAATAGCGTCAACGCCGGTCCTATCGATTATGTCAACAATGTGGTGTACAACTGGGGCGGCAACTCCGCATACGGCGGTGAAGGCTCAACCAGTACAGCCGGAGGCAGACACATCAACTTTGTGGCTAACTATTACAAACCCGGACCATCCACCGCGTCACACGTCAAAGAGCGCTTGCTCAATCCTACCACCAAATGCTCCAACTGCACGGATAAATGCGGCGGATCGGTTGAACCCGGCAAGTTCTATCTGACCGACAATTACATGGCAGGGTCTGCCACAGTCACTACCGATAACTGGAAAGGTGTACACCCCGATGAATCGTCCAAGCTGGAGCAGTGCAAAGCTTCTATCCGCTGGGCCGATGGCTTGACTGCCCTCAGCAGCGAGCAGATAGTCCAGGCCGCTTACGAAACGGTGCTCTCCAAAGCTGGGTGCTGCCTGCACCGCGATGCCGTTGACACACGCATCGTCAATGATGTGCGAAACGGTACAGGCAAACTCATCAACACACAATCCGAAGTAGGCGGTTGGCCCAAACTCCAATCGGCAGACATACCCGTCGATACCGACTACGACGGCATCCCCGATGAATGGGAGACGCAATTCGGACTCAATAGCAATGATCCCCTTGACGCCCGAGCTGTCACGCTCGTCACCGGGTTTACCAATATCGAAGTCTATATGCGCCATTTGGTGCGAGATTTGTATGACTGATTATTAATTCGCAAACAAAATAGGTTATGAAGAAATTCCTTTTTGCCATATTGGCGCTTGTAGCTGTTTCCGCTTATGCGCAAAACCCTTACGACAAGTACTACACCAACCTCCCTTGTGCCGTTGAGCATGTTCAGCCGGTAGTGATCCCTGATTACACCGTGACGCTCACCGACTTCGGAGCCGTTGGAGATGGCCAAACGGATTGCTCCGAGGCATTCGCTGCCGCCATCAAGCACCTGAAGAAACAAGGCGGAGGACACCTCATCGTTCCTGACGGCAAGTGGTTCACCGGCCCCATTAAGCTCATCAGCAATTTTGATCTCCATCTCGCTGACAATGCGACTATCATCTTCTCGCCAAACAAGGAATTGTATGTGCAACCTTCCGATACACTGCGCGACGGAAACAAGAAATGCTACGCACTCATACACGGCTCCAAACTTGAGAATGTGGCCATTACCGGTTATGGTACACTCGACGGACAAGGTATCTATTGGCGCCCTGTGAAGCAAAAGAAAGTAAACGAAGAACTGTGGGAAGAACTGCTGGCAATGGGCGGAAAAGTGATGGCGGACGGTAACAGTAAGAATTGGAAGATTTGGTATCCGTTTGGATTGAAGAAAGAATACAACGTGCCCAATATTGCATCGGATGCTGTCACCCAAGAGAAAATGCGACCGCACTTGGTCAACATCACTGACTCCAAAAACGTACTGATCGAGCACGTACACTTGCTCAACTCGCCTAAGTTCCATCTGGTACCGACCCGTATTCAGAACCTAATCATCGACGGTGTCAATATCCGCTGCCCGCATTGGGCGCAGAACGGCGATGCCATGGATCCCGGTAATGTACAAGTGGCACTCATCGTCAATTGTAACATCTCGTGCGGTGACGATGGCATCTGTATGAAAGGCGGAGTGGGACAGAAGGGTGTCGAAGCCGGTCCGCAACGCGACTTCCTCATCTGCAACGATACTGTCTATCGTGCACACGGCGGATTCGTCATCGGTTCTGAGTTCAGCGGCGGTATGCAGCGACTCGTCGTCAAGGATTGCCGATTCGAGGGAACGGATATCGGTTGCCGCTTCAAATCCGCTCCCGGACGTGGCGGCTGGTGTGAGGATATATATTGCTACGATATCATCATGAAGAATATCGTCGAATCCGCTTTCCTTATCCAGTCCGGCTATGCTGACCGGGGAGCAGGAGTCAGCGCAACCGACAAAGATAACAAGGACGCGTTCTTCCCTGATTGGTCAAACATCACCTTCCGCAATATAACCTGCATCGGCTCCAAACAAGCGGTGGATATTCAGGGATTCAAGGGCAAACCCGTACACAACGTACTCTTTGACAACGTGACTGTCATTGGTAACAAAGGCGGTGCCAAAATAGAGTGGGCGGAGGATATCAAATTCGTCAACTGCAATATCAACCCCAAGCCAATGCCCATTGAGGATTACAAGAAAATCAAAAACGTTATCTACAACGGTAACATAGTGGAATAACAGTTATGAACAAGTTCCTTTCTCTCATATTTCCGGTGCTTATCCTTACCGCCTGTGCCGGCCAACCGGAGTATCAGACAACCTGTCAGGCTGATATCGACGGTCTGACCCGTTCGGCAGCATTTGTTATGCCGCGAATTAGTCTGCCGCAGTTTGCTGATCGCACGTTCTCTGTGCTGGATTACGGAGCTGATCCTACGGGCGTTGCGTTGTCCACCGATGCCATCCAACGTGCTATCGACGAGTGCTCGGCTGCCGGTGGAGGTACGGTTGTCATTCCCGAAGGTATATACCTTACTGCACCGCTTACGCTTAAATCCAACGTTCGGCTTTATACCGACTACAACTGCTTTGTCCTGTTCTCGCACGATCTCAATCTGTACGAGATTCACGATGAGTGGTTCGAGGGCATACCTACCAAACGTTGCACCAGTCCGCTCAATGCGCTGGGTGCCGAGAATATAGCTATCACCGGTCACGGCACATTCAACGGCAACGGCGATTGGTGGCGCCCGGTCAAGAAGCCTAAGATGTCGGAAACGCAGTGGAAGAGCCATCTCCGGGAGAAAGGCGGTGTCGTTGCTGAGAATAACATCTGGTATCCCGATTCAGGCTCTATCGTAGCGCAATCCTACTGCCTTGATCAGAACGTGCCTGTAATCACCGACGATGCCCTCTGGCCGCAAGTCAAATCCTTCCTGCGCCCTGTACTCCTGCATTTTGTTGGATGCCGGAATGTCCTGCTGGAGGGTGTGACCTTTGAGAACTCTCCCGCATGGAATGTACATCCTTTGGGCTGCGAGAATTTGGTGGTCAATAGCGTCACCATCCGCAACCCCTGGTATAGCCAGAACGGCGATGGCATTGACATTGAGTCGTGCAAGAATGTCGTGATAGTGGGTTCCACCTTTGACGTAGGTGACGATGCTATCTGCATGAAATCCGGTAAGGACAAACCCGGGCGAGACCGCGGTATCCCTACCGAAAACGTGGTGGTTGATCACTGCGTGGTCTATCACGGCCACGGAGGGTTTGTGTGCGGCTCTGAGATGTCGGGAGGAATCAAGAACGTCGAGGTGCGCAACAATCTGTACATCGGCACGGATGTCGGCCTGCGGTTCAAATCCACGCGCGGACGGGGTGGAGTGGTCGAGAACATCTATATCAAGGATGTCAATATGGTCAATATCCCCAACGAAGGACTGATTTTCGACCTCTTCTACGGTGGCAAGGGGTCAGGCGAAGAAACCGAGGAAGAACTGGCAGCACGCATGAGTGCCGAAGCACCCGAGGTCAGCGAAGAGACACCCGCTTTCCGCAATATCGTCATCGAGAATGTCAAAGGTGCCAATATCAAGAAGGCAATTCTGTTCAACGGACTGCCCGAGATGAAGATTCAGAACGTCACCTTGCGTAACATCACGATCAGTGCCGAGACAGGCGCACTGTTCCGTCAGACCGACGGCCTGATGCTTGACAACGTACACATATCCGTAACCAAAGGCGAACCGCTCATGTTTGCGCCTACTGTTGAGAATGTCAAGATCGACTAAAATACTAGGACGCCTAGGATTCCTAGGGTGCCTAGGTCTCCTGGTTTCCTGCACACCGAGAGTGGCTACCTCGTTCTGGCGAATCGGCACGCCCGCCGATTCGACAAGGAAAGGGTATGCTGTGCTCCATGAGGGGGAAAAAGTACGCCACTGCTATCCTATCACCGAATGGACGGATACACCTGACAAGGATACTTACCACAGCCTGCACCACCACGGCGTGGCTGTGGAAAGCGAACTGATGGCGTACCGCATCTATTTCGACAAGAAGCAGACTATCGACCCCTATTGCAAGCGCACACCCGGGCTCGAGTTGGCACAGAGCTACTGGTACCCCAACGACAGCCTCTTGGCTGCCGGTTACGGCTATGATATACTCCGTGTGTCGGGTACGGTAGGTGTAGGCTCGGTTAAGTACTGGAGTGGTGAGAAACACGTACACATCGATCCCGTAGCCGAGCGCTCGCAACGTATCGTGCAGCAGTCACGTGACAAGGCAACCGTTGAGGTGGCAGTCAGCGGTTGGGAGGTGGAAGGCAAACAAGTGGACATGACGGTAAAATATACACTCTGTGCCGGACACCGCGATATGCGATGCGATGTCAACCTTAGCAGTCCCGTTGCGGGACTTTGCACCGGCGTACAGGCTGTACCCGTCAAATCCGCCAACCCCGAATGGGCACACCTTGAGTTGCCCAACGGAATGCTCCTCGCCTCCTGGGGAACGGATTACCCGGTGAACGATACAGTCAAGTATGCCAAGGAAACGGTCGGTTTGGCGGTGTTCATCCCCAAGCAGTATGCCGGAGCGGTTGTGCACGACCAATCCAACCAACTCTGCCTGTTAAAACAATCTATGCCCCACTTCTATTTGACCTGTGTAGGTGCTACCAAGGAATCTCACCCCGTGGCTACTAACATGACCGAATGGTTGACCTACCTGCGCAGTTGGGCTGCCAAACTGAAATAAAATATAAATCATAAATAATAAATAATTATGTCAAATCCTTTTTCATTGGAAGGTAAGAATGCCTGGATCACAGGCGCTTGCTATGGGATAGGTTTTGCTATCGCGAAGGCGTTTGCCGGAGCAGGGGCTAAGGAGATCATCTTCAATGCCCGTAGTGAAGAGGCTATCGCCAAAGCAATCGATGACTACCATGCTGAGGGCATCACAAATGTGCACGGATATGTGTGCGATGTCACCGATGAGAATGCCGTCAAGTCGCTTGTTGAGCGCATTCATGCCGAGGTCGGACAAATCGATATTCTCGTCAACAACGCCGGTATCATCAAGCGTATCCCGATGCATGAGATGAAGCGCTCGGAGTTCCAGGCTGTCATCGACATTGATCTTGTTGCCCCCTATATCGTCAGCGCAGCAGTGCTGCCGGAGATGATGGAGCGCCGCGAAGGTAAGATCATCAATATCTGCTCCATGATGTCCGAACTCGGTCGTGAGACCGTTAGCGCTTACGCAGCTGCCAAGGGCGGACTGAAAATGCTCACGCGTAACATCTGCTCCGAGTACGGCGCATACAACATCCAGTGCAACGGCCTTGGTCCGGGTTACATTGCTACCCCGCAAACAGCCCCGTTGCGTGAACGTCAACCGGACGGTAGCCGTCATCCGTTTGACTCGTTCATCTGTGCCAAGACTCCTGCTGGACGCTGGCTCGATCCCGATGAACTCGGCGGTCCCGCTGTGTTCCTCGCTTCACACGCAAGCGATGCCGTAAACGGCCATATATTGTATGTTGACGGAGGCATCTTAGCTTATATCGGCAAACAACCCGAATAAAACCATAAATCATAAATTATAAATCATAAATGAAAAAACTCTTGTTTTTTCTCATAACCTTGCTGAGCCTGGCGGCATGTCAGAAGGAGGCTGTGCAGCCGAAGGTGTACGGCCGCTACGTGCCGGAGCGCAAGGATGACTTTGCGTGGGAGAACGAGTACGCGGCGTTCCGCATGTACGGTGCTGCCCTCAAACCCGAGAACCCCTCCAACGGTGTTGATCTTTGGCTCAAGAACAGTCCCGCTCTGGTCGTTGACACAATGTACGGCCGTGAGCTGATAGACCATCGTCCCTATCACATCAACTACGACGGCAACCTCGATTGCTACAAGGTGGCTCACACCTGCGGTGCTGGCGGTCTCGTCGTTATTGCTGACGGACAGACTTGGATCGGTGGCCCCTACGACCGCTGGCAGATCCTGGAGCAGACACCCGATCGCTTCGTCTTCCGTCTGGAGTACGACAGCCTGCTCGTAGCCGGACAAATTCTCCGCGAGTCGCTTACCATCACCGCTGAGGCTGGACAGTTGCAGAATAAAGCGGAAGTGGTCCTCTCATCCTCTCATCCTCTCAGCCTCTCATCCTCTCACCTATTAGTAGGCGGCGGAATCTATCTGCATGACACGGTGGACTACTACCTGACCATACCGGAGGTTGGGTATGTCTTTTATGAGGAAGATGCGCTCAGCGACCAGCAGGCGGCTCGCATGAACTACGAATACAACGGCTCGACCTCGCAAGGCCGCATCCAGATATCTGTAAAAACCCCCGGCGCTACGCTGACGGATATCGTGGACGGTAACTTAGTAGCCGTCAAACCCTACCAACTCGGCGACACACTCACCTATTACTTCGGTGCAACGTGGAGCGAGTGGCATAACTGATTGCTGATAACTGAATACTGATAACTGAAAACTTAAAATATATGAAAACAAACTACGAAGTACGTTACGCCTCCAACCCTGTGGATGCCAAGTCGTACGATACCCGGCGTTTGCGCCATGACTTCCTCATCGAGCGTGTGTTTGCACCCAACGAGGTGAATATGGTCTATTCGATGTACGACCGCATGATTGTCGGCGGCGCTATGCCTGCCGGCGAGAGTCTGCTGCTCGAAGCCATCGACCCGCTCAAAGCACCGTTCTTCCTCACCCGCCGTGAGATAGGTATATTCAACGTGGGAGGCAAAGGCCGCGTCATTGCAGGTGACCAGACTTACGAATTGGATTACAAGCAAGCCCTCTACCTCGGTCGCGGTGACCGCGAGGTGCGCTTTGAGAGCGTTGATGCAGCCCATCCCGCGCTGTTCTATTTCAACTCCGCTACCGCCCATTGCACCTATCCTGACAAGAAGGTGACCAAGGCCGATGCCGTGGTGGCACACATGGGCAGCCTCGAGATGAGCAACGAGCGTGATATCAACAAGATGCTCGTCAACCAGGTGCTGCCTACCTGCCAGCTGCAGATGGGTATGACCGAACTCGCTCCGGGCAGCGTGTGGAACACCATGCCCGCACATGTTCACAGCCGCCGTATGGAAGCCTACTTCTATTTCGAGGTGCCTGACGATCAGGCTGTTTGCCACTTCATGGGCGAGGTCGAGGAGACGCGCCACATCTGGATGCGTGACAACCAGGCCGTGCTCTCGCCCGAGTGGTCGATTCACTCCGCGGCCGCTACCCACAACTACACCTTCATCTGGGGCATGGGTGGCGAGAACCTCGACTACGGCGACCAGGACTTTAGCAAGATCACTGACCTCAAGTAGTTATCGACCTGGAGGATTGCCTTGACTTGGCAATCCGAAAAGGGAAGGCTGGCGGGGAGCCAAGCCGACCGAGAGTAACAGGGCGATCATTGTAATTAATTTTAATATGTCATATATATGAGTACACAACAAAAACTTATGACCAACTGGCGTTGGATCATGTGTGCGATGCTATTCTTCGCCACTACGGTCAATTATATGGACCGCCAAGTGCTGTCCTTGACCTTCAAAGAGTTCATTCAACCCGAGTTCCACTGGACGGACTCCGACTACGGAACCATCACCGGTGTGTTCTCTATCGCGTACGCTATCTTCTGCCTCTTCGCAGGTAAGTTCATCGACTGGATGGGTACGAAGCGAGGCTATCTCTGGGCAATCATCGTATGGTCGTTTGGTGCCGTACTGCACGCAGGCTGCGGATGGGTAACCGAGCAAATCGTTGGCATGGAGAGCAAGCAGGCTTTGTTGGAAGCGACCGGTACGATAGTGAGCAGTATATCGATGGTGAGTGTGTGGCTGTTCCTCGCCTGCCGTCTGATCCTCGGATTGGGTGAAGCAGGTAACTTCCCTGCGGCCATCAAGGTAACCGCAGAGTATTTCCCGAAGAAGGACCGTGCCTTTGCTACCGCCCTGTTCAACGCAGGTGCGTCCGTAGGTGCGTTGGCTGCTCCGGCTACTATTCCTCTGTTGGCCAAGAGCCTCGGCTGGGAGATGGCGTTCATCATCATCGGTGCATTAGGCTTCATCTGGGCCGGTATCTGGATCTTCGTTTATGACAAACCGGCTGAAAGCAAGCATGTGAATGAGGCTGAACTCGCTTATATCAACTCCGATGAGGAGGCAATCATAAATCAAAAATCACCAATCACCAATGAGCCACAGATGTCCTTCCTGGAGGCATTCAAGCACAAGCAGACCTGGTCGTTTGCGTTTGGTAAGTTCATGACCGATGGCGTATGGTGGTTCTTCCTGTTCTGGGCTCCGGCTTATTTCCAAGACCAATACGGTATCAAGGCTTCTGACCCGCAGGGTATAGCCCTTATCTTCACGCTCTATGCTATTGTGACGGTTATATCGCTGTTCGGCGGTTATCTGCCTAAGATCTTTGTTGAGAAGCATGGCATGGAGCCGTACGCTGGCCGTATGCGCGCAATGCTCATCTTCGCCTTCTTCCCGCTGTTCGCTCTTTTCGCACAACCTCTTGGTGGTGTTTACGGACCGTGGGCAGTAGCTATCATTATCGGTATAGTCGGTGCAGCGCACCAGAGCTGGTCGGCGAACATCTTCTCCACCACAGGTGATATGTTCCCCAAGTCGGCTGTCGCTACCATCACCGGTATCGGTGCCATGGCGGGCGGTGTAGGTTCGTTCCTCATCAACAAAGGTTCAGGTATGCTCTTTGACCACGCTGCCGGTTTAGGTGAGGCCTTCCGGTTCATGGGCTTCAGTGGCAAACCTGCGGGTTACATGATCATCTTCTGTATCTGCGCTGTTGCATACCTCATCGGCTGGTGCGTCATGAAAGCCCTCGTGCCCAAGCACGAACCTGTTGTGGTAGAATAAGCTGCATACATTTTATTTTTATAACTGCATCACAAAGGCAGTAAATGCAAAAATTGCATTTTTCTGACAAAAAAGTCCCACATCGCTTGCAAATGTGGGATTTTTTTTGTAACTTTGCGCTCGCGTTCGACAAACCGCGCTAACAGATGCCACGCGGTGGCATAAAGCGCACGGTTGCCTCCGCTCTCCCCACCGCAACCTATGGTTACGTTGGGGACTCTATGAGTGTTGGTTGATAAACAGAAAAAATTACACAATATGGTACATGATCTATACATCCTGATGATCACGGCGGGCGTGGTGAGCCTGCTGTTCAAGCTGCTCAAGCAGCCGGTAGTGCTCGGTTACATCGTAGCCGGCATAGTAGTAGGGCCGAACCTGTTCGGCGGCAGTTTTGTCGATCCCGAGAACGTTGAGGCGTGGGGGAACATCGGCGTGCTGTTCGTGCTGTTCTGCATCGGTTTGGAGTTCCGATTGAAGAACCTCGTATCGAGCGGCAAGGTGGCCGTGGTCGGTGCGGCTACGATCATCGTGGGCATGCTCGTGCTGGGTTACGGTGTAGGACGGTTTGCACTGCTGGATAACATGAACTCGCTGTTTTTGGCAGCAATGCTCTGTATGTCAAGCACAACGATCGTGATGAAAGCCATCGACGAGGCGGGGCTGAGCAAAGCGCGGTTCGTGAAGGGCGCAACGAGCATATTGATCTTCGAGGATATAGTGGCGGTGGTGCTGCTGGTGCTGCTGTCGAGTATAGCGGTAAAGAACAGCTTTGAGGGCGTGGAGCTCCTGAAGAAAGTAGGCGTACTGGCGGTGACGCTGGTGGTATGGTTCGTGGTCGGTATATTGATCATCCCGACCTTGCTCCGTAAGGTCCGTCCGTACCTGAACGACGAGACGCTGATCATCCTCGCCCTGGGTCTGTGCCTCGGCATGGTGCTGACCGCCGAGGAGGCCGGGTTCAGCAGCGCGTTGGGCGCATTCGTGATGGGTATGGTACTGGCGGAGACCCTGGAGTCGCATCGCATAGAGCACCTGATGGCTCCGCTGAAGAACGTGTTTGCCGCTATCTTCTTCGTGTCGGTGGGTATGATGATCAACCCGTCGTCGCTGGTGGAGTACTGGGGTCCGATACTGTTTGTGTCGATCGTGATCATCGTGGGTATGATTGTGTTCGGTACGTTAGGCTGCTGGTGGGGCGGCTCGACCTTGAAAGACTCGATGCTGACAGGTTTCTCGTTCGTGCAGATAGGTGAGTTCTCGTTCATCATCGCGGCGCTGGGTAGCAAGTTGGGCGTGACGGATCCGGCTATCTATCCGATTATCGTGGCGGCGAGTGTGCTGACGACGTTCCTGACGCCATATATCATGAAGGCAACGGTGCCGTGCTACGAGTGGCTGTACAAGCATAGCTCGGCGAAGACGAAGAGCAAGATCGACGCACGCGAGGAGGCTGTGGCGAAGGCCGAAGAAGGGAAGAGCGGCAAGGCTGAGGACAAGATGAAGAACCACACGGAAAAGATGGAGCACCTACTGCGTTACACGTTCCTGACGAAGCGGGTGGTGAAGCTGTTCTTGCAGAACATGAGCGAGAACGACAAGAAAGAGGAAGAAAGTGAAAAGTGAAAAGTGAAGAGTTATGAAAAAGATATTTCTATTTTTAGCTGTGGTGGTGAGTACTGCCGTTATGGCACAGCAGGCTGACCCTATCTCGGATGGCGTAGGCGCCGTGATCACCGTAGCGGGAGAGACAAAGAATGAACAGAATGTAGTACAAAGGGACAGTGTGCAAAGTACAAAGGACAGCGTGCCGCAGGCGGTGAAGCCGCTCTGGAAGCAGAAGCTGTACTACGGTTATAACTTCGACATCTACTTCCACACGGACAGTCGTTCGGACCGGAAGGAGAACGGCTGGTCGATTGCCTTGGAGCCGGAGATAGGCTGGCGGTTGAAAGAGCGTGTGTATCTGGGATTGCGGCTGAGCGGTAGGTATGAAAACAGCGTGACGCGTTACGACATCTCGCTGATTGACACGACCTACTCGACAGACCTGCGTGTGCACTACGGCTCGTGGCAGGTGACGCCTTACATGCGTTATCGGCTGAAGACGATGTTCAACGGTAAACTGGGCATATGGCTGGAGTGCCACCTGTTTGCGGGAATGTCGTACCCGCGTGTATCGGACGGGGAGAAACGTGGTACGGACTTGGACGGTCTGCGCTACAGCGCCAACTACGGATTTCAGGTATCGCCGGTGATCACCTACCAATTCAACAAGAAGAGCACGTTCCAGATTTTCTTCTCGATACTGAGTGCGGGCTACAGCGGTACGGCGTACTGCTACCGCGACCCGTCGACAGGTGCGAACCGGACGGAATATACGAACGACATCATCATCTTCTCGGGCAAGCTGCGTAACCTGCTGGCTAACCAGTTCACGCCGGGCCTGTACGGTCTGAAATTCGGTGTGCAGAAGAGTTTCTGAGAAAGGGTTAGAGGTTAGAGGTTAGAGGNNNAGAGGTGAGGCATCTATCCCTACTATGGAAGATACCTGCCGCTGTGTTAGGCGGGCTAACAGGCTTGGTGGTACTGCTGCTGGGGATAGTGGCGTGCGTGCTGTATGTGCCGTCGGTCAGGCAGGCGGTGCTGGACAAAAGTATCGAGATTGCCCATGAGAAGACCGGCTATGACATCGACTTAGGTCAACTCTATCTCTCACCTTTTCACCACTCACCGATGGTGTTCTACCGCGCCTACAAGGGTCAGGCAGACCTGCCTGTGGAGGTACAGATAGACAGCCTCTTTGTCGGCCACCGAGGCAAGGACACCTTAGCCTACAGCCAGAAGTTGCATGTGCGGGCGACGGCCCTAACAAGAACACAGAATACAGACCGTTCCACTGACAGAATACAGACGCTGCTGCACACTCCCATCGTAGTAGATACCCTGCAGATCAAGAATACCGCTTTCCATTCCGACAGTCTGATAAAGACCGTCGGCGTCGATGCCGTAGTCGAACGGCTGGAACTGAGGAGTCCGGAGGTAGTTATTGCCGAAGGCAAATACCCGCTGCACGGTCTGCGTATAGAGGGTGCGGACGTAGGCATCGACCTGCGTGGCAAGAAGGACAGCATAAAGAAGAAGACAGACACGGTGCCGCTACGTCTATCCTTCGAACTACCCGACGGCGAGTTGCGCCGAATCCACTACGCGATGAACCGTCCGGCGCTGGACATACGGACAGAGTCGCTGTCGACCGAGGCGCTGGTGGACGTAGGCGACAACCACTATGCTACCGAGCGGCTGAACGTAGGCGGTTTTGTCTTCTCGCTGGGCAAGATACGTATACCGGCAGACACTATCTACGGCCGGGCTTCGGTGCAGCTGAACGACCACCTGATACAGAGCGACGGCCTGCATGTGCGGTCGGACGAGATAGGAGCAAAGGCCGACCTCTACGCCTCGGAGATGAACCTGCAGACGATGCGTGTGAAGGTGAAGGGCGATGCGGAGTACCGCGGCAGTAAGGCGCAGCTGCGCGCATCGTACGACATCGACGACGAGGAGTATGACGCCAGCGTCCATATCGACCGCGTCAACCTCAGTCCTTTCCTACAAGACTCCACTCCTATCGTCCTGGCCGGCGATATCGAGGCGCAAGGTAAGGGTGTCCGGCCTCAACGGCCAATGCATTCGTACGTGAAGCTCAGCCTGAAAGACGCTATCTACGGCCCGTGGAACTTCTCGCACACAGCGTTTGAGGGTTCGACCGACAGCGTCACCTCGTTGGCACTCGCCATGCCCGGACTGAAGGCGGATATCCAGTCACCCATGCCGCTTATGGCGCTGATAGAGCAGATACGGCCGCTCGTGAAGACCGTCGGCGACAGCGCCGTGATAGGCGGGCTTACCACGCTGAGCGACCTGACGATGGTGGACACGATACGCGAGCAGATACCGCCGCTGAAGGCCGACATCACGCTACGCAAAGGCAGTCCGATACAGCGCTATATCGACCGCGCCGGACTGGATTTCGACAAGGTGGCCTTGTCGCTGCGTTCCGACTCGCTTAGCACGACGCTGGCCCTCTCTCCCGTCACGTTCCATCTTACTCAGTTCGATCTGCCGGCCGTGAAGACGGCGCTGGATCTCCACATGACAGAAGGGCAGACCCATGCTGCTATTGAAGCGGACACGCGTCTGACCGACGGCGCAATGAGTTTCGAAGGGCTGTGCACCGACGCGGCGTTCCGTATGGACCTGAGGCGGGAAGGAAAAGACCTGTACGGCGACGGCCAACTGACGCTGGACAGCATCAACTATGCCAATAAGGACCTGGGCAGTCATGACATCAACCTGCAGATAGCCCCTTCGGCGCTTTACCCCAATGCCCTGCGTGCGGGTGTCCACCTGGACGACATACCGCTGGAACTGATCAAGAGTTTTGTGACCCTGCCGGATATCGACATCCGGGGAGCTGTACGTGCGTCAGCGACGATAGACGGACTGCCGCGTAAGACAGATATCTCTGCCGAGGTGCGACCGCTGGGTGTAGCGGCACAATACAAGCCATATGAGATAGGTATCAGTCTGGGAGAGACGCCTATCGTGATGAAGCATAACCATATCGACCTGAACGGTCTGCCGGTCTATGCGGCCGACAGC
Source organism: Bacteroidales bacterium UBA1180 (assembly GCA_002310195.1). GTDB lineage: Bacteria > Bacteroidota > Bacteroidia > Bacteroidales > Paludibacteraceae > Colicola. The sequence continues at coordinate 52,448 of DBYS01000017.1, forward strand.
ACGTTTATCGCATTGAACGGCGGTCTGAACCTCAACACCAAGCGCCTCGACATCACGCTGAAGGCCGACAGTTTTGCACCGGTGAAACTGACGCAAGGCGGTCCGTTCCCCGTGTATGGCGAACTGGCGACCGATATACAGGGCAGCGTCACCGGCCCGCTGGACGACATCGTAGCGGACGTAGATGTGACGCTGCTGCCCGTGACGGACATCACCTACCCCATCGACAAGAAAAACCTGGCACAAGTGAAGCCCCACGGTACCGTCAGTATCCACCTGCCTGTGGCCTCAACAGACTCGCTGCGTCTCGGCGGACAGATCAATGTGGACGACGGTCTGGTGCGTTATTCGCCCAAGGTCTATCCGATGATGCCGTTCCGGGTGGACTCGGGCAGTCATATTGCCTTCCATGGTCCGATAGGTCAGACCGCACTCCATATCTCTGCTTCGCAGAAAGTGAAAGCCGACGTCGAATCGAACGACGAGGAGACTCGCCGTGTGGACTTCCGCACAGGTGTGGCGGTGGACGGCATCGTCGACTCGATTGGTTTTAAGAGCATCAACTTCTTCCTGGAAGCGCCCGAGGACGAGACCGTCACGCGTGAGTTAGCCTCGCTGGACGAGGACACCCGCGAAGGCCTGGCGGCGACCCTGCTGGCCACGGGCATGTACGTAGGCGAGAGCAACGTAGCGGCGCAGCGCGACGGCTATGCCCTCTCGTCGATCATCAACAGCCGTATCAATGCGGCATTGGCGAACTCGAAAATGGGCAAGGTGGTAGATATCGACTTCAGCAGCGGACAGAGCGAACACAACGTCGGTACCACCAACGATATGAACATCTCCATCAGCAAATCGTTCTTCAAGGACCGACTGCGTATCACCCTGGGCTCGACCATCACGGACAACCCCGAAGTGAACGATGCGAACGGTATGTTCAACAACTTCACCGCCGACTATAAGTTGACCAAAGAGGGCAACGTGATGCTGCGTCTTTTCTCGCAGCGCGACTATAACAACGTGCTGGAAGGCGAGTTATGGAAGTCCGGCCTGGCGGTGCGTGCCACGAAAGACTGGCACAGGCGGGAGCTCTTCAAGGGGGACAGTATCCGTCGCACCTATGGTCTGTCGGCCGACGCCGGCGTGGCGTACCGTTCGAACAACAGTATCGGTCCGGACCTGACGCTGAAATCGACTATCAAGAACCTCTTCGGCAAAGGGGAAATGTTCACGCTGAAGGGCAACGGCGCTTACTACTGGGCGCTCCGCAACCGGCACCACGGCGACCCGAAGAAGACCGACACCTATAAACTGGGCGTCAACGCCTCGCTGGTCTTTCCGTACTTACACTGGACCGGCGACCATAACCCGGAGGGCGACACGCGGTATATGCTGGGATACCAGTATGAGAACATCGCCGGCGGCTACGGCGTACACAAACTCACCGGTTCGTTCACCTATTTTATCCGTTCGCCCCGTAACACGCATATCACCCACGCCTTCACACCGTTCTCGCTCTCGGTGGTGATGATGAAAGCCGAGACGGACAGCCTGCTGGACAAAGCGGCGGAGTACCCGCAGTTGATCAAAGTAATTGCCGGCGACGAGTTCGTGCCCTCGGTAGGCTACAACTTCATCTATGATGACTACCGCACCAAACGGGCGGTGAACACCTTCTTGGACCTGGGCGTGAAGGAGTCGGGCAACCTGATCAACGCCCTCTACTGCCTCTTCGGCTACGGCTGGGACTACAAGGACAAACCGCTGGGTTCGCGCAGTTTCAACCAGTTCGTCAAGTTGACTGCCGAACTGCGAAACAAATTCAACATCACCGACCGCGTCTGTATCGCTACGCGCCTGTTTGCCGGTGCCAACATCCCGCTGGGTAACTCCCATTTCTCGCCTCTCTCGGAGGCCTTGTATACCGGCGGACCGAACAGTCTGCGTGCCGCTTCGCCTTATGCTTACGGCCCGGGCAATTTCTATTCGGCCAAGTACAACCAGAACTTCTTCCACTCGGGCGATGTGAAGCTGGAGGCCAATTTCGAACTGCGTTTCCCGATTGTGTGGAAACTCTACGGCGCCGCTTTCCTCGACGCCGGCAACGTGTGGAACTGGTACTCGACGGTGGAACTCTTCAAGGAGGCCGGCTTTGACGACTATCTGGCGCGCCTGGAGATACCCGAGACACTGTATGATGGCATCATCAACAACCCCGAGTTCGCCAAACAGATTGCGCTGGGTACGGGTGCAGGTCTGCGTCTGGACATCGACGGACTGGTGGTAAGACTGGATGTAGGTGTGGCTATCCATGCGCCGTACCAGACTTTCCGCTACGGCAAAGACGGCAAAGCCGACACGACGCAGCCCATCAACAACTACTTTAATATCCCCTCTGCGCTCGATGCTATCCGCATCAATTTCGGTATCGGTTACCCGTTCTAAAGAGGGTATTTCCACTTATTTTGCCTACAATTTTCACTTTTTCTTCAATATATTTGCATATATTGGATTTTTTGTGTATTTTTGCAGTCGATTGTAGAAAGATGGAAGATGAAAGAAGAAAGATGAGAGATAAAAAAAGAAAGAAAAAAGATGAAAAGGTCAAAGGATAGGATTATGAAAAAGAACCGGATATGGATATTGCTGATAGCGGGTTTGATACTGGAAGGAACGGCTTGCGTGCAGTACTTCACGAGTCATGCGGC
>DBYS01000017.1:55187-56613 GCA_002310195.1 Bacteroidales bacterium UBA1180
TGGAGATAGAGAACCACACGATAGAGATGGAGACGGCGGCGAAAGCGTTGTCGTTGATAGCGGAGCACTATGTGGACCAGCCGGACTCGATATACTCGGCGACGCGGTTGGCGGTGAGTGCGATACGCAGCGAGACGAGTGTGGCGGTGGCGTATATACCGGATTACTTTCCGGAGAAGGGGCGTTACTTCGAGATATGTAGCAGCAAGATGAAAAGGGTTACGGGTGAGGGGTTACAGGTTACGGGAGAGGGGTTACAGGTTACGGGTGAGGGGTTACAGGTTACGGGAGACGGGTTACAGGTTACAGGAGACAGTATCTACACGCGTCAGATAGGCAGTGCGGAGCACGACTACACGGAGATGGAGTGGTTCAAGATGGGTCTGGAGCGGGACAGCTGCTGGTGGAGCGAGCCGTATCTGGATGACTCGGGTTCGAAGACGTACGTAGTGAGTTGTTCTCACCCGGTGAAGAACGGGAAAGGAGAGGTAGTGGCAGTGGTATGTGTGGACCTGTCGCTGGACTATCTGGAGAGCCTGTCGGAATACCTGCAGATATACCCTAACAGTTACTACACGATTCGCTCGAACCAAGGCGTAGAGATAGTGCCGGTGCCGGACACGACAGCGGGTAAGAGATACTATATCTTCGACGAAGAGATCGACGCGACGGGCTGGCACATGGAGATCATCATCCCGGACGAGGTGCTGTTTGCGGAGTTGCGGAAGACGGGTCTGCTGATCACGCTGCTGATGGTGATAGGTCTGTTGGTTCTGGCGTTCATGCTGACTCACGCGGCGAATACGACCAAGGAGCTGCTACTGTCGACGGAGAAGAACAGGCGCATGGAGGGCGAGTTGCAGATAGCGAAGACGATCCAGACGGCGATGCTGCCGAAGGTATTCCCGCCGTTTATGGACAGGCTGGACCTGAACGTATACGGTCTGGTAGAGCCGGCGAAAGAGGTGGGCGGTGACCTATATGACTTCTACGTGCGCCACGACAAACTGTTCTTCTGCGTGGGTGACGTGAGCGGTAAGGGTGTGCCGGCGTCGTTGGTGATGGCGATGACCCGTTCGCTGTTCCGGAGCATCACGGCTCACGAGGAAGAGGCGGCAGTGATCATGCGCAAGATGAACCGTGCGCTGGTGGACCAGAACGCGGAGAACATGTTCCTGACGCTGTTTCTGGGCGTGATGGACTGCAAGACGGGCGAGATAGAATACTGCAACGCGGGGCATAATGCTCCGATCAGTATTCAGCAGTCAGCTGTCAGCATTCAGCAGTCAGCTGTCAGCATTCAGCCTCTGCCGGTTATACCGAACTTGCCGTTGGGTATAGATGCGGACTTTGCGTATCGTGCGCAGCGTACGCAGCTGGCGATAGACGACCTGCTGTTCCTCTATACGGACGGTCTGACGGAAGC
>DBYS01000017.1:56652-57144 GCA_002310195.1 Bacteroidales bacterium UBA1180
GGATGAGCGGATTAGTGGCTTAGTGTGTCCGCGGGTAGTGGTAGAGAAGATGAAGGAGAAGGTAGAGGCGTTCCGGGATGGTGCGGAGCAGAGTGACGACCTGACGATGCTGTGTATCCGTTATCAGCGTCCGGCGCTGCTGATGCGCAACGATATCCAACAGATACCGACGCTGAGCGAGTGGATAGCCAGTCTGTCGTTGCCGGAGGAGATAGTGATGCCTATCAACCTTGCGCTGGAGGAGGCGGTGAGCAACGTGATGTTGTACGCCTATCCGGGCAAGAGCGGGCAGCTGTTTGTGGAGTGTAATAAAGCCGTCAGCGATCAGCCTTCAGCCATCCGACTCATCTTCACCATTACGGACAGCGGTATTGCGTTCGACCCGACGCAGCAGAAAGAGGCGGACATCACGCTGAGTGCGGAAGAGCGAGAGATAGGCGGACTGGGAATCCACCTGGTGAAGCAGATCATGGACGAGGTGCGTTACGAGCG
>DBYS01000017.1:57167-57635 GCA_002310195.1 Bacteroidales bacterium UBA1180
AAAAAGTTTAAAATATATGAAAACAGAAATTGTTAGAAACGGCGAGCAATTGATTGCTAAGTTTGCCGGAAGGTTGGACACTCCTGCGGCGGTACAGACGGCCGAGGACGTGAAGCCTCTGCTGGAGGCGGAGAAGAAGGAGCTCATCCTGGACTGCACAGAACTGGAGTATATCTCCTCGAGCGGTCTGCGTATCTTCCTGAGTGTACGCAAAGAGGCCGCATCACACGGCAGTAAGGTGGTTGTAAAGAATATCAACGACGATATCCGTCAGGTATTCATGATGACCGGGTTCATCTCACTGTTTGAAATACAATAAGCATGGATCTGCACACAGAGATGCTGCTGGAGGAGTATCGCGATGCGATACCGGTTTTCGAAAAGATGGAAGCGGAAGTGGTAGGTACGTTGCGCGAGGCGTTGCAGCGTAACGGGCTTATCGTGATGGCCATCGAATCGCGTATCAAG
>DBYS01000017.1:57734-58096 GCA_002310195.1 Bacteroidales bacterium UBA1180
GCAGCGATGGTGGAGCAGCTGTTTGAGATAGACTGGAAGAACTCGGTGGACAAACGGATGTTGCACCAGTTGGACAGCTTCGGCTATAACTCGCTGCACTATATCTGCAAGATGCCGGGCTACGAGTACCGCTTCGAGCTGCAGCTGCGTACGACGCTGCAACACGCGTGGGCATCGATCAACCACGATATCGGCTATAAGACCGGTGTGGAGATTCCTCGTGAGTACCTGCGCCGCATCAACCGTTTGGCGGGAATTTTGGAAATGGCCGACGATGAGTTCAGTCGTATCCGTACGGAGATCACGGACTACCGACGTCGCGTGCAGCAGCTGGTTCAGAATGGCAAGCTGGACGACGTGCA
>DBYS01000017.1:58135-63929 GCA_002310195.1 Bacteroidales bacterium UBA1180
GCGGCCATCAACCAGGCGGAGATACAAGAGGTGCCGTTGATGCGGTATCTGCGTGTGTTCGTTGCTTTCGGTTGTAAGACTTTGGGTGACGTGCAGCGATTGGTGAAGCAATATTCCGAGGACGCGTACCGTCTGGCACGGCATCAACTGGGCAACACCGATCTCGATATTATCTCATCGGGCGTAGGCGTACAAAACATCTGCATCGTCTGTATCCTCGCCATGGGTGGCGGTAAGTTAGGTTTGGTGCGTTTCTTCGACGCCATCAACGGTCACAACACCCAGAATGAAGCAATCGCTGAACTGACATACGAACAAGCAAAAAACATCCAATTATTATGAAACCTATTTTGATTGATCTGAATGACTACGTACGTACCGGTGAAGGTGCGAACGGAGCGAGTTACAACCACAAGACGGATCCGGACATCATGATGAAGATGTACTTCCGTAATTTCGAGGCAGCTGCATTGGAGTTGGAGTTGGCAAAGAAAGTGTACGCTTTGGGTATCCCGACGCCCGAACCGGGTGATCTCGTTACCGACGGCGAACGGATGGGTATTCGTTTTCGTCGCATCGAAGGTAAGAAGAGTTTTTCGCGTGCGTGCGGCGACAATCCGGAGAAGGCGGAGGCGTACGGAAAGGAGTTTGCGCAGATGTGCAAGAAGTTACATGCTACGCATGTAGACACGACACAATTTGAGAACGTAAAGGATCGGTTGTACAAGATGTTAGCCGCTAATCCGGATTTTACGGCGGAGCAGAAAGAGAAGTTACGTGCATTCATCGCTGCTGCGCCGGATGCTGATACGGCAATACACGGTGACCTGCAGTTCGGTAACGGTATCTTCGTAGACAAAGACGGTGAGCACAAGCAGTATTTCATCGACCTGGGCGATTTCTGTTACGGTTATCCGATGTTTGATATCGGTATGGTGTATCTGTGCTGCTGTCTGAACGACGAAGCATGGACGATGGAAGTGAACCATATGAGCAACGCAACGGCGGCACGGTTCTGGGACGGATTTGCAAAAGAGTATTTTGGTGCAGATGCCGACATGGATGCGGTGATGAAAGAGGTGAAGATCTACGCCGGTCTGAAGACGATCATGATTGAGCGAGATACACACTGCCCGATGCCGCAGTTTAGAGCAATGTTGGAAGGAACGATTTATGGCAAATAAATATATAGACACAGACTTATTGGATCGGGCGATTGTGTTTGCGGTGCAAGCGCATCATAACACGGAGCGACGCGGAAAGGGTTTTCCGTATATCGTGCACCCGATGGAAGCAGTGGAGATAGTAGCGACCATCACTGCCGATCAGGAGTTGCTGGCAGCCGCAGCGCTGCACGACACGATAGAAGATACCGACGTGACGGTGGAGCAGCTGCGCGAGGCGTTCGGCGAGCGTATCTCCGCGCTGGTGCACGCGGAGAGCGACCAGATAGACGGTCAGCTGTTTGACGGCGAGAACGAGGAGGAGACCTGGCACGCACGCAAGCAGGCGGCTATCGACCGTCTGGCGGCTGCGCCGCACGACGCGAAGATAGTGGCCATAGGCGACAAACTGAGTAACATGCGGGCTATCTGGCGCGACTATCAGCAGAAGGGCGATGCACTCTGGAACATCTTCCACGTGAAAGACAAAGCCTCGCACGAGTGGCACTACCGCGGACTGGCGGCTTCGCTTAAAGAGCTGGAAGACACGTTTGCCTACCGGGAGTTTGTGCGACTGATTGATGAGGTGTTTGAGGATTGATGATTGATGATTGAAAATTGAAAATTATCTTCGAACATATTGATAATGCGCGGGATCTGGGTGGTATGATAGGTGCCGGCGGTCGAACGGTAAGGTCACACCGCTTGTTGCGCACGGCGCACCTGCATGACGCGACGGACGCGGATGTAGCGCGTCTAAAAGAGGAGTATAAGCTCTGCCGTATCTTCGACTTCCGTTCGCTGGGTGAGTTTGAGGCGGTGCCGGATAGGGAGATGGAAGGCGTGCAACATCACCTGTTGCCGACCATTGACATGCGTGCCGAGCAGCAGACGGGTAAGCCGATACCCGACGAGGCATTTCTGGAACTGGACCGCCACATCGTCAACTACTCGTTCTATCCGGAGGTGCAGATGATGGCGGCGAACATGTACCCGTCGCTGATACGGAGTGAGTTCTCGCAGTTGCAGTACGCGGCTTTTCTTCGCCTGATCATCGAGGCACCGGAAGACGGCGGTATCCTCTGGCACTGCGCGCAGGGCAAGGACCGTACGGGCTGGGGCGCGGCGTTTCTGATGTTTGCGCTGGGGATATCCAAAGACGATATCATCGCCGATTTTGAGTTGAGCAACGAGGCCTATCGGCCGATAGTGAGCAAGCTGAATGCCGACGTGTTGTCTCGCGGAGGCGGTGAGGCAGAGATGGGTGTGATACAGGCGTTTATGGGCGTGAGCACCCCCAATTTCATCTCCACGCTGGACCTGATTGACCGGGAGTTTGGCGGCATGACGGCCTATCTGCACGAGATATTGTGTCTCTCGCACGACGATATACAACTACTGAGAAAACGATTTTTGCAATGAGACGGCTGGTATATATATTTCTCCTGATCATCTTCGCGATGCCCATTACGGCGCAAGAGGCGAGTGATTTCCAGATAGAGGAGGTCAGCGTTGTGCAGCGTAAGAAAGGCAAGATAAAGAGCCGCACAGAGGCTTTTGACACCGAGAAACTCAACAGTGAGGAACTGTGTCGGGCGGCGTGCTGTAACCTGAGTGAAGCGTTTGAGACGAACGCCTCGGTGGACGTGGCCTATTCGGATGCGGCGACGGGTGCCAAGCAGATTCGGTTGCTGGGTCTGAGCGGCACGTATGTGCAGTTGATACAGGAGAACACGCCGGCGGTGCGAGGGCTGGCGCAGACCTTTGGTCTGGAGTACATACCCGGTCCGTGGATGCAGTCGATACAGGTCAGCAAAGGGACGTCGTCGGTGGTCAACGGCTACGAGGCAACATCCGGACAGATCAATGTGGAGCTGCTCAAACCTCAGACACAGAACCCGCTGGCGGTCAACTTGATGGTCAACTCCGAACTGATGGCAGAGGCCAATATCATGGGCGGTTGGAAGATTCCTCTCAAAGAGCACGAGCACCATCACGCCGAAGGCGAGCACTGCGACCACGAGTCGCTGTACACCGGTATCCTGGCGCACTACGGCGGCGGGTTTATGGCCATGGACGGCAACCACGACTCGTTCGCCGATATGCCGAAGGTGCAGAACGCGAACCTGGCTAACCGCTGGTTCTACAAGCACGGAGACTATACGTTCCAGGCTTTTGTGCGCGGACTCTACGACCGTCGTCGCGGCGGACAGATAGGTCATCACACCGACACGCTGGCCAACCCCTACCTCATCAACCTGAACACCTGGCGCGTGGAAGGGTTTCTCAAGAACGGCTATGTCTACGACCCGGAGAGCGGTTCGTCGGTGGCCGTCATCGCCGCCCTCAGTTATCACAACCTCGACAACTCGTATGGCCAGCGCAACTGGCGTGCGAACCAACTCAACGCCTACCTCAATGCGATGTGGCAGGGCGTTTTCGAGGGCGGCGGAGAGGTGGACAACGACCATCGTCTGACGACAGGTCTCTCCGTCAACTACGACCGCTACGAGGAGAGTTTGGTCATCGGTCCTTCGCCATTGGCCCTTGACCGTCACGAAGTTGTGCCCGGCCTCTTCGCCGAGTATAACCTCAAGTACGACGAGATACTGTCGCTGGTAGCGGGTGTGCGGCTCGACTACTCCACCCGTCACGGGCTCTTCTGTACGCCGCGTATGAATATCCGTTATACGCCCTTCGAGTGGTGGACACTCCGCGGCAGCGTGGGAATGGGTTACCGCAGTCCGAACGCGGTAGCCGACAATGCCTTTGTCCTACCCTCCAGTCGTGCGCTCTATCTGACGGACGTGAAACAGGAACGGGCGGTGAACACCGGTCTGTCGACCACGTTCTATATCCCGCTGGGGAAGAAGGAGTTGCAGCTCTCGATGGAGTACTACTACACCCACTTCCTCAACTCGCTGATCGTCGACATGGACCAGGACCAGCACGCCGTTCATATCTACAACCAGACCGACCTACCGGGTGCGAAATCGTTTGCCCACAGTGCGCAGATAGAGGCCAGCATCGAGGTGCTGCGCGGCTGGACCTGGACGGCAGCGTTCCGCTATACCGACGTGCGGCAGACGACGGTCGATGCCAACGGCATCGCTCGCCTGCGTAGCAAGGCGCTCTCCAACCGCTTTAAGGGTATCGTCACCACCAGTTATCAGACGCCGCTGAAGAAGTGGCAGTTCGACATCACTGCGCAGTTCAACGGCGTGAGCCGTATGCCCGACGGATTCCAGCAACCCTTCACCTGGTATCCGCAACTCATGGCACAAGTAACCAAATATTTCCGCACATGTAGCATCTACCTGGGTGCAGAGAATATGACCAATTTCCGTCAGGACCCGTCGATAGTGGATAGTTTCCATCCGTGGGGTGCGGATTTCGATGCCTCGATGGTTTGCGGACCTACTGCGGGCTGGAAGATCTACCTCGGATTCCGCTACGATTTAGAGAAAAAAGACTCCTAAAAGGGTCATCTATCCCCCATAAGCCATAAAAATCGCTCGTTTGGGCGATTTTTTTTGCATATATCATTTTTTTGTTGTACCTTTGCGGCCAAATTGCGTATTGCGTGCCTATGGGTGCATCATACGCGCGTAAAAAAGAAGAATGGCAAAGAACGAATTTATCATTGAAGTAAACCATGTCTCGAAGCAGTTCGAGGATGGTAAGTTCGCGTTGAACGACGTGAGTCTGCAGGTTAAGAAAGGCGAGTTCGTCACCATACTCGGACCTTCGGGTTGCGGCAAGACCACCTTGCTGCGTTGTATCGCCGGTTTTCAGGTTGCCTCCTCGGGTGTGATCCTGCTGAAGGGGGAAGACGTAACGCAGACGCCGCCGTACAAGCGACCGGTGAACACCGTGTTCCAGAAATACGCGTTGTTCCCCCACCTGAACGTGTTCCACAACGTAGCTTTTGGTCTGAAATTGAAGAAAGAAGATCCGGAGACCATCAAGAAGAAAGTGCGTCGTGCGCTGAAGATGGCCAACCTGACGGGTTACGAAGAGCGTGAGGTGGACACCCTGAGTGGCGGACAGCAACAACGTGTCGGCATTGCTCGTGCCATCGTCAACGAGCCGGAAGTGCTGCTATTGGACGAACCGCTGTCGGCGCTCGACCTGAAGATGCGACACGACATGCAGATTGAGCTCAAAGAGCTGCACGAGAAACTGGGTATCACCTTTATCTACGTCACCCACGACCAGGAGGAGGCACTGACGCTGAGCGACCGCGTGGTCGTGATGAGCGAAGGTAAGATACAGCAGATAGGTACGCCTACCGACATCTACAACGAGCCGCAGAACTGTTTCGTAGCCGACTTCATCGGCGAGAGTAACATCCTTAGCGGTACGATGATACGCGACAAACGTGTGGAGTTCTGCGGACAGGAGTTCGACTGTATCGACACCGGCTTCGGCGAGAACAACCCCGTGGATGTGGTGATTCGCCCCGAAGATATCTACATCTGGCGCAAGGAAGACGAGAAACGCGGTAAGGTAGTGGACAACGAAGAGGACGACTACGAAGACCGCGTGCCAAAGGGTAAGTTCACCAAGTGGTACGGCGAGGTAGAGACCTGTATCTTCAAAGGTGTGCACTACGAGATGCGTGTCCTCAC
>DBYS01000017.1:63995-69392 GCA_002310195.1 Bacteroidales bacterium UBA1180
CAGATCATGAAGAAAGAACATTATATCTGGAACTACTTCCCGGGCGAGATTACCAAGAACGGCAAAGTTCGTTTCCTGGAAGCCGACTGGGACGTGGACGAGAAACAGCTGGAGGGTCTGGAACCCGGAGAGCAGGTACAGGTGCGCGTCAAGTTCCGCGACATCGACCTGCAGGACTACGAGGAAGAAGGTACGCTGTCCGGCGAGGTGCATTTTATCCTCTACAAGGGCAACCACTACCACCTCACTATCCGTACTGACGAGGGCCACGACCTCTTTGTCAACACCAACGACGTGTGGGATGACGGCGACCGCGTGGGTATCGTCATCAAGCCCAATAAGATAAAGATTGATAAGGTGCAGAATGAGTAAGTTAGTTCAGATATTTTCTTCGCGACGCACCTGGGCCTGGCCGTACGTGCTCTTCATGGCGCTGTTCGTAGTGCTGCCGCTGATACTGGTGGGGGTATATGCCCTGACGGATATCAACGGCCACTTCACGCTGCACAATTTTGCGAAGTTCTTTACCCATAGTGAGGCTATCCAGACCTTCGTCTATTCGCTCGTCATCGCCGTGCTCAACACCCTGATATGTCTGTTGCTGGGTTATCCGGCAGCCTATATCATGGCCACAGCGGATTTCCGAACACCCAAAGTAATGGCGATGCTGTTTATCCTGCCGATGTGGATCAACTTCCTCCTGCGTACGGTGGCTACCGTCGAGCTGTTTAACATGTGCGGCCTTCCGCTGGGCGAAGGCGCGCTGCTCTTCGGCCTCTGTTACGACTATCTGCCGTTTATGATATACCCTATCTACAACACGCTGCAGAAGATGGACACCTCGCTTGTCGAGGCGGCACAAGACCTGGGAGCTAACCGCTGGCAGTGCTTCTGGAAAGTGATCGTACCGCTGTCGCTGCCCGGTGTGTATAGCGGTATCGTCATGGTGTTTATGCCGACGGTATCTACGTTCGCCATCGCTGAACTGCTGACACATAACAACATCAAGTTGTTCGGTTCGCTCATCCAGGACTATATCACCACGACCGACCTGCTCAACTACGGCGCGGTGCTCAGCCTGGTATTGCTTATCATCATCGGTGTAACCTCTTTCTTCGGTGACCACGATGCCAAAGACGATCAGAAAGGAGGGTTGGTATGAGACGTTGGCTTATCCTTGCTCTTTGCGCCTTGTTCGTTATCCCCGCTTCGGCGCAGTCGCAGTTGCATTACGACGTACAGGTGGCTACGACGGGTTCGGTAGCGCTGGTAGATACCTTCCCTGCTTCTTTCCAAGCGGAGAAGATCAATATCAGCCGTACGCTGTGCGCGTTGGATGATCTCAACGCCCTCGACTTTGTCGTGACCGACCGCTCGTCGGCCGAGCTCACCGCCTGGGGCGACAGCGTTTATAGCTATGCCGACTCCGAGGGTACGACGTGGACTATCTGGCGCAACCGTCAGGAGTCGAAGAACCGCAGTCAGCGTGTGCTGGTGCAGAATGGCCGCAATGCGTTTATGAGCTACGTGCAACAGGCTACCGCCAAACCGTCGCACGCTGTGGCGTGGATGGGCTGGATACTGGCAGGTTTGCTCCTGATGGCCGGTATCGTGTATGGCGTCGTCACCGTCCATCAGCGTCGTCGCGAACGCGACTTGCCGTCCGTGCAGCGCGAGACTTTGCGCCGCAAGCGCGTCAGCCGCCGCCGTCATATTGGTTCGCAGGCCTATCTGTGGCTGCTGCTGACGGTGCTCTACGCCCCTATTGCCCTGATAGCTGTCTTCTCGTTCACCGAGAGTAAGATACTGGGCAACTGGACGGGCTTCTCGTTCGACCTCTATGTCAACCTCTTCTCCGGCCGTGCTGATGCCGGTCTGAATAGTGCGCTGATATACACCGTCGTCATTGCCCTGGTAGCTGCTGTTTGCTCCACCCTGCTGGGTACGCTGGCCGCTATCGGTATCTACAATATGAGGGCACGCCAACGTAAGATAGTCAGTTTGCTCAACTCCGTGCCGATGATCAACCCCGACATCATCACGGGTATATCCCTCTTCCTGCTTTTCGTAGCACTGGGTTTCAGTCAGGGTCTGGCTACCGTCTGCATCGCCCACGTGGTGTTCTGTACACCGTACGTGGTGCTGAGTGTGCTGCCGCGACTCAGTCGCATGAACCCCAACACCTACGAGGCGGCACTGGACCTGGGGGCTACCCCCTCTCAGGCGCTGCGCATGGTGATGCTGCCGGAACTGTGGCCGGGGATGTTGAGCGGCTTTATTCTCGCCCTCACCCTCTCCGTAGATGACTTCGGCGTGACCTTCTTCACCAAAGGTTCAGGCGGACTGGAGACACTGAGTACCTTTATCTATTCCGACGCACGCAAGGGCGGACTCACGCCTGAACTGCGTCCGCTGTTTACGATCATCCTGATCGTGATGCTGGCTGTACTTATTTATATCAACATACGTAACAACAAACAAGAAGAGAAATGAAAAAACTATTCTATTCTGTAATGGCATTGGTAGCCATGGTACTAACTTCGTGTGGCGGTGCTGACCGCGCACATCAACTCAAGGTGCTCAACTGGGCTGACTACATTGACGAAGAGGTGAAAGCCGGTTTCGAGCAGTGGTACTACGAGCAGACAGGCGAGAAAGTGGAGATTGTCTACGAGACCTTCGACATCAACGAGACTGCCCTCACAAAGATTGAAGTGGGACATGAGGACTACGACGTGTTCTGTCCGTCGGAGTATATCATCGAACGCATGCTCAAGAAAGACCTGTTGCTGCCTATTCAGAAAGAACTGATTCCGGATAGTATCCGCTATTTCGACAACATCTCGCCCTTCGTGCTCGATAAGTTCCAGCAGATGGCACCAACGGCCGACCTGCAGGTGAGCGACTATACATGCGGCTATATGTGGGGAACCACCGGTTTCATCTACAACCCGCAGTATGTCAACGTGGACGATCTGCACACCTGGGGCGCTGTCCTCAATCCGAAATTCGAGAACCGCATCCTCATGAAAGATGCGTTCCGCGATGTCTATTCGGTGCTGGTCATCTATGCGTTCCGCGACGAACTGGAAGCCGGCACGATCGACCGCGACGAACTGGTGCGTAACATCACACCCGAACGTGTGGAGGCTGTCAAGCAAGTGCTGCTCGAGGCTAAGAAGCAGATTTGCGGCTGGGAAGTAGACTTCGGCAAGGAAGAAATGACCAAGGGCAAAGCATGGCTCAACCTCAGCTGGAGTGGCGACGCACAGTTCGCTATTGAAGAGGCCGAAGATATGGGTGTACTGCTCGACTATATCGTGCCCGACGAGGGCTCTAACGTGTGGTTCGACGGTTGGGTGATTCCCAAGTATGCGAAGAACACCAAAGCCGCAACCTATTTCATCGACTATATGTGCCGTGCCGACAATGCGCTTGATAACATGGACGAGATAGGCTACGTGTCCTGCGTGGGTGGCGAGAACGCCGCTGCCGAGATGCTGGACGAACTCAACGACGACGAGGAGTGGCCGGAGACGGTAGATGCCAGCTATTTCTTTGGCGACGCACCCATCGTGCTGGAGGACGGCGAGACACTCGACCCGCACGCTCTGCACCTCAACCCCGTCTACTATCCTGACCTAAGCACTATCCGTCGCTGCGCACTGATGCACGACGCTGGCGACGCACAAGAGATGTTGCTGGAGATGTGGAACGAAATCAAACTGGCTAGATGAGAAAAACGCTTTTCATAATAGGTCTTTCTGTATTCTGTACGCTGTACGCCCCTCTCTACGCCCAGACGACGGCGATGGAGACCGACTACCTGGCTCTGGTAGCCCGGTTTGACGGACGAGACAAACAGTTGCAGAATGACCTGAAGGCCTACCTGCAGACCTATCCCTACACCACCTTCGAAGACGAGGTGAAACTGATGCAAGGCATTCTGCAGGTGGAGAAAGGGCACTACAAACAGGCGCTTAAAATCCTGGAGCCTATCGACATCAAGGCGCTGAGCCGCGACCATAGCGACGACTACTCGTTCTACCGCGGCTATGCCTACCTCATGCAGCAGGAGTACCAGCGCGCCTCTATCTATTTCGGGCAGCTCAGCAAGCACGACAATCGTTATACCACGCGTGCGGCGTACTACTACGCCTACTGCATGTACAAGCAGGAGCAGTACGACAAAGCGCTGCCTGCCTTGCTGCAGCTGCAGAACGTGGCAGAGTACCAGAAGACGATACCCTACTACCTCGTGCAGATCTACTACGCCAAGGGCGAGTACGACGAAGTGGAGACACGCGCCAAGGCCCTGCTCAGCGAACAGCCCGAGAGCCTGAACAACGGTGAGTTGCACCGTATGTTGGGCGAGATATACTTCGGTCGCGGGGACTACCGCGAAGCGGTCAACCACCTCGTGC
The DNA here is from genome assembly GCA_002310195.1 of Bacteroidales bacterium UBA1180. GTDB lineage: Bacteria > Bacteroidota > Bacteroidia > Bacteroidales > Paludibacteraceae > Colicola. The sequence goes on from DBYS01000017.1 coordinate 68,420, forward strand.
TCTACCGCAAAGCGGCTACCGAGCAAAAAGAGACACCGCTGCGCAGCGACATGTATATGCTGGGTGTGGCGCAATACCAACTGGGCGAGTATGCCGAAGCCGTCAATGCCCTCAAGCTCGTCAAGCAGCAACAGGACTCCCTCTCGGAGGCTACCTGCCTGACGCTTGGTAACGCCTATGTCAAGCTCAACCAGCCCGAGCAGGCCAAGCTGTCCTACCAGGCGGCAGCCAACTACCGGCTCACGCCTGCTATCACTGAGGAGGCCAGCTACAACTACACTCTCTGCACCTATCAGTCGTCTACGGCCCTCGGCGAGTCAGCCAAAGCCTTTAACGACTTCCTGCGTAGTTTTCCTAACTCCAAATACGAGAGTAAGATCTATCGTCTCCTGACCGATGCGCTGATGCAGAGCAAGAACTACGCGGCGGCTATCACCACGCTCGACTCGCTCGACCATCCTACGCCTAAGATGTTGGAGACCAAGCAGTATCTGCGTTACCAACTGGGCGTTGATGCGTTCCTCCAGGGCAAGATGCAGCCGTCTACCGAGTGGATGACACAAGTCATCAACCATGCGGCAGAGTCGGACAAATATACCACCGAAGCCTATTATGTCCGCGCCGAGGCAGCCTATCGTCTGAAGGCCTACGAGGCTTGCGACCGTGACTTGCGTCAGTTCTTCGCGCGCACCGATGCCAAGCTGTCGGACAACTACACCATCGCCCGTTACCTGCAAGGCTACTGTGCTTTCTCGCAGGGTAAATACGACGCGGCACGCGAGGCGTTTATCACCTATATCGACGCCGCGCTGGCTACCGACCCTACCTATCCCGATGCGCTCAACCGTATCGGCGACTGCTATTTCAACAGCCGCAGTTTCTCGCAGGCTATATCCTACTACTCGCAGGTGAGCAACATGCAGGCGGCGGGAGCTGACTATGCCCTCTTCCAGCGCGGTTACGCACTGGGACT
>DBYS01000017.1:69555-75462 GCA_002310195.1 Bacteroidales bacterium UBA1180
CTCGAGCGCGCGATGCTCTATCGCAACCTGCGGCAGACCGACGAAGCGATTACCGCCTATCGCCGCACCATCGAGCGTTATCCGGCCACCGAAGAGGCCTATACCGCCCTTGAGGCTCTGCAGGCACTCTATGTGGAGCAAGGACGCGTAGACGAGTACCTGGCCTATACCAAGAACCTCGCTAAGATTAACATGACAGTTACCACCCAGGAGGACAGCCTCCTCTTTGCAGCAGCCGAGATGCAGTATATGCAGGCCGCCTACCAGAAAGCGACCGTCTCGCTGAGCAACTATATCGCGCAGTACTGCGCCGGAGGACGTTATTGCACTACCGCTCGCTATTTCCTGGCCGATTCCTATTACCGGTTGGGTAAGACCACTGAGGCGCTCGGTCAATATAGCGTATTGGCAGAGACCAATGCCAACCCCTATCAGGAGGAGGCCGCTATACGCGTGGCGGAGATCAGTTACGACAAAGGCGACTACGCCACTGCCCTCGAGGCATTCTACCGTATGAACGCTCTGGCGTCCAGTCAGGAACATGCGCGTACGGCCCGTCTGGGTATCCTGCGCTGCAGCGCACGTCTCCAGCGCCATCAGGCTACTATCGACATTGCCGAACAGATACTGAGCGACACGCCGGTGGACGAAGCGACACGCAGCGAGGCACAGTACCACCGCGCGAAGGCGTATGTGGGACTCGCCCAATGGAGCAAGGCGCAAGCCGATCTGAAGAGCCTCGCCCGGGAGGTACGCACCGCACAAGGTGCCGAAGCCGAATATCTGCTCGCGCAGAGCTATATGGAACTGGGTCGGCCCGACGAGGCGGAAGCCGAAGTAATGCGGTTCACTCAGATGAACACCCAGCAACAATACTGGCTCGCACGCGCACTAATCCTGCTGAGCGACATCAACCGCCAGCGCGGTGAGACCTTCCAGGCACGCCAGTATCTGCTCGTGCTCCAGGAGAACTACCTCATCAGCGGCGACGATATACCGTCGCTCATCGCTAAGCGACTGCTGCAACTCGACCAACAAGAACAACCCGTAGAAAAGGAGGAAGTAAATGAAGAGGATTAATTTATTAGACTGCTACGCTGAAAGACGATACATTTTTTTCCTTTGTCTTTTGTCCTTTGCCCTTTGTCCCACTTACGCCCAGAACGCCAACGATAGCGCCCTCAACCGTAGTGTGACCGTCGAGCGGGATTTCCAGCCTGTCATCCAGGACGCAGGCAAGGTGGCTACCAAACCGGCCGTAGTGGAGACCAAGCAGGAGCCTGCCCCCATCGAGTACTCCGACTATCAGGCTACCGTGACGCCGACGGCCGAGGTGCACACCCTGCTCTCTCAGCCTACGCGTTTCAACAACGGCACACCGTATAACGGCTACGTACGCGGCGGCATCGGCCACGCCAACACCCTCTTCGACTTCGGCTACCATCTCGACGATGGCAAGCAGAGTATCCTGGATGTCTATGCCCACCACCGCGCACAATGGGGACTGCGTACGCTCAGCCGTACCACGCTGGGACTCAACTTCACCCACCCCTTCAGCACCTGCGACCTCTATTTCGGCATCAACGGCGGCAATATCTACTATCATAAGTATGGCCATTTCTACGACTACACACTGGGCGATCACAGTGCATGGATAGCCGACAAGACGGCTTATCCCGGTGCATCGTTTGGGTCGAGAGATGTAACCTCGCTCTGGACCATCGAAGCCTTTGTAGGTATCAAGGCCAACGCCAAGCAGGAGGTGCAATACCGCGTGCAGACAGGATATAAGCTCTTCAGCAAGCCCGGTGCCGTCAGCGAGCACCAGATACGTACACATGCCGACTTCGACTGGCATCGCGAGGCCCATCATGTCGGAGCGGTGGTCTATGTGCAGAACAATATCATGCAGCTCGGCTCGCTGGGCGACGTCATCGGCGACTCGCTCTACAGCACGCGTCATAACTTCCGCATCGAGCCCTACTATGCGTACCGCGGTCGTCGTGTGCAACTACACGTGGGCGTCAATCTGGATCTGAACATCGGCCGCGGCTGCAACAGTCTGTCCGGCACCGACAATATCTCGTTTGCTCCTTCGCCGCATATACGGCTGGAGGCACAGGTGGCTAAGAAATGGCTTACCGTCTATGCCGACGTGCTGGGACGCCACGCTACCGGTACGCTGCAGGACTTCATGGAGACCAACCGTTACCGACTGATACACGCCGGTATCATCGACCATCACGCGGCTGCCTATACGCCCGTCGATGCCGAACTCGGACTGCATATACGTCCCCACCGCGACCTGCTCATTGAGCTCCACGGAGGCTATGCCCGCTTGCTCGACCAGGATGTGCTGGTGGCCAACAGCGACTCCGCCAATTTCACTCTCGGCAGCGTCACGCGGAAGATGTACGGACCCGGTGACTTCGGCTATTTCTACGCCAACTACCACCGCGGTAAGATAGGCGGACAGGTTAACTACCACTACCGCGACATCGTGCGCGTCAACCTCTACGGCGATGCCTATTTCTGGAGCGGCGACACGGCGGCTTACGACCGTGCCGGCTGGGAACTGGGTCTGCGCGTAGACGGACGTATCGACCGCCACTGGTCGCTCTATTCCGACAACTACTTTGCCGGCAAGAAGACGGCCCTGGTCTACAACGGTACTACCGGTACTACCACCGAGCACACGCTCTGTCCTACCGTCCAACTCAACCTCGGACTGCAGTATCAGATGTGGGTAGGCCGCGCTGCCAAAGAGTTGCGTAGCGACAAGGGCACTACCGTTAGGCCGTTGCCCGAGCCCAACTTGACGTTGTTCTTGCAACTGAATAACTTTATCCATCGCAAGAACGACATCTACTATGGGTATAATTCGGAGGGAATCAATTTCCTCGTAGGCGCTACGTTCCGTTTCTAACGCCTACAGGTGACATGAAAACAGGACTGCTTCGCCTCATATTTGACGAACACGTGTCCCTTGCGCTGCTCGTTGAGCAGCACTTGTCCTAAGACCAGTTTCAGGTTATCTTCCACCATATAATCGCGTGTGTGCGTTACCTTATCGTAACGCATATACGCGAGGTCGAAGGTGGTGCCGTAGCAATGACAACTCTGCGTGACGGAGTTGATGTTGCCGCTGCGCTGCAGGTACTTGATGTCCTCCTGTGTGCGCAGCACCGAGGTTACATAGAAACGGTAGTGGGGCAAGCCGTTGCGGCGCAGTATATCCGCCCACTCAGCCCCGATACTGTCCAACTCCCGCTTGGCGCTGGGAATCAGATAGGGCACCGAGTGGGTCAGACTATCCACTATATAGTTCGCGTTGGTCTTTATCTCCACCAGCTGCTTACGCATCCGCGCAGCATCCTCACGGTCCTTCGGCGGACGAGGCAGACCTATCGCCGAGGCCACGGCGTGCTGCTTCGACTGCAGGTCGTTGAACTTCAGTTTGTAGCTGAACGTCCGTCCGGGATAGGCAACGAGGTTGTCCTCTACTATTTCCGTCTCAGCTTGCGGCGCTTTACCACCACCGCAGCCGCAGAAGGAAATGACCGCTAACGCTGTTATACCGGCTACAAGTAGCCTGTAAGACCACTGCGTTGTTAGACCGCTTACGCTGTTAGATAGACCACTCGAAGCCATCTTTGGTATCTTTCACTTGGAATCCGAGAGCGGTGAGTTCGTTGCGTATCTTGTCGCTGGTAGCCCAGTCTTTGTTCTGCTTGGCTTGCAGACGAATACCCAGCAGCAGGTCTATCGCGCCGCTGAAGGCTTTCAGTTTGCTGTCGCCGGCGCCTTGTTCCTCCAGTCGCAGACCCAGTATGTCGATGGCGAAAGTCTGCCATACGTCACGCAGCTCCTTGAGGTCGGCTTCACTGATGGTGCCTTTGCCGTCGAAGACGGTGTTGATGGCGCGGGTGCTGTCAAACAGAGCGGCGATCACAAACGGCGTGTTCAGGTCGTCGTCCATGGCCTCTTGGCAGCGCTGACGCAAACCGGCTACCTCCACGGTTGTCTCCTTACCTGCCTGCAACTTCTGCAGTCGTGCATAGGCCTCTTGCATTCGCTGTAGTCCTTTCTCGGCAGCCTCCAGTGCCTCCGACGAGAAGTCAACCGTCGAGCGATAGTGGGCCTGCAGGATAAAGAAACGAATCACCATCGGCCCGAAGGGCTTGCTGAGTAGCGGATGGTCGCCCGCAAAGAACTGCTCCAAGGTGATGAAGTTATTGTAGCTCTTACCCATCTTCTTGCCGGCGATGGTGATCATGTTGTTGTGCATCCAGTAGTGTACCGTCTCGTGGCCGAGGGCCGCGCAACTCTGCGCAATCTCTGCCTCGTGGTGGGGGAAGATGAGGTCCAGACCGCCGCCGTGGATGTCGAATCTTTCACCCAGGTACTTGGTGCCCATGGTCGAGCACTCCATGTGCCAGCCGGGGAAACCTTCCGACCAGGGCGAAGGCCAGTGCATGATATGCTCGGGCGCGGCTTTTTTCCAGAGGGCGAAGTCGTAGCTGTGTTTCTTCTCATCCTGTCCGTCCAGTTCGCGGGTCTCCGTGACGATATCGTTCAGGTTACGTCCGCTCAGTTTGCCGTAGGGATAGTCCTTGGCGTATTTCTCCACGTCCATATAGACAGAACCGTTCGAAACATAGGCATAGCCCTTGTCGAGTATCTTTTGCACGAAGGCAATCTGCTCAATGATATGGCCCGAGGCGTGCGGCTCTATCGACGGCGGCAGTACGTTCAGCGCCGCCATGTCACGATGGTAGCGGTTGGTGTAGTATTGCACCACCTCCATCGGCTCCAGTTGCTCCAGACGCGCTTTCTTGGCTATCTTGTCCTCACCCTCATCCGCGTCGTGCTCCAGATGACCCACATCGGTGATGTTACGTACGTAGCGCACTTTGTAGCCCAGGTGCTGCAGGTAGCGGTAGAGCAGGTCGAAGGTGATAGCCGGACGCGCATGGCCCAGATGGGCATCGCCGTACACTGTCGGTCCGCACACGTACATGCCCACGTGCCCTTCGTGCAGCGGGCGGAAGGTCTCTTTCAGTCTCGTCAACGAGTTGTATATCTCAAGCATATCCTCTGTGGATTTATTTCATTTTCTCTTTTAGTTCGTCCAGGCTCTTCTGTACCTCATCCAGTTTGGCCATCACGTCGTCGTTGTTGTCAGCCACCATGGCATCGACAAAAATGGAGTTGATGAACGACATACCGATGATGCCGCCCAGTATGAGCAGCATGCAGAAATAGATACGAATCACCTCTCCCACGGCTGTCGACGCACCGTAATACGCCGCCACAGTATTGGGTATCTCGTACCAGCCCTCCACGGTACATATCTGGAACACCGCGTAGATAGAGCGCAGCGGCGTCTGGAAGTGCTCCGGGTCGGCCTCCTTGAACAGGCTGCAGTTGAGCAGGCCGAAGATGATGATGATCACGGCAAAACTGAGCAGGATGGCGTACGACTGACGCATCGCCGTCTTGAAGCCCTGTACCACTTTGCTGAAGTTAGGGAAGAAATGGAGCACGCGGAAGAACCGCAGCACACGCAACAGTCGGAAAATCATCAGCAGCGACAAGCCCGAATAGTCGTTGGGTATGAAGAGCGCCGCTATCGAGGGCAACGACAGGATGACCAGCGTACCGTCCAACTTGTTCCAGCCGTCTTTCCAGTAGCCCCGCAGACCGTACTCCGCATGCTTCACCAGCATCTCTATGAGGAAGATGAGCGTGCAGATAGTGTCCAGCGCCAACATGGTCTTATTCTCATACCCCGCGACCTGCATGTAAATCAGCACCGAGTTGAGCAAGATGACCGACAAGATAAACTTGTCATTCAGAAAGATTTTTCGTAAGATCTGTTTCATTTTCTTCGCAAACCTTTGCGGC
>DBYS01000017.1:75468-76760 GCA_002310195.1 Bacteroidales bacterium UBA1180
CAAAGGTACTGCTTTTTTTTGAATTGTGAAAATTTTACACAGAAAAATCTGCCAAAATCTTTAGATTTTCAGAAAAACAGACCTAAATTGTATAGGCTTTACAGAAGCCTTACCTTAGCGTTGACTGTCGGTTGACCGTCGGTTGACCGTCGGTGTGCGGCGGTAAAAGTGAGGTGGAAGTGCTGAAAAAAGTGCAACAAAAAAATTTTGCCATGTGCAAATATTTTTGTAATTTTGCGGCGTTTTTTTGAAAAAGGTATTATGAAAGAGCAAAAACGCTATTTTTTGACCGAGGATGAACTGCCTCGCCAGTGGTATAATATTCAAGCGGAGATGGTGAATAAGCCTCTGCCGCTACTGGATCCGAAGACCCGCCAGCCTCTTACGGCTGATGACCTGTCGCATCTGTTTGCCAGCGAGTGCGCCAAGCAAGAATTGGACACGGAGCACGCCTGGATAGATATCCCAGAAGAGGTGCTGCGCCGTTACCGCTACTACCGCTCCACGCCGCTCGTGCGCGCCTATGAGCTGGAGAAAGCACTCGGCACCCCCGCCCATATCTATTTCAAGAACGAGAGTGTCAACCCGCTGGGTTCGCACAAGCTCAACTCCGCCATTCCGCAGTGTTACTACTGCCAGCAGGAAGGCGTGACGAATGTCACCACAGAGACCGGCGCCGGTCAATGGGGCGCGGCACTCAGTTATGCGGCCAAGACTTTTGGTCTTGAGTGCGCCGTTTATCAGGTGAAGATATCGATGCAGCAGAAGCCCTACCGCAGTTCTATCATGCGCACTTTCGGCGCTACTGTCACCGGTTCGCCGTCGATGTCCACCCGCGCCGGCAAAGATATCATCACCCGTGAGCCGAACCATCCGGGCTCTCTCGGCACGGCTATCTCCGAGGCCGTCGAACTGGCTACTACCACGCCGGGCTGCAAATATACGCTCGGCTCCGTGATGAACCATGTCTCGCTGCATCAGACCGTCATCGGTCTGGAGGCCGAGAAACAGATGGAGATGGCCGGTGAACAGCCCGACGCCATCATTGCCTGCTTCGGTGGCGGCAGTAACTTCGGCGGACTCGCTTTCCCCTTTATGAGACATCAACTGCGCGGAGATAAGAAGATTGATTTTATTGCTGCCGAACCTGCTTCGTGTCCCAAGCTGACCAAAGGTAAGTTTGAATATGACTTCGGTGATGCCGCCGGCTACACGCCGCTACTCCCGATGTATACGCTCGGTCATGATTTCAAACCCGCGAATATTCACGCCGGAGGCCTGCGTTACCACGG
>DBYS01000017.1:76815-79732 GCA_002310195.1 Bacteroidales bacterium UBA1180
TTCGACGCCGGTCTGCTCTTCGCGCGTACCGAAGGTATCATTCCTGCGCCGGAGAGTTGTCACGCGATAGCTGCTACGATCCGCGAAGCCAAACGCTGCATAGAGACCGGCGAGCCCAAAGTGCTGCTCTTCTGCCTCAGCGGACACGGACTGATCGACATGACCGCCTACGACAGTTTCCTGAACGGCGATTTGATCAATTATGTCCCGCAAAACTAACGAAATTTGCAAAAAAATGCAAAAAAATTTGCGTATGTCAAAAAAAAGCAGTACTTTTGCACCCGCTTTCGAAAGAGAGATACATCGCGGAGTAGAGCAGTGGTAGCTCGTCAGGCTCATAACCTGAAGGTCGGTGGTTCGATCCCATCCTCCGCAACACTATGAGAAAACACTTTTTCGTTTTATTACTCCTTAGCACGCTCTCCGTTAACGCGGTGGAGCGTGTTTCGTTAGAACAGTTGCAAAGCGACTGGGCGAAGTACCAGAACCAAGTTATCCAACTCACTACACCGCTGGTCGTCTGCGGCAGTTTCTACGACAGCCTTGTGCTGGCGCCCGAACGCCTCTTCTGTCCGGAAGAACGCGCCCTTGGTCTGGCCGACGGTGACAGCACAATGTACCGGCAAATAGTGGCCGGCAACCGCGCTGCGAGTATCTGTCTGCATTGCCGCAACAACTCCTACCGCGTGCGTACGGGCGATCGTGTCAAAGGACTACAGGCGCGCGTGACAGCCCCGCGTCAACTGCTCACCGGCAAGTCGGTCAAGACCTCGCACACAGCTGCGCAACGTCTGGCGAAGCCGAAAAAAGATGAACTGCGTGTAGTGGGCGCCAATATAGAGAACTATTTTGCCGACCTCGGAGGCTACGCCACGAAACGCACAACACCAGCGCAACAGACGCTCAAGACCAGCAAACTGGTGAAAGCGCTCCGCGCCATGCATGCAGACATCTTCGCTATGTGTGAGATGCAGGTGGGCAACAAGGCCCCGGAGATGCTGCTTGCCGCTCTCAACAAAGGCTCCGACCGCTATGCCTATGTCTCGATGCCGGTAGCTAATCAGGATCGTATCGGCGGGTGCTTTGTGTACGATGCTACGCGTGTGCGTCCGTACGCAGCGCCTCTCTCGGCTTATCGCGACACCGCCGACCATTACCACGCACGTATGTTCGCCGTCGGTTTTGAAGAGATCGAAAGCGGTAAACGTCTCATTATCAGCGTCAACCATCTGAAGTCCAAACGAGCAGGACGCGGTAACTACGACACCCATCTCAAGCGTCTGCAGAACACCGACAGCCTGCTCGCCATGCTTCCCAAAGCTGTTGAGCGCTTCGGCGATGAAGACATTCTCTTGCTGGGCGACTACAACTGCTATACCCAAGAGACACCTATCCAGCGGCTCGTGCGCGCCGGCTATCCCGACCAGTTGATGCGGTTCTGCCCCACCGATTTCTCCTATATCTTCCGCGGCGAAGCCGGCTATCTCGACCGCTGTTTTGCTTCGCCGTCGATGGCCGAACAAATCACGCACGTGCAGCCCTGGCATGTGAATGCCGACTGGTACTACCAACACGGCGCGTACAAAATGAAAGACAAATCGATGCACCGCTACGCCGACCACGAGCCTATCATCGTCGACATCATCCTCAAATAAAAAAACGAGCAACGTTTGTGTTGCTCGTTTTTTGTGACCCTGCTGGGGCTCAAACCCAGAACCTTCAGAACCGGAATCTGACACTCTATTCAATTGAGCTACAGGGCCTTATCACTTTTCGTTTATTTCACCAAGCGGCATTTCTTACACACGCCGTACACTAATAACGACAATCGTCTCGGTACAAAGTTGTAGTAGTAGCGCGTCTTGATCAACTTCTCCAACACCTTATCGCGTATCTCCACTTGTCGTCCGCACATCTCGCATACATAACGCATACGACTGGGGATGGAAGTCACCAACTCATATTGCATATGTCCGGAGCCCGGCTGTGAAGCGATAGGACATATAATCTGCGCATTTTGCAACACTTCCAGCACGTTGTACACCGTTCCTCTGGATATCTGCTCGCCCGCACATACCTCCTCCAACTGCTTGCCCGTGAAGGGTTGAGGGAGGGCGCAGATGCGCTCCAGAACCATCATTCTGGTCGGCGACTGGCGCATGGCGTTGTCCTCAATATACGCATTCAGACGCTCGGTGGCCAACTGTAACGGACTCCTCTTCACAGGTCAGATTGTTTTGATATATGCACGGTGACGCTTGTGTTGACGATGGTCGAACTGCATGAAGAACGACAGCACTTTCGTATTGGTCTCCAGCATAGAGGTCGTCTCCAGCGTCTTGATGCCGTATTGGTTGATGATAGGTATCTGGTCTTGCAGGAAGAGGGCATTGACACCTTTGTCCTGATAGTCGGGCCTTACCGCAATCAGCAGGAAACTGAAACGCTCCATATGCTTGGCCTTCAGCGCCTTGATCAGGTGATACCATCCGAAGGGCAACAACTTGCCGCCGCACCTGCGCAAGGCGGGAGCAATATCCGGCATACCCAGTCCTACACCCACCAGTTCTTCCTTCTCGTTCACCACCAGCGTGACAAAATCGAAGTTCAAGAACTGGAAATACATATCTTTGTAGTAGTTCTTCTGCTTGTCGGTCATGGGCTGGAAGTTATAGAGCTTCTGGTAGGCGGCATCAATCACATCCATATACTCAATCCCAAAGCGCTTCACCAACTCGCGCGAGTCCTTCACCTTCACGATACGCACATGGTAACGCTGCTTGACCATCTCTGCCAGACGGTCGATACGCTCCGGCACATCCTTCGGCGGGAACACCTGCAGCTCTATCCAGTCGGCCTCTTTCTCCAGTCCGTATGCCTCCACATGCTTCACGTAATACGGATAGTTGTACAGCGA
>DBYS01000017.1:79798-80204 GCA_002310195.1 Bacteroidales bacterium UBA1180
CCTCTCTCCTTGCCCCATGCCACAACGGTATCGAGCAGCGCACGGCTTACCTCCTCGTCGTCAATAAAGTCGAACCAGCCGAAACGCACATGACGGAAGCCCCATTTCTCATTCGCGCGGCGGTTGATGATGCCGGCAATACGTCCCACCGGTTTGCCGTCGCGATAGGCCATCCAGAGACGGTAGTCACAGACCTCCAGCGCAGGGTTCTTCTCCGGCTCAAAGCAGTTCATCTCGTCGAAGAAAAGCGGCGGGCAGTAACAGTCGCAGCCTTTGTACAATTGGTTGGCGAATTCAATAAACCCGCGCAACTCCCTCTTCGTCCGTATGTCTCTGATCTCTACCATATTGTGTGTGGAGCTAGCGGGAGTCGAACCCGCGTCCAAACAAGGAATACTTATGCTTT
>DBYS01000011.1 GCA_002310195.1 Bacteroidales bacterium UBA1180
GGCAGCAGCCAGTCCTGGCTGCTCAAACAATAATCATTATGGCAAACAATTCAGGTTCAATATTCGCCGCTGTGCTTGGCGGCGCATTGATCGGTGCGGTGGCAGCACTGCTGCTGGCCCCCAAGACCGGTAAAGAACTGCGTGCCGACGTAGCACGCATCGTTCGCGAGAAAGCCGAACACCTCAACCGCGAAGAGATAGAGGCGGTGATTGACAAGGTTCTGGCGCGTGTGCGCGACTATTTCTCCGACGATGAGATAACCGCTGCCGTCGACAAGGTTCTGGCAGAACAAAAACAGGCATAACATGTTCGAATCCGAGAAATATCAACAGACTTGGGCGGACATCAAGCAGTACGCCGCTACCCGGTTCGACCTGTTCAAGGTAGGTTTTCTGGAGAAGGCCGCGAGGATCGTCGGGCTCATACTGTTTGCGCTGGTGATGGTCTTGCTGCTGTTTGCGGTTATCTCGTTCGGGTGTATAGCCCTGATCTTTGCCCTCGGTCAGGTTATGCCTATGTGGGCATCTACGCTGATTGTTGTGGCACTGTGGATAGCGATGATGATCGGTGCAGTCGTTTTCCGCAACCGGCTGTTTATCAATCCTATACTGGCGGCCATCAGTGCCATCCTGTTCGAGGTGCCTGAGGTCAAGACGCCTGCCAAGGTCGATCCGTCCGGCACTCAGCCGCAACCGTCTGCTACGCCAACCGCAGAAAAGGAGGTCAGCCATGAGTAACCTGAGCACTATCCGCACCATGCAGGACTTGGAGCATCAGCGCGCACTGCTGCAGCTCAAAGCCGCACATGAGGAGCAACGCGTACGCCAAGACCTGACGGACGTCAAGAGCGACTATATGCCCGTGGTGAACGGCATACAGAGCCTGCGCCGTGGCGTATCCAAGGTCAAACTGCTGGCACCGTTTCTGATGCCGGTAGTCAGATTCATCTGGAACAAGTACAAGACCCGCAAGAGTTAACAGACTGTGCTATTTGCAGTCCGTAGTTAGCAACGCAGATTTTATTACAGCAAATCGTGCGCCGGATGAGTGCGGGATTTGCAAATATAAAATATTTGTTGTACTTTTGCATGCTTTTTTCGGGTTCGGGCTCCCAAAGTCGCCATAGACGACGTATGAGAAAGCCAAAAGCTTTTAGCAGCGTGTAGGATCTATCCAGCCGCCCGGCTCGTGTAATTTAATAGTTAACAGTACAATGTACGCAATTGTAGAAATGCAAGGCCAGCAGTTTCGTGTAGAGGCTGGCAAGAAATTATTCATCAACCGCATAGACACCGAGGCCGGTGCAACGGTTGAGTTTGACAAGGTTCTGTTAGTTGACAAGGACGGCGCTGTTAAAGTGGGTGCGCCGTACGTCAAGGGAGCCAAAGTAGTATGCGAGATTATCGACAACGAGAGCCGCGGTGAGAAGATTCTTGTTTTCCACAAGAAACGCCGCAAAGGTTTCCGCAAGTTGAACGGTCACCGTCAGGATCTGACCAACCTCGTAGTAAAAGAAATCGTTTGTTAAACCCCATTATTTAAAAATCCTAATCAATTATGGCACATAAGAAAGGTGTCGGTAGTTCTAAGAACGGCCGTGAATCAGAAAGCAAACGCCTTGGTGTAAAAATCTGGGGTGGACAAATCGCAAAGGCAGGTAACATCATTGTACGTCAGCGCGGTACGGTACACAAACCCGGTGCAAACATGGGTATGGGTTCGGACCACACATTGTACGCTCTTACCGATGGTATCGTTACCTTCACTCGCAAACGCGACAACAAGTCGTACGTCTCTATACAGCCGATAGCTGCTGAAGCATAAATCGGCGGAGACAACACAATCAATCTCCTACCGAGGCTTCGGCTTTGGGTAGGAGATTTTTTGTTTATGACAACCACTTATCAGCCAATCTTGGCTGATAACAAATACAAATCAGACAATGCTTACACTCAAACAGATCTATGACAGCCCTGAGCAGATTGTTGCAGGACTCGAGAAGAAACATTTCGCTGACGCTCAGGCTACCATTGAGCGCGTTATGGCTATCGATGCTGAGCGCAAAGCCGCACAGCAGAAGAAAGATAACGCCTCTGCCGAGATGAACAAGATTAGCAAATCCATCGGCGCACTGATGGCTCAAGGCAAACGCGACGAAGCCAATGCCGCCAAGGCACAGACTGGCGAGCTCAAGCAGGCCATAGCCACCTATGAGCAGGAGATGGATGCCAAGGAGCAGGAACTGACTAACCTGCTGCTGACTATACCTAATGTACCCTACGCTATCGTTCCCGAAGGTGCATCGGCTGAGGATAACCTCGCCGTCACACTCGGCAACTGGCCTAACCGGCCTATGGCTGACGCTATTGCCAAGAACGGCTCTGTAGCCCTGCGCGACTGGGACAGCGCTACCGATGAGGCTATTGCTGCCGAGCGCATCGCACAGAGCGAGAAACTGCCGCACTGGGAGTTGGCGAAGAAGTACAACCTGATTGACTTCGACCTGGGAGTGAAGATCTCCGGCGCAGGTTTCCCCGTATATATCGGTCAGGGTGCACGTCTGCAGCGCGCGCTGATCAACTTCTTCCTGGCCGAAGCCAACAAAGCCGGCTACACGGAGATCATGCCGCCTACGGTGGTTAACGCCGCTTCGGGTTACGGCACGGGACAGTTGCCTGACAAGGAAGGACAGATGTACCACTGCGAGGTGGATGACCTGTATCTTATCCCTACGGCTGAGGTGCCTGTTACGAACCTCTATCGCGATGTGATCATCGATGAGGACAAACTGCCGATCAAGAACTGCGCGTACACCGAGTGCTTCCGTCGCGAGGCTGGCAGTTATGGCAAGGATGTGCGCGGCTTGAACCGTCTGCACGAGTTCTCGAAGATCGAGATCGTACGTATCGACACGCCGGAGCACTCCGACGCTTCGCACCGTGAGATGCTCGCGCATGTCGAGGGACTGCTGCAGAAACTCGAACTGCCGTATCGTATCCTTCGTCTGTCGGGCGGTGACATGTCGTTCACGGCTGCGCTGTGCTACGACTTTGAGGTATATAGCGAGGCGCAACACCGCTGGCTGGAGGTTTCGTCCACCAGTAACTTCGACACCTATCAGGCTAACCGCCTGAAGTGCCGTTACCGTCGCAACGAGGATAAGAAAGTGACGCTCTGCCACACGCTGAACGGTTCGGCGCTGGCACTGCCGCGTATCGTGGCAGCCCTGCTGGAGAACAACCAGACCGAGGAAGGTATACGTATCCCGGCAGCCCTGCAGCCGTACTTCGGTGCGGATATGATTCGCTAATATCCTGTTGGCGGTAGTACTCCACAGGCATATATGCAAACAAGCGGCATTGTTGCCGCTTGTTTTGTTTCTATCGCAGTTTGTCTGCTATATCATCAGCCTCTTGCAAGCCAAGTTTCTGCCGGATTTGGGTCTTACGCTGGTAAATCGTTTGCAGACTCTGACGGGTGAGCATGTTGATTTCTTTTGTGGAGAATCCCGCCCGGAGCAAACAGCACAATTGTATCTCTTTCTCGTTCAAGGTCTCTCCATGACTGCTCAACAGCCGGCTATAGAAACCGTTGTACGCGCCATCTATCGTGCGGTAGATGCTCTGCCAGTCAATCAGCGCGGAGGCTTTGGATTCATTGATAGCGGTGAGTTGCGCCAGCAGATGCTGGTTGGCTTCGGTAGGCGCGCCGGCAATCGTGCGGATTAGACCTAACTGCCGTAGCATGAGTTGTTGCACATCCGCCTCGGCAGAGTTGTGGCGGGTAAGGAGGTTGCGGAGTGTTTCTATCTCCTCCTCTTTCTGCAACAGTTGCCTTTTGCGGCGACGGCTGAGTCCCCAAACCAGCAGAATAGCACCTGCTCCCGCAAACAACAGAACAACGATAAACAACATCTGCCGCTGCCTGCTGATGGTCAGATACAGGTTGCGCTCACGCAAGTCGCGGATGGAACGTTCCTTGGCTTCTGCCACGCGAAAACGCACATAGTCCTTCTCCGACCAGTGGTTGTGGTATTGTACCAGCGGGAAAAAATGATACGCTCCCTTTTGCGCATACTCCAGCACTTGTCGGTGCGCTAAGAATGCCGCTTCTGTAGCCGGGTCAAACTCCGAAGACTCTTTGTATTTCGCAAACAACTCTTCCGCCTCGCGCATATACTGCTCTGCACGCTGTTTGTTGCCCTTGTTCAGCCACATGCGCGACAACGAATAGAGACTTTCCATCTGCAACCAGTTTTCCGCCTTGCGGTATTGTTCCGTCAGATCTTCAAGCATTCGGATCGCTCGGTCGGTCTGCCCGATTTCACCTAACAGGTCGGCATAATTACGGCGAACGACGTTCACAATAAACGCCGAGTCGGCAGCATAGGCAATAGCTTTTTCGAAGCATTGCTCCATCTTGTCGTACTCGCCGAGCGAGAAATATACTATCGCAAGGGCATTATACACGCGCTCTACCTCGTCCAGATGGATTGCCTTGCCGTCGTCGAGGGCAATGAGCGTTTCTGTGTAGTCGCGCACGAGTTCGTATTTATAGTCGCGCATCGCCAGTTCAGCGGACACGCGCAGCACAATTACCTGCCACAAGTGTTCGCCTGTCAGTTCAGCCACCTCGTCGGCATAACCTTTCTGCCGTTGCAGAACCATTTGCGCATTTTCCTTGTCGTTGTTCCACCAATAGTACATCGCTTCGTCCAAACCGGACAGGATCAAATAGCGCGGCAAACTTTCTTCTTTGGGCAGAGCGGTTTTTCCGCCTACTGCTAAATCCTCCCATTGTTTGCGGAAATAGTCAGCAGCCCAGCAGATCATCGAATCCTCGCTGAGCGATTGCATGGAGTTAGCGTGCAGGTCACAGGTGATAAACCAGTATTTAGCCAGGTGCTCGTCGTCCAACCGTTCAGGTCGCTCCACTTGCCTGAGCAGCAGTTCAACCGAATCGCGGTTACTATACAGCAATGCCTCTGCCGCCTCTATCCGCTTGCGGTCTCTATGCACGCTGCAACTTGCAAGCAGTAACAACGCTACTGCTCCTAAAGCCAATATGTGAAGTTTGATTTTCATCGCTGTTATTCTAAAAACGATGCAAAGTTACAAAAAAATTCTCACTTTTGCAAATTCATATAAGCCTCTCACACCCATATATAAATTTTTATATCTCTACCACACTATAAATCTGCATTTTAGCAGATGCAAATATAAATCGGAAAATTTGCATATAATATACTTTTTGTTGTAACTTTGCAGTGTTTTTCGAAGCCGAAAAGTCATGACGTTCGGCAGGCAAAACAGGCAAATGTTTAACCAAAATTATAGCAACATGAAGACAAGATTCATTATTCTGGCAGCGGCAACGGTATATGCCGTGACGATGGCTGCGCAAACAAATGCAGCAGACACGGTAGCAACCGATCAGGTGTCGTTTGACATCGAAGAAGTCGTTGTAACAAGCGAAAACACGATCCAAAAAGCAGACAAACAGATTCTGTTACCTAATCGTGAGCAACGCAAAGCCTCGCACGACGGTATATCTCTGTTACAGAACTTGCAGATTCCGCGAATCGTAGTGAACCTGACGGACAACACGGTCAAGACCCTTGCCAACCAAGACGTGCAACTGCGTATCAACGGCATTGAGGCAAGCAACTCCGAGGTTATGGCTATCAACCCGAAAGATGTCATCCGCATCGAGTATCACGACCAGCCGGGTGTGCGCTATAACGGCGCGGCGGCGGTCATCAACTACATCGTGCGCAAGCGCGACACAGGCGGTAATATGATGCTCAACGCGTCTAACGGCGTAACAATGCCCGGTTGGGGAGAGTACCATCTGTCGGGTAAGGTCAACTTTGGCCAATCGTCGTTCAGCCTCATGACGCACTACTCGCCGCGTGACGTTTATTGGACGCGCACGAACGCGGAGACGTACAATTTCAGTACGGGCACGATTGAGAATCGCGAAGTGGGCGAACCGACACGTTTCAAGATGCATCCGATGAACCTCGGTTTGACTTACAACTGGACGAACGGCGAGAAGAATATGCTCAATATCACCTTGCGCGATTTCATGATGTTTACGCCGCAATCGAAGACCAACCGCGATTCGTATTTGTATCAGGGCACGGACAGTTTTGCTATCCACGACCACGAAAGCAGCAAGTCCATTTCGCCGTCGTTGGACATCTACTACGAGCACAACCTGCCGGACGACAACCACCTGTATTTCGATGTGGTGGGTACGTATATCAACAGTAGCAACAGTCGACGGTTTGAACAGTTGCCGCTTGGCGAGACGATTGCTGATACGACGGATGTTTTGTCACGTGTAAAGGGAAACAAATACTCGCTCATCGGCGAAGCTATCTATGAGAAAGAATGGTCTATCGCCCCGCACGAACAAAGTTCGTCGGAGACCACGAATAATATCGGTTTGACAGTCGGCGTGCGTCACAATCATCAATGGGTGGAAAACACCTATCTCGGTAGTGCCGATGCAACCGTTAACATGACCACCGCTGAAACCTATGCATTTGCGGAAGTGCAGCAGCGTATCAAGCAGTTCTCCTACGCCGTGGGTATCGGCGCCATGCACACGTATATCGAGCAAGCCGGACAGAAACAGTCGAACTGGATTGCCCGTCCGCAACTGACGCTAAGTTACGACTTCGGCAAAGGTGTGTTCTGGAAATACAAAGGTTATGTATCCGGCTACCAGCCATCGCTGTCTGCTATGTCGGATGTGGCGCAACAGATTGACAAGTACCAGATTCGTCAAGGCAATCCGGACTTGAAGCCGGTTATGTTCGTTGCCAATGAGATGCAGCTTTCGTGGCAGTCCAAGTACGTCAATCTGAATATCTGGGCGAACTACTCGTACGACCACAAGCCTATCATGGATGAGACCTATGAACAAGTGATTGAGGGAAGGCCGATGGCTGTGCGCACTTACGCCAACCATAGAGGTTTTCACCGTCTGCAAGTAGTGCCGAGCGTACAAGTACGCCTGCTGCAGAACCAATTGATCTTTACCGTTGCGCCTTTCGCCAATTACTATGTGAGTCTAGGCAATTCGTACACGCACAAGCATTTCAATCCTGGCATTCGTGCCGGTCTGACAGGAATGTACAGGCTGAAGGCAGGCGAGAAAGATGAGCAAAACTCTCCGGGCACACTGCTCTTCTTCGGCGAAGTGACTACGCGCAGCAATAATCTCTGGGGCGAGACGCTGGAGTACGGCGAGTTCTATCACCATATAGGCGTGGGCTACAATGCCGATAAATGGGGCGTTCGCGCGATGCTGATGAATCCGTTCTCCGTCAGAGGTTACAGTATTGATACGAAAGATTTGTCAGCCCTTGCACCTAACACGCAGCATGCAGAGATGCGGGACTTCCGCCAGATGTTGATTCTGAACTTCCATTGCAATCTCGATTTCGGGTCGCAGCGCAGCGATGCAGGCAAACGTATCAACAACGAAGATAAAGAAAATGGNNGGTATCTTGAGTG
Organism: Bacteroidales bacterium UBA1180; assembly: GCA_002310195.1. Classification (GTDB taxonomy): domain Bacteria; phylum Bacteroidota; class Bacteroidia; order Bacteroidales; family Paludibacteraceae; genus Colicola. The sequence goes on from DBYS01000011.1 coordinate 7,528, forward strand.
GTACAAAATAAGAATGTCAGCTCTTTTTATAGCACGAAAACGCCAAAAATGGCGTTTTCGTTTGCATATATCCGATCTTTTTCATACCTTTGCACCGTATTTCGTCACTATGCTGTCGTATTACATCCTCAACGATCCCGCCCAGCGCGCCGACTGGGAGCGCCGTTATGCCTCCTACCGCAAGCACTACCGCTCCTCTTCCTCTGCCCGTTACTACTCCACTCTCCGTGGCTTCATCATCGCCTCCCTCAATGCCGAACTGAAATCCGGGAAGTAAGACATTAGTCTCTTACCACGGATACTATCCGTCTATATTACGTCCCCGACAAGGAGCGAAAGCTCTGCTGCTCCGTGCATTCTGCTGTCTTTAAACATTAAACTTTAAACTTTCAACTAAAAATCTTCGATTTTTCTTGCATATATGAAAAATTTTTTGTAACTTTGCGCCTTGAAATATTATTTTAAAGCTAAATGCTTGTAGGAATTGACATATTTAGTGGGGCTGGAGGCCTTAGTTTGGGGGCTGAAATGGCAGGTGCCCATATTGCTTTTGCTGTGGAAAAAGACAAAAGTGCGGCAGAAACCTACCGTTTCAACCATCCAGAGACGCCGGTTCTTTGTGCGGACATCCATGATATAAACCCACTCGAACACCTTCCGCAACTCAATCCGGATGATCAATTAATCGTATTTGGAGGACCGCCCTGCCAAGGATTCTCAACCTCCAATACTGTTACGCGCAATATGAAAAACCCGAACAACTCTTTGTTCGAAGAGTTTGTGCGGTTTGTAAGCGTTTTGAATCCGGATTGGTTCTTGTTTGAAAACGTGGAAGGTTTCATGCGTTTTGAAAAAGGGAAGATACGCGACTTAGTAAAAAAGTGCTTTGAAGAATTAGGGTATACTGCCAACGATGCATTACTGACTGCTTCTGATTATGGTGTTCCCCAGCATCGTAATCGCTATATTATGGTTGGTAATAGACATGGTATAGAATTTCAGTTCCCCGAAAAGCAAGACAAGGTTTATACAGTAGCAGATGCAATTAGCGATTTACCTACTTTAGTTAATGGCCAGATGGAAGAAAAGATGTCATATACTCTTCCACTCTCAAAGGCGAGCGAGTATGCACGTTCGATGCGCAAGGGATCTAAAGCTTCTATGCAGAACTATGTATCGCGCAATGCTGAATATGTGGTAGAGCGATACAAATATATAAAGCAAGGGCAGAATTGGGAAGCTATTCCGAGTGAACTAATGCAAAATTATAAAGATCGGAATAATTGTCATAGTGGCATATACAAACGTTTGGTTCCTACTAAACCATCTGTGGTCATATCCAACTATAGAAAGAACATGCTCATCCACCCTTGGGCCAATAGAGGCTTGTCCGTCCGTGAAGCAGCACGTTTACAAAGTTTTCCTGATTCATTCATTTTCAAAGGAACACTAATGGACATTCAACAACAAATAGGAAACGCTGTACCTCCATTGTTGGCAAAATCAGTTTTTGAACAAATATTAATAACAGAAGCAAATTAAAAAACAGCCATGTGGATAGAAACTGAGTTGGAAAAATATATGCAAAAAAAACTCATCGAAGAATTTAATGAGCAAATAGGAACAACTTATTATTCGCAATATAATGTTGCGAAGAAATATCTTGTAGATAATATTTTCCCTTACATTGCTACTGTTGAGCCAAGTTTAACCGACCATTCAGACAAACACATCGAGAATGTATTAAATAATGTATGGTACGTAATTCAAGGTGATTTAGATAAATTTAACGCTACTGAATTATACCTGCTGTGTTTGAGTGTTTTATTTCATGACTCTGGCAATATCAACGGACGCGATGGACATAATAAAAAAATTGCTGAAATATATAGTGAAGTTGTCGGTACTAATTCCGCACGATTGCAAGAAAAAAGGTTGGTTACTATGATTGTAAGGGCACACTGCGGAAAGTCCAAAAGAAATAATCCAGACACACTTATAGAAGTTGATGAAAAGGCAAGTCTTTTTTCCAAAGAAATAAAAGTCCGCGAAATAGCAGGAATTATAAGATTCGCAGATGAATTAGCAGAAGGCCCACAAAGAACATCTGATTATTTGATAAAAAGTGGGAAAATAGATGAGGCATCGCTCATTTATCATAAATATGCGTCAATTACAGAGGTATATATTGGCAAAAATGATGGACGTATTGCACTTACATACAATATTGAGATTCCGATAACTGATATTGATATAGAGACTCTAATTAGATTTGTATATAAACGTATCATCAAACTAGATACAGAAAGAAGATATTGCAAATACTATGCACCTTCTTTAAACAACTTTAAGACAACAGATGTGCAAATTAACTTCCTTGACGAAGGAGTTGATATAGCCGATTTACCAAAAATACAATTGGAAGACAAGTATATTTTGTCAGAGGAGTCTATAGAAGAAATGATCTATGGACGCTACCCCGAACTAAAAATTGAGTCTATTGTTCAAAAAATAGGAGGACGTACTCATGAATAAACTATTAAAGAATCCTTTTGACCACGATGCTGCAAATAATCTCTCAGATGAAGAAATAATCGATTACTACATCGAAGACTATAATTTTTCAAGATTCATTCGCTCCACTAAGAATGTGTTTCTAATTGGAGAGAGAGGATCCGGAAAAACTATGACATTACTGTACAACTCATTTAGAATTCAACACAAGATAGCACAACGTAGCGGCAATCCCGCATATAAATGGATTGGCATTCACATCCCATGTAATACGCCATTATTCCATAAGAGAGAGTATCTATTGATAGATGACCCATACAAAAAAAGCATTATGTGTGAGCATTATCTAGTATTATCTATTTTGTATGCGATAGCTAACGCGTTGAGTACAGTGGATGAATTAATTGACAGTACGATACCTATTCAGGATGAATTGTATAACACTATAGAATATATCTGGGATATTAAATTAGATCACTCATCACATAATTTCTTTGATGCTGTAAAAAAATTTGTTAACAAAGAAATTATCAACACACAAAAAATAATCAATTCCCGGGATTCCGATAGCTTTTATGATAATGCCTTTTCATTTTCATCAACTGTAATGCCTTTCCTTCTTTCTCTTTCACAAATTAATTGTTTGAAGGACTCTCATTACATGCTTATGATAGATGATGCACATGATATGAATGAGTTTCAAATAAAAACATTAAATTCATGGATAGCATATCGTGATCATTCACTATTTAGTTTTAAGGTTGCAACTGCAAAAGTTGGAAGACCTTCACACATTACATCAACGGGAGGCTCTATTCTTGAAGGTCACGATTTCATTACGATTGATATGGAAAAGGCTTATCAGAATGAGAAAACGAGCTTTTATCACCTTTCTACTCTCATTGTAGAGCGTAGGCTAAAAAAAGCAGGGATAAATGCAACCGCGACAGAATTTTTCCCAGTTAATGCAGAACTTGAAGAACAGTTGGAGAAATATCATCAAATCGCACTTAAAGAGGCAAAAGAAAAATATGGGGACAATGATAAAGCTATAAGCGACTACGTTTATAAGTATCAGAGAGCTATGTATTTTAAAGACCGTAGTCCTCGAGCTAATAGACCTTCATATTCGGGATTTAAGACTATTGTTGCGGTATCAACCGGGATTATTAGAAATATGCTGGATCCTTGTTATTGGATGTATGAAAGTGCACTCAGTGAGCAACGAAATAAGAAAAAGGAGGAGGAGCCAATTATCAAATACATATCACCAGCCATACAAAATGACACAATATGCAAAAGGAGTGAAGACTTTTGGACTCAATTAAAACAAGGCCTAGAAAATATCGTACCAAATTGCACTCAACAAGAAAGCCAACAAATATACAACTTATTGGAACAATTAATAATCTTATTCTCAAAACGACTAAAAGCCCCAATATCTGAACCTAGAGCAATTGTATTTTCTATATCTCAACAAGATAAATACAAAAAAGAAAAAGAAACAGTATTAAAGTTAATTGATATTGCTCGACGTGCACAGTATATATATACCCGCATTGGCAATGCAAAAGACTTGGGGAAAAGCGACACGTTGTATGTTCCTAATCGTATAATTTTCCCAAACTTTGGACTTGACCCGGATGGACAATTTGCTCGTGTATCGTTAAAAGTAATTGACTTATACAATGCTGCTTTATACAAAAAGGAAATCCCATTCGGTGATTCTAATTCAGAGACAGAAGCCATTCAATTAACATTATTTGAAATATGAAAAAAATATTGATAATATATCCTAGTTGGGAAGAACGTTCTTCAAAAGGTTTCATGAAAGACATGCAATATTCTTTTTCGGAAGTGATATTGATTAGGAATTCAGCAAACCATTGTGACGCATTCAAGGAACAACTCTTGCAAATAGAACATGCGTGTAAAGAAAGATCCATTACAATTAATTACGTAGATATATGTAATGATTCCGTCAAAAATTGGCAAGAACTTGAGAAAGCAATCAACACTTGGATTGGTAAGAACGATAATGTTTTTTTGGATATAACTACGATGTCTCGAAATATTGTGTGGACGGTATTGTATTTTTTAAGAACGAAAATTCAAACAGTAGATATTCTTTATCATAGGCCACAAACATATGCAACAGATTGGATTAGTCGAGAGCCTAATCAGCCTAGATTATTATTGAAACATTCCGGCATATATGATTTAGGGAAAGATACTACTCTTATTATGATTACAGGTTTTGACGAAGAACGCACTAAATATCTTCTATATAAATTTGAGCCTAAAAAAGTATATTTATTAGTCCAAAGTGGTGAGCAATTTGGCAATTTGGATAGAAACAACGTTATGATACATACTAATATTTGTAGAGAATTTGGTCTAAAAGAAGAAGATATTATATCAAATCACATCAATGCATATTCTGACGATTTAGGATACAATGCAATAGAGAATGCAATCAATGCGGAAATAGACTCTAATATCATATTAGCTTCGTTCGGACCTAAACCGAGTGCAGTAGCTGCTTATAGATGTTACATGCAACATCCAGAAATAGCTTTATGTTATTTGCCTTGCAATGAATATAATCCCCGATATTGCCAAGGTATAGGAGATAGTGTGTCATATACTCTTGATTTCCCTAACGAGAACTAAAACTATACAAACAATTTTGTCACCATGACGGAGCAAGAACTAATAGAATTATGCAGTACCGGTGAATCCACAACGTTGCAATACAAACTGGAATTCACTACCCAAAAACAAATTGCAGAGGAATTGGTAGCCTTTGCAAACACTCACGGCGGTACTATTATCTTCGGGGCAGAGGACAAAACCGGCAAAATGGTCGGTCTAACATATGAACAAGTGCAATATATCTCCCGCGAATTGGGTAATACAGCCAATGAACATGTCCGCCCGGTCATATATATAGAAACGGAAACGATCCGACTCAACGAGGTAGTTTATCTGGTTGCATATGTAAAAAACGGTTTGTATAAGCCTTATAAAGATTTATCTGGCAATATATGGGTCAAACAAGGAGCCGACAAACGCCGCGTTACTGAAAATGTAGAGATTCGCCGTTTGTTGCAGAATTCCCATCAGTATGAAGCTGACGCAGAAGGAGTAGATGGCTCCTCGGAAAATGATATTGATACCAAAGCATTGGATGCATATTTCTCCAATATGTATCATAAAACCGTTGATGATTTCTCTATGCCACGCAAAAATGTTTTGCGTAATGCGCATATACTTGATGCCGAAGACCGACTTACGGTAGCAGGACTTATGTATTTTGGCAGAGAACCTCAACAGTTTTTACCTCAGCATTGCATTAAAGCTGTTTGGTATGTAGGTAATGAGATTGGAGGAACAGAATATCACGATAGTCGGGATATCATAGGCACTATTCCGGAAATGTATGATGAAGCATTACGTTGGATTAAGTCATGTCTCAAGCGTCCGCAGAATGGTCAATCCTTTAATAGTGTAGGTCAATTGGAAATTCCGGAGGTTGTATTGGAAGAGCTATTGCAAAATGCGCTTGTCCATCTGGATCTGCTCAAACCTGCTGCTATACGTTTGTTGGTTTTCGACAATCGGATTGAAATCGTCAATCCAGGAAACCTTCCCGATGGACAGACCATAGATGAGATAATGCTTGGCAATTCCAATCCTCGGAATATGTTATTGGCACAATTCGGTTCACACACGATGCCTTATAGAGGATTGGGGTCAGGTATTCCGCGTGTGATGGCAACCGGTAGCGATGTAGAATTCATTGATCGTCCTAATGGGAATCAGTTTGTAGCACGTATTTGGCGAACTACCCAAAAAGATCAGAATACTACCCAAAAGGCGAATGAGGGATTGGAGTTAACTACCCAAAAGACTAAAGCAACTACCCAAAAACCGCTTAACACTACCCAAAAGAGAATTTGGGAGTATCTGAGAGACTACCCAAAAGCAACCCGACAAGAAGTTGCAGCGGCTTTGGGGGATATAACGGAAGACGGTGTGAAATTTAATATCGGCTTGCTACAGCAATACGGCAAGCTGAAACGAGAAGGCGGAAGAAAGAATGGTCATTGGGAAATTTTGTCGTAATAACATTTCGTAGTAAAAACACAACAAAAAATGAACATATCACAAAAACAACAAATTTTAGATGCCATTCAGGGCTTTAAAAACAATGATTTTGAATCGGCTTTTGCAAAAAAATATACTAATACTGCAACTGTTGATTCTGTGCAAGCAGGCGATTATACAGTAGCAGAGTTATTGGCATTGGCTCAAAAAGCGGTCTTGAAACTTGAAAACAGGCTGCAATCCGAGGATTGGCAGATTCTCCCATTAACTCAAAACTTAAATGAGTATGGCCTCGTTAATCTGCATTCTCTCATTATACATATAACGAGGCATTTGGCAAATGCCATGTATCCGCAATCCGCAACTCAAGTCAAAGCACTGGTGTATTATGAAATACAGAACGGCTTTTGGACCACATCTCAAAAAATCGAACTGGGAATTCGTGAAAGTTCGTTGAACAAACTGGAGCAACGCGCATCTTTAATGATGAAGCATATCGAGGAGAGGCAGAACAATATTAATCGTTTGGTTGATGAGGTAAATTCTATCAAAGAGGAATTACATATTTTCAGTAAAGAAAAAAGACAAGAGTATCAAGCGCTACGACAAAATCAAGAAGAATCCAGAGCCATATTGGCAGACATAAAAAACAAGGAAACATTAGCCGTACGAGAACAAGCTAACATTTCAAAAATCTACGAGCAATGTGACAAAGTTTTAGAAACTCTTCAAGAAGAACGGGAAACCGCAAAAAAACAACAGGCAGAGATTAATCAACAAAATGCAGAAATTCAAGCAGCCAATCAAAAATTAAAAGAAGAAATAGAAACTGACCTAAAACAAATTCGGGAAACATATAATGAAACAACTAAATACAAAGAAGATATTGCCAAGATGATGGGCTATATTGCTGATGGAACTTTAGCACATAGCTTCCATGAGCAACGAAAGCGCAAACTCTGGGGGATTGGTATATGGGGAGTATGTACGGCTTTGAGTTTGGTTGCCTTAGTTATATGGATATATCTTGTATTTACAAAATTGTCTGCCAACACAGGCAATGAATGGGCAAATTTAATCATCAATGCCATCAAATCATCACCATTAGCCTTCTTGTTCGGTTTCGCACTGACACATTTGGCAAAGAATTGCAATATCAAAGAAGAATATGCTTATCGTGAGGCTATAGCACTTACTCTTACGGCATATATGGAGCAATTGGAGCACGAAGATAATACTGACAAGAAGAAATTACTACTGCAAACTGTAGAAAAACTATACGCTAAGCCCATTCTGTCAACTGATGAAGTAAAGTCACCAATAAAAATCGATTCAAAAGATTTTACGGACATAATGTCAAAAATGACAGAGGCAATAAATACTATTAAGAAATAATAATTGTAAAATGATAAAAGTAGGAACATTATTTAGTGGAATTGGAGCATTCGAGCATGCCCTAAAGCAGTTAAATATACTCCACAAAATATTATTCGCTTGCGACAATGGGGAAAGAGAATTACCACTAACCTATGGTAACTTGTTTGCCCTTACAGAAGGTTTAAACGAAGATGAGTTGTACTCTTATTGTGAAGATTACATAAACAAAATTGGCGTAAGGAAAGAGCATAGAAAAATTGAGATAGACAATTTGTTTAAACTTGCTCATAAGCGAGAGACCCCGATACAAAACAAAGTCGTTGTAGAGTTCAATAAGGAGGGAAGAAAGAGCACCGTAAAACATACACTGGTTTTGACCCAAGAACAAATTATCGCCTTGACTCCTAACATGACGATGAAGCAACGTGAGCAATATGTGAAAGCTTTATATGATACTATGCCCGAACACAATTATGTAAAGGATGCATATTTTGCTAATTATGAAATTTCAGAGAACGAATGGCATGAAGATGTTAGATTTCTAGATGCTCTACCATTCCACAATGATATTGATATATTAATTGGAGGAAGTCCCTGTCAAAGTTTCTCTAATTACGGAAAGAAATTAGGATTAGAAGATGTTCGAGGAACTCTTTTTTATGATTATGCCCGTATCATTAAAGAGTGCCAGCCTAAAGTTTTTATCTATGAGAACGTTGAAAATGTGCTTAGAAACGACTCTGGAAAAACATGGAAAGTGATGCAGTCAGTATGGCAATCACTTGGATATCACATTGAATGGAGTATATTAGACGCCAAAGACTATAACCATCCTCAATTGAGAAGTAGGTTATTCTTGATTGGGTTTAGAAAGGATATATATACACATCCATATACATTTCCTGAGAAGCAAAAACTTACGCATAAAAGTACTGAATATTTAGAAAATCCACCCATCAATAACATTTATTATTTGGGTAAAAAAGGATTTGAGTGGATAACGACGCCATCTAAAAATCTTAGGCGTTCTCGAGTGAATCAAGATATTATTGGATGTGAAACTGCAAATCAACAAGATAACTGGATTGGGGATTTTAGAGTAGAACATCCCGAGCCGAGGCATTATAAAGACGAGCGAATATATATAGGAAAATTTGATTTCAATGATGGAAAAGGACAAGTAGACGCCGTTGGACGTAAAATGACACCACGTGAATGTTTGAATTTAATGGGTTTTGATAATACATTTAACATAGCAGTAAGTGATAGTGTAGCTTACCGCCATGCAGGAAATTCGATAGTAGTACCTGTGCTGAAGGAGATTATTAAAAGTCTACTTCCGTACATAAATAAATAAGAATATGGCAAAAATTGATGGATTTGATGGTCTTTGCAATATTGAGGAAAGACATATTTTAGGATTAGTGAGTGCGCTGAGTTTCTACGCAAAAGAAAATCTTAGCCAAGTAGCGAAAAAAAGAGGATGGGCTAAAGGAGAAATGCTACAGGCGTTAGCAGCTCCTTTACATGGCATTACCAATGAATACAAAAGAGCTTTTCATTTTGTAACTCCCTCAAAGAAGGCAATGACTAGAACAGGCGCACCGGCAAGCCCTGCAATAGGAACATATACAACTACTATGGGATTGTCCAAAGATGAGTCTCATGACTTTGAATTGACAAGTACGGCTACATGTATCCTTAATTATGATCTATCCATCCCATCATATGCCCTAATACTTTTATCAAAAGTAGGTGTTTACAATAGCACAAAAGAAAGAATATCAAATCTCTTAACGCTATTTTGTCAATACGCTATAGAGCACCCTAACGAGGAATTTTCCGTGCAAGACATAGACAAGATTATCGCGACTAAAGGAAATGGCGCATATATTAATTCTCGCAATGATATTGCCTTTAATGCACTTTCTATCTCTGGCTTCATCTCTCTTAACGAAAATGGTAGTTTCTCTCTTAATGAAGAATGTCTTGAATTAGCCCAATACATAGCTGAAAATGGAGAAAGTATATCTGGTCCACAAAAAGGTGATGATGATTATATGGGTAATGTTAATAGAGGAATTTTAGAGTTGCTTACCAATGAGATGATGAATATAATTCCTCTTAGGTATAAGGACTTATTGAAAATAAAATTAGGGAATGATAGTAGTGATGATATTCAAAGTCCACAGACTTCAAGCATAAGTTCTCGCCAAGTCATCTACTATGGTGCACCGGGAACGGGTAAAAGCCATAGAATAAAACAGTTAATTGCAGACTACAAGATTAATGAGAGTACCAATGTGTTCCGTACCACATTTCACCCTGATAGTGATTACTCTACTTTTGTTGGATGTTATAAGCCTATAAAGGAGGAACGGACTCGCACGGAAATTATCAATGGTAAAGTTTCTGTTGTGAAAAATCCGGATGGAACAGATGCTAAAGAATCCAATATCACATATACTTTTATTCCGCAGGCTTTCTTAAAAGCTTATATTAAAGCATACAACTCTTCAGATGAGTCAGTTATTTTGGTTGTCGAAGAAATCAACCGGGGCAACTGCGCCCAGATATTCGGAGATCTATTCCAGCTTTTGGATAGAAAGGAAGACGGAACATCCGAGTATCCCATCAAAGCGGACGATGATGTTCGCAGATTCTTGGAAGAAGGGAAAGACGAGGAAGGCAATGATATTCTTGTAAAAAAAGAAGGTATCGCAAACGGAGAATTGCGTTTGCCGAGGAACCTTTATATCTGGGCAACAATGAATACTTCCGATCAATCATTGTTCCCCATTGACAGTGCTTTCAAACGTCGTTGGGAATGGAAATATATACCTATTGCCGATGCGAAGAAGAATTATGTAATTGATGTAGATGGAAACCAATACGATTGGTGGAGTTTCTTAGAGACAATCAATCTCCTGATTGAAGATGCGACCCATTCGGAGGATAAGAAATTGGGGTATTTCTTTGCAAAAGCAGATAACAATGTCATTTCTGTAAATACCTTTGTCAGCAAAGTTATCTTCTATTTGTGGAACGATGTATTCAAAGATTACGAGAGCAATCATGAGGCGTTTTTCGATGAAAATGGTAATACGTTGACATTCCATAAATTCTTCCGTCCAGATGGGGAAGTTGACACTAATGTAGTTATCACGTTCCTGAAAAAACTGGGAGTCGACTCTTTTGAAGTAGAGAATCCTGATGAACAAGAGACAATCGGAGAACTATCGAACAATCAAAGGAAAAAGGATCACTCACGATATAGTGTAAATGGTTTTACTAATCTGAATAAAGCATTGTTAACCCGAAAAGTTCTGGAATTGTACATTAAGGATCACCCATCTAACGATGCAGCAACTATCGTTTCTTCCTGGAGCAAGTTAGGTTTGGAAAAAGCGGTTCAGCATCTACTGGAGACTGAAGATATGTATAATGAAAGGACAAAAGCATCCAAAGATCCTAACAAACGGGGTGTTCCGTTTGATTTGGGAAACGGAGAGAAAGTATATCTTTCCACGCAATTCGGTATCGGCAACATTGATCGCTTTATCGAAGCCATCAACAATGCCAACTGGAATATCAGAATTTCGAAGATGCCAGACCAAGCATGAAAATACTGATAGAGGGATATTATTACGATCCGGCATTATTGGAGAAAGAAAAAGTGTCGGACGGACTGATTGAGCACCATCGCCGCAACAAAGACGGTTATGTGTGCTACAATTATGTAGGGCATGTATATTCTCCAGAGCTACATGACTACATCTTCTTCCTTCCTAAAGTCGTACTGAAGGCGCAAACGGATGGCCAACCCGAAGAAATAGATTCTGAAAGCGAAACAGATTTTGTGTTTGGAGAGAAACCGGAAGACATAATCTCTATTACGGACAAAAACAATAAATTGGATGCCGGGAAGCGCAATTTCATCTGCGAGTTGGCAGTCTGGATATACCGGGCTCTTATGGTATATCGGGCTACTCATCCGAACCAGAACATTTTGCTTGAGAGAAATATCGCTCAAATAGGTACACAACGGAAACGCTTGAGTAATACATTACTTGATGTGATTCTGGAACTCATACAGTTCAACCGCGATAATCAGGACTTTGTATTGTTCGTTCTCAAAAACATCCATTCCGGATTCAATCGCGTTAATTGGAACAAAACGATTTCCCATTCTCAGGCATTCATCCAGCAGGGGATACCGGTTTATTTTAATCCTGTCAACAAGAAACGCCAAATCAATTATGACGAAGAATTGTTCATAATATATTTTTCCATACTCAACTACGTTTCCGAACATTATGGTTTCCCTGTCTATATCAATCTGGGATTCGATTTGATAACAGGCTCTAGATTCAAACATTATTTGGATGGATATGGACAGCTCCGTTTACGACAAATCAAATATAAATATTTCTCGGACAAAGCACTCCGTTTGTGGGAATTGTGCTATGCTTTTTTTGACAAGTCACATAATATCAATGTCAACGATGACCAAAAAGAATATCTGCTTGCGCAAAATTTCAACATTGTATTCGAAGCTATGATAGATAAATTGGTGGGTAGCAAGGATTTGCCTTCCGATTTAACTGAGCAAAAAGACGGTAAGCGCGTTGATCACATGTACACTTACGCCGATTTGGTCTATCCAAGCTCGACACAAAAACAAGCACAAAAAGAAATTTATTATATCGGAGACAGTAAATATTATAAGATTGGTAGTTCTGTTGGCGAAGAATCTGTTTACAAACAATATACATACGCACGGAATGTAATACAATGGAACCTTGACTTGTTCCTTTTAGAAGATACAGACAAACAAAAAAAAGACAATCCAAAACAAATCTGGTTACGGGACGAAGCTACGGAAGGCTACAATATTATTCCTAATTTCTTTATATCTGCTTTCGTGGATGAACAACTTCGCTACGAAAAAGACAATTTGCAAAAGCGTGACACAATATTCAAGACAAGGCAGTTTGAAAACAGACTCTTTGACAGGGACACACTGTTGATTTCCCATTATGATGTCAACTTCCTATATGTCCTGTCTTTGTACGCACGCAATCGTAGCCAACAACAAGAAGCATGGAAAAACAAAGTACGTGCCGAATTCCGTGACGCAATACAGAAAATTTTAGAAGAAAAGTACAATTTCTATGCTCTTGCGCCCAAACCATCCACCTATGCGAAAGGTTTTATTCGGGACAATCTGAAAGATTTGCTTGGAAAAATATATGCTCCTTTCGATAATACGGAAATGTATTTACTCGCTCTTGATAATACTATTCCATCAAACGATAGTGATACTTTGTTAGCCAAGATAGGGGAAGATTTCTACATGACAGATAAAGACGATTACAAAATAGGAGATGACCCGACCGAAAGCTTGGAGAAAAAGGGTTACAAACAAGGAGCCAGTATGGAAGTCAATCCAAATGACTTGGCTTTGTTTGCCGTTGCCGAAGGACCCCGATTTGACGGAATTGTCGCACGGGTTAAGCAAATGGGAAAATTGGGAATCGCCTTACAAAATGAGGGGGCAGTATTGCATTTAGTAGAAGGTTTCACGAGAGCGCATTATCTTGTTATTCACAACAAAAGCGATAAACAAAAAGGTTTTATGCTTGAATCTATCGGACCTTTGTTAGTGCCCGGAACTAATATCGGGGAAATTCCTACCACCAAAAAGGATGCAGATTTATATTTGGTATATAGTGTGCTTAGTGCAGATGTACATATGCCAGAATTGAACCTTTCTTTGGTTACTCGAGGAGGAAATGGCTATAATCCTCAACTGCATTTGCTCAGCGAATTGATAAAAAAGATTAATTTTACAGACAATGTCTGACCATCTTACACCTACCCAACGCCACCGCTGCATGTCGAATATACGCAGCAAGGCAACCAAACCGGAAATGGCGGTAAGGAGATGGCTGTGGACACACGGATATCGCTACCGGCTGAACGTCAAGAGCGTGCCCGGCAAACCGGACATCGTAATGCGCAAGTACAGAACAGCTATCTTTGTCAATGGCTGTTTCTGGCATGGACACGAGGGGTGTAAACAATTCGTACTACCTAAAACCAATACGGCATTCTGGCAAGCCAAAATTGACCGCAACCGCGAACGCGACCGGCAGAACGCCACTCTACTCCGCTCCAACGGTTGGCAAGTGATTACATTATGGGCATGCAGCCTGACCAAAGACAAACTCGAAAACACCATGCAACAAGTTTCAATAGCACTGAATTACAACTTTTTAAAGATTATAAAATAGTTTGTCCTACACCGCTACATATTCATCGCCGATGGGAATGATAGTCCTTGAGTCAGACGGAGAAGTGCTGACAAGATTGCGGTTTGTGGAGAATTCAGAGACCCAAACAAAAGCCATAAAGACCATTCCTACAATTCCTGCGGACGCCTTACCTATCTTTATGGAGGTGCGGAAATGGTTGGATGATTATTTTGCAGGCAAGCGGCCTTGTAATGTGCCACGACTCAATCCGCCGGGTACGGAGTTCCAACACCGTGTATGGCAAAGTCTGTTTACTATTTTCTACGGCCAGACAAAGACTTATGGAGAGATTGCCCGGATGGTTGGTTGCAAGTCTGCACGTGCAGTCGGGCAAGCTATAGGGCGCAATCCTATTGCATTAATCATCCCTTGTCACAGAGTAATTGGAGCAAACGGCTCTTTAGGCGGCTATGCCTATGGTCTCGACCGCAAGAAACAATTATTAGAACTGGAGAAATAAAATGCCTGCAACACCCAAAATAGAGTGTCACCCGCTGCAACCGTTTCTGCCGGAGAATGCACGAGTACTGATGCTCGGCAGTTTTCCGCCACCTAAAGAGCGGTGGTGTATGGATTTCTTCTACCCTAACCCACAGAACGATATGTGGCGGATTATGGGACAAGTCTTCTTCGAAAACAAACAGCATTTTGTGGGGGGCAAAGTGTTCAACCGTGAGGAAATAGTCTCTTTCTGCCGGAAGCAAGGCATTGCCATCTTTGACACAGCGCAAGCCGTTAGACGCTTGCAAGGCAACGCGGCCGACGAACATCTGGAAATTGTTGAACAGACGGATATAGCAGCCATCCTGCAACAAATCCCGCAATGCCATAACATCTGCTGCACCGGCGGCAAAGCCGCAGAGACTTTAGCAGAGATACTATATACCGCTACACCCAAAGTAAGCGACTACGTAGAAACCGCCTTCGCCGGCAGAACTATCCGTTTCTGGCGAATGCCTTCCTCCTCCCGCGCTTATCCGTTGTCATTCGACAAGAAGGCAGCAGCCTACCAACGGATGTTCAACGAACTGCCAAAGAAAACAATCGAATAAAAACACCATGATTACTATCCAACACACTGAAACAGAACGAAACGGTCTCTTCGTGGCATGGATGAGAGCCTCAGAAGAAGGTGCATGTACCGAACCGGTGCAAGTCGGCGAAATGACGTACCAACGCCCTACACTGCAACGGATGATTATCAACCATACGCGCGTTTTTGATGGTTTTGAGGGACGCGGCATCGCGCGTCAAATGGTTCTTGCCGCTGTCGACTTTGCCCGCGCCAACAACCGCCAAATCGTTCCTGTCTGCTCCTACGCCCGCTCCCTCCTCACCCGCACAGACGAATACAAGGACATACTTGCGTAAAGAGAGTAGCATACACAAAGATAAGAACAGGTAGAAGCGCACACAAAAGAAAGAACCTCTGAAATTCGTCTTGGGGGTTCTTTCTTTGTATAGCATGTCCGGCAATGCAAGCAGTAAACTGACCCCATACTATAAAGAAATTTTGCGGAGCAAAGACAAAGCCGTGAGCGAAGCGTAATAATCGACAGAGCGTAGCGGCGGAGAACACCTTATTAAAAGGGGAAAGAAAAAAATCGTTAAAAAAATTAGCATATCTCGAAAAAATATTGTACCTTTGTGCAGTTTTTCGGAAAAAATGAAGTTCTGTTGTAAGATTTAGGCGGGAAAATCGTATTACATATAGGAAGCCCTCTAAAAAGAACATGACGCACGAGCAGTTTACGCAAATATATTTGCCGTTGAGCGGAAAGATGTATGCACTGGCATACAACCTGCTGCGTAACCGCGAAGAAGCGCGGGACTGCGTGCAAGATGTGTATGCGGAACTATGGAACAGACGTGACACCATAGAGCCGGGCAAACCTCCGCTTCCGCTTGTTTTGACCATGGTGCGGAACAACAGTCTCGACCGACTCAAGTCACGGTGTACGCAAGCAGATGACGAAACCCTTGAGACGCTCTTAGACCACAGCACCGTAAATCAGATAAATGCAGCAAGTGACCTCAACGCAGTTATGCAACTGATTGACCAACTGCCTCCCGACCAACAAAAAGTGCTTCGGTTGCGCACCATAGACGGATTGGAAATAGAACAAATACAAGAACTGACGCATTTCAGCAGAGAAAACATTTATACTTTGCTATCAAGAGCAAGAAAATCATTAAAAGAACTGACCGCAAAGTTATGACATACAACATGACCATAGAACAAATTAAATCGCTTCTCTCTCGTTTCTATGAGGGACAAACGACGCCGGATGAAGAACGGCTGCTGGCTGATTTCTTCAACATGAGCAAAGCTCACGTTGCCAGTCTTGGCGGCGACGAGTCGGGTGAGCAAGCTCACACTCGCCTTGCACAAGACTTCCATCGTGAGGATGTGCCGGAAGAGTTGCAAGAAGACAAGCAACTATTCCTTATGCTTGCGCAGATCTCCGACCAAGAAATGCCGACTGACATTGCCGAAGAAATAACCGCTTTTGTAAACAACCTCGGGCAGATGGAGAAAAAGCCGAATTTGTCAGATTCGAAGCAACGCAAAGGAATCATCTACCGCTTAAAAACACCGCCGAAGATGTTTTACCGCGTAGCGGCGACAGTGGCGATTCTGGTTGCGATAGGTGGCGGAATAATCGCCTACCAAAGACAAACCGATCCATTCCGCGATACATGTAAAACGCCGGAAGAAGCTGCGCAAGAAATCCTGTACGCTGATGAGATAGTCAACCGTTCATTTGCATCTTTCCGCCAATCTACCGGCGTTGCATCGATGCAAGTAAACGCAATGACTGAGACAATCAGTAAAGTAAACCGATATATCAACTATTAAAATCTATAAATAATGAAAAAGACTTTTTTAGTAGCAGTCATTGCTCTTTGTGGCATCGCTGCACAAGCACAAAATAAAGTATTTGAGAAATATGCCAAGATGCAAGGCGTGGAGTATGTGTGCATCAACAAGGCTATGTTCACTGCAGGTTTGTCATTGGCTACGGCAGGACAAGTTGTTTTTGATAGCATCAACACAAAAGGCACCGATTTAGAAAAGTTCGCCAATTTCAATCGAATGATTATCATTACTGCTGAAGGCGACAAGAAACAACTACTCTCCAAAGATATTCAGAAGTTGGCGAAGGAAAAGGATTACGAAATCCTTATGGAGTCGCACTCCAACGGCAACGATGATGCGATATTTCTATCTTCTGATACAGAGTTCATCATCTGCAATATCCGCGAGGAAGATTGCTCTGTTGTGGTAATGCTCAAAGATAAATAATTTGCCCCGTTCCATAAAGAAGACTTTATAGCAACCGTTTCACTACTATAAAGTTTTTTCGCATACATTTCTTCATACATAGTATGTGGAACGGTTGCTCTATGCCCTTTAGCCTCCAAAAGGGTTGGCAACGTCTCAACAATGAAGATACCGAAAGCGGCATTTTGAGTGGTGCAAAATGAGATATATCCGAGCAGCATGCAAATCAAAAATCCCTACGGTTGATGTCCGTAGGGATTTTGGGGAAAAATAGCAGTCAACGCTGCAGTTGAGCGCTGCTGTTCGGTTGACGATTTACAGCAACTCAACACTGCGGTTGACGAACTTAGCCAGTGCCTCGCCCTTGAGCAGACCGGATGCAAGGAACGCTATATCCAGCAGCTGGCTGACCTTGTCGCGGAGCTCGCCATGTATGGCTTCGCCCTG
The DNA here is from genome assembly GCA_002310195.1 of Bacteroidales bacterium UBA1180. GTDB lineage: Bacteria > Bacteroidota > Bacteroidia > Bacteroidales > Paludibacteraceae > Colicola. The sequence continues at coordinate 25,579 of DBYS01000011.1, forward strand.
ATAATGCTGCTTGATCTGCTCGCGCAGAGCGGCAATCTCCTTGGTGAAGTCGCGTTTGTCCTCGCCAAGTTTGGCTTCGGTATTGTTATCTTTGGCAGCAGCCTGCTCCTTGCGGAGAGCTTCAACCTGTTGGTTGAGATCGTCGAGGCTGTTGCCGGTAGCGGCTTTGATGTCGGCAAGCAAGGCTTGCACCTTCGGGTGAGCGATGTTCACCACAAGATTGTAGGAGTCCGGCATCTGACCGTAGAACGACATGCCTTGCTGGTGAGCAGACATCTCTTTCATGCGTCGCATCCACTCGTTCTGGGTCAGGAACACAGGCAGTGCATCAGCATTGACATTCTCGAGGCTGACTACATAGTTGGCCTTGTCGTTCTTAGGCAGCAAGCCTTCGAAAGTGTAACGGAGCGCATCGGAGTCTGCCTCGCCAAGATTGGCTTCGGGTTTGTCGGCCTTGACAATCAGGTTCTCGATCACATCGCTGTCCACGCGGACGAAACGGAGAGCACCTTTCTTGTCATCCTCGCCAAGTTTGGCTTCGGAATATTTCTGCTCGAACTGGCTCATGGCATGTACGTCCAGTTCACCGTCCATAAGCAGCACGTCGTAGCCTTTCTCCTTCGCGCGCTGGATGTAGGTGTACGAAGCATCGGCATCCTGGGCGTAAAGAAGGATCAGGTCGCCGTTCTTGTCAGTCTGGGCGTCTTTGACCTTAGCCTTGTACTCATCGAGGGTGAAGTACTGCTTGTCAACGTTCTTCATGAGCGCAAAACCGATAGCACGATCGTAGAATTTCTCGTCGCTGAGCATACCGAATTGGATGAAGAGTTTGATGTCGTCCCACTTCTTCTCAAAGTCGGCGCGGTCGTTCTTGTAGAGTTCTGCCAATTTGTCAGCCACCTTCTTGGTGATGTGCGAGGATATCTTCTTGACGTTGTTGTCGCTCTGCAAATACGAACGGCTGACGTTCAGCGGTATATCCGGACTGTCGATAACGCCGTGAAGCAGTGTCAGGTACTCCGGAACGATGTTCGACACCTCGTCGGTAACGAAGACTTGATTGCAGTATAGCTGGATCTTGTTGCGATGAACGTCGAGGTTGTTCTTGATCTTCGGGAAATAGAGGATACCCGTCAGGTGGAACGGATAATCGACGTTGAGATGGATGTGGAACAGCGGCTCATCAAACTGCATAGGATAGAGTTCGCGGTAGAAGGCTTTGTAGTCCTCTTCTTTGAGGTCAGCAGGCTTGCGTGTCCAAGCAGGGTTGGTGTTGTTGACGATGTTCTCTTCGCCGGTCTCAACCTGCTTGCCGTCTTTCCACTCCTTCTTCATGCCGAAGGCGATCTCAACGGGCAGGAACTTACAGTACTTCTTGAGCAGGCCTTCGATGGTTGCGTCCTCGAGGTACTGGCTGAACTCGTCGTTGATATGCAGCACAACGTCTGTTCCGCGCTCGGATTTGATGGTCTCTTCCATCGTATATTCGGGGTTGCCCTCGCACGACCAGTGCACAGCTTTGGCGTTGTCGTCATAGCTCTGGCTGAAGATCTCAACCTTGTCGCTGACCATGAACGCCGAATAGAAGCCCAGACCGAAATGGCCGATGATGGCTTCGGCTTTGTCCTTGTACTGATTGACGAACTCTTCGGCGCCGGAGAATGCGATCTGGTTGATGTACTTATCCACCTCTTCGGCCGTCATGCCTATGCCATGATCGCTGATGGTGAGAGTTTTCTTATCCTTATCAATACGTACACGCACGCGCATGTCGCCGAGTTCGCCTTTGAACGTGCCGGCGGTGGAGAGAGTCTTGAGTTTCTGCGTGGCATCCACAGCGTTGCTGATCATCTCACGCAAGAAGATCTCGTGATCCGAATACAGAAATTTCTTGATGACGGGGAAAATGTTGTCAGACGTTACCCCAATGTTTCCTTTGCTCATATTTGTAGTTGTTTAATATTAGTCGAATCGATCTATGCGTAGCCACGGTCGGCTACTGCCTTCACCCTAATTTGTGCAATAATCGTTCCAAAGACTGCCAAACTGACATTTTGGCATAATTTTTGTTGTATATTTAGTACACCTAAGTGCAACTAATCACATTAAATTATACTATCATGAAACTGAACGTTCAACCATTGAACTTCGAGATTGCCAAGCAGCTCGAAGATTACATCAACAAAAAAACTGCCCGTTTCGGTCGTCATCTGCGCGAGGACGACGAGTTGAATATCCGTCTGTCGGTTGTTAAGCCGGCCACTATCCTGAACAAGCAGGCTGACATCCGTATCGGTGACCTGTTTGCCTCTAAGACCTGCGACACGTTTGAGCAAGCCATCGCCGAGGCACTGGATGCTCTGGATGCACGTATTGAGAAGCGTAAGGAGAACGCGTGAGTACTATGTGAGTATAGTAATCACAAGGTAATGACGCAGTAATAACACGGAAATCACCCCGTAATCACCCCGTTTTGGTAGAATAAAGGACCGATAACGGAACGAAAAAGGCTCACCCCAGTATTGAGGTGAGCCTTTTGTGTGTAGCATTGGCAGAGAGTGCTACATTGTACAGAGAGCGCTACTCTACTCGGAGAGATCTATTAGGGCCACTGCTGCGGTTCTCCGCCTGTATCTGAACCGGCTAATTGCATGAGATAGCGCTCGCCGGCAATGATTAGAACAGACGTCTCCGGTGCTATGTATGTTGCTTTCATTGTGATACGTGTTTAGAGGGTTGAGACTTTCTTACCCTGAGCGTCATACAAGATACCGTCGCGGAGGATGAAGAGTTGTCCGTTAACAATCATTTTCTCTACAAAATCTGTGCCACGTTTGTCGTTGTCGATAGCGTCAACGCCAGTTGCGGTATTTTGCACGCGACGAACAACTTGCAGGGCGTACGAGGTGTCCGAACCGGCATTGAGAGAGAATGTATAGTCACTCATCGTGAGATTCCAAACGATAACGCCGTTGCGGGTCAGATAAACATCCTCCATCGGGTTGCTATTGAGCGAGAGGGTGTACTCGCCATCCTTCGGAGCATAGATGCCCAGCGGAATGATTGCCTCGTTGCCATTGTAAGCAACATCGGCAGCGCCGAGCGTTGTGCCCTTAGCATTCGCCCAGATGCGAGCGACAGAGACGCCTGTTGTAGCGCCCATCTTCATCACATCCTTACCGATGGTGTAGGTGGTAGCAGCGTTGTCGTCGCAGGTAACGAACAGTTTGTCGCTGGACTTGCCGTTCACACTGAGCGAGAGATTAACGAAGCAGACGTCACTCTCTGTGTCGCGTTGCGGCGCACGCAGCAGGCCTGTCGTGGCATCACTGGCATCCTGCATGGTGATCGTACTATTGTTAGTCGTTGCTTGAACGAAGTATGCTGCGCCGACAACTAAGGCGTTGCCTGTGGTGAGCTCGATGTCATAGGCGTTGGTCGAGTGGTTGTAGAGCTGTGCGTAACGCGGCGTTGATGCGTAGGTAACGTACGAAGTTGTACCGTTGCCTATGCTGTTCCAGCCTTTGTCTTTCTCGTCGCCATCGGTAACGTTCAGCGTTTGAGTCATCGCGGTGTTGAAGTTGCCGTCCTGAGTCTTGGTGAAACGATAGGTGTTCAGGGCATTCTCGACGGTCATCAGGTAACCTGTGCCCGGCTGAAGGATGCTGCGGTACTTCTTCCAGCCATACTTGCCTTGCGCGCGCAGATCCTCATGGTAGTCCATGATAGCGTAGTTCACTTCGTTGACAGCTTTCACCCAGTTGCCGTTATCCAGACGATAGACGCCCTGCATTGCATCAACGGGGAACGGAACAGTGAAACTATACCAGCCGTAAGAGGCCGAGCCTGACGGATCGAGATCGAGGATGAAGTACGCTTCGCCGTGGGTTGTCAGTTGCAACGGGTTGCTAACCTGACCGGATTTCGGTTGCTCATTCTGGAAGTTGGAGTACAGCGTGAAGTCGTTGACATTGACTGCACCGTTGCCGAGTATGAGCTGACCACCCGCCTCGACGATGATGTTGCCGTAGGTCTCACGCGACAAAGAGTTACCTGCGCCGATGGTCAAGACAGCGCCGTCAGCGATGGTAAGTGTCTTGCCCTCATTGACAGTAAGACCCGTTACCTCAACATCACTCGAAAGAGTAACATCGGCATTAATGATTACTCGATCAAACTCTGTGGGCACCTCGCCACTCGACCAGTTTGTACCGTCTCCCCAATTGGTATTTTCCGAACCGATAAAGATTACACCCTCTACTACCGTAACTACAAACTCTGCTGTCGTTGCGGTATAATAGTTTGTCTCTTCTTTCGAAGCACGGAGCGTATAGTCGCCTATCACTACTGCCGAGAATTGGTCGCCATCAAGCGTTGCATTGGCAGCGTTGCTGCTTGTTATCTCGTAGGTAATGGCTCCCTCATCCGAACGGGAGGTAATCAAGGTTGTCAGGTCTAACTCAATTGTATTAGCCTGCTCACTGACTACAACAGTTCCGTTATCAAACACAAGTGTTGCAGGAGTCAAATCAATATGGAACTCGCGGTCAACAGGTTCGGCTGCATTGTAGCAACCATCGCCAACTTGCGAAGCACGGAACGTAACATCACCAGCCTTGAGGATCGTCACTACACCAGTGTTCTCATCCACAGTAGCCACATCGTCACCGCTTACGACCGTATATGTCGGATTTAACTCAGACGAAGCTGAAGCGTTGAGTGTGATATCATTGGTTGTGATGTAGTTCTGCTCTTGCGTCCACGAGATAGCCTGATCACGTTTGATGGTTGTGCCTGTTACGGTGATCTCTTTGTAGAACACCTCGTTATTGATGATGATCTTGCCATCAAACGTACCTGCAACGTCAGATGAGTAGGTAACAGTGATAGTGTTCGAGCCATCGTTGCAACCGGTGTTCGATATTTTCGCCTGCGAAACAGTGAACTTCGAGTTAGTAGACGAGATATTGATTTGTGTACCGTTTTGCGGCATACTCCAATCAATGGTAAAGGTCTTGGTCACAGCGTCGCCGCAATAAAGCGGTGCGTTGTTATTCGTCTTGTCGAAGGTCAGCGTCTCAGCAGAGAGGTTGAGATAGGTAAAACGAGAGAGTTTGATATTCTTGTAGTACTTCGAGAATGTACCGCCGGTCTTCGCGCCGAAACGAATATGCGTGATATTGTGTACCGGCAAGTTGTAAGGTCCGAAGTCTTGATAACTATCAGACAGTTCCGGCGAAACGAGATCCCTCCATGAATTACCATTATCGGTAGAATATTGGGCGACAAAGTAATTTGCTCCCAGCAAATCCTTCTTCGCACTAAACGACAAGCTCTTTACAGGCTCACTAACTGCGATAGGAGTATCGAAGTGGCCTGAGAAGTCTGTTATACCGGTTGCAAACGAATGCTCACTTGCGTCATCAATCACATAGCACACCACTTCTGCAGCGAGGCGTACATCAATAGCGAGAGTGGATTCACCTGCCTCGTAGTAGTAGTTCTCGGCTTGTGTTACCTGCCAAACGGCCTCACCGGACATATTGCCACTGTAGATAGCTTTCTGGTCGGGATAGTAGGTAGCAATGTTTTGACCTGCGATCTGCTCGACGTTGATAGGGCAGTTGGCGTAATCGGTGTTCGTAGCAGTGAAAGTGAAGAGGTTATCGTAGCTATTGATCTCTATCTCTTTGCGGTAGTGCTCTACGCCTTTGACGAGAATGGTGTTCTCGTGTTTGTTGATGGTAAGTGTCAGTTCTGCTTCGCCGGCATAGAAGTATTCCGATGCTGGCTGCGTTACTTTGAGTTTTACCTCGCCAGCCTGGCCTAATGTCAACGTGGAGCCGGTGAGTGTAGGAGCGGTTGCGCCGGTGTTGTTTGTGCCGGAAGGCGTGAAGGAAACGAGGGTATAGGTCTTTGTATCCTCGTCGTTGTTACTTACCCAAAGAGTATTGAGGTCAAGAGCGGGATCACCTACAAGATAGGTCTTTGACTCAGCACCATTCCATGTGTAATTGGGAGATGCGATGTCAGCCCAATGTGCCTTGAGGGTTACATTGGCTGTCGGGTTGTAGTTAGCGTCCTTTGAGCCAATATATGTATCACCAAGATACCATCCGACGAACACTTTGCCTTCTTTTGTTGCTTTCTGCAAGGTGATAGTGCCGCCCGTCCAGAGGGCATAGAGGTTGACTGTTGCGCCGTTGGTTGAAGTAAGGTTCTTGACAGATGCCTGGTTATTGTATTTCTTTTCGCCGGTTGCACTTTCAGCCCAACCACTAAAAGAATATGTAGCCGTTTCAGAAGCCTTGGCGTAGGTACCACCATCCGTATCGTATGTTACGGTAAACGAGCGCGCGAACGCATTGGCAGTCAGTGTAGCCGACTTGTCGTAGGTCAGTGTCTGCTTGCTCATCGAGCCGCTGGAGTTGCCGTTACCGTTGAACTGGACATAGTAGGTGTTCGCTTTCCACTGGGCGTAGAGGTTAATGACTGCGCCATTGGTTGAAGTGATATTTGTAACAGAAGCCTGATTGGCAAATGAATTCCCTGTTCCATCCGCTTTGGTATTCCAACCGTTGAAAGTGTAACCCTCCTTTGTAAATGAGTTCGCTGTGAGTGTCCATGCGACATCATAGGTGCAGGTATGTTCACTCATACTTCCTGATCCGCCATTGCCGTTGAACTTAATGGTGTAAGTGTTAGGAATGAACTTGGCATAATAAGCATCAGTTCTGGCTTTATTTTTAGATTGGCTCGTTTCGTATGGGTTTGCCGTCTGTTTCCCAGAGGTGCAAGCTGTATTGGTGTACCAAGCATCAAACGTGTATCCGGTTGCTGCTGTTGCTGTAAACTTGCTTTTGGCCCAACGAACTGCGCTCATGCTAAAAGTTTTCGTTACGACCGTTGTGCTTGTTGCTGTTCCTGTTTGCTGTGTAAATCCGTAGCCATCGATTATTTCTACCTTGGCCGTGCCTTTTCCTGATGCTACAGAGGTTTTTGCAGTAAGCGTAGCTCCCCACGCATTGCTGCTCATCGCGAGCAGGGCAAGTGCTACTAACAGGGGTTTTTGAATGAATTGTTTGAATGTGTAAATATGTTTCATATTTGTTGATATTTTTCTGTTTGTTGTTTGTTTACTGCTGATTTTATGTTGTATAACATGTTTCTGTATTTCGGCGAAAATGTTCTATTTTTAATGCAAATCACAATAAAATGCAACAATTTAGGCCAAAAACGGTTGCAAAGTTAAGAAATATATTTAATATATGCAAGTTTTTCGCGGACAATTTTTCGGCATGTATAAATTATAGCAACCTATTCGTAAAAATCGTACACCCTGCAACCTGCAGTATGCAAATAACAGGGGATAGTTTGACACCTCAATGTCTCAAAATCAAGCATATAAGCGTTGTGAGAGTTATCGGCAGGAAGATTTTCTGCGCCAACTCTTGCAAATGTCGAAAAAAAGTGTTAACTTTGCAGGCGATTTCGGGATTTCGGCATCATGAATGACGGGATCACAACCAACAAACATGAACAAACGACACCACATACTGCTATTTCTGCTGCTGAGCATCGCCCTGTTCGGGCTGTTCGTGGCAGACCTGTGCCTCGGCAGCACACTGTTTCCGTTGCGGGCACTGTGGGAACAAGGCGAGGGTAATGGTATCTATCACCATATACTCGTCAATCTGCGGTTGCCAAAGGCATTGACAGCTATCCTCGCGGGCAGTGCGCTGAGCGTGAGCGGTATATTGATGCAAACGCTATTCCGCAATCCGCTGGCCGGACCGTATATCCTCGGCGTCAGTTCAGGCGCAAGTCTGGGCGTGGCGTTCGTGGTGATGTGCACGTCGCTGTTCGGCATGGTTAGTGCCGGCGCAGGGACAGTGGCCACATCGGCAATCATCGGCTCGACGCTGGTGCTGCTGCTGGTGATGAGCGTGGCGGGAAAAGTGAAGGATAACGTCAGTCTGCTGATTGTGGGAATGATGGTGGGCGCGATAGCCGGTGCGCTGGTGAACATCATGCAGAACATCGCCAATCCCGATGCACTCAAGCTGTTCATTGTCTGGACATTAGGCTCACTATCGGCCGTGGGTTGGCAAGAGTTGCAAGTGATGGCAGTGGTGCTACTGGTTGGTGCGCTGATGGTGACGATGCTGCTCAAACCGCTGAACGGCTTGCTGCTGGGCGAGAACTACGCACGCGCACTGGGAATCAATATCTCCCGCACGCGCCTTGGGATAGTGCTGGCCACATCGTTGCTTGCCGGCGGTGTAACGGCCTGGTGCGGCCCGATAGCGTTCATCGGTGTGGCTGTGCCGCACTTAGCGCGAGGAATCATGCACACGTCGAACCACCGGCTGACCGTTCCTGCTTGCGCGCTGCTTGGCGCGAACCTATTGCTGTTGTGCGACTGCATGGTTTCGCTCGCATCGTATAGCCTAAGCCTGTCGCTGCCTATATCGACATTATCGTCGCTCGTGGCTGCGCCGATCATCATCTATGTGATACTGAAATTGAAGAATTGATAGCATATTGTTAAGATTGTTGCGGGGAAAGCGAACAAACGGCCGCACCTACGGCACGATTATTGCGCAACCGAAAACAAACTAAATGGCAAAAGAATTATGAAAAAGATCCTAACCGGCATTGCTATACTCGGTATGCTATCATTATTCGCGGGCTGCGAGCCGGATATTGATGATCCGACAACCGACGACCCGACAACTACCGATCCTACAGAGGAACCGAGCGTTTCTCCCTCTGACACTACGATCACAACGACCGACACCATCCGCATCACGTGGAACGGTGCTTCCGCCACTATCGAAGGCACGCACGACGATGTGACCGTATCGGACAACAGCGGTTACGTGACCATCAACTCTTCAGTAAAAGACATCACATACATCCTGAGCGGCAACGGTCAGGGACAGTTGAGCATCTACGGCACCAACCGTCACCAGCTCATACTGAGCGGCCTGAGCCTGGTATGCAGCGACGGTCCGGCAATCAACAACCAGTGCAAGAAGAGCTGTTTCGTCGTTCTGGAAGGCACAAACAGCCTGACGGACGGTAGCAGTTACAGCTCATCGGACGAGGATAGGAAAGCAGCATTCTTCAGCGAGGGACAGATGATCTTCTCCGGCGGCGGCAGCCTGACTGTAAAGGCCAACTATAAGCACGCGCTCGCATCGGATGATTACATACAGTTCGCCGAGAGTACGGGCACACTGAACCTGACCGCTGCGTCCGACGGTATCCATGCCAACGATGCATTGTACTTCGCCGGCGGCACGTTCGTCATCAATGCCGGAAGCGACGGCATACAGTGCGACTCGACGATCACGTTCGCAGGCGGCACATTCACCATCAGCGCCGGTGCTGACGGCATACAGAGCGACACGGCTCATGTCGTAGTGAACGCCGGAGAGATTACCGTCACCAAGGCAGGAGACAAAGGTATAACGGCATTCAGCAACATCACCGTCAGCGGCGGCAAGATACGCATCAGCAGCGAATACAAATGCATCAAGGCTAAAGGCAACCTGACCGTCAGCGGCGGAGACATACAGGTGGTATGTAACGGCACTGCCTCATCCTCCGGCGGAGGCGGACGACCGGGAGACTGGAGCTCATCGACAGAGAACAGCAGTCCTGAAGGTATAGAGGCCAAAGGCGCCATCACCATCAGCGGAGGCATCGTCTATTCGCAATCGGCTGACGATGCGATCAACTCCGGCGGAGACTTCACGATCACAGGCGGTTGCGTATGCGCCTATTCTACGGGCAACGACGGATTGGATGCCAACGGCAACTGTTACATCAAGGGCGGTCTGATCTATGCCATCGGCGCACGAAGCCCCGAAGTAGCGATTGATGCTAACAGTGAGGAGCGCAAGCAACTGTATGTCAGCGGCGGCACGCTGGTTGCCGTAGGCAGTCTGGAGAGCGGCGCGAGTCTGACGCAGACCTGTTACTCGGCCTCAGGAAGCACAAACACTTGGTACGCGCTGGTGGTCGGCAACGAGACCTTCGCCTTCAAAACCCCGAGCAGCAATGCCTCGACACTGGTCGTTTCCGGCGCAAGCAAACCTGCGCTGTACAAAGGTGTCAGCGCCAGCGGAACGGATATATTCAAAGGTATAGGTTACTACCCTGCTTCGTACACCGGCGGAACGTCAGTCAGCCTGTCAACCTACAGCGCAAGCAGCGGTGGCGGCGGAGGCGGTCGCCCGGGCGGATGGTAACAAATGATAAGAACGTAATTGTTGAGTAAGATATGAAACGCTATTTGTTGATAGTATTGACATGTATCGCCGCATCATTGGCAGCACAAGAGGTGTACGTCAGTCCCGAGACACTCGCCAAACGCGAGAAACGGAAGAACCTGACCGTCAAAGAATGGAACACCAACGACCGGACTCATACCCGCTGGCTCGACCGCGTAAAGGTATATGACGAGCAGGGACGAGTGATCGAAGAGACCGAGTATGCGACCTACGGGCAGAAATGGCGGTTGACGTACGAATATACGGACGCTGTGGGCGGCAAGGTTGCGAAAGAGGTCGAGTACAACGACAAGAACAGACCCGTGCGTATCCGCAAGTACGAATACAACGCCAACGGCACCAAAGCCAAGCAGTACAACTACCTGCCAAACGGCAAACTGGAGTCGGTGAAAGTATTCGAATATATCTTTGAGAAATAGAACTGACGCTACAAGACAGATTATATGCCCGGTATTAGCGACATACTTCAGCAGTTTGCGCCGATCTCGCTCAATGAGATGGAGAGCGTGAAGCTGATGAACCGCATCGACACGAAGTTTGTGATGCCGCTATCACTGCTGCCGAAACTGCTAACGCGGGCAAAGGACGATTACTTCGTTCAGGAGATCGCCGGCAAACGCACAGGCGACTACGATACAACGTATTACGACACCGAGAATCTGGAGATGTACATGCGTCACCATGACCGGCAGCTCGTCCGCCAGAAGATTCGCGTCCGCACGTACGTGGAGAGCAAACTCTACTTCCTCGAGGTCAAGCGCAAGAACAACAAAGGCCGGACAAAGAAGAAACGCATTGCCCTACCCTCTACGGCCATCACGCCCGAGATGATCGGTCAGGGCAAACGACAATGGCGCGTGGAGGACTTCCTGGCTGCGAAAAGTTGGTATCACTTCGAGCAGATCAGCCCGCGCCTACGAACAACATTCACACGCGTCACCTTAGTGAACAGATCGAAGACGGAAAGGCTCACTATCGATACAATCCTAGACTTTACCAACCTCCGCAGCGGAACGGAAGTCAGCGCCCCACAGTTGGTGATCGTCGAACTCAAGCGTGACGGCAATGCGCCATCGCCGATGATCGGCATCATGCAAGAGCTGCGCATCAAACCGCTGAAGATCAGCAAGTACTGCATCGGCACAGCCCTGACCACACCCGAGGTCAAGCAGAACCGATTCAAAGCGAAGATACACAAACTGCATAAACTGCAACTGCTATGATACAACCTGATTTATCCAACCCGACCCTCGAATTTACGGACTATGATCCGTCGATTGCCGCTGAGTACGGCGCATCGGACAGCATCAATTACCTGATGCACTCATTGGCAGACATGCTCGGCATAGCCGACAATCTGATTGTGCTGCCGATCATGTTCCTGTTCAACCTGCTGATGGCGTGGATCATCATCTACTGCATCTATTACAAAGTAAGCAAGCGCCGCGACTACTATGTGACGTTCATGCTGTTCTCCTCGGCGATGTTCCTGCTGCTGTGGCTGATGCAGATTCTGGATATACAGACAGGCTTCGTGCTGGGTCTGTTCGCCATCTTCGGCATGATTCGCTACAGGACAGAGACCGTACCAATCCGGGAGATGACGTACCTGTTCATCATCATCGCCCAAGCTGTGATGAACTCCCTGTCGCTGCACGCGGATATGCTGGCTTGGCATCAGTTGTTGTTCGCCAACATTGCTTTGATTGCCTTGGCAGGTGGGTTTGAGCTGTGGGTAACGCGCAAGCGCACCGGCACGAAGGTCATCCTCTACGAGAAGATCGAGAACATCCATCCGGAGAACCGCGAGGCACTGCTTGCCGACCTCAAGGAACGCACCGGACTGGAGATCACCGGGCTGGAGATCGGGCACATCGATTTCCTGCGCGATGTAGCGTATATCAAGGTAAAGTACACTCTCGCCAAAGGTGAGGAGAACACCATAGGATCCATTACGAAATTCAAAGAATAGCAGCCATTCTTGGCTGATCCCGAACTATGCGACGCATCCTATCTATAGCACTGCTGGCACTGCCGCTGGCGATCATGGCGCAAGGCTTGAAGTCCGAGGACGAGACCTCGACTAACCTTGCGGAAATGCGTGTGCGCCTGAACTTTACCAAGCACTTCAAGATACATGAGCAGAGCATCAACCTTTACCTGAACGAGGAGATTTTCAGCCGGTTGTACGAATCCACGTACTCGCAACTGGATAACGCCACGACCACCGCTCAGCCGTACTTCCGCCGCTCATACACTACCCTCGGCGTGAGTTATGCACCTATCCCCTACCTGCGTATCGGTACACAATATACGCTGAAGATCTATGGCAACAAGTTCAAAGACGCTACAGGCATCGCCAATCCGCCCAGCGAGTACCTGAGGCATCGCATCTCGGCATATATCACGGGGCAATACACCGTTGACGAATGGAAGTTCTCACTGCGTGAGCGGTTTGATGCTACCATCCGCACAGATTCGGTCAACCTGCACGAGAGAGCACAAACCGATCTCATTCTCCGGCATAAGCTTCAGGCGCAGTACACTATTCCCGGCAAGCCGCTGAAGGCCTATGCCGATGTTGAGTTGTGGAACACGCTGAACCAACCCGTCAAGTACCTGAACACCTATGCCGGCATCGACACCGACGGCAACCCGACGGCCTACGCAGGCAAAACGTTCGGCCAGTATCTGAGCGAGGTTCGTGCCCAACTCGGCCTCAACTGGCGTGTGGACAAATGCAACAGTCTCGGCCTCGCTTACCGCTTCACCTACGGCCATTCGCGCGACATCAACATCACGAAAAACAAAAGCCTGATCGAGCTGACCAACGCCAACAGTTACGGCCATTACATCATCCTCACATACGACCTGGATTGGTAAACAATCGTATTACCGGCCGCATAGATACAAACACAACCGCCTCCTGTCTTGCAATCAGGAGGCGGTTGGTGTATTCAGCCAATCAGGTTTACGCTCCGGCGGAGTCGTAGATCTTGTAGTAGTCTTCTACAACTTCGTGCAATCCGTTGCGTTCGCACTGCTGGAGGATGTAGCCGAGCACTGCATCATAGTGATCAAGCGTGCTCTTCATCGCTTTGCGGCGATCCTTGTCGAGCGTCTTGCCCCAAAGGATATACTCGGTGCAGGTCTGTGCCACGTCACGCAGGATCGGTTCGGCTTTCTCCTTCTCACCCATACGCAAGTACAGGAGTGCCATCGATGCGGCGGTGTAGTCGTAACCCACGTTCGTTCCCGGGAGTTCCTCAAACGCCTTATCGAGCACAGCCGTAGCGCGCTCGTAGTCATGACGGTTAACAAGCACCTCGGCGAGTTGCGCGAACATCATCCGGTGCGTGCGGCACATACGCAGGGTATTTTCGTCCAAATAGATTCCCTCAGCCTTGCAATTGCCGTAGCAGAACTTGTTCATCATATTGTCGTACATCTCCTCGACAGCCACACGCGGCTGGCCGTTAGGCGAACGCGTAGGCGTGATGCGGTATGCCATACCCGTGCACTCGAAGTACGGCTCCAGGCCCATATAGTAGTCCGGACCAACGCTCACGGCGAAGTACATCGGGCGCTGCCAGTTGTTCTGGCTGAGCATCTCCATAATCATCATCTCTGAGCGCGTGAACCGACGGGCTTTCTTCATCATGATCTGCGAACCGTCTGGCGCAAGTACATAGAGCTGATCGGACGGCAGATAGTTGTCACCCTCACGGTTCTTGGTCTTCGGGTCATCCGAACGCAAGAACTGGAAGGCTTTGCCGACCTCCAGCGGTTGGCCGAGGCGGTTATCCGTCCATACAACCTCGTTCGTACCCGGCATGAAGTCCTTGTACTCCCATGAGATCGGCAGTGCCGGCGAGTCGTAGTACGGACGTTTCATCTGCGATATATACCAATCGGTCTGCAGGTAACTGAGGTTGCACACGCGCAGGTCAGTACCTACACCCTCTACCTCCTGGTTGTACCACAAGGGGAAGGTATCGTTGTCACCGTTGGAGAAGATGATACCTTCCTTTTGGCACGACTTGAGATAGTTGGCACCGAAGTCGCGGCATACGTACCGCTGCGAGCGGTCGTGATCATCCCAGTTCTGTTGCGCCATGAGTGCAGGTACACCCAGCGTAACAACCGTGACGAGTAATGCAGCCAGCGCCTTGACACTATCGGATTTCATCGACTGGGTGATGCTGTCGATCAGCGCCAGCACGCCGAAGCCAATCCAGATACAGAAGGCATAGAACGATCCCGCGTACGCGTAGTCACGCTCGCGCGGTTGATAAGGTGTCTGGTTGAGATAGACGACAATCGCCAAGCCTGTCAGCAAGAACAGCAGCGCAGTGATTGCGAACGAACGCAGTCCCACATAGTCCTTGATGGTCCTGGTTATACCGTTAACCTTGGCCTGCTTGCCATCGGTCTTCGTGGCTTGCCATACAAGTCCGATCAGTCCGAGCAGCAACGGCAGCATATAATACACGTTGTGCCCTTTGTTCTCCTTGAGTTCGGCAGGTAGCATATCCTGGTCGCCAAGCATCGCATTATCGATAGCGTGGAAACCGGTGATCCAGTTGCCCTTGTGTATTTCACCGTAACTCTGCAGGTCGTTCTGACGGCCTGAGAAGTTCCACATGAAGTACCGCCAGTACATGAAGTTCACCTGGTAGCGGAAGAAGAACCGCAGATTCTCGCCGAAGGTAGGCACATATTCGGTCTTCTGCTGACCGCAGTAGTCATAACGCACACGGTGTCCCTTGATGTTCGCCCACTCCTTGTAAGCATTCACGTGCGAGCCTTGTGCCGACCACATACGCGGGAAGAGCATCATGAACTCCTTCATATAGATGTACTGCGTCTTGTAGCCGGTGATGGCATAATGGTCTTTCTCGCCCTCCACACGCGGTGCAGGAGCGTACTGCGCATGTCCCTGTTTCTCCATAGGGATGCACATGTTTCCGCGGATCTCCAGTTGCACAGGTGCATTGTATGTCTGGCCGTACAATAGCGGCGTATCGCCGTATTGCTCGCGGTTGAGGTAATACTTGAGCGAGAACACATTATCCGGACTGTTCTGATCCATCGGTGTGTCAGCGTTCGAACGAATGACCAGTGCAGCATACGAACTGTAACCGATGATGATCACAGCGATCATCAGGCTCGCAGTGTTCAGCAGTCGCGGTGATACCAGTTCTTTCTTCACGAACAGTATAACCGCCAGCACTGCCACTACCAGCAAACCGATCACTACGCTCTCACGCAAGAACGGTGTACCTGCCAGTGTGAATGCCAGCAGGAACGCAATGATCTGCTGTGCACCGATCTTCTCGGCCTTGGCGGTGCTCACTACAGCCCATACGAGAGCCGCAGCCAGCAGTACGAGATAAACGGCCAAACCCGTGTTGAACGGCAGACCCATTCCGTTGACGAACGCCAACTCAAACCAACCGGCTACGGTCGGCACGCCAGGAATAATTCCGTACAACACGAACGCCAATATACCTACCGATGCGAGGAATGCAAGGATCACTCCACCCCACGAGAACTCGTACTTGCGGAAGTAGTACACCAGCACGATGGCCGGGATCGTCAGCAAGTTCAGCAGGTGCACACCTATACTCAGGCCCATCAGGTATGCGATGAGTATCAGCCACTTGTCCGAGCCTTCGTCGTCAGCGTGATCGTACCATTTCAGTATGAGCCAGAACACCACTGCCGTGAACAGCGACGACGATGCATAAACCTCGCCCTCCACTGCCGAGAACCAGAACGTGTCGCTGAACGTATAAGCCAGCGCACCTACCGCACCTGCACCAAGCAGGGCGATGATATGTGCCACGCTGTCCGGTGCTACAAGTTTCTTTGCCAGAGCGGTAATCGTCCAGAACAGGAACAGGATCGTGAACGCCGAAGCCAGTGCCGACAGCGCATTGACGCACATCGCCACGTGCGACGCGTCACTCGCAAACAGCGAGAAGAAGTGTCCCATCAGCATGAAGAACGGTGCTCCGGGCGGGTGGCCTACGTCGAGTTTGTCAGCCGAAGAGATGAACTCTCCGCAATCCCAAAACGATGCGGTGGGTTCTATAGTCAGCAGATACGTGACCGCTGCAATGGCAAATACCACCCAACCGGCGATCACGTTCCACAGTTTGAATTGTTTTTCCATATATACCAATTAAATCTTTGAGTAGCCGCGCACGGCTGCAATCCGATTAGATCACCCCACTGAAGCCCATGAACGCCATAGCGAGTATACCTGCGGTGATCAGTGCGATAGGCGTGCCTTCCATTGCTTTCGGCACATCGTTGCGGCGGAGTTGCTCGCGCAGACCGGCGAACAGCACCAGCGCGATGGCAAAGCCCAGCGCGGTAGCCAGGGCGAACAGCGTGCCGGTAAGCAGATTGTGGTCAAGGCCTTCGGGAAGCTTGTTCGTTCCGTTCGCCACGAGGATAGCCACACCCAGGATGCAGCAGTTAGTCGTGATCAGCGGCAGGAACACACCCAGCGCCTGATACAGCGACGGAGAGATCTTCTTCAGTATGATCTCAATCATCTGCACCAATGTGGCAATAACCAGGATGAACAGGATCGTCTGCAGGAATCCCAGCCCGTACGCATCGAGCAGCATCTGCAGCAGGTAGGTCACGATCGTTGCCAGCACGAGCACAAACGTCACGGCTGCACCCATTCCCAGGGCAGTGTCGATCTTCTTACTAACGCCCAGGAACGGACAGATTCCGAGAAACTGACTCAGTACGATATTATTGACAAATATCGCGGAGATAAATATCAGGAAGTATAACATAGCCGATTACTTTTTTACATATTTTTGGAAGAGTCCCATCAGCAGACCGAGCACAATGAACGCACCCGGAGCAAGAACAAACAGCAGCATGCCGTAGTTGTCAGGCACAATGTTCAGTCCGAAGCATGAACCTGTACCCAGCAGTTCGCGGATTATACCGATCACCGTCAGCGACAGCGTGAATCCCAGACCCATACCTATGCCGTCCAGTGCCGACAGACCGACGCTGTTCTTCGCGGCAAAAGCCTCAGCACGGCCAAGCACGATACAGTTCACCACGATCAGCGGGATAAACAATCCCAGCACGTCGTAGATCGCCGGCGTATAAGCCTTCATCAGCATCTCAACGATCGTCACAAAGGTCGCGATCACCACGATGAATGCAGGTATACGCACCTTATCGGGAATCAGGTTCTTCAATAGTGAGATCACTACGTTCGAGCAAACAAGCACGAACATCGTCGCCAAACCCATCGACATACCGTTGATAGCCGAGGTCGTTGTGGCGAGCGTAGGACACATACCCAGCACCAAGGCGAACGTCGGGTTCTCCTTGAAGATGCCGTTTAACAGAGTTTTAGTATTCGTAGTCATAGTCTGTGCCATTATTTACCTTGTGAAACAAAATCGTTGGTTACCTGCTGCTCGGCATCGGTGCTCACGGTCTCAACCTGCTCGGGTTGAGCGTGTTGCTGCTTGCTGGCGCCTGTGTTGGCGTCGCTGCCGTTGAGCGCTGCATAGGCGGCATTCACTGCGCTGAGGAATGCGCGCGAAGAGATCGTTGCAGCCGTTATCGCATCCACATCGCCGCCATCCTTGCTTACGGTCATCTTGCCGTCAGCCTGACGGCCGATGATGTTCTGTCCGGGCTTGGCGGTGTTCTTGAACCACTCGACTATATGCGTACCGAGACCCGGCGTCTCTGCCTGCTCGAGCACGGCATAGTTCACGATGCGGTTTTCGGCATCAAAGCCTATCATCATCTTGATCTTTCCTCCAAAACCGTTGGTCACCGCCTGAACGGCTGCACCTGCATACCTGTCATTGGCGTCAAAGGCGCGGTAGATCACAAAGTCTCCTACCTGCTCTGCTTCGGCTATGCGGGCATGCTCCGGCAGCACGGCGGAGATTGCGGCTTGCTTCTGCGCCTCTTTCTGGGCATTGATGGTCGCCTCAGTCAGCATATTCACACCGGCCAGCGCAGCGCCGGCTACGATGGTGATGCATGTGAGCGACAGCATCATATTTTTGAGTGTACTTTCTAACTTCTTCATAGCTGTACCAATTTATTTCTTAACAACCTCTCCAAAGCGTTTGGGTGCTATGCGGTTGAGCAGAGGCACAACGCTGTTCATAATCAGTATGGCGAACGACATGCCTTCGGGATATGCTCCCCATGTACGGATCACCACTACGATCACACCTATTCCTACGCCAAAGATGATCTTGCCCCAGGCAGTCATCGGGCTCGTCACATAGTCCGTTGCCATAAATATCGCACCGAGCATCACACCACCGGTCAGCAGGTGAGTCAGCGGGCCCGAACCGATGCCGCAGGCACTCAGTATAGCCGTGAACACTGCCACTGTACCCAATATCGATACAGGTATATGCCAGCTGATCACACGCGTGCACAGCAGGAATATTCCGCCGATGAGCAGTGCCAGGGCACTTATCTCACCTAGCGAACCGCCCATTATATGCTCCGGCACGCAGCTGAGGAACGAATCAACGAAACTGTCGAGTTCAAACTGCTTGTGCTCGATCACCGCATGCTTCATGTACGACAGCGGCGTAGCGGCGGTCTCGGCGTCGAGATAGCTCGTCGCAAAACCTTTGGCCACAGGCCAGGTCGTCATGGCTGCGGGGAAGGAGATGAGCAGGAACACACGTCCTACCAGCGCGGGGTTGAACACGTTCTGACCAATGCCGCCGAACACCATCTTGCCTATACCGATGGCGAAGATGCTACCCAGCACCACCATCCACCACGGGAGGTTACTCGGCAGGTTGAACGCCAGCAGCAAACCCGTGAGCACGGCACTCAGGTCGCACAGCGACGGTTGGCGCTTGAGCATGAACTTAGTGATGCACCACTCTGTCAGCACGCACGCGGCTATGCTGATCACCGTGGTGATAAGAGCGCTCCAGCCAAAGGCAATCAAACTGACGGCAAACGCCGGCAGCAACGCCAGGATGACAAAGAGCATGTTTTTCTGCACACTGTCTCCGCTGTGTACGTGCGGAGCGGCAGATGTGAATAATTGAGCCATATCCTAATAGTCTTTAATTCAGTTTATTTCTTTGCCGCAGCAGCTGCAGCGCGTTCGCGGAGCATTGCGCCCACCTTGCCTTTGCCTGCACGTATGCCGTCCAGCAGCGGACGGTGAGCCGGGCAGGTGAATACGCACGAGCCGCAATCGATGCAATCCATCACTTTGTGCTTTTCCATCTCTTCCCACTCTTCGCCTTTGGCGAGGCTCGACAGCAGGTAAGGCTCCAGACCCATCGGACAAGCGTCCAGACACTTGGCGCAGCGGATACACGGCGACGGTTCGGGACGATAGCACTCGTTCTCGGGCATGAACAGCAGGGCGCTCATGCGTTTGTTGGCAGGCATCGTTTCGATGTTTGACATCGAGCGTCCCATCATCGGACCGCCGGCAATCACTTCGCCTGTCTTGGCAGGCAGACCGCCTACCATCTCCACGAGCTGCGAGGTCGGTGTGCCGAACCGCACAAGGTAGTTGCCGGGCTTGGCAACATCCTTGCCGGTGATTGTCATCACGCGGGAGATTAGCGGTTTGTTCTTCTGCACAGCTTCATAGATCGCGTACAGCGTAGCCACATTATCCACTACCGCGCCGGTCTCGATAGGCAGCGCACCCGAGGGTACCTGACGGCCTATGCAGGCGTCGATCAGCTGTTTCTCACCGCCTTGCGGATATTTCACTTTCAGCGCACGCACTTCGATGCCCAGCACTTTCGATGCAAGCTTGCTCATATGCTCGATCGCATCGGGTTTGTTGGCCTCGATGCCGATGATTGCGCGGTTAACGCCCAGCGCTTTCATCACGATGCGTATACCGATTATTATCTCTTCGCCGTGCTCAAGCATCAACTGATGATCATTCGTCAGGTACGGCTCGCACTCCACGCCGTTCACAATCAGCACTTCGGCTTTCTTGCCCGGAGGAGGCATCAGCTTGACATGTGTCGGGAAGCATGCGCCACCCAGACCAACGATGCCGGCGTCCTGGATCTTCTTGATGATATCTTTCGGCTCGAGCGTGCACTCGTGTATCAGCGTCTTCGTGCGATTGATGGTCGGCAACCATTCGTCACCTTCCACATCGATGAAGATTGCCGGTGCAGGCACTCCCTGACCGTCCAATACGTTATCGATCTTCACGACCTTGCCGCTTACCGACGAATGAACGGGAGCGCTCACGAACCCTCCCGCTTGGGCGAGCAGCGTACCTACCTGCACCTGGTCACCCACAGCCACTACGGGTTGTGCCGGCGCGCCTATGTGCTGCGACAGCAGGATCACTGCCTGCTTAGGCAGCGGCGCCTCAACGATAGGCTTGTGTGCAGAGTACGACTTGTTGTCATGCGGATGAACTCCGCCTATACAAAATGTATTCTTCATAACTGTTTGTTGTTTTCTTTTTTATTGTCCGCCTGGCGTGGCGGAGGCTATTTAGGCCAAGTGCCCCAACAGATTGGGGAAGATCGCACGCGGTGTAGGCAGCGATTTGATGATCTCTGCGCACTTCGGGTCGCTTACCAGCACATCCGGCGCACCGAGTGCCACCGCACGTTGCGGCGTGAACGCGCCTGGTGCTGCCTCCTTCGCGGGTGCATCAGCAGCTTCTGCCGGCACAAGGATTGCGGCCACTTGATCCATCACAGCGTCACCGCCTACCGGACAGCTCAGCCCCTGTATCGAACCGGCCTTCACGCAAGCCTCAGCCAGCGCACGGCAACCGGCAAATCCGCAGCCGCCGCAGTTAGCGCCCGGCAACACGGCCTGCACAAGATCGATCCGCGGGTCTTCCTCCACGGCAAACTGACGTGCCACCACGTACAACAGGATCGATGCGATCAATCCTGTCAGTCCTAAAACGAGTAGTGATAATAGTATTGACATATCTTGTTGTTTGTTAATTATTCAGTTTTGTTTATTGTCGTTGTTGGCTGTTGTTGACCTAATTAAGTCATTGCCGTTGTTGTTAGTTGTTGGCTGTTGTTGACATAATTAAGTCATTGCCGTTGTTGTTAGTTGTTGGCTGTTGTTGACCTAATTAAGTCATTGCCGTTGTTGTTGGTTGTTGGCTGTTGTTGACTTAATTAACCTTCCGAACCCAGAACGTAAATTTCCGTTGCAGCTTGTCCCTGAACATTCGCAGTATCACGTAATATACCGCCACGCTCACCAGCGCTGCCGTACCGGCTTTCACTTCGCTCCACCCCAACTGTCCGAACCCGGCCACTGCTGCCACCAGCAGCACAAACGGGATCACGTATGCCAGCAGTACTGCCAGCCAGCCGGCTTCCTCGCGCACGATCACCTCTACTTCATCGCCGATCTGCACCGGTTCCGCCATCTGCGCTTCAATCCGCTTTTCCTTACTTTCGGAGGCCATGCACATCTTCGCCGCGTGGCACGCGGCACAAGCGCTGGTCTGCGCGATACGCACTACGGCTGTATCGCCTTCCACACGCTCGACAATCCCGGTATGTCGGATTCCCTCTTCCAATGTATTATCGCGTACTAATGGTCTTAACGCGCGCTAATACTGCTGTCTTTTCGCGCACAAATATGCCTGTACGACAAATCGGCTACAAAGGTAATAAAAATTTTTGACATTTGCAAACTTTTTGACGAAAAAATCGATTTTCCTATTATATTATTTGCATAAATGCAAAATTTTTTGTATCTTTGCAGCCGAAAACATTCATGAAGGAGTTACAGACATATAAATTTGATTTCGGAGAATATATCCGGATGAAAGAGGCCGGCACTGACGGCTTCGGATATGAGCGTTATTATACTTCCCCGGCAAGAACTACTCGAGAAAGAATTCTCAACTATCTTTGGTCTCGCCCTTATGCCGACAACAAACAGTTGTCGTACGTCATGAAAAAATCAATCAGTACCGTAAGGTATCACATCAACAAACTGCAAAAGGAAGGCGTAATTACCCGCGGTTGGGATGATTGCAGAGGCAATTTATGGTTACAGGAAGGGTGTCGGTAGTGTTACAGAAAATGTTATAGAAAACTTATCCGAAAGACAGCAGAGAATTATACGGTTAGTTAAGGAGTATCCTTTCGCCACAACCGGTATGATGGCGGATAGATTGAATGTTTCTGTAATGACTATCCGTCGTGATATAGAAAAGATGTCTCATTTGATTCGTCACATTGGACCAGACAAAGGCGGACATTGGGAGATACAGAAGGAATAACATCGCAAAAGGTAGGAATTATTTGCAAATGTCAAATATTTTTTGTATCTTTGCAGCCGAAAACAAAAAAACTATTATGAAAAAGAATTATCAACCCCAAGAATCGCCGATGAAGACGCCAAATGGCAATTCTGGCGGCACACAACAAATGTATTTCACGCCGGAAGAAGCTATGGCTTTTATGGAACCACGTATCCGGGCAATGTTCAAATGAAAAATGTCGTTTACGCCCGGCAGTCACTTCTTCAATACGAAGAGAGTGTGCGTTTATCTGGGCAACAATAGTTTTATCGGGCATTTGTTAGACATCAACATACAGAAATAATCGAGGATTCATATCCTCGCATCATACCGCTGACCTCAGCAGCATAAAAAAGTGAGGACATAATATAAAAGGCGTTTATTGACGCTTGTTTTGGTCTATTGAAATCCGGAAAATTTCGTCAACCCAAAACAAGAGAGTGCAATAAGCGTTCTCGTGGGTATGTTAATATCCGTCTACGCCCCTCATAGGGCGGGAGGGTTAAGCATATCGGGCGTGGACGTTATTGTTTGTTCTTGTTGGCAGGGTCATTTCCGGAACCTCAATAGAAAAGAATGAGCGTGAATAATGTTCACGCTTTTGTTGTATGTACATCGCTCCCTAGAAGATATAGGACTCCTAGGATAGCGAAGCGGTCTAGAACTAAAAGAAAAGCAATATAATGGAGAATGCCGAAAGCCGAATAACAAAGTGGAGGCAATAGTAAAAAATTTAATCTATGATAGACGAAAAAATGCAACAACAGTTAGAACTGCAATTACATGAACAGTACGCAGTAAATAACAATTCCAATTTAAGTAACTTTATGGCATTATTGGTTACTTTCGTTGGAATCATAGGTTTTTATGGATATGTTTTAATTCATATGAATTTCGAAATTCTGCATGCCATAGAAGCTTTGGATGAAAATAGTAAAGTATGCGCGATGATGAAATATTCTGGATTCTATATTCAGGATTTGATGTTTGTATCAGTCGCTTCCTTCTTTATAATACTAATATTATACTCTGTCTCGGTTTATATTGGTACAAAACAAAGAAGAGAACAAATCCAAATTAATAAGATTCGCGGAAAAGCATACTTTGGAAAAATAGATGAGAAAATTTTTCCTCAATACTATAGAAATGCAGATCGAAAGACATTTTGCAATTTCGTTCAAGGACCATATGATATTTTTGCAAGATGGCTCGTTATAACTTTTTTGGGAATCTTTTTCATTACTTATTGCAAAGTTTGTAATTACTATCACGATGTGCACATACATAATACATGCCATTGCATATTTATCACATCCTTTGTCGTATTCATAGTTATTATGCTAATTATAAGATATTATCATTTCAATAAATATAAAAAAGAGCCAAATAGTTACAAATCATGAAATGAAAATTTTATAAAAACACTAGTAAAATAAAAATTATGAAAAAATCAATTCTTTTTTCCGTGCTTGTTGCAGGGACAACGCTCCTTCAGGCACAAAGTATCACTGTCCATCAAACATGTGGGCAAAACGGACAAGTGGTAAAAGCAATTCCCCCCGAAGCAGCCCAAGCATTGGATCTTGGTCTCAGTGTCAAATGGGCGAATATGAATGTGGGAGCAGAATCCCCCGAAGACTACGGCAACTACTATGTTTGGGGAGAAACCTCAACCAAAGACACCTATAGTTGGGACACCTATTTTGACACCAACGATGGTGGTAACACATTTACGAAGTACAATAATGAAGGTGGCAAAACCGTTCTCGAGCCGGAAGACGATGCCGCTCATGTCAATTGGGGCGGTAGTTGGCGTATGCCGACCGAGGCAGAATGGCAGGAACTCCGTGACAACTGCACATGGACGTGGACTACGCAGAATGGAATAAACGGCTACAAGGTCACGAGTAATAAAGCAGGCTACACGGACAAGTTTATATTTCTTCCCGCGGCGGGCTACCGCGGCGGCAGCGGCCTCAACCGTGTGGGCTCCTACGGCTACTATTGGTCGTCGTCGCTCAGCGGGGGCAGCTCGTACAGCGCGTGGCGCTTGGGCTTCAATTCGGGCAGCCACTTCCTCAGCAACAGTAGCCGCTACAGTGGACCGTCCGTGCGGCCTGTGTTACTACCATCCTCAATCTCATATAGTTCATCTGCGAATGACACAATCCGCATTTACTCCAATGGATGCGACGACTACCAGACATTTATCGGTTCACACGGTGGTCAACTAACGATGACTGCTAATAGTGATCAGTGGTCACATTTTGTTCGTTGGCAAGATGGTAACACCGACAATCCAAGAACTATCACCACAAACGGCAATGCCAATTACACGGCTTATTTTGAAGCATATAAGTACTCAGTGCAGGTTCAGAGTAATGATGCTGCGAGAGGTAGTGGCTATATTTCAAAAGTAGTCAAAGAAAGCACAATTGAATACAATAAGTCTGCCGGCACTTTTGATGCGGGAAGTGAAGTGTTTCTTGCCTACCAAGCCAATTATGGTTATCATTTCGTTAAATGGAGTGACGGTAATACATCCCAACAGCGTTCTTTTATCTTGACAAAAGATACAACCTTTACTGCTACTTTTGCTAAGAACGTTTATTCCATCACAAAGAACGCCGAGCATGGCTCTATTTCTGGCAACACTTCAGCGGAATACTTGGACGAAGTAACGCTTACCGTTTCATCCGACTACGGCTATCATTTTAGTAAATGGTCAGACGGGAATACCGATAACCCGCGAACAATCACTCTGACGAGCGACACGACATTTACTGCTCAGTTTGTAAAGAATAGTTACACAATATCCACTAACTCCGCTAATCCTGAGTGGGGCACAACGGCTGGCGATACTGCGGCGTTGTATCTGGATGAGGTGGAGATTTCCGCTATTCCGAATTATGGTTACCATTTCGTACGTTGGAATGATTACAACACTTCTAATCCCCGCACAGTTTCTGTGACCGAAGACAAGATCTTTACTGCTACTTTTGCAAAGAATGTATATTCCATTACCAAGAACGCCGAGCATGGTTCTATTTCAGGAAATAATTCAGCAGAGTATTTAGATTTCGTCACACTGACCGTCACTCCTGATTACGGTTACCATTTTGTACAATGGAGTGACGGCTTGAAAGATAACCCGCGTATTTTCCAAATAACCAAAGATACCGCCTTCGTTGCTCAATTTGCTAAGAACACTTACACCATCTCTTTACAACCGGATATGGCAGAACACGGGTCAGTAAGTGGTGCAGGTACGTTTGAGTATCTCGACGAGAAACAGATAGAAGCTACCGCAAACTATGGGTATCATTTTGACCATTGGAGTGACTGGAATACTCAGAATCCACGTACAATAACGGTTACAGAGGATCAATCCTATCAAGCTTTCTTTGCTAAAAACGTATACAATATTGCCAAAAATGCCGAACACGGCACAATTTCCGGAAATAGTTCTGCGGAGTATTTGGATTTTGTCACGCTGACCGTTACGCCCGATTATGGCTATCATTTCACACAATGGTCGGACGGTTTGAAAGACAATCCGCGTATCGCGCAGATAACCCAAGACACCACCTTTACGGCAGAGTTTGCGTATGACCGCGTAGGTACTTGTGGAAAAGACTTGGCATTGGTTTGGTCATACGACCCGAACGCAAAAGTGCTGACTATAGGCAATGCAGGTGAGTTTACCGAAAACATGCAGTTCGGCGTAGAAGCACCTGCTGAAATGGAAGAACTCGTTATCGGCAATAATGTTACCGCCATCGGCGAAAACGCATTCTCAAGTATCAGTACACTGAAGAAAATCACCATCGGCGAATCTGTGAAAACCATTTATGACAGAGCATTCTATAACTGCGTGAACCTCGAGACAATCTTCAACTACCGCCCGACACCGACGAATGCCTACAGCACGGCTTTTGACGGAGTGGATAAGTTTGAATGCATTTTGTACGTTCTGCCGAACTCGATAGACATGTACAAGAATGCCTCTGTTTGGCGTGATTTCTATTACACCTACGCCATCGGAGCGGAAGAAGCAACTGTGACCACCAACGATGTACAAGTGGAACCGCAGGATAATGCAGCAACACTCACCTGGCCGACAAGTAACGAAGCATTCTCCTATACCATTGAGATAACGAAAGACGGTGTAGTGTTCTGCCGCCTCACGTTCAATGCCAACGGTCAACTGACAGGTATCGCCTTTGCGCCCGGTCGCGACGGACAATCGATGGCACCGGCAGCCGTAATGACCGCCAACGGCTTGCAGTTCACCGTAACCGGCTTGAATAGCAACACGCAATATGGCTATAGTTTAACGGCCAAAGATGCCAATGAGCAACCGATTGCGACCTATTCCGGTAGCTTCACAACGACAAGCGAAGGTATCGCCACAGGAGTAGACAACACGGCAGTTGAGTCCGAAATCACCAAAATCCTCCGCAACGGCGAGGTGTTCATCCTCCGCGACGGGAAGACCTACACCGTCCAAGGGCAGGAAGTGAGATAATAACTCCATAAGGTGAATTTAACAAGTTATCAGCGGCGTCACTGCCGCTGATACTTGTTATTCCCCAAGCGTTTCGAGCCACCGACAGACATCAGTCGATGCAATAACTGCCAATATTTTAGCACTTATACATACAAAAACGCGCTAACTGCTAAAATTTTAGCACTTGTATTTGCATATTTCATTTATTTTTTGTATCTTTGCAGCGGATTTTAATCGCAGGTGCTATGATTGATGTTTTTGATACTCCCTCATCGGTTGCGCAAGCAGTCGCAAGTCGTGTAAAACAGCGCAGGCTGGCGTTACGGCTTACACAAGTGGAACTGGCTCAGAAAGCCGGGCTTCCGTTGGCAACTTATCGGCTCTTTGAAACAAAAGGGCAAATAGCATTTTCGGGCCTGCTGCAAATTGCGTTTGCACTGGATTGCATGAGTGACTTCAATGCGCTGTTTGCATCACAGGCCTGGGCAACAATGGACGATATGCTCAAGCAATCAAAACCCGCTAAACGTGTTCGCCATGATTGACATTCAGCAAATAGAAGTATGGATGCACGGCCATCAAGTAGGGCGTCTGGCACTCACACCGCAACGCCCGCAGACTTGTGCATTCGAATATACGACGGAGTGGCTGCAAGACGGATTCAGTATTTCGCCTTTCGAGTTGCCGCTTACGCCGGGATTGAAGATTGCGCCTTATAAGCCTTTTGACGGACATTTCGGTGTATTCACCGATAGCCTGCCTGACGGTTGGGGACAACTGATCCTTCATCGTCATTTGGCGCAGCAAGGGATCAACAGTTTGTCACTCAATCCGTTGCAGCAACTCTGCTTGGTAGGCAGTAACGGCCGCGGGGCGTTGGAGTATCGTCCTGACGAGAGTCTCCGGAACACGCAAGAGTACTTGGATTTGGCGCAAATAGCTGCAGAGTCGTTTGCCATCCTCGAAGATGACAACTACACCGGAAAGCATATAGCTGAACTCGTACAACGCGGCGGTTCACCGGGCGGTGCCAGACCGAAAATCTTCATGAAACAAGGCGAGGATGAATGGCTCATTAAGTTCCGCGCCAAAAACGACAGGAAATCCGTCGGCCGCGAAGAATACCGCTACTCGCTATTAGCCAAACAATGCGGCATTGACATGCCGGAAACAAAACTCTTTGACGACCAATGGTTTGGCGTAAAACGTTTTGACAGAGTCAACGGCCACAAGTTGCATGTAGTCAGCGCATCAGGCATGTTGCAAGCCGATTACCGGATACCGAGTATTGACTATTTGCACCTGTTTACTATTTCAGCACGTCTATCGCACTCAATGGAAGAGTTGTGGAAAATTTACCGGCTCATGTGCTTCAATGTACTGATCGGCAACCGCGATGACCACGCCAAGAACTTTTCATTTATCTATGATAAAGGCTGGCGTTTTGCGCCTGCATACGACTTGCTCCCATGTGGTACTGCCGGAGACTACCACACGACTTCAGTTAACGACAACCCGCTTCCCGAACGAGCAGATGTCATACATTTGGCTGAACGAGTAGGGCTTGATATCAAACAAGCTACGTATACATACGATCACATGCAATCTGTGTGCCACAAGCCATAGCATAACAATCCGTTACACATCCACTTTCGAGCCCCCGTCGGGCACCGACCGAGGGCTTACCAAATGATATCCATAAGATATCCAAATGATAACCATAGGATAAACCACATTTTTTTACAATTGTCGCCTTATTATATATAATACGTAGTATTATATAGTTTTTGTTCAAAAATCGGCAAAAACAAGGCCTGTTTCATCTGATCCATATAGCAGCGCGGAAGACAGATTTCCTTGAAGGCAAGCCGCTGAAATGCTGACACGGTTTAGCAAAATCACGAATTATTGCACAATTATTTGCAAATATCAAATAATTTTCGTAACTTTGCAGGCTTTTTGGCATAGAACCAAATGCGTAACACACACAATCACATAGTGCGTGCAGTAGTCGCAACGGCCGTTGTACTACTGCTAGTAGGTTGCGGCGAGTACCAGAAGCTGCTGAAGTCGAAAGACCCTGACGAGAAGTATCAGGCAGCGCTCAGGTACTTCAACGACCGGCAGTATGTGCGTGCGCAGACGCTGCTCGACGATGTGGTGGTCTATTACAAAGGCACCGAGCGCAGCGAAGATATCATCTGCTACCTGGCGCGCTGCTACATGGGCAACAAGGATTATGCGACGGCAGCCGAGTACTACGAAGCTTACACCCGCAATTACCCAAAGGGTAAGTACATCGTTGAGGCACGTTACCAGATCGGTCACTGCTACTATATGGATGCGCCGGACGCAAGGCTTGACCAGGACATAACGAAGAAAGCCATCAAATGGCTGACGGAGTTCGTGGAGCTCTTCCCCGACAGCCCGTATGCCCCGGACGCTTACAAGCAGATCGATGAGATGAACGACCGGCTGGCGCAGAAGGAGTACTATAGTGCGCAACTGTACTACAATCTCGGCACGTACCTGGGCAACAACTACCTCTCCGCGGAGATCGTGGCCAAGAACGCCATTAAGCATTACCCCGGCAACAGTTACACCGAAGAGCTGAGCTGGATCATCCTCGAGTCGAAGTACCAGCAGATGGTCAACTCGTTTGAGGAGAAGAAAGCCGACCGTGCGCGCGCCACGGAGGACGAGTACTACAACTTCATCACCGATTTCCCGACCAGCAAGCACCGCCAGGCCGCCGAGAAGATCAAGAAGGATGTGGACAAAGTGCTGAGGAAATAATCAGCCGACAACCGACAGAAAACAACTAAATCACACATAATCTTATGATTACACCAACATTCAATTTGGATTACAAGAAAAGCAAAGCCCCGAAGACGACCATCACCCGTGACATGAACGAGCTCACGAGCCGTGTAGGCAACGTGTATGAGGCCGTAGCTATCATCAGCAAACGCGCCAACCAGATCAGCTCGTCGCTGAAGAAGGAGTTGGACGCCAAGCTTCAGGATTTCAGCGTCGATCGCGGCGATATCGAAGAGACCTTCGAGAACAAGGAGCAGATTGAGATCTCGCGTTCGTACGAGGTGCTGCCCAAGCCCACGCTGATCGCTACGCAGGAGCTCATCGACAATCAGATCGTCTGCAACAACGGCAGCCGTGACGAGATGCTGCGCTGATGGATCTGACAGGCAAACACATTGTAATCGGTATAGGTTCGGGAATTGCGGCATACAAGATTCCCGAACTTATTCGTCTGCTGCGCAAGCGCGGAGCGGAGGTTAAGGTCACGACCACCCGGCATGCCCTGGAGTTTGTGACCGATCTGACCTTGCAGACCCTGAGCGGTCACAAGGTGTATAGCGATGTGTTCGCCGCCATCAATGACCATTCGACCGAGCATATCTCCCTACCCGACTGGGCAGACGCGATGATCGTAGCTCCGGCTACGCACGACGTGATCTGCAAGTACGCCGCAGGCATTGCCGACGATGCGCTGACCACAACGCTCGCCGCGATGCGCAAGCCCGTGGTGATCGCCCCGGCGATGAACGACAAGATGTATGCCGGCGAGGCGCTGCAAGCGGCTATGGAGACATTGGCCGGCCGCACGAATATCGATGTGCTCGACTGCGCTGAAGGGTTCCTGGCCTGCGGTACCAACGGCCGCGGACGGATGCAGGAGCCCGAGGCCTTGCTCGAAGCTGTTGAGGCAGCCTTGACGCCGAAAGACCGCGTCGGACAGAACGTACTGATCACCGCCGGGCCGACGCGCGAGGCGATCGATCCGGTGCGGTTCATCAGCAACCACTCCTCGGGCAAGATGGGCATCGCCCTTGCGCAGGCACTGCTGCACCACGGCGCGAACGTGACGCTGGTGATGGGGCCGACGGCCGAACAGTGGTCACCCGTGCTCTATCACCCGGCCATGCATGGCGTGGGACGGCTCACGCGGATCGATGTCGTTTCTGCCCGTGAGATGTACGAAGCAGCCACCGCAGCGTGGAACACGGCCGATATGGCTGTTCTCGCCGCAGCGGTTGCAGACATGACTCCCGCACATGTGGCGGATCACAAGATGAAGAAAGGTCAGGATCTGACGGACTCCATCGCCCTGGTTGAGACGCAGGATATAGCCCGCGCATTGGGCGAATCAAAGCGCGCCGGCCAATGTTTGGTCGGCTTCGCGCTGGAAACCGACAACGAGCAAGCGAACGCCCTGAAGAAACTCGACAGCAAGCACCTGGACTATATAGTAATGAACACGCTGCGCGAGGCCGGTGCAGGTTTCGGCACAGACACAAACAGCGTGACGATATATCAAAAATCAAAAATAGCCGGCACGGCGAAAAATCAAAAATTCGAAGGCGGCAGCCTTCGTCTGCCTTTGGCCAGCAAGCAGCAGATCGCCGAGCAGATCATCGGTGTGATAGGCTAACAGGCCGACGGATTGGCCGGTTAACTTGCATAGGAGTGCAGTCCGCCAAGCAGATACGTCACTCCGAAATACGTGAACAGAACAAACATGAACGCCACGATGGCAGCCACGTGGTAAACGGTTTGGGCTGTTTCTTTTTGCACTTTCCTCGCGAGCCACGGCCAATGAAGCAGTGCGGCATACACGAGCATCGTGATCAGCGCCCACGTCTCCTTCGGATCCCATCCCCAGTATCTACCCCATGACATGTTTGCCCAGACGGCACCGATGAATATGCCTGCTGTGAGGCAGAACAGTGCCGGGTAAAGAAGCAGTTGTGACAGGCACATGAGCCGTTCTCGGCGACTCGGCATGCACAGCCCAAGCAGTCCGTTGATCATCATTACTGCAAACAATGTGTAGGCGAGCATGATTACCGACACATGTATTCCCAGCAACGGCGTCTGCAGCACCGGTTGCAATGGAGGTTTAGGCGTCACAACCTTCGTCATCACAATAGCCAGAACCACGATCATCACCGCTAACGCCGACAGCAGCGCTACCGCTTTGCTGCGCGACCACTGCGTTGTGAGGTTATGAAAGAGCGCACGGAAACATGTGCGGCGCTGGAAGAAGAACGCTATCATCGCCACCAGCAGCATCGCATAGCCGGTGTAGGTGATGCCAATGCCCCACGGGTCATAGTTATACGCCAGCACTACACCTGCCTGATCGCTGTCGTAATCCGATTGGCAGAAACGGTAACCGTGATACTTGAGCGGTTTGTTCATCCGCACTATGCCTTCGTCAACGGTCAAGCCACTATTTTGCGGTGCTTTGCTCCTGTCCAGCATTCGCAGTTCGGATATAAAATCCACAGGATTATCCTGTTCGTCACTGACGATCCGAAAATCCCAGAGAAACAAGCTAATCTCCGAATCAGGCACACGTTCCGCTTTATCTGCACGAACATGCACTTCGCCTTGCCTGCCGAAGAAATGCGTCACACAAGCCCCCGCGACAATGGTCACGAGGGCTATGTGCAACAATAAGGTTACAGGTTTATATCGCATTGATGAAAGCAACGATAGCATCTCTGTCTTCTTTGTTCAGTTTGTAGAATTGCTGTGTCGGATAGTACGCATCGCTCTCCGGACTGTAGCCGTGCCACATGATTGCTTCGATCACGTTGCGCGCACGAGTATCGTGCATACGTGCCTCGTAAGCATCGCCGGTGGCTTTCTTATGCAGACCACGTCCCCAGAGCGGTGTCGTACGACACCAACCGGTACGGATATCGTTCTCCATGCACAGCTTATGCTGAACCATGTCCGTGTAAGGCCATATCTTCTGGTTCGGGTAACGCGGCATAGATGCGGTAACGGGGAAATGGTTCGGGTCACGCACCTCATCCGCACCGGTGGTCCATGTCGGACGGTGGCAATAATCACAGCCGATCTGTGTGAACAGTTCCTTGCCCTTCAGCACTTTCGGATCTTTCACGTTACGCGCAGCCGGCACAGCCAGACCGCGGTGCCAAACCATGACTTGTGTAAACTCGTCATCGGTCATTTCTGCCGGCAGTTCTTTGCTTGTCAGGTAGTTGTATATCTCTTCCTGCGTACCGAAAGCCTCCTGTACTTCAGGATCTTTGGATGCATACTCGGCATAGATCGTGCCGTTCAGGTCCAAGTAATGGTACTTGCGGTCGCTGCGGGTGACGTTGGTAATGTTCCAGATAGCGTTCGCACCGGCTGCATCCATAATAGGACCACGGGTAAGCGCGTAAGTGAAACGTTTCGGCCCCCACTGCGGATCGTTCTTGTAGTAACCGCTCGTCTGGAATCCGCCGTCCCAGAATGCAGGGTTCAGACCGTTCTTGAGTTTGCCGTCAGCAGCCTCTTTGGCATACTGGTCAATGATGTCCTGGTCAGGAATAGCATCAAGCAGTCCCGAGCCGTACACACCGATTGTATTCTCCAGTTTGACTTCGTAGCCTTGAGTCTCCAGCAAACCGTCCGGATCGCGGTAACCCTGGTTATAGACATATACCGCGGTGTTCGGCATTTTCACTTCCGGATAGCGCAGCTCGTACTTCTCGCCGTCGGCAAACTGGTTGCCATGCTCATCAGTAGCGTTCTTCCATGTTACGGTAATCTGATCCGGATCAAGCGGAGCCTTGAACGGTGCAGCACCGAACAGTTGAGGCATACCTGCCAGCCAAGGAACATAAGCCTGTGTAGCAGGATTGATAACCACAAGCAACGTACCGTTGCCTTGGTCTTTGGCGTTGTACGTACCTTCCGGCACGCTCGTTCCGTGCGAGTAATTCGGGTGGCAGTGCTGGCAGGACGCGCGCACATACACAGGACCTAGACCGTGCTGGCGACCGGTTGTGTTGGTCACAAAGTCCTTCTCGGCGATATTGTCGCCTTGGGCAAACATAGCACCGAGACCGGCATCTTCAGTAGCAGGCGTCGGCTGACGGAACGTCATGGACGATGTGTTCTCCGTCGTACCTAACTTACCGCCGGTATAATACCAGTCGGGCTTGTCATCGGTCTGCGGCTGCTCGCCCGGGCAACCAGTCAGAACGAAGGTCATGGCTCCGAGAGCCAGACAATACATAAGTTCCTTCTTCATGATATATAAGTTTTGTTTCATTGTTTACTTTGCGAGAAGCGCCAGCACTTCTTCATCCAACAGTTGCTCCAGAGCTTGCACTTTCTCGATAGCAACCTTTACGGCAGGATTGCCCTTAGCTGTATTCTCGAAATCTTCAATCGCCTCAATGGCAGCAATTGCGTCCTCGATAGCTTTGTGAACATCGGCGTCAAGTTTGGGATCTTGACGATACACATAGTTCGACACCGAGTGATCACCGGCCAACGCACCGCAGTAAGAGTGCTGGATCGAACGGATATTGTCAGCGAAGTCTTCGGTCGAAGTGCAGCTATACGGCGACTCGATATAATCGCGCTCGTCAGGCGTGCTGCTGATATAAGGATTGCCCATCTTCAGGTCAGCCACCTCACCTGCTATATCCACGCAGCCTGCTACAATCTCCTCGGCCACCTCTTGATAGGTCACATAGGTCGAACCCGGCTTGCCGGCATTGATCATCTGCCAGCCATACTTATCCTCATAGGTATCCACTTCGCCATCTTCCAGAATCTTCATCTTGGCTGCACTCACTTCGCCTGCCCAGCAGTACTCCAGCAAGATAGCCTGTTGTGCCAGATCTTCAACAATACCGAGCAGATACACCGCTTCGGCATGCGTGAGATTGGCGGCGTGCGGCTTGCCCGTACCTACAGCGCGGCCTTCTTTCTCAACACTTTCGAACAGAAGGTACTCGGCAGCATGGAATCCCTTCAAGGCATAACCAAGCTTATCGCCTACGTAGGCACCGCCTTCTTCCTCAATCTGCTTCATCTGCTCTTCGTTGTGCAACAGCGAGCTCATCGCGTTGAAATCTAGAGGCCAGCTGTCGATGTGCGGATCGATGGTATGTGATGCCGCCGGACCGTACAGGAACGCCTCGCTCTGCTCCCAATGCTTACGCATCAGTCGCCACGATGCATCGGCATCCTTCATCAGTTGGGTGTAATCTTCACCCTTCTCAACCTTGTCAAGAATCTGTTCGGTCTGATCAAGCAGCACCAGTGCGGCATCAGCCATTGCACTGTAGGTCGTAACAACCGTGTTTTGTACATACGGCGTCACAGCCTGTTGCAACGCCGCTTCTTTGTCTGAGGTGACCGTTGTGCCACGCTCGCCGCAAGCAGTTAATCCCATAACTGCCAGCGCAATAAATACAATCTTCTTTTTCATACGATAAAAACTATTTATAAATTTAACAAATTAACATTCTGGTATCAGCCTATAACTGATAGAATCCCGCATACACGATCCCAACGGCAATCTGCGGTTCGTCGTTATACAGTTTTCCGCGCGTCCCGTCCGCACGCGTACCTTGTTTCAGTATTCCGTACGAGAACTCCGCCTTTACGGCTACCTGCGGGATCGGGAAATAATTGATGCCTGCCGCTACGCGGTGCCTGCCGCACCATGAGTACATATCCGTCGGTTTGTTGTCGTAGCGGAACATAGAGTCGTAATAATCGTACCGCCCGAATACATAGAACTGCTGATGTTTGGCAACCAGTGCCCGACTGAGGCTGAAGAAGTCATATCCCGCTTCTATACCTGCCGCCAAAGCATCGCTCGCCACCCATTGCTTGCTCGACACGGATCCTTTGCGCATGGATATATTGTATTGCGTGATTGCTGCAGCGTCGCTCAGATGACCGTAAGTGAAGTCACCGCGTACAATTGCGCCGTGATCCTTGTACGCAAAATCAAACGCACCGATAGTTACCGTACCTTTCACATCCTTGTATGCACTCTGATCCAACTCGGCATTGGTCTTGCTCAGCGTATTTCTGAACGAATTGCCGCAGTAGCCGCTCAAACTCAAACGTAGTCCCTTGACACCCGTATAATCCACGCGTGCTGCCCCGGCGAACACGTTCGCAAGTTTGAACTCGTACGGACTGCCTGTACCGGGTTTGATCCAGTTCTTCCGATTGAAGCGGTCGCTGTCCAGACCGGGCAGGAACATCAGCTGATAGTGCCAGCCTCTGGGCGTCGAACCCATGAATGTCAACGCCACTTCATGCCATGTGCTCGGCATGATGGTGAACTCGCCCTCGTTCCTGTAAACACCGAAGTACTCCGTTGACTCATGATGTGCGTTCAGTCCGCCTACAGGTATAACCTGCATACCGGCACGCAGTATTGCGTATTGATTGAACTTCTTCTGCAGCCAGAACTGCTCCAGCGCAACCTCGCCGCCACGTTCTATCTCGCTCTCATACTCACCGCCTTCTTCTTCTTCGATCTCTACTGCCGATTCCGTTCCGCCATGCTCAAACTCGATCTCCGTGCCTACACTCCAGCCCTTGCCGAAATCATAGCCAAGATAAACGACCACATGAGGCAAATCGAACTC
The DNA here is from genome assembly GCA_002310195.1 of Bacteroidales bacterium UBA1180. GTDB lineage: Bacteria > Bacteroidota > Bacteroidia > Bacteroidales > Paludibacteraceae > Colicola. The sequence continues at coordinate 62,149 of DBYS01000011.1, forward strand.
GCCGTAATGGTCGTTGGCATATTTCTCGGGATTCTTTCCGTAACGCAGATAATTATTGCTGTAGAAGCAGTGTTTTGCCGTCACCTCGCCGTAACCGCCGATGGTAAACCGGCCTCGCCTCTCGGCCTTCGTCGTGTCCTTTCGCTGCGTAGCACCGGTCATGGCATCGACACTAACCGATTTTGGGGATACGCTGTCTTTGCGTTCCAGTCGCTCAATCCGCCGTATCAGTGCCTGAAGGTCTGAAACGCTCACCTTTATCGAATCTTCCGCACGCACTCCTAACGCGCATATAATCAGCAGCAAAGCGGTAAGTATATGTTTTTTCATTTGATTATTCTCCTTTCGGTTTTCACCTTTTAATCTTCTTCTTATTTGTACTGCAAAGTTACGATTTTTTTTCGATTTCCGCAATCCCATAATGCAGGGATTTTTGAGAGAACAACCAGCATTGCTACGGTTTACCCGCTATCCCCAATTATAGGTAGCACGAGCGCACTACATCCATTCTTGAAGTTGCTGATACGGAAACACATATCCCCATTTGTGGGGATTTTGCGTCTGCGCCTTGCAAATGTGCAAAAAATTCACTAACTTTGTACCCGTGTTCGGCAGATTGAAGCTATCGATCGGGAACACTAATTTATTGAATTATGTACAAAGCCAGTGACAAAATATGCGACCTCATGTCGCATGAGGAGGACGCAATACAGATCATCAGCCGTTTCGGGCTGGAGATGGGAGTTGGTGAACAGACTATCGAACAAGTGTGTGACTCACACGGGGTGCACACGCCTACGTTCCTCGCTGTCGTTAATTATAAGGTATTTAAGTTACGCGCTCTGCCTGCCGACATCGACATCCCCACGCTACAGCGATACCTGCACAATGCCCACACGTATTTTCTGGACTTCCGTCTGCCGCGTCTGCGCCGCTCTCTCATCGAAGCGATCATCCCCGCCGACCCGACAACTAAGATTCCCGGACTGATCCTGCGCTGCTACGACGAATTTGTTGACGAGATACGCACACATATCGAACATGAGAACGAAGGCCGTTATGATGAACATGAACACGACGACCAACGTATTACGGACAAGTTGTCCGAGATCAAGAACCTGATTATCAAGTACTACCCGACTACTCCAACCTCTACGGAAGGGACGGTTACTTACACACTTATCGGTGTGATGAGCGACCTGTGGCACACCGAGCACGACTTCTCCGACCATTGTGCCATTGAGGACGACATACTACGTCCGGCATTGCTGCGCAACCAAGCCCGTTGCGCCCAACGGCAGAAAACCGCCAGCGAAGAGACGGAGGAACTGAGCGCCCGCGAACGGGACGTGCTGGTACAGATTGTTAAAGGATTAAGTTACAAGGAGATTGCCAATGTCCTGCATATCTCCACGCACACGGTTATCTCTCACCGCAAGCACATTACCCGCAAACTGAATATCCATTCTTCCGCCGGACTGACGATCTACGCCATCGTCAATCATCTCGTAGATCTCGGCAGCCTGGAGTGATAGCATTCATATAAGTTTTTGTTAATAGACGAACAAACCCGGCGGATTGCCGGGTTTGTTGTGTCAAATGGTCTAGTCTTGGAATCAGTCTTTTCCCATCAGGCGGTCAAGCAGACCGCGTTTCTTCTCTGCAGGCGCTTCAGCTGCTTCTGCCTCCGCTGTCGCTGCTGTCGCTGCTGCTGCGGGCGCTTCGGTAGCGTCAGCGGGCACCCATTCGCGTCGGTCTTCGATATCGCCAACCTGCGATTTGACGTAGGCGATCACATCATCGAGCCCTTCGGTGAAGTGCGCAAAATCCTCTTTGTAGAGGAAGAGTTTGTGTTTCTCGAACTGCGGGGCTTCCTCACCAGTTACTCGCTTCTTACTCTCCGTGATACACAGGTAGAAATCGCCGGTACGGTCTTTCTTGACGTCCAGATAATAGATTCGTTTACCTGCTTTCACCGAACGGGAATAGACGATCTCCGCTTCCCGTCTGTCATCAAACTTTCTGTTTTCCATCTCAATAATCTCGGGCTACGCCCCTTATTAGTTAAACCGATTGCAAAGGTACAAAAAAGTTTTGATATTTGCAAGCAAATAAATTTTTTCGTTGCAAAAATTTCTATTTGTTTAAATTTTTTCACAGTAAAAATTTCTATTTGTTCACAAATACGATTTTTTCTTGCGAAAATTTGGAAATATGAGATATTTTTCGTATCTTTGCGTGTTTTTTATATATCGCATTATGATCAATCGAACACTGATACGAATCAAGGTCGTTCAGACGATGTTTACGTACAACCAGAACGACGGTTCGCTGCCGTCGGAGGCGCGGAAGCAGCTGCTACGGAGTTTTGCGGACACGTACGATCTGTATATGCTGCTGCTGGATTTTGCGAGTGCGCTGACCTCGTATGCCGACGAGCAGTTGCAGGAGCGCATAGCCCGTTCGCAAGCCACGCATACCTCGTTTACGCCGAACAGGCGGTTTATCCGCAACCGTTTTGCGGAGCAGCTGTTCACTAATCAGCGATTGCGCCGTGAGTTGCAGGAGCGTCATCTGAGTTGGGAGACGGGCATGCCGGCTGTGCGGTCGGTGTACCTGAGTCTGGTGGCTACGCCCTGGTACAAGGAATATATGGATCAGGCGGAGTGTACGTACGAGGACGACAAACGCATATGGCGTAAGATCTACACCGAGCTGCTGCCGGGCAACGAGGCGATGCTTGCCGCGCTGGAAGAGATGGAGCTGGAGCTGGATCACTTTACGTGGGTGACGGATCTGGATTTTGTGCTGTCGTACGTGGTAAAGTCGGTAAGGAAGTTCCGCGAGGAGGAAGGTGTGGAGCAATCGCTGCTGGAGATGTTTGACTCGGAGGAGGATCTGACGTTTGCGACCTCGCTGCTGCAGCATACGATCGAGCATAGGGACGAGTACAATGCGCTGATCGATGCGAACCTGAAGAACTGGGATCCCGAGCGCGTGGCGTGGATGGACAGGATCATACTGCTGGTGGCTCTGGCGGAGATCATAAACTTCCCGGAGATAGCGTTGCAGATATCGCTGAACGAGTATATAGAGATCGCCAAGGAGTACTCGGGCGACAAGAACTACTTCTTCATCAACGGCATACTGGACGGTATCATCCGCCAGCTCAAGCGTGAAGACAAACTGCTGAAAGCGGTAGAACTGGATAACTAGTGCCCTAGTTTCCTAGTCCCCCTAGAAAAATTAATCAACTAAAATAATTACACATGTTAGCAAACATTTTATTACTGATGCAAAACGGCACGGCGAGTGCCGGTGCAGGTGCAGAAGGCGCTCAAGGCAGCCAATGGTCGTTCTGGATCATGATGATCCTGATCTTCGTAGTGTTCTACTTCTTTATGATTCGTCCGCAGTCGAAGAAACAGAAAGAGTTGCAGAAGCAACGCGAAGAGATGAAGAAAGGCGATAAGGTTGTGACCGCCGGCGGCATATACGGCGAGATCAAGGAAGTGAAGGACAACTACTTCCTGATCACGATCGACAAGGACGTGACGATCCGCGTAGATAAGAACAGCGTGTTTGCTTCAGCCGCAGACGCTCAGCCGGAAGTTAAGAGCTAAGAGGTTAGAGGTTTAGAGAGGTGAGTGATGTATTAGGCCGCTGGTGGCGGGCATTCAAGAGGTTCTGGCACAGCAGAGACGCGCTGGTGTATCTGTCGTTTGTGTTGTTGGCGACCATCATCTGGTTTACCAACGCGTTCAGTACGCGCCGCGAGGTGACGATCATCATGCCGGTGACGTACACGCATATACCCGACGATTACATCTTTGCCACGCCTCCGACCGATCATGTGCGCGTGAGCGTTGAGGACGAGGGTATAGACCTCTTCCGCAACCGCAAGCGCCGGTACACGCTGGCCATCGACATGACGGACTATATCCACGGAGAGGAAGGTACGTTTATGATCCCGATGGACGAGGTGCGTACGGTGATCGTTCAGCAGCTGGTAGGCGATGCGGGACTGGCAGCCTTCGCGCCGGAAGTACTGACCGGCACATACACACGCCAGCACGAGAAGACAGTGCCGGTGGTATATACGGGTCAGGTCAAGCCTGCTGCGCAGCACCAGTTGTGCGGTGAGGTAGCTATCCTGCCGCGCGTAGCGAGCGTGTATGGCACGGAGCAGGACCTGGCCGGTGTGGAGCAGGTGGAGACCGCCTGGACGGATTTTGAGGGCGTGCAAGACACGTTCGTTACCCGTCTGCCGCTGATTGCGCCCAAAGGGCTGCGCGTGGTGCCTGACAGCGTGAGTATGCAGGTGATAGCCGAGCAGTTCACCGAACGGGCTATGCAGCTGCCTATATGCGCGCCGGACCTCAGCAGCGAAGGACAGGTGTTGCACCTCTTCCCGAGTCAGGTGACGGTAACGTTTCGCGTAGGCACGGCGTGGTTCAACAAAGTGAGCGAGGGGGATCTGGAGGCGTACGTAGAGTTGCCGCAGGACGGCACGGATCATCTAGGAGTACAAGTGACGAACAGAAACCCGCACATCACGCATATACGCGTCAAACCCGAAGAAGTAGAATACTTAATTGAGAACTATGACAGCCATTCAGATGGTGGATCTGCAGCGGCAGTACAGGCGCATTAAGCCGGAGCTGGACGCTGCCATTCAGGCCGTGATAGACAGTGCGGCCTTCGTGAAAGGTGCACAGGTCGAGCAGTTTGCCCGACACCTGGAGTCGTACACCGGCGCGAAGCACGTCATACCCGTAGCGAACGGCACGGAGGCGTTGCAGATAGCGCTGATGGCGCTGGGGCTGCGTCCCGGTGACGAGGTGATCACTCCTACGTTCACGTTCATAGCTACCGCCGAGGTCGTAGCCCTGCTGGGGTTGACGCCGGTGGTGGTGGATGTAGAATGGGGCACGATGAACATGTCGGTGGAAGCCGTACGCAAAGCCATCACGCCGAGGACGAAAGCGATCGTGCCTGTTCACCTGTTCGGCCAGTGCGCAGATATTGAGCCGCTGCTGAGGATTGCGAAAGAGAAGAACCTGTATGTGGTGGAAGATACGGCGCAAGCTATCGGCGCACGCTACACGTTCAGCGACGGCAGGACGACACAGGCGGGAACGATGGGAGACATAGGTTGCACGAGTTTCTTCCCCTCGAAGAACCTTGGCTGCTACGGCGACGGCGGTGCGTTGATGACCAACGATGACGAGCTGGCGCAGAAGATCCGCGTGATTGCCAACCACGGTATGACCGTTCGGTATCACCACGACATGATCGGTGTGAACTCGCGTCTGGACACTATCCAGGCGGCCGTGCTTGACACCAAGCTGCCGCACCTGGATGAGTACACAGCTGCACGTCAGCGTGCCGCGGCGTACTACGACCGGGTGTTCGCGGGTTGCGACAAGATCATCGTGCCCGAGCGCGCGGCATACAGCACGCACGTGTTCCACCAATACACGCTACGCATAGTAGGGGCAGACCGCAACGCCGTGCGCGAACGGCTGACAGCCGCCGGCGTGCCGGCAATGATATACTACCCTATCCCGCTGCACATGCAGAAGGCCTATCAGGACTCGCGGTACAAACAGGGCGACTTCCCCGTAGCCGAACGATTGGCGGCGTGTGTGCTCTCGCTGCCGATGCACACCGAGCTTGACGACGAACAGTTAGAGTACATCACCGAGCAGGTGCTCAATGCCGTAAAATCATAAATCAAAAATAGCCCGAAGGGCGACAAATCACAAATAGTATAATGGCTCTATCCTTAGCGCAAAAACAGGTATTACAGACCAAGCTCAGTCCCCAGCAGATCCAGATCGTACGGATGCTGGAGATCCCGGGTGTGGAGTTGCAGCGCCGTATCAACGAAGAGCTGCAGGAGAACCCTGCGCTGGACGAAGGCAAAGATCCCGAGCAGCTGCGCGAGGAGAACGAGCAGAAGCGCAGTGAGGATTTTGACGGCGAGGATTATCAGGATGATGACGGTTTGGACAAGGACTACAACGACGACGAGCCTGAGGAGCTCTACCCGAGCGAGAGCGTAGTAGATGGCAGCAAGACCTACGACAGCGATGACGAGGATTATGCCAACCCGCTCGATAATCCCGATTTCAACTACGACGCGTACATCAGTGACGACGAGACGCCCGACTACAAGACCCGTATAACGAACTACGCCGACCCGCAGGAGACGATGGACTCGACGTTCACCGGTTCGCCTTCCCTGGTAGAGCACCTAAAGTCGCAGGTGTATCTGACCAAGATGACCAAGCCCGAACGGCATATAGCTAAGTTCGTGGTGGGGAACATCGACGAGGACGGCTACCTGCGCCGCACGGCCGAGGAGCTCGAAGATGACTTGGCATTCCGCGAGTCGCTCGTGGTGCCGCACGAGCTGATGGTGGATATAATCGACCAGATCAAGCAGTTCGACCCGGCCGGCGTAGGTGCGTACGACCTGAAGGAGTGTCTGCTCATCCAACTCGAGCAGCGCGAATCGACGCCTGCCAACCAGCGTGCCATACAGATACTGACCGAGCAGTTCGAGGCGTTCAGCCGCCGGCACTTTGAGCGCATACGCAGCAAGTACGGTCTGACGGAGGATGAGATGCACGACGTGATCAGCGAGATCGAGCACCTCAACCCCACTCCGGGTGCAGCGTGGGCAGGCACAAGTTACGACACCCACGGCGCAACGATCATCCCGGACTTCCTCGTCGAGAACCGTGACGGCGAACTGGTGATGCAGCTGCTGGACGGCGAGATACCCGACCTGCACGTGAGCACCGATTACCAGCAGATGATGAAGGATTATGCCGCCCGCAAGCACAACCTGACCGAGGCGGAGAAAGAGACGGTGCAGTTCGTAAAGTCGAAGATCGACAGCGCCAAGTGGTTCATCGACGCGATCAAGCAGCGCAACGAGACGCTGACACGAACGATGATAGCGATCATCGAGGCGCAGCGCGACTTCTTCTACGAAGGCGACGACAGCGCGCTCAAGCCGATGATCCTGCAGGACATAGCCGACAAGACCGGTTACGACGTATCGACCATCTCGCGCGTGAGCAACTCGAAGTACGTGCAGACGGAGTTCGGCGTGTTCCCGCTCAAGCACTTCTTCTCCGAAGGCATGCCGAACGTGGAGGGCGACGAGGTCTCGACGCGCGAGATCAAACAGGTGCTGCGTGAGATCATCGACCGCGAGGACAAAGCCCACCCGCTCAACGACGATGAGCTGGTGGCAGCAATGAAAGAAGCCGGTTACCCCATCGCGCGGCGCACGGTAAGCAAGTATCGCCAGCAGCTCGGCAAGACGATTGCGCGGCTCAGGAAACAGATGTAAATGAACAATACCCTATTCTATATTTCGCGAACGATATCGGCGGTGCTGTACCCGATGTTCATTCCTACGTACGGAATGCTGATATACTTCCTTGCATTGCGTTCGCTGATCAGTTACCCTACACCGCTGATCCTGATCGGGATCTTCGGCACGCTGCTGTTCACCTGTCTGCTGCCGCTGTCGGTGATCCTGGTGATGATCCACCGCGGCAATCTGACGGACATCTATATCAACGATCCCAAGCAGCGCACTATGCCGTACGTGTACTCGATCGTTTGCTACGGGTTCTGGGCGTACTTCTGCTCGCAGGTGATGCATCTGCCGCGGTTCATTGTGCTGACAGCTATCGGTGCGACGGTTGTGCTGCTGATTGTGTTGCTGATCAACCGCACGTGGAAGATCAGCGCGCATTTGACCGCTCTCGGCGGGTTGTTCGGGGGGATGATGAGTTTCAGTCTGGCAACGGGCGTGAGTGCCACGTGGCCGCTTATCGGTTGCTCGGTGGCTGCCCTGCTGCTGATGTTCGCACGCGTGTATGACGAGTCGCACACTCCACTGCAGGTCGTTTGCGGCTACCTGCTCGGGACAGTGGCGACGTTTATTCCGAATCTCGTAGCGGAGGGACTAGGGAACTAGGAAACTAGGGGACTAGGATACCAGGAAACTAAAATGATCAATTCCCGCACATATCGCTTGCTTTGCACGCTGCTGATGGCAGTGTGGCTGGCGTTGCCGGTGGCCAGCGGGCAAGAGAGTCCGCGGCTGCTGAGTGACGAGGCGCGGATCTTCCTGTGCACATGCAGTCCGGGTGAGGTGCTGTACGAACGTTACGGCCACACGGCACTGATGGTGATCGACAGCGAGCTGGGGATATCCGATGTGTATAACTACGGGATCTTCGATTTCTCGGCCGAGCACTTCTACTGGCGTTTTGTCAAGGGCGAGACGTACTACCAGCTCGGCAAGGAAGATGCCAACTGGTTCATCAAGAGTTACACCTATAACGGTCGGCGCGTAGTGAATGTTCAGGAGTTACACCTGACGCACGAACAGAAAGATGCGATCTACCGCGCACTGATCGTCAATTACTACCCCGAGAACCGCACGTACCTGTACAACTTCGTGTTCGACAACTGTGCCACACGGCCGTACTATCTGCTGATGAACGCGCTAAGAGCCGACAGCTCGCAGGGAGCGGTGATCAGCTCGACCTACACCGGTGCGGAGGGCAAGACCTACCGCGAGTTTATCCGGCACTATACGCTGCGTGGCTCATGGAGCGACCTGGGCACGAATCTGCTGTTCGGTCCGAAAGCCGACAAGCCGATGGAGGGCGAGCAGCGCCTGTTCCTGCCCGAGGAGCTGATGTACTATATCCAGGAGGCCACGTTCGCCGACGGCACACCGCTGGTGGACGGCAGCTATGTTCATCCGTTCGAGATAGAGCAGATACCTTGGTACGAGACGTGGTACTTCGGGTTGGCTGTGCTGTTCGCAGTGCTGGCTGCGCTCTCGCTGTACGACCGCAAACGCGGTGCACGAACCAAATGGGTGGACTATATCCTGTACGGCATATATATACTGCTGCTAGTGCTGGTGACGTTCCTCACGTTCTTTTCTATTCATCCGTTAGTAGGTTTCGGTCCGGACCTACTGATTATTCCTTCGATTCATTTATGCGCACGAATCATTTATCTTTGGCGCTGATAGCGTTACTCACAAGCATAGCAACCTGTGCCGCACCGCGACTGACCGTAGCCGTGGTGGTGGACGGTATGCGTCAGGAGACGCTCGACCAGCTACGTCCATACTGGCAGCAGGGCGGTCTGCGCACGTTGTCGGAAGAGGCGTACCAGACCACTATCCGTTTTCCGCACATCGTGTATGGCGGTGCGGAGTGTGTGGCTACGCTCATGACCGGCACGACGCCCTCGGAGCACGGTGTAGCGGCAGATACGTACTTCCTACGCAGCGACCGCAAGCCGCACGCTATATTGGAAGACAAAGCCGAACAAGGCGTAGGCTGTACAGCCAGTCTATCACCGCGTAACCTGCTTGCCGCCACGATCGGCGACGAGCTGCGGGTGCGTTACGGTGAACGGGCAAGGATCTACGCCCTGGGGCTTGAAGCAAACACCTCTATCCTGATGGCCGGCCACGCCGCCGACGGCTGCTGCTGGCTCGACGGGCAAACGGCCGAGTGGGTCAGCACGACGTATTACGGCAATGAACTGCCCAAGGCGCTCAGCGCGTGGAACGAAGGCACACGCCGGCAGGAACTTATGGCGCGCACCTGGACGCCGCGGCTGGATATTGACCTCTATAGTGCGCCCACCGAGCAGGAGCGGAAGAAAGGGTTCAGTTACACCGCCGAGCAACTGCTGAGCACCCCGATGGCAAACACGATGGTGATCGAGTCAGCGTTAGCGCTGCAGAAGCAGGAGCGTCTGGGCGAGGATAATATACCCGACCTGCTCTGTCTGCACCTGACCACCCGCAGTCCGCAGGCAGTGACCGACCAGCTCTGCTCCGCCGAACAGGAAGACATGTACCTCTGGCTCAACCAGGATCTCGGTTACCTAATCGACCAGCTGGCACGGATAGTAGGTGTGCAACACCTGCGCGTAGTGGTGATGGGTCGTCCGTTGCTCGGGCAGAACATCGCCGCGCTGAGTGCAGCACGAATGCCGGCGCAGCACTTCAATGTGGATCGTGCCGCAGCACTCACGGGCACGTACCTGATGGCGCTCTACGGCACGGAGCGTTGGGTGGACGGCGGCTACGGACAGTCGATCTACCTCAACCGCACGCTGATCGAGCAGAAACATATGTCGCTGCCGCAGTTGCAGCAACAGGTAGCCGCGTTCCTGATGGATTTTGAGGGCGTGGCGGCTGCGTTCCCGTTCACCGAGGCGCTGGGCAGCGTGGCACTCGCCAACACGGTGAACAAACGCGGTTTCGGCGATGTGGTGTTCACCCTGCAACCGCACTGGCTGCTCATGGCCAACGAACACACGTTGCTCGATCATGTGATAGAGAACAACCCCATCGTGCCGGTAATGATCTGGTCGGGATCGTACCAGGCGTTCCCCACAGGCATAACCGATGCCTCACAAATCAAAGCTCTGCTGAATGAATAACTGGCTTCGCATACGGCAATCGTTACCCGCTGACGTCACGCTAGTGGCGGTCAGCAAGTACCACTCCGTGGAGCAGATTGCCGAGGCGTACGCAGCCGGTTGCAGGGATTTCGGCGAGAGCCGTGTACAAGAACTGCAAGTCAAGCAAGCCGCACTCCCCAACGATATACGCTGGCATTTCATCGGGCACCTGCAAACGAACAAGGTGCGCGATCTGCTGCGTTTGCGTCCGTACCTGATTCAGTCGGTGGACAGCGAGCGTCTGCTATGCGCGATCGATAACGAGGCGGCCAAGCAAGGCTTTGTGCAAGACGTGCTGCTGGAGCTCCATATCGCCAAAGAGGAGACCAAGAGCGGGCTCAGCATCGACGAGCTTCACGAACTGATTTCAGCCATCATGCACCAGCCGTCAGACTTCCTGAACATCCGCATCTGCGGACTGATGGGGATGGCCACTAACACCGACGACGAGGCCGAGATCCGCCGCTGCTTTCGCGAGCTGCACGAGCAGTTTGTATGGCTGACGACGGACGCGGGACTTCCGCTATCGGCCGACTGCGCGCAACTGTCGATGGGCATGAGCGACGATTACCGGCTTGCCCTCACCGAAGGCAGCACGATGGTGCGCATCGGTTCGGCTATATTCGATTAGCAAAATCTGACCTGTATGAAACATATCTCCACTCTACTCACCCTTATGCTGGCAACGGCGCTGGCGTTTGCAGCCGAGCCGACAGCGTATGTCGATGACCTCGTTTACACCCTGGACACCGAGCATCGCACGGCTGAGGTGGCCGCTAACCCGAAGACCTCCGGCGAGGTGATCATCCCCTCGCAGATCAAGGACGGCGAAGGCCGCACGTACACCGTGACCTCGCTCAGCGCCGAGGCATTCAAGGGGTGCAAGGGCCTGACGTCGATCGTGCTGCCGCCTACTATCCGCCAGCTCTACCGCTCGTCGATAGAGGGCACGGGCGTATATGCGAACAAGGAGCTCTGGCGCGACGGTGCGCTGTATATCGACTCGTGCCTGATTGCCGTGGACAAGAACGTCAGCAAACCGAAGTACATCGTCAATGAAGGTACGCGCGTGATTGCCGGCGGAGCGTTCCAGGGCAATAAGGCGGTGACGAACGTGGTACTGCCCAAGTCCGTCAGCAGGATTGACGTGTTCACTTTCCGCGACTGCAAGAACCTGCAGAAAGTGGTGTTCGGACGGCATATCACCTCGATCGGGCGCGACGCGTTCACGGGTTCGGGCATCTACCTGAACGAGAAGAAGTGGAAGAAAGGCGTGCTGATCATCGACTCGTGTCTTGTGGCAGTCAGCAAGGAAGTGCCGGCCAAGGTGACCTACAAAGCGCCTTACCGTCTAATAGCCGAAGGTGCGTTCGCCGGTTCGGCTGTGACGAACGTGGAGCTCTCGCCGCTGGTGGAGATCCTGCCTGCCGCGTGTTTCTACGAGTGCCCGTCGTTGGTTACGGTCAAGCTCCCTGCTGCGTTGCGTGAGGTTGGCGCGTTCGCGTTCTACCGCTGTCCGCTCCTCAAGGACGTAAAGATGCCCGCGGGCGTACAGGTGATCGGTGCCGGTGCGTTCTACGAGTGCGCTGCCCTGCCGTCGATGACTCTGCCGGATGAGGTGACGGCTATCGGTAAAGCGGCGTTCTTCGGCTGCAAGCAGTTCACGGCGTTTCCCTTCCCCAAGGCGCTCAAGCAGATAGGCGAAGGAGCGTTCGCTGGTTGTATCCGTCTGGAGGCTATCAATCTGCCGGCCGGGTTGGAAGAGATGGGCAAGCAATGCTTTGCCGGTTGTGCAACATTGCAGCAGATCGTTATACCCGAAAAGATCACAGCCGTACCCGAAGAGGCGTTCATAGGCTGCAATCATGTATATAAAGTCACGCTGCCGGAGAACCTGTACGCCATCCACAATGGCGCGTTCAAGGGCTGTGCGCGGTTGGAGCGGATCGTAATCCCCGACCGCACGTTTGCCATCGGCCGTGAGGCGTTCAGCGGTTGCGCAATGCTCGAGCAGGTATCGCTGGGCGAAGACCTGCACATGCTTGACGAAGGCGCGTTCACGGGTTGTCCGCGCATCGAGCAGCTCGTTATACCTGCCGACGTGACGGCTATCGGTGCGAGCGCGTTCGCCGGGTGCTACGGACTGAGGAAGATCGAGCTGCCGAAGAAGTTGCAGTTCATCGACCGCGAGGCTTTCCGCGACTGCCGCGGGTTGCGCGAGATCAAGTTGCCAAAAGGTCTGGAGAAGATCGGTGCCCGTGCGTTTGCTGCGTGCAAACAACTGCGTAAGGTCGAGCTGCCGATGCCGGTCAAGCTCAAGGAGGTTGGCGAAGAAGCGTTCCGCGACTGCGAGATGCTATCGTCGTTCCAGCTCGCCTTGCCGGACGACTGCACTGTGGGCAAGAACGCATTCAAGGGCTGCAAAGAATAAATATCGAATCCATGAAACGCACTCTCTCTTTCCTATTAATTATCGCGTGCATAGGCGTGTGCGCGCTCGGGTACACGCGTGGGCGCAGTGAGCGGATCATCCTCGGCGATGAGCGTTCGGATCTGTATCTGCCGCTGCTCAGCGGCCAGCGCGTAGCATTGCTCAGCAACCAAACCGGAATCATCATTGCACCGGACGGGAGTCGTCAGCACGTGCTTGACCGTCTGCTCTCGCAGGGCGTGAACGTCACGGCGATCTTCTCGCCCGAACACGGATTTCGCGGCACGGCTGATGCGGGCGAGCTCGTGTGCAGCGATGTGGACGAACTGACGGGCATCCCTATCCTGTCGCTGTACTCGTCGCACGGCGCTAACCGTCCGTCGGAGGAGTCGATGGCGCAGTTCGATGTGCTGGTGGTGGACATACAGGATGTCGGGCTCCGCTACTACACCTATTACATCACCATGTGCCGGCTGATCGAGGCTTGCGGAGCATACGGCAAGCAGGTGGTTATACTCGACCGCCCGAACCCCAACGGCCATTATGTTGACGGTCCGACGCTCGACATGTCGCTCCGCAGCGGCGTGGGGCTGCTGCCTATACCTGTGGTACACGGACTGACGCTTGGCGAACTGGCGCTGATGGCGCAGGGCGAGCAGTGGCTGGACAGCGCCGGCAACGCCTGCCGGGTGAATGTTGTGCCGTGCAAGCATTATACCCATCACACGCATTACGACCTGCCCGTTGCGCCGAGCCCAAACCTGCCGAACATGCAGGCGGTGTATCTCTATCCGTCACTCTGTCCGTTTGAGGGAACGATCGTCAGTCTCGGCCGGGGTACCGACAAACCTTTCCAGCAGTACGGCCATCCGCGGATGAGCGGGAAGTACACGTATTGCTTCACGCCCACATCGATGCCCGGTGCCAAACGTCCGCCGCGTGAGGGCGAAGTGTGCTACGGAGTCGATCTGAGCAGCCTGCCTTACGAGCAGATCTGGGACGAGCAGATCAACCTCTCGTACGTGATCGACGCCTACCAGTGTGTGATGAGCGGCGACAGCGTGCCCGAACGATTCTTCACGGCGTTCTTCGACAAGCTCATGGGGCAGACCTACGTCCGTGAGATGATTGCCGACGGTGCTGACAATCAGACGATCCGTGCGCGCTGGCAGAGCGACGTACAGGCGTTCATGGAGCAACGCAAGCCCTATCTCCTCTACAAAGAGTAGTTCTCTATCTTTTCCAGGGTCCCCGACACAACCAAAGGTTGTGGTGGGGAGAGCCGAGACACGTGTCGCTTTATTGCGGCACGCAATCGGTGCGGCCACGTTGTCGATGGCGAACTGACATTTTGTCAGTCCGGGGCGGTTTGGTATGTTATTTGGAGTGTTCATAGTGAAAGATTGCAAACAATTAAAACAACCATACCTATGAATAACTATCAATCCAACAACCAAAACGAGAACCTGAAGAAGTACGCCATCGACCTGTGCGAGCGTGCTTCGCAAGGCAAGCTCGATCCCGTCATCGGGCGTGATGACGAGATACGGCGGGTGCTTCAGATCCTCAGCCGCCGTACGAAGAACAACCCTATCCTCATCGGCGAACCCGGTGTGGGTAAGACTGCCATCGCCGAGGGTCTGGCGCACCGTATAGTGCGCGGCGATGTGCCCGAGAACCTGAAGCGCAAGAAGATCTACTCCCTCGACATGGGCGCACTCATCGCCGGTGCGAAGTACCAGGGCGAATTTGAGGAACGACTGAAAGGTGTGATCAACGAGGTCACCCAGGCAGCCGGCGAGATCATCCTGTTCATCGATGAGATCCATACGCTCGTTGGTGCAGGCAAGACCTCCGGCGCGATGGATGCAGCTAACATCCTGAAGCCTGCCCTCGCCCGAGGCGATCTGCGTGCCATAGGTGCCACGACGCTCAATGAGTACCAGAAGTACTTCGAGACCGACAAAGCCCTTGAACGACGCTTCCAGATCGTGATGATCGACGAGCCGGACGAGAGTGCAACGATCTCCATCCTACGTGGTCTGAAAGAACGCTACGAGACGCACCACAAGGTACGTATCAAGGACGACGCCCTGATCGCCGCCGTCACCCTGAGTGCGCGGTACATCACCGACCGATTCCTGCCCGACAAAGCCATCGATCTGGTGGACGAAGCGGCAGCCAAACTCCGTCTGGAGGTGGACAGCAAGCCCGAGGAGCTCGATGCCATCGACCGTCAGATCAAGCAGCTGGAGATAGAGCGCGAGGCGATCAAGCGCGAGAACGACGAAGTCAAGCTCGGCGAGATCAAGACCCAACTGACCGAACTTAAGAAGAAGTCCGATGAGCTCAATGCCCGCTGGAACAAGGAGAAAGGTTACATCGCCACGATCCAGAACGAGAAAGCGTCCATCGAGCAGATGAAGCACGAGGCCGAAGTGGCCGAACGCGAAGGCAACTACGGCAAGGTCGCCGAAATACGTTACGGCAAGATCAAGCAGGCCGAGGCGAACATCCGCGCCGCACAGGAAGCCTTGCACGCGATGGACAACGGCGACAGCCTGATCAAGGAGGAAGTCGATGAGGACGATATAGCCGAGGTGGTAGCCCGTTGGACGGGAATCCCCGTGACGAAGATGATGCAATCCGAGCGCGACAAGCTGCTGCACCTCGAGGAGGAGCTGCACAAGCGCGTAGTGGGTCAGGATGAAGCCATCGAAGCCGTGAGCGACGCGATCCGCCGCAGTCGGGCAGGATTGCAAGACCCCAAACGGCCGATCGGCAGTTTCATCTTCCTCGGCACGACGGGTGTCGGCAAGACCGAGCTCGCCAAAGCCCTGGCAGACTACCTGTTCGACGACGAGAATATGATGACCCGAATCGATATGTCGGAGTACCAGGAGAAGTTCTCGGCCACCCGGCTCATCGGTGCGCCTCCGGGATACGTCGGTTACGACGAGGGCGGCCAGCTCACCGAGGCTATCCGCCGCAAACCGTACTCGGTTGTCCTGTTCGACGAGATCGAGAAAGCCCACCCCGACGTATTCAATGTGCTGTTGCAAGTGCTTGACGACGGCCGGTTGACGGATAACAAAGGTCGTGTGGTTAACTTCAAGAACACCCTAATCATCCTCACGTCGAACCTCGGCTCGCAACTCATCCGCGAGAATGCCGAGAAAGGTATCGACCCCGAGACGACGCGTAACCAGGTGCTCGAACTGCTCAGGCAGACCATCCGTCCGGAGTTCCTCAACCGTATCGACGAGACGATCATGTTCCGGCCGCTCAACGAGAAGCAGATCCGCGATATCGTCAGTCTGCAGATCGGCAGCGTGCACAAGATGCTCATGGATAGCGGTATTGACCTGCGCGTGACCGATGATGCGATCGACTATATTGCCAAGGAAGGCTACGATCCGCAGTTCGGTGCCCGTCCTGTCAAGCGTGCCCTGCAGCGTCTCGTACTGAACGAATTGAGCAAGTCGATCATCGCCGGCCGTGTCGACCGCACCCGTCCGGTCATCGTCGAGCTCCGCGACGGCGAACTTCGCTTTAGAAACTAAAGCAGAACTCCATCAGGAGTAGTTCCGCAACCAAACGGCTCGCAGAGCCACCATGCATCGACCATGCGTGGGCGATCATTCTCACCGCCAACCAAGCCCCGCGCCATCCGCGCGGGGTTTGTTGTAATTATGCACTTTTTCGGCAAAAAAATCCGCAATCGCTTGCATATATCGGATTTTTTTTGTATCTTTGTAGCCGAAAAGATAAATTATGTAGTGTTATGGAAACAGCAATGAGGGTTTTACAAGTCACATTACCGGCTACAGATGTGGCTTTTCTTCGTCACCAATCCCGTGGTATGGGTTGGCAGATTGCTACCGTGCGCACATCTCGCATTAATCAATCGAAAAAGTGTGACATCATGCAAACGGCAGGTTTCAAGGAGGCGATGGATGATGTAAAGCATGGACGCATTACTGAGTATGCATCTGCAGAAGACATGTTTAACAAATTGGGGATTGCCCTATGACTTACAAGGTGCTTACTTCCAAACGCTTTGAGAAAGATTTGAAGCGCTGCCAAAAGCGTGGTTTGAGTATGCAACTTGTGTTTGAAGCAATCAAATTGCTTGAACAGACCGGTTCGTTACCTACGCAATATCGTTCACATAAGTTGGTAGGGGATAAGCGCGGACTGTGGGAGTGCCATATTCAACCGGATTGGCTGATGGTTTGGGAGCAAAACGATGAATTGCTTACTCTTTTGTTTCTTCAAACCGGTACACATTCGGATATATTCGGATAACAACACCCCACCGCAGGTTATGCGGTCGCTGCCATCGACAGCTTAAAAAACGATGCGTCAGTTGCCCAAGACGTTAAATAGGGTGACATAATAAAAAGCGTCTTACGCGCTTTGTTTTGGCTATCTGAAATCTGGTAAATTGAAGCATCCAAAACAATGCAGCACGAAGATGCTCATGGTGTGTATCTACGTACACGCGTTGCGCGTGCAATAATACATACGGCGTGGGCTCAGTGTTGTTTGTTCGGATGCAAGGGCAATACCAGAGCCTCAGATAGCGGAGCAGCAACAGTGCAGTCCCGCTTTTTTGTGCTATGTTTTGCGGAAGAAGATAACAATGCTAGAATAATCGTGAAAATCACGGGATATATACATGGTATATATAGGGTGTAGTGGGATACGATATACCCTCGAGATGATCTCGAGATAGTACCGCCCCGATTCTCTCTCGTTAGTGTCTCGCCAGTCTGATTTGGAGAATATGGAAGTATAAAACAAAATAATATAACGGAGAATGCCGAAAGCCAAATAATAAAGTGGAGGCAACTAAATATCATTATGAATGAAAATGGAAAGCAACAATCTCGAGAAGGCATCACTGCTGGGGGAAAATTATGCAATCGGAGTTTCTCCGAAGACACTAACTGGAAAACGATATATTTTATGTGATAGTGCTCCGCCTAATTACGGGAAAAGTAATGTCCTTACCGCTGTGGCAGATTATTACATTAGCAATCCTACTCTTTACACCCAACTCACATCTAAAATATTAAAAAATGATAGATGGCTCGTAGTTCGTGAGATTTCTACAAATAAAATCATTTTAGTGCAGACAAAAGGTGATGATGCTGGATGTTTTTCAAAAACTATATCTTACTTGCGTAATAGCAAAAATCCAATCGTTGATATAATTTTATGTGCCTGCCATCCTGATGACGAGACACACAATATTGTAAAAGCGCTAGCAGGGAAAAAATTTAAATTGTTTTGCTTTACAAATTTTCACCCGGATCAGAAATCTAAGAAATGGATTCTACCAGCCTCTAATACCGTAAAAGTGCAATTAAAAAACACAATAATAGAGATCATTAATCAATTATAATATTATTGCATTATGAAAACCAAACTTTTTACCCTATTGCTCGCTGTCGCAGCTAGCGTAGGAACCATGTTTGCTTCTGATACTCAAGTCAATGGCATTTGGTATAATTTCAACAGCACTAATAAAACTGCTGAAGTAACGTATCATGGTTCTTCTTATTATACATATTCAAATGAATATGCTGGAGTAGTAACTATCCCTGCGTCTGTAACGTATTGGGGCACAACCTATAGCGTCACAAACATTGGAAAGGGTGCTTTCCAAGGTTGTAGCGGTTTGACCTCTGTGAGGATTCCAAATAACGTCACAAGCATTGGAAGTAGTGCTTTCTCTGGTTGCAGCGGTTTGACCTCTGTGACGATTCCAAATAGCGTCACAAGCATTGGATTTGGGGCTTTTAGGAATTGCACCAGTTTGGCCACCATAACCATACCTAATAGCGTCACAAGCATTGGTGGTTCTGCTTTCGAAGGTTGTTCCAGTCTTCCGATAGAGAACAATATTCGTTATGCAGGTAGTTACTTGGTGGAAGCAGTCAATAAAACATTATCTTCATACACAATAAAATCAGGCACTAAGTGGATTGGTTCTTCGGCTTTTCAAAAATGCTCCAACCTGAACTCGATAACTATTCCCAGTAGCGTTAAAGTAATCCAATCTTATGCATTCAATTGTTGCACCGGTTTGACCTCTGTGACGATTCCGAGTAGCGTCACAAGCATTGGAAATAGTGCTTTCTCTTATTGCACCGGCTTGACCTCAGTAACCATTCCCAATAGCGTTACAGATATTGGTGATGAAGCTTTCCGTGGTTGTATTAGTTTAAGCTCTGTAACCATTCCCAATAGCATTACAACCATAAATGCTATGACTTTCGCTGGTTGCAGCGGTTTAACATCTGTAACGATTCCTAATAGTGTCACCAGCATTGGAGATAATGCTTTTCAGGATTGCACCGGTTTGACCTCTGTGACGATACCTAATAGCGTTACGAGCATTGAAAGTAATGCTTTCGAATTGGTAAGAAATATTGTCTATACTGGAAGTTCAGCATGGAGTCCATTTGGAGCTCTTAGTTTAAATGGATTTGTGGATGGGTATATGGTGTATAAAGATGCAACAGAAACAGAATTGTTAGGTTGCTCATCGGCTGTTAATGGAGAAGTTATTATTCCCAATAGCGTCACCAACATTGGAAATAATGCTTTCTATGGTTGCAACGGCTTGACCTCCGTGACGATACCCAATAGCGTCACAAGCATTGGAGAGTGGGCTTTCGTATGGTGCAGCAGTTTGGTCTCTGTGACGATAGGCAATAGCGTCACAAGCATTGGAAGAGAGGCTTTCTCTGGTTGCAGCGGTTTGACCTCTGTGACGATTCCCAATAGTGTCACAAGCATTGGAAATTATGCGTTCCAAAAATGCAGCGGTTTGACCTTTGTGACCTGCGAAGCGACAGTTCCACCTACTCTTGGTGGCACCAGCGTATTCAGTAGCGTTGACAAATCCATTCCGGTTTATGTTCCTGGAGAGTCTGTTGATTTATATAAGGCTGCGAAGGGCTGGAAAGAGTTTGCCAATATTCTGCCAATAGAGGAAACTCCGGCTCCTTGTATCCTAGCCTCCGGTACTTGCGGCGCACAGGGCGACAACCTTATATGGGAACTCTCTTGTGACAGCCTACTGACAATTAGTGGCAGCGGTGCTATGGCGGATTATTCATCCGGTAGTGCGCCTTGGTATACAAACAGAACTACAATCATTTCTATAATAATAAACAATGGTGTCTCAAGCATTGGAAATTATGCTTTCCAAAATTGCAGCGGTTTGACTTCTGTGACTATTCCCAATAGTGTCACAAGCATTGGAAATAATGCTTTCTCTGGTTGCACTGGTTTGACCAAGGTTAATATAACCGATATCGCGGCATGGTGTAATATCGCGTTTGGTAACAATACCTCTAATCCATTGTATTTTGCCGAGCATCTATTCGTAAATGATGTTGAAGTAACAGAATTGGCTATTCCCAATAGCGTCA
This sequence comes from Bacteroidales bacterium UBA1180, assembly GCA_002310195.1. Lineage (GTDB taxonomy): Bacteria > Bacteroidota > Bacteroidia > Bacteroidales > Paludibacteraceae > Colicola. Next base: position 82,558 of record DBYS01000011.1, read on the forward strand.
CAAGCATTGGGAATTATGCATTCTATCACTATAGCGGTTTGACCTCTGTGATTATTCCCAATAGCGTCACAAGCATTGGAAATTATGCATTCTATTACTGTAGCGGTTTGACCTCTGTGACAATTGGTAATAGCGTCACAAGCATTGGAAATAGTTCGTTCTCCAGTTGCAGAGGTTTGACCTCTGTGACGATTCCGAGTAGCGTCACAAGCATTGGAAATAGTGCATTCAATGGATGCGGCGGTTTGACCAAGGTTAATATAACCGATATAGCGGCATGGTGTAATATTGCGTTTGGTAATAGTACTTCTAATCCATTGTATTATGCTAAGCACTTATTCGTCAATGATGTTGAAGTAACCGAATTGGCTATCCCCAATGGTGTCACAAGCATAGGAAATTCTGCTTTCTCTGGATGCAGCGGTTTGACATCTGTAACTATTCCCAATAGCGTCACAAGCATTGGCAATGGTGCTTTCTCTGGTTGCACTGGTTTGACCAAGGTTAATATAACCGATATCGCGGCATGGTGTAATATCGCGTTTGGTAACAATACCTCTAATCCATTGTATTTTGCCGAGCATCTATTCGTAAATGATGTTGAAGTAACAGAATTGGCTATTCCCAATAGCGTCACAAGCATTGGGAATTATGCATTCTATCACTATAGCGGTTTGACCTCTGTGATTATTCCCAATAGCGTCACAAGCATTGGAAATTATGCGTTCTACAATTGCAGCGGTTTGACTGACATTTATGTATGTGGGGATTTGGAGCGATTCCAACAATTGTTGAATAATGACGATAGAATCAAAGTCGGTATGCCATATACCATTACAATTAACGCGGAACATGGAAATGTTACTTTTCCCCAAACGATGTGTGACGACATGTCGTTAACTGCAACTCCAGACTACGGTTATCACTTCGTCAAATGGTCGGACGGCAATACCGCTAACCCGCGAGCAATCGAACTGACACGCGATACAACCTTTACCGCTCAATTTGCACCTAATCAGTACTCGCTCAGTCTGCAATGCGATGGCAGCCAAGGTATAGTTGAAGGTGCAGGTGTATTTGACTACCTTGCACAAGTACAGATATCAGCAACACCTGCGTACGGCTATCACTTCTCGTCTTGGAGTGACGGAAACACGGCTAATCCACGCACATACACCGTAACAAAAGACGTTACATTGACAGCCAACTTTGCTCCTAACACATACTCGCTCAACGTATCCTGTAATGCTGAGCAAGGCAGCGTAACAGGAAGTGGTTCATATAGTTACCTTTCCAACCGCACAATAGAAGCTATTCCGAATTATGGTTACCATTTTGCGCAGTGGAATGATGGTAATACCGATAACCCGCGCACCTTTGAGCTCCGCCAGGATACTGCTTTTGTTGCAATCTTTGCAGTGGATAAATACGGCACGTGCGGTGACAACCTGCAACTAACATGGCGTTACGACACCGGCAGCCAGACTCTTACAATCAGCGGTGATGGCGACCTGACGACAAACATGCGTTATGGCGTCGAAGCCGTTAAGGAAATGAAAGAACTGGTGATTGAAGATGGCGTAGGCGTGATAGGCAACGAAGCATTTGCCAATATCAAAACGCTGAACACGATTACACTGGGAAAGGATGTGCGTAAGTTGCAAGAACGTGTGTTCTACAACTGCTACGACCTCACAGCTATCTACAACTATCGCAAGACACCGGCTTCTGCTACAAGCAACACTTTTGAGGAGGTGGACAAGTACGCTTGTACGATATATGTCATGGCAGGTTCGGAAGAGATGTTTCGCAGTGCGACAGGCTGGAAAGATTTCTATTCCATCCTTGCCATCGGTGCGACAGAAACTACGGTAACCGACAACAACGCGACTGTCGTTCCTTCCGCCAACACGGCAACCGTCACATGGCCTGTATCGAACGATGCGGTCAGCTATACCATTGATATTACAAAAGACGGCGTAGTGTTCTGCCGCCTCACGTTCAATGCCAACGGTCAACTGACAGGTATAGCCTTTGCGCCCGGTCGCGACGGACAATCCATGGCACCGGCTGCTCTAATGACCGCCAACGGCTTGCAGTTCACCGTAACTGGTCTGAGCAGCAACACCCAGTACGGCTACAGCATAACAGCAACCGATGCGGAAGATACACAAGTGGCCTCCTATACCGGCACTTTCACTACTACGGGAGAAATAGCCACGGCTATTGATGCACAGCAATCTGATATTGCTCCGCTCAAGTTCATCCGCAACGGCGAGGTTCTCATCCTCCGCGATGGCAAGACCTACACCGTCCAAGGGCAGGAGGTGAGATAAATCGAGCCCTTCAGGGCTAAAACTAGTCGCCCCCTCTAGAGCCAAGGCATATCGCCCTCCTCTACTAAATACAGAACGGCACCTTCACCGGTGCCGTTCTGTTGTCCTCACACTCCCTCTCCCTCCTCTTCTCCATCCCTCTTTCCCTCTCTCTCCTTCTCTCTCTCTTTCCCTCTCTCACACTCCCTCCCCCTCTCTCTCTTCATCCCCATGGCTTGTGTCTTTTTATATAACATAACCCGCAAGCCTAACAACCCCAAAAGACACAAGCAACACCATATCCATCAATCTCCCCTCCCTTCCCTTCCCCTCCTCCCCCCATCAAATCTTCACCCTTTTGATATTAGGCTTGTGTCTTTCTGGATGCAAAACGCATATTTTATATCAAAAGCACAAGAAAAAAGACACAAGCCTTGCATATATCAAATATTTTTTGTACCTTTGCAGCGCAAATCCGCACAACCGGTGTCCCGCATCACCAAACATTACTCTACGAAACATGAAAGAAGTCCGTATTACTGCTGTTCGCCAAACAGTTTACAATGACCTGATGGCCAAGTACGAGAACCCCATCGAGCACACCTGCGACATTCGCCAAGGCCAACAATGGATTTCAGTCAATGGCCAATGCCCGGAAGGGATGTGCCCGGCAGCATGGCTTACCCTGCGTGACTTCGTGCGGCAACTGGCACGCGGCAAAGGCAATTTCTATGACGGCTGGATGCAGAATCCGATGAGCGCCATGATCAGTTGTAACGACGGGTTTCGTCCGTTCAGTTTCTACATTGAGACCATCGAGAAGCCAAAGGCCACCAACCCGATAACCGAAAAGCCGAAGGCGCTTCCGACTCCCCAACAAAGAATAGACCAACGTGTTGAGAGACTGATTGCTGTCATCGGCAAAGCCGTTATCCCGCGGCGGCAGATTGTTGCCGAATTGGACATGAGGCAAAGCAGTCGTCATACCTTCATCAACAATTATCTCAAACCTGCCGTCGCCAATGGTTACGTTGTGATGGCCAACCCGGGTTCTCCCACCACTCCCGGACAAGCCTACCGCCTCACAGCCAAAGGCCTCGCACTCTACACCAGGTTACTCTCCCAGGCAGAGTAATGGCTTGTGTCTTTTTATATAACATAACCCGCAAGCCTAACAACCCCAAAAGACACAAGCCATATATATCACCTTAACTGTACCGGATTTCCGCACATATTTTTTCTCCCTCCGTATACAACATCAACTCCACATTACAAAAATTAGAATCTTCAAGCTCGTTCCTCGACTATCGATTGCATTTCCTTCGTCAAAAATTTGCATATTTCAATTTTTTTTTGTAACTTTGTACTCGGATTTCGGAAAGATTGTACTTTTATCCCGTCCCCGAATGCGAGGGAGTGAAACTGAGCGCGGAGGCAAGCGAAGTCGGGGGTATCCTAGGGTTTACTCACTTTCCCGAAGGTTCTGTACAATTGTTGTAAAACACTAAAATAACGAACTGATAAATAAACTTTAATTATGAAAAGATCTCAACCAAAACCGATCAGCCCTCTTTTGCAGAAGGTCATCAACCGCCTCATCCAGACCGGTGCAGGCGAAATTATCATCACGCCCGACAACCACGTCTTCTTCCAACCCGGCATCCACATCAAGGCTCTTTGGGGTGCCATGGATATGAAGAAGGAAGGCGTTGCCGCCGATGAGCGCATCGTTATCCGCCCGATAACCAAACGCGCCAAGCGCAGCAAGTACAACGGCTTGCCGATGTACACCATCTACTCCCTTCCTATCGTCAAGAAGAACGCTTCCACCATGACCGAAGCCGAACGCCGGAACATCGAGATCAACACCCAAGCTCTGCGCCTTGCACATGCCGTAGAACGTGATCCCGAGCAACTCGCTGCTTACACCAAGCTCCACAATCAACACAAGCTCGACACCTCACGATCCAACCGCAAAGATGGCTACAAGAAGTTCTACCCGAACCTCTTCGGTTTTCTCGTTGCCACGTTCTGCATGCAACTTGCAGCACAACAAGCTCAGCAACATCAACAAGATCAAACCGCAGAAAAGCAGCAGCCTATGGCCACTGCCATGCTTCCCAAGTGTCCTATGCGCGCGATTTCCATAAGCGCGTCTCCTTCGTACACAGCCGCACCTGTTCGGTTCATTACGCCTGCATTTAATGCAGGCAACGCGCCCGTAAGGCGCGTTGCTCGTCATCTGCTCACGGACTACACACGTATCCGTTCGCGTTCATCCACTATGCAGCAAGTAGGTTCTGCATTCCTTTCGCCAACCCCGTACCGCGCAGCAGCGTAGTACAGTCGCTTCTATAGTTCTATCCTACTCCACTATATAGTCAGCAGAGAGCGGAAGCGTCTCGGGACCGTTGTCGGGGAGTTGGATGAAGTACCCAGTGAACGGTTCGAGCACGAACTCGTCGATACCCGGGGTGTAGGTCGTGTAGCCCGTGCCGTTCCAGACAGCGATCGGTGCCTCAATATCCGCGGCCTCAAGGGCAGCCATGATATCGTAACGGAACGGATACGGGTTGCCGATGAAGTTCCAGTTGGCGTTCTGCTGGTGAGCTGACTGATAGTAAGCGAACGGGATAGTTCCGGCTGCTTTCTCGCGTGCCTGCTCGGGTATATGGATCGTGAGCGTAGAACTGTCATTGCGGGCACGGATGATGTATCCGATCGAAGTGCTGAAGCCGGTTGCAGGATCGAAAGCCTGCCAACCCGAACGTCCGGCCGCACGCTGCTCGCTGTTGTAGGTGCCCCAGGCAGTCTCGCCATCGACAACTATATCGTCGAGCGTCATGCCGAACGTGGTAGGCAGCATGATGAACTGCCATGTAGTGCCGAGTGCAAACGTGTACGTCTCGGGCGCAGGCTGCTGAACCGTATCGTCCGCGCACATGATCGGGTTGAAGCTGCTCCAGTACTGCGCTGCGCCATACTCCTCCTTCGACTCGCAGGGCACGAACAGGGTGTCCTGAACAGCGAACACATCGGAAGTGGAGAGCATCGGAGGCGTGGTACCATTACATGTGACTACGGTCAGGCTATTGCAATCACGGAAAGCCTGCGAGGCGATGCTCGTCACGCCCGAGCCGATAACCACCGACCGGAGGTTCGAACAGCCGCTGAAGGCATTGCCGGCGATCGTAGTCACATTGTCAGGAATCACGATCGATTGCAGGTTCTCAAGATAACCGAATCCCCAAGTAGAGATGGTGGTCAATCCTTCAGGCAGGACGATCGTACGAAGCGAATCGTTGCTCTGATTATAGAAGGCATATTTACCAATCGTCTGCACGCTATCGCCGATGATATATTCGCGCACCTGGGCGCCGAACATGTACATCAGGTTGTTACTCGACGAAGTGAGGCTCTGCATGAGCGCCTCGGAGTTGAGTTCAACCGTCTGGATCGGGCACTGCCAGAACTGATTGTTCGACAATGTTGAGATCGAGCTCGGGATAGACACATGCGTGAGCGAGCTGTAATTCCCTGTGCTGCCGGAGTTGTAGAACGCGTAGGAACTGATGCTCGTCACGCCTTGCTTGATAACGACGCTCTTGATAGCCGCAGCATTCGACAGCCACGGTGTGGTATTGCTGTTATACGTAGCCATCTCGCCCGTACCGCTGATAGTCAGCACGCTGTCGCAACTAAGCGACCACACCATGTTGTTGCCCTGTGCGCCGCACGTACCCGAAGCTACGATACACTCATCCAAAGAATGGAAATTGGTAAACGTACTCCAATGCTCCGCCTGCCGGTAGAGTTCGATTGACTCAGCCGGGACATAAACCGGGATAGCGGTGGATATATTCTCGAATGAAGATTCCTCGGCAGGAGGCGGAGTAAGCATGAGACAGCGCATCTCCTGCAATCCCGTACAATTCCTAAACGCATTGGCAGCTATTTGAGTCACCATAGAAGGAACAGTGATAGTCGTCAGACTGCTACAACCGTTGAACGCGCCTCCTTGAATATACGTCACACCCTCGGGGATATTCACGCTCTCCAACGAACTGCAACGCGAGAATGCATAACCACTGATGGTGGTTACCGACTCAGGCACTGTGACAGAAGTGAGATCACGACAATCGTCGAACGCATAACCGGCGATAGTTTCGATGCCATCGGGTATAACGTAAGTACCGGTATATGTTTTCGGCATGAATGCAAAGATGTGGCTGTTGTACAACGGTTCGGTCAGCGGACATTGTTCAAACACACCGCTGCTCATGGTAGTGATACTATTGGGCAACGTAACGCTACTGAGAGATGTACAATAGCCGAATGCACAGTAGCCGAGAGCGGTCACCGTTTCGCCAAAGTCCACAGAGGTCAACGCAGTGCACTGATAGAACGCCCGTTCGCCGATACGCGTTATACCTGACCCGATAACAACCGAGCGTATAGCCTCGCGGTAATCATACCATGGTGCGTTATCAAGCGTATATTCCGCCGTAGCCCCCGTACCGGTGAGGGTCAGCACGCTGTCGCAACCGAGCGTCCAGGTAATGTTATCGCCCTCGCCGCCGCACGTGCCGGAGACAGGACACATATTACCGGCCGACTCGTCAAGAGCCTGATACATACCGAATGTCGACCAGCCGTCGGCGGCCAGATAGGTTTCAATGGACTGACCGGGCACATAGATCGTTGTACCCTCACGCACACCGGAGAACGTTGAGCCGTTGGCCGTAGGAGGTGTGGTAGCACGACATACGATGGAATCGATAGCACTACATTCGGCCAGACAGTACGAGCCGAGCGAACTCATTGTTGACGGCAGGTCGATTCCCACAAGCGAGGTGCAGCCGCTGAACGCATACTCACCCAGCGACGTTACGCCCTCGGGGATGTTCACCGATGCCAGTGCCGGACAATTCTCAAAAGTCGAGCTGCCCGGCAGGGAGGTTACCGTACTCGGCAAGACGACAGAGGTAAGCATGCTACATCCTCTGAACGCATGCGAAGCGACGGTGGTTGTGCCTGACGAAACGGTATATTCGCCGGTAAAATCCGAATTGAGGCAAACGAACACATGGCTGTTATATACAGGCGAAGTCATGGTCGTAGTGCCTCCAAACGGAGAGTTTTCGCCTAAGGTTGTCACGTTATCAGGCAAGGTGAACGTGTGCAGAGCAGGACAGCTGTAGAACGAGTAACTGCCCAGTTCGGTGACGGTGCTCGCCAGATCGACATAACGGAGGTTAGTGCTCTGACGGAAGGCCAGATCACCCACGTTGGTTACGCCGGCGGCTATATAAACGGAGTTGTAAGCATCCTTGTACTGGTACCACGGTGCGATGTTCGAATCCTCGTCGTAATCGGCCATCCGTCCGCTACCGCCGATGGTAAGAATACTGTCGGAGCTGAGCAGCCATGTTACCTCCGCACTGCCGTTGGCCGCACATTCGCCGGATGCTACGATCTCCGGCCCCGAAGAGCTTACAATACCGTAGATGGCGAATTCGGTGAGGTAAACGTTCGTGTTTGAGTTACTCGGCAGGGGCACCCAGCGAAGCCAGACGTTCTCCATATACACATAGACCTCTCTCTGCTCGACCTGATTGGCTGTGGCAACGCCCTCTTCGTTGTCATTGAACGCGTACCAATCGACGCCGTTGCTACTGCTCTCCAGCCGCCAGCCTGCGCCGGCTACAGATGCTGCCTGCTTGTAAGTTACCCGAGTGACAGACGTGAGCGCACCAACCTGCACGTAACAGGAAGAGGTGCTCGTAGGCTTGATATATCCTGCGCTTGCGTCGCTGACCGATGTCGGCTTCTGGTCCGGAGTAATCTTCACGTTGTTGAAGGTGAAAGGAAAACCGCCATAGTACCTCGTCTGTTCAGTAGAGACGGACATACTCTCCCAATCGAAGAACGTCGTGCTGTACAGCACCTCCTCGTCCGTGTTGCCACCGGTGTTGCCGCCCTGTTGATCGTCGCAATTGCTGCCTTCGGCTATATACACATAGTCTTCCGACTGGCCGTAAGCGATCTTGATATAGATGTCGTAACAGCCTGCCGTGTAACACGTCAGGTTGTCACCACTATTAACGAAGTTGCCGGACATACCGCCATTCTCAATCTCGGGGCGCCACGTGCTGTTGTCGTTGTGGAAGAGATTGATGACCTTAATCTGATCGCCCTCATTCAGATAGGTAGTAACAAGGAACTGCGCAACGTACGAACCTTCGGCCACACGCCCTGTGTATGTGCCCGGAACGGTTCGTGTGCCGTTGATCTGCAGTCCGTACTCACCCGGCGAGAAGATAGCCGTGATGGTTGTATCCTGTGTGAGGGTGATGGTACGCGGGTTATCCCAGCTGTCGTTGTCCGACCAGCGATCGAACATCCATCCGCCTGTAGAGATGCTGGCCGTAACCTCAAAGGTTGAGCCGATGGTGTAGTTGGCACCTGCCGGCGATGTGTAGCCCGCCCCCTCAGGCGAAACGAGTGCGATGAAATACGCCTGGTTGTCGGTGTTGGCAAATGTGCCGTTCACGCAGAGCTGGCCGTTATCGACACGCACACTGAGCGTGCCTTCCGATGCCAAGGTGACGCAGACATTGCCGTCATCATCGCTGCGGATATTGTACGACGAGCACCCGTAATCCAGGTTGTTGTAACCGAGTGCGTTATCCCAGGTCAACCCTCTGACGACTTTGAACTTGTACTCGCCCGCCTGCAGGTTAGTGACTATGCTGTCGCCATCCATCGCCAAGGCATCATCCATTGACCACGAGTTGGTGAAATTACCAATAAGGTAATACGTCGTCTGCGAACTTCCTCCGTTGCCGCTGCCATCTAAAGGGGTATTGACATCGGCATAGTTTCGCCACACGCCGGATACCGTGCCGTCGTTACCGTCGCTCCATACGGCTTCGGATGAGGTGATGGTGTAGAGGTAATTGCCGTCGCGCGGAATAGTGAGGTCGGCGGTCTTCGCTCCCCAATCGGCCAGTTCGTCTGAGCCGTTGACACGAACAAAGATTACATTGGTGTAGAGCGCCGAGTCAACATCGGCGTACCAGACACCGGTCTGGCCGTCAACAGTCATCATGCGCACACCGGGCCACGCGCCGTTTGTCACATTGCCATCGCCGTAGGCGTACATGGCAATGGCTGCGTCGTCAGTAGTCCACCACTCGTACGTCATCTGGCAGTACAGACGAAGACTGCCATCGGCGTACGTTACCGCACTAAGAAGGATAGCGGATAGAAGGGTTAAAAACTTTCTCATGATTTCAGGGCTTTATGAGGGTGAGTAATATAACTTGCGTAGATAAACAATATCGACAACGAAAAGAACGGATAGACCTCGACAATCATCATGAACAGATAAACCCACAATGCGGCGAGGATGATGAACGTAAGGTCTGCCGTGATTGCCGCGGCGTTCGGTCCGCGTATAAGCACATAGAGATGCACCGCCACCAGCAGCAAGATGAACGCTGACAGTGCCACCCAGCCGCCTTTGAGCAGGATATGCAGTACGAGGTTGTGTGTGGTCAGGCCTTCGAGCTCGAGCTGATACCACTTGTCGTCATGTTCGCCATAACCGATCACAGGCTGGCGCTCGATGAGCTGCTTGCTGCGCGTCCAGATTTTCGTACGGAGAGTGAACGTCAGATCCTTATGCAGCACATGCTGGATGAAGTACTCGGTCTTGGGCAACGATGTATCCAAATCACGGAACACCGCCCACGACTGGAACGCGAAGTACAACGCGATGAACAGGCTCAGCGTGACAATGCGTAGTGCCTTGCTGCGGAAGAGCAGCAACATGCTGAAGGCAAGGAGCAGCGTAACACCAAGCAGCGATGTCTTAGAACCGACGATCATCAGCGTACCGTACGAAAGGATAATATTCAGCGCGAACGTAAGGCGGTAGAAGATGTACGGCTCGAAGATTCCGGACGCAGGCGTTGCGGGACGCGAGATGAAACGCAGCAAAAGGATATTGCTTGCCAGGGCAATGAGCAACGCCTTGCCCATATTGTTGTAGTTGCCACCAAGCAGGTAGTACATCTTGCCGTTTGTCTCGTAGTGCCACAGTCCTTCCGGACGCCAAAGCATCAGCAGGAAGTTCACCGCGATAAGTGCGAGCAAGATACATGTAGTAACCTTCAGCGGGAAGAGCGAGCCGCGCACAAAGAACCACCGGCACATAGCCCAGAAGATGAACACATCGAGAGCCATGAGAGTGACTGACAAGATTGGCGTTCGATTTAACAGGCAGCACACGCACATCACTATACCGTACAGGAACATACCCAGATCAATGGCTGTGGGACGCCCGGGCGTACGCAGAGCAAGGATAAGGGCTACCGGGATAAGAGCGATCTTACCGGCCAACAGCGCATAGTGCACCACAGGCATAGCGCCTGTGAACAGGAATCCCCGCGCCAAGATGATCAGAAAGGCGAGTAGGAATAAGGCTCTATTTATCTTTACATTGGCCATTAGCCATTGGTTGTTAGTTATTTGTAGTGCCGAAGAGTTCGCGGCGACAGATGACACACAGTGCAAGCAAGCCGATGAGGATGGTAGCCAGCAAAGCGATGGTTATATGTTGCGGTCCGGCTTTCTCAGATGGGACACACGCATTACCAAGCGTGGTGAACGTCTGGTAGTAGCGCATCTGGGCATTGAGCATGATTGACTGCCGGGTGAACGAGTTGTAGGCTTCGTCGAGCAATGCAGCGTACGTATTGTCGCCGGCCTTGACTGCTTCAAGATACTCGGCATGAACGAAGGCAATCTGCTCCTGCAGATGCTCATAGGCCTGTTCGGTCTTGCCCAGGTAATACTCGGCAGTGAACTGCTTGAGGTTATCCGCAGCCGATTGCGCGATGAGTGCCGCCACGAGCGGGTCTTGCGCCTTGGCAGTAATAGTTGTGAGTTTGGTTAGACGATCGATCTCGCAACTGACGTTCTTCCGCGCGAGAGCGATAGCCTCATCGGCTCTACCACGCGGATAGAACGGATCAAGCGCAGGTAACGGGTCGCCGACCTCAGCCTGATGTTTGCCACGCAGCAGACGGACAAACGTCTTATGGATAGGGTAACGGTACTGCGTAGCCAAGTACTCGTAATACGTGCCGCTGAAACTGCTATCGGCCGTCACGACCGGAGTAGCAAGTACCCGACAGAGAAAGTCGGACGAAGCAACCACCTCGTCATAATCATCAGGAACGATGGAGTATGCCATCATCGACAGTCCAAGGTCAAAGTTCTCGGGACGATTGAGAGTGAACGAACGGTCGTTCTCCGTAATACGCATCTCTTCGGTCGAAAGCGAAGTGGCACAAGTGAAGTACGTCGGCACATCATAGGTCAAAGCCCACACGCAGATGAACGTGGCGGGAATGAACCAATACAGAAAGACTCGTTTGCTGCGGATTCGGGCTCCTATAGCAGCCCAGTTGAAAACTTGAAATTCTTGCATATTGTTTATTTATCTAATTGTTCGTAGATTGAGTTGCGACTCTTGTACTCGGGCACGATCTTCTTCATCATCTTTACCGACGGGAAGGTCAGGCCCTTCTCTGCAGAGACAATCAGTTCGTCGATGAGCGAAGCCATCTTGTCGTAATCGTTCTCACGGACATTGGCAACCATGATCTTCTCATTGGCAGTGGGCAGGGTGTGCTCCTTTTGGTTGAGCAGCTCTTCGTAGAGTTTCTCGCCAGGACGCAGACCGGTATAGACGATCTTGATGTCCTTGCCCGGACGGTAACCGGCGAGGCGAATCATGTTCTTAGCCAGATCGGCAATCTTGACCGGCGCGCCCATATCGAAGCAGAAGATCTCTCCGCCATTGCCCAACGTAGAAGCCTCCAGCACGAGACACGAAGCCTCGGGGATAGTCATGAAGTAGCGGATGATATCCGGGTGCGTAACGGTAACGGGGCCTCCGGCAGCGATCTGCTTCTTGAAGAACGGTACTACACTACCGTTGCTGCCCAGTACATTGCCGAAGCGTGTGGTGATGAACTTGGTGACCGAAGAATTGTCTGCCGACAATTTGCGGAAGAGCGACTGCACATAGATTTCCGCTATACGCTTCGATGCGCCCATGACGTTTGTGGGGTTCACGGCTTTGTCGGTACTGATCATCACGAAGCGCTCGGCACCATACTCGACAGCAAGGTCAGCCACATTCTTCGTACCAAGTACATTGGCCAGGATGGCTTGCGTAGGATATTCCTCCATAAGCGGCACATGCTTGTACGCCGCAGCGTGGAAGATAATCTGCGGATGATACTCCTCGAACACCTCACGAAGCATCTCGCGGTTACGCACATCAGTAATGACGCGCGCGTACGGTTGCTTTGGGAACTCCTTGCTCAGGTCAAGACTAAGGTCATGCAACGGCGACTCGGCAATCTCCGCCAGCACAATCAGGCGCGGCTTGAACTTCGACACCTGACGGACGATCTCGCTGCCGATCGATCCGGCAGCTCCGGTGACCATGATTACCTTGCCGGAAATGGCCTGGCGTACATTGTCGGTATTGATATGAATCTCGGGACGCTCAAGCAGATCCTCGACCTTGATGGACTCGATGCTACCGATCCTCTTGGTCATCTCTTCGCTCTCATCCTCCCGGAAATCGGTGAAGTACGGCGTGGTGAGGATACGTATATCGTTGTCGAGGAAGATCGCCAGATCCTTGGCCGGCGTGATATGCTTCATCTTAAGCGGCGAAACGATAATGTCCTGCACCTCCTTGGCTTCAAGCAGGCGGATGATATTGTCGTCCTTAACATACACCTTCATGCCGAGCAGTTCGTGCTTGACATTGTCGTCGGCATCGGCAAGGAAGCCGACCGGACGATAGGGGCTATCCATGCTGGAGTTGAGCATCTTGGCGATGGCGAGACCTGCCGATTGCGTGCCGTAGATCATCACAGGTCGCGTACCCGGGCCGTGGTGAGACATGTACTCGAAGCTCAGTTTGATCGTTACGCGCCATGCAACAAGCAGCACTATGCCTACGAAGATGTACGTGTACAGGATCGAGTTCAGCAGCAGACTCTGCCCCGACGCATAGCGGATGATCGAATTGACAAGTGCCGGCACAAGACTGGCAGTAAGGACTGCAAACACGACCTTCGTGGCATCGACGAACGTCGAGAACCGCAAGATTCCCGAGTAGGTATGGAAGAGCCAGAATGCCAAAGCCTGGAACAGCATCAAGATAGCGGCTTGCTCCCAGATAGGCAATATGCCCTGCTCTACATGCAGGCCGGCAAGGCTGTAGCTGATCATGTAACTGATAACGAACGCAATGAGCGCCAGGAGCATATCGATAAGCAACACGCCCCACTTAGGCAGGTACGTCAGGTTAGTCACATGAGTGAATATGTCTGAACGCTTGAGTTCGGAAAACTTATGTACCATATTTATCGTATTATGTTGGCGAATGTCAAGAAAATGATCTTGAAATATTCGCCGAGTGTTTGATGTTCGATATATCGCATATTCAACGCGATCTTCGCAGGAATGATTTGCTCAATGTAGGTCTTGTCGGGGTCTGCTGCCTGAGCGAGGATCGTATTTTCGTCGATATACTCAATCGACGCATAATCGGTTATCCCCGGACGGACAGAGAGGACGCGGCGTTGCTCCGGTGTATAGACATCCACATACCGCCGCACCTCCGGTCGCGGACCGACAAGTGACATATCACCGACAAGCACATTGCACAGTTGCGGCAATTCGTCGAGTTTGTACTTGCGGATATAGAAGCCCGCCCGCGTGACACGAGGGTCATGGTCACCGACGGTGATTAGGCTCATCTTGTCTGCTCCGATGCGCATCGAGCGGAACTTGAGCAGAAGGAAATCACGATTGTCCTTTCCTACCCTTGACTGGCGGTAAAACACCGGTCCGGGATTGTCAATCACGATCCACAATGACACAATAATGAACACCGGCAAAAGCAAGAGCAGACCGATGAAGCTGAACACTATGTCACAAAACCTGATCATCTATGCGTAAGAATATCCGTGTATTGCTCAATGATGTAATCCACCTCTTCGTCGGTGAGGCGTGTATGCAGCGGAAGCGTTATCTCATTGGCGAAGTGCGCATAAGCGTTCGGGAAGTCAGCTATGTCGAACCCGAGTTGCTTATAGGCAGTCATCATAGGCAGAGGCTTGTAGTGAACATTGGTAGCAATGCCTCGTTCGGCCATCGCAACGATGATGGCCTGGCGCTCCTCTAGCGAAGCATTCGGCACACGCGTGAGATAGAGGTGACCAGACGAGATGTGATCGTCGGAATAATGGTTGAGCACCTCAACGCCGAGCGGTTTGAATGCCGCATCATAGCGCTCGATGATCTCGCGCCGGCGCGCCAGCAGCGCAGGATAACGCTTCATCTGCACCAAGCCAAGTGCTGCCATGATATCCGTCATGTTGCACTTGTACCACGGTCCGATGATATCATACTCCCACGCACCGAGTTGGGTTTTGGCGAGTGCATCTTTCGACTGTCCGTGCAACGAGAGAAGCTGCGCCTGATGATAGAGCGCCTCGTTGTCAATGCCCGGGATAGTGCGCCACGTGAGAGCTCCACCCTCTGCCGTGGTGAAGTTCTTGACAGCATGGAAACTGAACGCACTGAAGTCAGCAATCGAGCCGACCATCCGTCCGTGCCACGAAGCGCCGAAAGCATGTGCGGCATCAGCGCAGATCGCAATACGGCCGATAGCCCGTTGGATATCGTTGGCCGGACTAAAGAGTGCGCGTTTGCGCTCGACAATATCGAAGAGGGTTGTGTAGTCACAAGGTATGCCTGCGAGGTCGACCGGGATGATGGCCTTGGTGCGATCAGTGATAGCGGCCTCCAGGGCACAGTAATCCATCTCCAGACTACCGGGCTGAACATCGACAAAGATGATCGTTGCTCCCACATGCCATACAACCGATGCCGAAGCTGTGTAGGTATATGCAGGCACGATAACCTCGTCACCCTCGCCTATACCCAGCAAACGCAAAGCCATCTCGGCACAAGCAGTCTGCGAATTAAGGCACACAGCACGCTCCGTGCCGACATAAGCGGCAATCTGTCGCTCGAGTTCCTTCGTTCGCGGACCGGTAGTAATCCAGCCGGACAGAATAGCGTCACGCACTTCGCTTGCCTCAGCTTCCGTCATGTCGGGCGGAGAAAACGGTATGTTGAATCGTTTCATATATTGGTTTTATTTGTCATTAAACTTGGCTATTATCCGCTTGAGACAATCGGTGAATTGTCCGGCAACGATCTCAAAAGTCAGATTATTCTCAATGTAAATACGAGCGTTACGCCCAATGTCTTCTCTGCGCTGCCGGTCGTCAATAAGGGCTGTTATCTCGCTTGCTAATTTCTCGTAATCTTTGCATATAACAATATCCTGTCCGTTAACGATATTGTCCAATCCTTCGGCGCCGATCGTAGTAGTGACAACACAACAGCCCATGGACATCGCCTCCAGTATCTTGTTCTGCACTCCTGCGCCGGAGATCATAGGTACAACGACAAGTGTTGCATCGGCCAGATACTGCTGCGGGTTATCAACATACCCTGTAACTACCACACTGTCGGAAGCCAGTTTTCGCACAGACAGTGCCGGACGTGTGCCGACTATGTAAAACTTTGCATCCGGATGGACTTTTTCTATCTCCGGCATAACGCGATGCGCAAACGCAGTAACGGCCACTATGTTCGGGTCGTAATACATAGAACCGACGAACACAAGATTTCTCTTGTCGTTCTGCGCAACGGCAGGGCGCAGTTCCGTGCTGTTGTTGATGACAAAGATATCCTTGCCAATCGCAGGTGCGTTATGGATTATATACTGCCGGTCGATATCCGAGATGATGAAATGTCCGTCAAACTCATTGAATATCTTCGTTTCATACCGTGTTAGACGTTTGTATTCGATGCCGAACACCAGCTTCTTGATCAGGCCGACGTTATCAATCTCCTTGCGGTAACGCATCGAAAGCGCATCGACATAATCGATGACTTTCCGGCAATTACGACCGGTGATATACTGCGCAGCACGAATGTTGTTGCAGAAAATGAAATCATACTCCGCTATATGCTCGTCGATGTAGCATTGCGCCGCGGACGAATAGAAATATGCGCACTGCAACGGTTTACCGCTCAACAGGCCCAAACATCCCCTCAAGATCATGGCTAACCTAGAGGTAGTGAACCCTACGACATGCCGGCAATAGGCATACAACGGAGATATATCCTGCGGTTCTGTCTGCTTGCTGCAAGTATATACGACATCCACCTCGCACGTGAGAGCCAGCATCCGCAACATCTGATTGCTGCGAATGGTTGCCCCGTCGATGTTCGGCAGGAGCGTCTTAGAATTTATGACAAGAACGCGCGGTCGTTTCATACACTACTCATCACAATTTGAAATCAACAATAAAGTGTCTCTCACGCTTCTCAACAGGAGGCAACTGCATATAATCCCTATACAGGTTACGCAAGTACGGCTCGTACTGATTGGGGATATACACTTTGATTCCCTCAAACTCCGCCTCGCGTGCCGGTATATACACCTCACGCGGGAAGATCTCGCCGTTATAGTACTTGCGGCCGGTAGGTATACCCCACGGCCTGTCATCGCGGTCACAAGCCACGAAGCGGTCGAACCACCACACCCACTTGCGGTGGGGAATGATTCCGAACAACTTACCCAACAGGCACTTAAGTTTATACCTGCGATTCATATCCTTGTCTAACGACATAAACTCCTTGAGATGTTCGCTCGGATACTGGGCATAGAGTACCACGATGGAAATGAACTGCAGGCCATTAGCGATCAGTCCTTTGACAGCCTGTCCAAAGCGTGTGCGCGGCACTGCATCAAGAGCAAACACATCGATCGATATGCCTTTTGGGAAAGGTGAGTTGCTGCTATAGATGTCTGTATTCACAGTGTTCCTGCGGTAAATCTTGAGGAACACATTCTTAGCATCAGTTTTTGGTGCCGGCGTATTGAACTCATACTGCTCACCCAAAGCGCCCTGCTCAAGCAAGACAATGAGTTGCTCGTAATCGCGTCGCGGCATGAGCAGATCCAGATCGTCATCCCATGGGATGAAACCCTTGTGCCGTATTGCGCCCAAGCAACTGCCTCCGCAGAGCATAGCTGTCAGGTTATGTGCCTCGCACAGCCGAACTATATCGATATACATCGCGAGCAAAGCCTGCTTCAAGGCTTGGCTCTCGGCATCGGTCAGCTCCCGCAAGTAATCGGTACGCTTAGCGAGTTCGTTCATCAATTCAGAATCAGATTTCATCACTATTATTGCCGGACAATATACTTGTCTTTGTTTTTGTAATCATTGTTTGAGACAAAGAAATTCTTTATCCACTTACTTGCACCGTGCATGAAATCGGCATCATACTGCCGTCCGATACGGATAAATTCACGCACCGCTTTCAGTCCGCCGAATTTGGCCGCCCACTTGAGGGAATACATCAGCGAATCCTGAAATTCGGGCAAGCCTATCTGCCGCAGGTATGCATTATTGCGAAGGATAACCTCATACCTGCAACGGCGGCTTTCGAGCGAATGTTGGTGCACCAGACTACCACGTGCAATGGTTATGCAGTACACCTCCTCCTTGCACGCTGCAACGGAACGCGCATATACACCGACCAGAGTCGAGAAATGCACATCGTTACCCCAGCGCGTCTGTTCGAACTCCAAATGGTTGTCAAACACCACGCTCGCACGAACCATCTTGCCGACAGGCTCATGAGAGTTGTAGCGCAACTGCCCTTCCGTTATATGATATGGATTGTCGAGAAAATCATCGACCTTCTCGATCAACTGCAAGTGTCTGTCACCCGGCAAGCCAGTATCCGAATAGACGCACGTGCTGTGAAAGTAAATCAGTTCGGCCCGATCGTCAAGATGCGCATCGAAGATCTGCCATGCTTGAGGCAGAAAATAATCGTCAGCATCGGCAAACAGCAGCCACTTGCTATCCTCCACTTGACGCAGACCAACATTGCGCGCATAACCTGCCCCAAGCCCCTCTTTCGTAGCCGTGAACCGAACATTCGAACGTTGATGGCAGACATTTGCTGTCTGTTCGACGTACTGCTCGTCGCTATTGTCATCAATCACCAGCACGTCGATATCCTTCCGCTCAGGAATGCTGCGCAGACACCGCTCCAGCAAATCGGGTGTGTTACGGTGAGGGATGATTACTGTATAATTATATTTAGCCATTCTTTCGAATCAGTTCCTTCTTCTGACATCTATCACCTCGCCTGTGGCGTTGGAGAAGACGGTATTAAACGATGCCACTGCTACATCCTCTGCCGGGAGGAGTGAGCCTTCGGGTTCGTTGCCAAAGTTCTGCACACGCATCGGCGTCTTGGTGCGTTCGGGATTGATGCAATTGACGCGAATACCGAACCCATTCCACTCCTCAGCAATGGCTTGCACGAAGTTCACTATCGCCGCCTTAGTTGCCGAATAGAGGCTGTACATCATTCGTCCGCGGGTATAGCTGCTACTGGTGTAGAACAGCAGCGAGCCACGACTGTCTCGCAAATACGGGAACGCCTCGCGCGCCACATTGATCACACCCAACAGATTAACGTTCAGCGAAGAGTTGACAGCCTCCTGCGACATCGACGTCAATGCCTCGCGGATCAGCACGCCGGCGGTATTAACCACTACGTCAATACGTCCCTCTTTGGCATAAACATCGCTCAGTGCCTTGTGGACATTATCAACATTCGACACGTCGCAAGCATTTTGCGAACGAGAGAACGAATAGATACGTGCACCATGCTGCCGGCCGATAGCCATCATCTCGCCGCCAATACCGTAGCTGCCACCGAAGATTACAATCACTTTCTCCTTCAATCCCTGCAACGCCTCGGGTGAGAGATGCTTCTGTTCGCCGCTCTGCGTGCGCAGTTGGAAAAGTTTGTCCAAGAGGAACAGGTCTTCGAGATACGTGAGCTTCATATTCGAGTTCTCGCCTGCCACGACAAAGATCGGTTCATCAGGCATATATCGCCGCACTGTGCCGCAATCGTCGGTAGTAACAAAGTTCGGGTCGGCGAGAGCAATCTCATAAGCACGCTTGATCGTGCCACGCTTGAAGCATTGCGGTGTCTGGCCGTTGCGCAGGTTTGCACGGTTGGGGATAAAATCGATGCACTCGTTGGCATCCACTGAGATAATTGTATCCGTTGTCTTGGCAGCAACATCAACGGCATTGTAATGCTTGAGCGCTTCAATGCAATCCTTGATGATCCGCTCATTTACCAACGGGCGCACAGCGTCGTGCAAAAGGAGATTGGTATCATCGTCTGTATAGGCATTGATGGCCGCAAGGCTGCTGTCGTAGCGCTCTTTACCGCCATTGAGAATCTTCTTGACTTTCTTGTATTGGTTCTTCACCACCAGCGCCTCCACGTCAGCCACGTAGTCAGGTTTGCTGACGATACAGATCTCGTCAATCAAGTCACAATTCTCAAACACATCGATGGTGTGCTCAATGACTTGTTTGCCGGCCACTTTCAGGAATTGTTTCGGTGTATCGTTTCCCAGTCGCGAACCGCTTCCGCCGGCAAGTACTACTGCTACATTCATATCATTAGCGATTATATTGTTCGTTTTAATGTGTTCTGCTTATTCGTCATACAAAGCACGGTGCAAGGCTTGTATGTATTGATGTCCGAACTGCTTGTCCGGCTCAAGGTAATTGCCTTCTGCCCACTCGTTCCACGACTTGAGGAAGATTACTTTGTCGCCGTCAACATTCGGTTGTGTGGCATCGATGATCTGCCGCACATGCTGCTCAAACAATTCGGGTGTATTGTGTGCAAATATCGTTCCAACATACCCGCGGCGAGGCGTTGTGTCCCAGTTTGGATAGATGGTCGGATAGACATCATCTTTGATCAGCGAGGTGTCATACTTCTTCAGTATGGCCTTGTACGGAGTCTTAATCGGCCAATGCAGAAAGTGCGCCAACAACTTACGGAAATTACCCTGATTGAAGAAGTAGAACAGGCAATCGTAATTGAGTGCATCGAACGGCAACTTGCGGTATTCGTTCAATTCGTCCTTACGTCTGCACTGCGCGATGAAGTAAAAGCCTCCGAGCCCTTCCTTTTGCGCCAGTTCTTGCCAACGCTCAAGATGCTGCCTGATATACGGATTTTCGTGAGGCGTATAGATAAGGAAGATCAAGCGATTGTCAATACGCATATATCTCGGGTCTTTGAATGCCGGCAGCATGGCATAGAAGTGTCGGTCGATATCCTCCACGCCAGGATAGAGTTGCTTCATCAACAGCTGACGGCTCAACGGAGATATCTCGCTATTCCACAACTTCTTCTCCCAGTTATGGTTCGCCCAACCGAGGCAGAACGGGAAATCCGGCTGCCCCAGACGTATCACCTCCTGAAGAGGTTTCTCTAATAGTTGACGGCCGTTGCCGAACCAGTAATGCCAATAGCAGAACCCGTCCACTCCTGCCTCACGAGCCAACTCGGCCTGCTTGAGCCTTACTTGCGAGTCGAGCAAGTCATAATAACCCAAGTCGGCAGGCACATGCGGCTGCTTATGACCGCGGAACAGCGGACGTCCCTTGGTGACGTTCGTCCACTCGGTAAAACCTTTACCCCACCACAGGTCGTTCTCCGGTATGGGATGGAACTGCGGGAGGTAGAATGCTATGACACGTGCCTTTCTATTACTATTCATATTGATGCCAAATATTACTTTATTTGCTTGATTACCTTTGCCGGAACACCTGCTACTATGCTATACGGCGGCACATCGTGTGTGACAACGCTGTTGGCAGCCACGATAGCCCCTTTGCCAATGTGTACACCGGCCATGATGGATGCTTTTTCGCCAATCCACACATTATCATCGATGATCACAGCACCCTTGCTGTATAACAGGCGGTCGAAAGGTGCTACATCCAACTGCTCCGCCGTAAACTCCCCGTGGGCATTATCGGTGATCAGCACTTTGGTACCTGTCAGTACATTGTTTCCGATCACGATGCGGTTGATGGCGGTGATATGTGCAAATTGACCGATATTGCAGTTGTTACCGATGATGATTTCCGGCGTAAAGTGTTGTTCACCGAATATATCCCAAGCCGTCAAACGGCTGTCATTGCCCAAGATACAATTATCACCAATGCTAATGTACTGCTCACCCAAATAAACTGTATTCAGCCCGAGGAACGAGTGCCTGCCAAAGGCCTTGAAGTATCTGCGTCGAAAAGCAGTGCACAAGTGCACCTTGCACCGATTCCAATAGTATAATAGTTTTCTCATCATAATTCTGCTTGTTGTTTGCTCTTGGTTTCGTCACTGACAGCCGCGACTGCTTTCTTTTTCTTTTTGTCGTATTTGGTCACGCACACATAGTAAGCGATTATCAGCATGGCAAAGGTGCAGATAAAATGGTACGCCTCAAACAATGACATCAACAATATCACACAGATGCACACAACTGCATAAGCGCTCTGCGAGCTGTTACGCTTGGCTGCCGACACAAAGATGCAGGCAATGATTCCGATAAACAATCCGCATAACACTACTCCACCCACAAGCAAAATCATCAGCCACAGGTTGTGCGGGCCACTGCCGCCTATGTTATCAACCATCCACTCTACGCCTTGTACGCCATAACCGGTCCACGGGCTGTCCAATATCATCACGACAGACTCCAGCCACAGGTAAATACGCATCGTGAAAGTAGAGTTCTTACCCAATACATTTTCAACGAACCCGGCCAATGCCGGCCAGTTCTGGATATCGTTGCCGCTCCACACAACTACGGCAAAGAACGCCACGTACACAAACAAGAATGCACCGATCCACAAGAACGGGTGCTTGATAATCTTGCGCAGGAAGAAATATGCCACGACTATCAATATGCCGACAGTGGAAGTCATTGACCCCATAGCAATAACTGTTCCGATAGACACAAGAGACAACATCATCATGTTCATGTATCCGCGGCCGGTCTGCAATGTATAAGCTCCGCTTACCATGAGAGCGATTAGCGATATAACACCGGTTTGATTGTAGTTGCCGAACAAGTATCGCGCTTTGTCGCCTGCGCCGATCCATTCGTCATCAAACCATAAGCCCTCGGGGAACAAGATATACAAAACGGTTGACAGGTATACGAGGAAGGACAGCAATATGGCCAATGCATTGAGATGGCGTACGTAATCCTTCTGCCAATACAACTCGGCCAGTAACAGGATATTCCATACTGTCAGCCAGTAGTATACCTGCGTGAATTGCAGTTTCGGCACGCGCAAGAACGTAATTGTGATCAAGATGATCCACCACAGATGCACCCCGTAAGCAAATGGCCGGTGCTCCGATTTGATCGGGTGGTTCTTCTTGATATGCAGTCCGATCCACAATACGATACTTATGAGTTGCAGCAGTCGGTCAATCCAGTAACCGATGTCGCTCTTGGGCACAACAATGATGAACGGACACAACAGAATTGCGTATATGCCAATCAGCCCTGCGGTCAATGTGGCCTTGGGCATCGACTTCACTTTATATGTCCGGACATCAGCTGTCATTTGCGTTTCAGCATTGTATAGAATACGTTCTTCTCCTCTTTACTCAGAGCGGTCAGCCAAATCATCAGTACTCCGCCTGACATCGACAGCAGCAATGTCATTATCAGACGGTACGGATGATGAATCAACTTGACACACAGGTAACTGATGGCAGCCATCACTGCTACCGGCACCATCACACGGCACAAAACATGCACGATAAAGTGCCACACATCGATATCTGCCTGCCGCTTAAGCAGCACCAATCGCAGCATCGAGCCGAGTAGTTCCACTATTACAAAGCACCACACGGATGTTACCGGATCTACTCCGACCAGCAGGCACAACCATATAGCCACCAGTGTTGCCAGTTTGAACGAATAGAACACCAGCGTATATGTTCGGATCTGCCCTATTGCCTGATTGGCGGATGTCAGTCCGTAAGACAACTGGTCGCACACCGCTGCCAAAAGCATCAACTGGCAGAACCCTACGGCATACTCAGGCACTTCAGTCAGCCATACGCGCAGCACAGTTTCCATCTCAAATATCAGCGGGACAGCCACTAATGCCAGCAGCAGACTGGCATACTTGCTCATATACTCTGCCAGCCGCAGCATCCGAGCTCTGTCACCGGCGCCTTCGGCCTTCATGATCTGCGGGTTCATAGCATTGGCGATGGATACCGATATGAACGACACTGCACCGGACACTTGCTGCGCTATGCCATATGCTGCATTGGCTATCGTGCTGCAGAATATGTTCAGCAGGATAGCTATACCCTGATTGCGGGCTATGACGCAACCTGTGCCGTAGATCGTCCATCCGGCAAAACCGCTCAAACCGCGTATATGTTCCCTGTTCCACTCGCGCCAACGAGGCAGATGACACTCCTCAAACGCCGGAAGCGCGTAACCCGCAAAGGCTATCAGATTAAACAGCGATATGCCTATCAGCAACACGGAGTACGTTATCAGTTTGTCGTAACCTGTTATTCGGGTCAGGAAGATGGCTATCAGTAGTTTGAGTACACCGTCCAGCACATCGATCACGGATATATACACAATGTTCTCCCTTGCTATAAACAATGCCCGGAACGGCGCTGTCAAAAACGCCAGCAGCAGCACTATCACTGCTGCAAAGTACACCGCTGTAGCCGCGTTCAAGCGGTCGGCTTCGATATGCAGCAACTGATATACTATCGGATACTCCACGGCACTTAGCACGAGCAACAATCCCATACCTATCACCAGATGCAGCAGTACGCTGTTGCCGAAGACCTGATAAACCTTAGCCGGATCGTTCTTGCCATGGTTGAAGGAGAGGTATCGTTGCGTAGTTGTCACTAACGCGTTCGTCATGAACGACAACATAGCCACCACGCCTGCCACAACGCTGTAGATACCATAGTCCGTCTGACCCAATGCGGCCAGAATCAGACGTGTGGAATAGAGCGACAGACACACGTTGATGAGTGTTCGCGTGTACTGCGCTGCCGTGTTAACTACTATGCGTTGCTGTGATGTCAAGGGGTGATGGATTTAATTACTCTTCGTCGTTACCTGCGAAAACAAGTGCCGACAGTTCATCTTTGCACACCACGCAGATGGCTATGCACGTTGCCAGAACTAACATAGCCAGCACAAATATCACCCGTCGCGGGCCGGCTGCCTTCTTCGGCACGGAGGCTGATTGCAGCACGGTAAATACCGGTGTGTTCTCCTGCAAGCGTGCCTGCGTGGCGAGATACTGCTTCTGGAACGAAGTGTAAGCCGACTGCTTGAGTTGCATTTCCGTCTCCAGATTCTGCGCCTCGATACGATACTGCTCCAATGTCATTCCGCTGTGGCTGTCCACAAAGCGAATATATTGTTTGCACGCTTGCTGGTACTCATGATAAGCGCTGTTCATCACATCCTCATAGTACTTGAGATCCGTGCGGTTTTTGACCGTGCGGTAATCGGTGATGAAGTTCTGCAAAGCGGCACAAACGGAATCGGCCATGATAGCGCAAACCAATTTATCCTGCGCAGTCACGCTGATGGTGATGGCATCAGTCTTCTTGTCGATCGTGCATTCGATGTTCTGCTGCATCAGTTCGACCACATCCCACTGCGGTTTGGTCAGGCAGAAGATATCCACTTTCTTGCCACTCGGGTTCTTCAGTACCGGAGCTTTTTCTTTCGGCGCAATCAGAGCGCGAAGCTTGTACTTCCAGCGTTTCCAGAACGCAAACTTGTGATACTTGCGAACATAGTCGTAGTACGCCCCCTCGAACTCGCCGTCAGCGGTGGCGACCTGCGTGTCGAACAGAGTAATCAGGAAATCCGGCGAGGCAAGCAAGTCGGGATACAACTGCGGATAGACAGCATCCTGGCTGGTCATGCTCCGCATATCGAAACCGAAGGAGGAGGCCAATGACTGCAACGAACCTGCGCCGCCGATGTTCTGCGCCTCAGGGGCTAACAGCACATCGCAGGTATAGTACCGCGGCACACAAAGGATCAGAGCACAAGCCAGCACGAACGTAATCGGCCATAGCCAGTAGAAGACTTTGCGTCGCTGCCACAGGGTGATGAACATCGCCTTGATGGGGTTCACCTGTTCTTCGTTCTGCATATTATTCGTTTCTTCCATATTCGTAGGATTATTTGCTAGATGAACTACTGCTACTGTTGTTATTGTTTTTCGTCGAATTGATGATAAGCGTAGCCAAGGTAGCAGCGACACTCGCCAATGACGCACTTGCTGATGCTATGCTAACCCATTGCGCGGCATTGTTGCCTTGTCGCTCCGGCTTGCTCGGCACTACTATCTCACAACCCGGCTGTATCTTGCCGCCGAACGTAGGATGAACCTTGCCGTTGGCGTAGATGATATATGCCTTACTCTTTCTGGCCTGGTTACTGAATCCGCCGGCCTGGTTGATGTAATAGCGGGCGTTCTTGCCCTTGATGAAGCTGACAGTGTTCGGGTAAAGCACCTCACCGTTGATCTTCACGGTATTGTTTACCGTCGGAACGATCAGCACATCGCCTTCGCGGAGCGTGATATCCTCGTCGCTGCCGGGGTTAGTCAGCGCTTCGGCCAGATCGATACCTACCCAGTAGGTGTCACCGAGATCAAGCTTCTCCATGTTCACGCTATCCTTCGTTGAGGCAGCACGGTTCATCTTCAGCAACTGGTCACGGCGAAGTTTCTCTTCGTCAGTCATCACACGTTGCAGACGCGCACCGGCCGTAAAAGCGTGGCTGCTCAGTCCGCCGGCTTGCAGCACAAGATCGGAAAGACGGTCATCCTGCGTTTTCATCGTATAGGTGCCTTCGAAGAGCACTTCGCCCTGTACGCGAACGTTCATCTGCTGACCGAACGCAGGGCTACGGCGAACAAAGACCTCGTCGTACGGTTCGAGGAGAAAACCATGTTCATGCAATCCGAGGCTGTCGTTAAGCTCAACGGTAAAGAGCTGCGTCTTGATCTGCATCTCCTCTTTGGCTTTCGGGTCAATGACGCGACGGGCTATATCGACCTTGCTCAACGAAGCTTTTTCGGTCAAGCCACCGGCGCGGAGAATAAGATCTTCGACACTCTCGTTGTGAGCATAAGCAAACGTATCCGGCTGATAAACCTCGCCGTGGATAACGACGATCAGGTTCTCCAGTTCGTTTTTGCGCGAAGGAACGAAGAGCTGGTCTTCGTTGCGCAACTCGACATCATCAGTCGTGCCGTCGAGGATTCCCTGCAGATCGATAGCCAACGCCAAGTAGGTGCGGTCGAGCTGCATGCGGTAGAGCACGGCACGCGTGGCGGAAGCATCTTCGCTCAAGCCGTCAGCCGCAGCAACGAGGCTGCGAATGGTTGTGACATTTTCGTCCAAGCCATAGTATCCCGGACGGAACACGGCACCTTGGATCTCGACGGTATTCTTCAGTCGCGGCAGAATAGCAGCAACATCGATTGAGTCACCATCCATCAGGCGGAACGAAGCAAAATCGGCATTACGGATGGTATGAACGGACTGTGCGCCGTTGTTCTTACGCATCACACGCACAGCGTCGGTATAAGCCTCACCGCTGAAGCCTCCGGCGAAGTACAACAGGCGGTCAAGAGTCTCGTCCTGCTTCATCTCATAGTACATCGGGCGCTTAACCTTGCCATCGATACAGGTCATTGCGTTGTAGGTATTCACGATCACTACGTCGCCATCCTCCAGACGCACATCGCCATCCAGCACGCCGTCCATCAGGTAACTGTAGAGGTCAACCTGACTGAGCAGCTGGTTCTGACGGAAGATACGTATCGAGCGGAGCGTACCTTTCTCGGTTATGCCGCCGGCCATATACAGGGCGTTCATCACGTTAGCAAAAGCCGAAAGCTGATACGAGCCCGGCAGGGTCACTTCGCCCATCACGTTGACGGTGATTGTACGCGTCTGACCGAGACTGAGCATGATCTGACTGCCCTGATAACGCTTGCCGATTGTGTTCTTCAAGCGTCGTGTGGCTTCGATGATCGTCAGTCCGCCAAGCTTAATCGGACCGTAGCCTTCGATGGTGACCGTACCGTCAGGACTGATCGTGCTACGCACGTTCAGCTGACCTGCCCCATAGATGTCGATGATCACCTCATCGCCGGCACCGAGGGTATAGTTCTTCGGTGTGGCTTGGTTCATGTTCGGCTGGAACTGAGCATCGGGTGTACGGAAGATGTCCTGACCGAACACTTTCGGCTTGTTGTCCTGCTGTGCATCCATCGGTTCGCCGAACATCTGCTGCACGATCATCATCGCCTGGTCATTGGCGGCAGGCGTCTGCTCGCCGTTGTTCTGGCGTTGGGTGGTCTGGGTTCCGGTTGTGGTCTGCACACCGGTGGCCTGCTGCATCTGTTGCACCTGTTGCATCATGTTCACCTGCTTGCTCACGCGCTGCAACTGATCGAGCGTTGCGCCGTCACGCAGCAGCTGTTTGGCTATATCCTGCTCGGTCATTCCCTGAGCGTGGAGGTTCATAGCCGTCTGTACAACCTGCTGGTCGGTGATTGCCATCACTTGCACCATCGGCAAGAGCAGCATCCAAAGTAATGTCTTTCGTATTCTGTTCATAAGCATAGTATTTTCTTAGTCGCGTTTGAAGATGTCGCGGGTGTAAACGCGCTCCTTGACATCATCCAAACATTCGTCATAGCGATTGGCGATGATTGCCTGGCTCTGGCGCTTGAACTCTGCCAGATCGTTAACAACCTTGCTACCGAAGAACGTTGAGCCGTCAGCGAGTGTCGGTTCGTAGATGATCACTGTCGCCCCCTTGGCTTTGATGCGTTTCATCACGCCCTGGATGCTCGACTGGCGGAAATTGTCGCTGTTTGCCTTCATCGTCAGACGATAGACGCCGATCACGCACTGACGTTCCTGCTTGGCATCGAAGTCGCCGCGGTGATAATAGTCGTAGTAACCGGCTTTGGCGAGCACACGGTCGGCTATGAAATCCTTGCGGGTGCGGTTGCTCTCAACGATAGCGCCGATGAGGTTCTCCGGCACATCCTGATAGTTGGCCAGGAGCTGCTTGGTATCTTTCGGCAGACAGTAACCGCCGTAACCGAACGAGGGGTTGTTGTACTGCGTGCCGATACGCGGATCGAGGCACACGCCTTCGATGATCTTCTGCGTGCTCAAGCCTTTCATTTCGGCGTAGGTGTCAAGTTCGTTGAAGTAACTGACACGCAATGCCAGGTAAGTATTGGCGAAGAGTTTGACCGCCTCGGCTTCGGTGAAGCCCATGTACAGCGTGGGGATGTCCTGTTTGATGGCGCCCTGCTGCAGCAATGCGGCAAACTGATGCGCTGCATTGACCAGACGCTTGTCCTGCATATCCGTGCCGACGATGATTCGCGAGGGATAGAGATTGTCGTACAACGCCTTGCTCTCGCGGAGAAACTCCGGCGAGAAGAGGATGTTACGACTGCCGGTCTTCTGACGTATATGCTCGGTGTAACCGACCGGTACGGTGGATTTGATAACCATGATCGCCTCGGGGTTAGCCTGCATCACCAGACGAATGACCGTTTCCACGGCGGAGGTGTCGAAATAGTTCCGCTGCGGGTCATAATTCGTCGGTGCGGCGATGACCACAAACTCTGCATCTCTGTACGCCGCTTCGGCATCAAGGGTGGCTGTGAGATCGAGGTCTCTGGAGGCAAGGTACTTCTCGATATACTCGTCCTGTATAGGCGACTGCCGGCGATTGAGCATATCAATCTTCTCGGGCACGATATCAACGGCTACGACACGGTTCTGCTGCGCCAGCAATGTGGCGATACTCAGACCGACGTATCCTGTTCCTGCTACTGCAATTTTCATACTAATTGTTTTCTTTTCGCTGCCATCTGTTGCTTCCAGATGACTTTTTGTTTGATTACATCCGCACGGTAGGGATAGAAGAACAGTCCCCAAAGTTTCCGAATGCCTGTAACTTCGTACAACTTCGTCAGGCGACTGAACCGTGCGTGCCGCTGCATCCAGGGCAGTTGCATCAATGACGGGAGTGCCTCGCGGTTGATGCCGATCTTGCGGATGACAAGCGCATAATAGGTCGCCAACAATCTGTCGTACCGGTTGCCATACTTGGCCTCAACCGCTTCGGCGACTTTCCGCATCAGGCGGATGTGACTGCGCCATTTGCTCTTGGCGGTGATTGATGCCGCCACGCCGTCGGTGGTTACGCGGTAGAAGTAATCCGCTTTGGCGTCCGGTGCGTACGCATAGTTCATGCCACTGAGAATGACTCGGAACGAGAGATCGGAATCCTGCATGGCTATGACCTCGGCATCACAATCCAGTCCGTACTTCTCCATGGCGCTCGTGCGGTAGGTGTTTGTGGAGATCGCCATCGGCAGAAACATGTAAAGCATCGCTTCCAGATCATCGCCAAACGACTTGATACCATACACCGGGCTTTCCGGTTCGCGGAGATCGTTGCGGTAGGCCAACATCGGGAACACGCCGCAATCGATCTCGGGATGCTGCTCCATGTACGTCACGCGCTGCTCAAAACAGTACGGAGCGATCGTATCATCGGCATCGAACAGGCACACGTACTTTGCACTGCGCGCGTGCTGCAAGCCGATGTTCCGGCATGCTTGTCCGCCTCGGGGTTCGGTGGTGCGAAGGATGTAATGGATGCGGCTGTCGCGCTGCGCGTACGAACGGATGATCTGCGCCGTGCTGTCTGTCGAGCAGTCATCAACGCAGAACGCCTGCCAGTCCTGGTAGGATTGTGCTATCAGGCTGTCGAGCATCTTGGGCAACAACTTTTCCTCATTCCAGCAAGGAATGATCGCCGCGATCATATAGTCGTACTTACAATCTTGCATCCACGAGATCGCGCGGAACGAAGTTCTTCACGTCGAAGATCACTGCGCCCTGGGCGCGGTACTTGCCGAAATCAAAGGTCTTGAACTGATTGTGCGACACGCATGCAATGACGGCTGCATAACGTTTCTTCGGGTCAACGGCGGCAATGAGATCCTTGCCATACTCGTGCTTCACCACGGCAGGTGATGCCCACGGATCGTAGATGTCGACCTTGCAGCCGAAATCTTCAAGCTCGGAGGCGATGTCCACGACCTTGGTGTTACGGCAGTCGGGGCAGTTCTCCTTGAACGTCACGCCGAGGATCAGGACGTTCGAGTCCTTGATCTTGTGATCCTTTTGGATCATCAGCTTCAGCGTTTTGTCGGCAATGAACTTGGCGATAGAGTTGTTCACGGCGCGTCCGGAGAGGATAACCTGCGGGTCATAGCCCAGCGCTTTGGCTTTGTGGGCGAGGTAATACGGGTCAACGGATATGCAATGGCCGCCGACCAGTCCCGGGCGATACTTGAGGAAGTTCCACTTTGTGCCGGCAGCTTCGATCACATCGTTGGTGTCAATGCCCACGCGATCGCAGATCAATGCGAGCTCGTTCATAAACGAGATATTGACGTCGCGCTGGCTGTTCTCCACGGCTTTGGCAGCTTCGGCGACCTTCATGTTCGGCGCTTTATGGGTGCCGTTGAGAAGGATACTGTTATACAGCGCGTCAACCAGATCGGCGACTTCGGGTGTTGAGCCGGAGGTGATTTTCTTGATCTTGGTCAAGGTGTTGACTTTGTCACCCGGGTTGATGCGCTCGGGCGAGTAGCCGCAGAAGAAATCCGTATTGAACTTCAGGCCGCTGAACTTCTCCAGCACCGGCACACAGTCTTCCTCCGTGCAGCCGGGATAGACGGTCGATTCGTAGATGACGATGTCACCTTTGTTGAGCGTCTTGCCGATCAGCTCGCTTGCGCTGAGCAGAGGCTTGAGGTCGGGGCTGTTGAAGCAGTCGATGGGCGTAGGTACGGTCACGATGTACGTGTTGACCTGCTTGAGTTCGTTGACATCCGATGTCAGCGTCAGGCCGACGGTTTTTGTTGTTTCGTACAGGTCACGCGCCTGCTTCATGCCAACGAGGTCAGCTTCCAGCGTATGATCCTTGCCGGCTTGCAGTTCGGCAACGCGCGGCTCAAAGATGTCGAAGCCAACGACGCGATACTTCTTTCCATACTCAATCGCCAGAGGCAGACCGACATAACCGAGGCCTACCACTGCGATGATTCGATTTGATAAATCCATATATTCTGTTTTGTTTTGTATTTGTTTCTTACTTTGGGCCGTTGGCAACGGGCTAACGGCCGATGATCACGCGCGCATCGTACATGCGTACATTTCGCACACGTTTTCCGAAAAAGCGCGCAAAGTTACAAAAAAAAATCCATATTTGCAAATATTCAGGCACTTTTTTCACAAAAACAGGCATAATTCTTCGTTTTTTGTACACAATCGGGCGTTTTGCGCCATTTTCAGGCATCTTCAGGCGTGTTTTGGGGTGCTCAGTTTCAGTGGAAAATGCGCATTTATATATATAATACTATGTATTATATAGTGTGCGTTCACATTTCGCAAAATCAGGGCGTTATCCTATGGTTATCTTATGGATATCTTGTGGTTATCATTTGGCGAGGGATTAGTGCGTGCCCAAGGAATGCCCGATGGAAGATGGGAGGAGGTTGGATAGTGGCATGTGCAGAATTGCGATAAAATGCAGAAAAATGGCAATAAACCGCCAATTTATTTGCATAATTCATTAATTTTTCGTATCTTTGTGGTCGCGTTTTGTGTAGACACATGCAATGAACGAATTTTTGGAAAAAGAGGAACAGGTGCTGCGGATGCTGAAAACCGTGTATGACCCTGAGATCCCGGTGAATATATATGACCTCGGACTGATATACCGCATCGATATATCCGACGAAGGAGTGTGCGCCATCGATATGACGCTCACAGCACCAAGTTGTCCGGCTTCGGACTTCCTGATGGAAGATATACGGCAGAAAGTCGGGACAGTGGAAGGGATTAAGCAGGTGGATGTGAAACTCGTATTTGAGCCGGAGTGGTCGAAGGACATGATGAGCGAAGAGGCTAAACTCGAACTCGGGTTTTTATAGGTCAACAACAGCCAACAACAAACAACAACCACAGCGGCTAATTTTACAGATGGTATATTTCCTAAGTGATGCACATATAGGCAGCAGGGCGATGGAGGACCCGCAGCATCAATTGCGGTTCGTGGAGTTACTGGAAACGTTGGCGCAAGATGCGACAGCGATCTATCTGCTGGGAGATATATTCGACTTCTGGAGCGAGTATGTGTGGCCGGACAAATCGAAAGAGGAGTACAAGCCGCTATTGGCATGTCTCAAAGGCTTGACGGATAAGGGGATAGATGTGCATTACTTCATCGGCAATCACGATATATGGACATACGGGGAGTTGGCGAAGAGGACGGGCGTGATTGTTCATCGCAAGGCGGAGAAGATGATAATAGCCGGCAAGCGCTGTCTGCTGGCACATGGCGACGGATTGGTGCCGAGCAATTATCTGGAGCATTTCCCGAAAGAGGTGCAGAAGAAGATAAGATCGTTCATGCGGCTGAGACGACTGTTCCACAACCCTGTGGCGCAGTTTTTGTTCAGATTGCTGCCGCCGGCATGGGGCAACAAAATCGGTTATGAATGGGCGCGAAAATCGCGCATGAAGGAGCTCGCCAATCCCTGTCCGTACAAAGGCGAGAACAAAGAAGAGCTGGTGCTGTATGCCAAGGAGATGGATAAGAGCCGAGAGTTGAGAGCCGAGCGTCAAGAGAGGAGTGTGGACTACTATATATTCGGGCACAGGCATATCGAATTGGATCTGGAGCTGGCGAGTGGTGCGCGGGTGGTGATACTGGGAGATTGCTTCAGGCAATGGACGTACGCCGCAATGGACGAACAAGGAAAATTAGAATTACTATGCATACAAGAGCAGAACAATTAGCGGCATTCGACCGGCTGCTGACGATCATGGACGAACTGCGAGAACGCTGTCCGTGGGATCACAAGCAGACGTTTGACAGCCTGAGAGAAAACACCATAGAAGAGACCTTCGAACTCGCCACGGCGATCTCCAAGCATGATATGCAGGAGATAAGCAAAGAGTTGGGCGATGTGCTGCTGCATGTGGTTTTTTACGCGAAGATGGGCAGCGAGACCAATGACTTTGATATGGCTGACGTGTGCAACCGGATTTGCGACAAGCTGATATTCCGTCATCCCCATGTGTATGGCGAACAGGCCGCAGCGAACGCCGAGGAGGTCAGCAAACTATGGGAACAGGTGAAACTGAAAGAGAAAGGCGGGAACAAGACCGTTCTCGGCGGCATACCGGACGCTCTTCCCTCGCTCGTAAAAGCCTACCGGATACAAGACAAAGTAGCGAACGTAGGTTTCGACTGGGAGAAACGCGAAGATGTGTGGGCCAAGGTTCACGAGGAGCTTGACGAGCTGCAAGCCGAGCTCGCAAAAGAGGATGGCGGACAGAAAGAGCAAGAGTTCGGCGATCTGCTGTTCGCGATGATCAATGCCGCACGGCTGTACAAGATACGTCCGGACAATGCGCTGGAACAGACGAACCTGAAGTTTATGCGGCGATTCAATTATGTGGAAGCCAAAGCCAAAGAGCAAGGCAAGGAACTCAAAGATATGAGTCTGGATGAAATGGAAGCGCTCTGGCAAGAAGCCAAAGCGCATGAGGGTGCGGCATAAAAGACTCGAACTTTCACTCCGTGAGGAACCAGATCCTAAGTCTGGCGCGNNCGTCTACCAATTCCGCCAATGCCGCGTGCGAGCGCAGTGAGCACGCGGCATCACCGACAATCGCGGCTGCAAAGATACGACTTTTTGACGAATTATGCAAGAGAACAAGCAATTTTTTTATCATAGACTGCCGAATAATATCAAAATTGTTCACTGCCGTACGCAATCTGCGGTGGCGTATGTGGGTGTGATGATCGGTGCCGGCACGCGCGACGAACGTCCGGAAGAGAACGGAATGGCGCATTACATCGAGCATTGCGTATTCAAAGGCACGGTGTTTCATTCGGCACGGCAAATCATCCGTCAGATTGAAGGTGTAGGCGGCGAGATCAATGCCTATACGACCAAAGAAGAGACGACGTTCTACGCCGCCACGCTGAACGAGCATGTGCCACAGACGCTACGCTTGATATCGGAGATGGTGCTATGTCCGACATTCCCGAAAGCCGAAACAGACAAAGAGCGGATGGTGATCTATGATGAGATTGAGAGTTACAACGACTCGCCGAGCGAGCTGATATACGACGATTTTGAGAACATGCTCTTCGCCGGTCACTCGCTGGCGCAGCCTATACTCGGTACGAAACGCACGCTGCGCAACATATCGAAATCGCCTGACCGTCCGCGTGCCTGGATGGCGCAGCACTATCGTCCGGAACGGATGGTGGTGTTCTGCCAAGGCGATATACCCGCCTCGCGGTTCGTACGGCTGGCCGAACAGGCGTTCGGCGATTACACGAACACTCTCCCACCTGACCGGCAGCTGACGTTTGCCCAGGAGCAAGACCGGCAACCGCAATCCGCTTCGTATCAGAAACATACCCATCAGACGCACGTGATGCTCGGTGCACGGGCATACCCGATAGCGCATGAGAAGCAGTTGCCGCTGTACCTGACGAACAATATCCTTGGCGGAGGCAGTCTGAACTCGCGTCTGAACATCGCGCTTAGGGAGGCGCGCGGACTGGTTTATACTATCGAATCAACGTACACACCGCTGTCCGATACAGGTTACTGGAGCACGTACTTTGCCTGCGAACCCGAGCAACTGGAGCAATGTATGGATGTGATCCGCCACGAGTTGCAGCGCCTGATCCGGACTCCGCTCACACCGCGCGAACTGCGTGCCGCACTGCGCCAACTGCGCGGACAGATGGCTATCGCCGCACAGAACGCCGAGAACAACGCTCTTGCCATGGCCAAATCGATGCTCTACCGCGATTATGCGCCTACATGGCAAGAAACATTCGAGCAGATAGCCCGGATAACACCCGAGCAGTTGCAAGACGTAGCAAGCGAGATACTGGCTCCGGAAAATCTCGTTGTATTGAAATACGAGTGATTGCCGCACGTTTTGGCGGCAAAATTCAGCCTTTTGCAATAAAAAGGTGATAAAATGAGGCGAAAAGATTACAATTTGTAATTTTTTGCCAAAAATGCTTGCAATTAACAAAAATATTTTGTAACTTTGCACGCTTTTTTGTACGCGCTACGCGCTCAACCTTAAAATTCATGCCTACGCACGAATCGTGTCGTGTTGTATATGTAGGTGTGTGCGTGCGTGTATATATAAGGAAAAAACAACAAAACAGTATAATTAATGAAGCGATTTTACGTATTATTAGTCTGCCTGTGTCTGTTGCCGGTAGCCTTATTGGCTCAGACGAAGGTAAAAGGTACGGTGCTTGACGAGAACGGCGACGGCGCGATAGGTGCTGCCGTTCAGGTAGAAGGCACGACTGTCGGCACCGTGACAGACTTTGATGGCCAATTCGAGCTCGTTGTGCCTGACGGCAAGAAGTCGTTGGTCATCTCGTATCTGGGTTACAAGACTGTGACAGTCCCTGTCAAGCCCAACATGAAAGTGACGCTGGAGACCGAAAGCCAACAGATCCAGGAAGTCGTGGTACAAGGTATGGTGAAGCAGGACAAGCGTCTGTTCACCGGTGCGACGACAAAGCTGGAGGCCGACGAGACGATGCTATCGGGTGTAGCCGATATCAGCCGTTCGCTGGAAGGCAAGGCAGCCGGCGTGAGTGTGCAGAACGTGAGCGGTACGTTCGGTACGGCTCCTAAGATCCGTGTGCGTGGTGCCACGTCTATCTACGGCGCATCGAAGCCGCTGTGGGTGGTTGACGGCGTCGTGCTGGAGGATGCAGTGGAGATGAGTGCCGACGATCTGTCGTCAGGTGATGCCAAGACGCTGATTGCCAGTGCCATTGCAGGTATCAACGCCGAGGATATTGAGAGTTTCCAGATCCTGAAAGACGGTTCGGCGACCTCAATCTACGGTGCACGCGCCATGGCAGGTGTGATCGTTGTGACGACAAAGAAAGGTCAGGCCGGTAAGTCCCGTTTGCAGTACACGAGCGAGATCACCTACCGTATGATCCCGTCGTACAACGACTACAACATCTGTAACTCGCAAGAGCAGATGGGTATCCTGCAGGAGCTGGAGCGCAAGGGCTGGCTGGAGTACAGTGCACTGAGCGGCGCGAAGAACAGCGGTGTGTACGGCTTGATGTACAAGCTTATTGACCAAGCTGAGGCCGGAGGCGTTGGACTGGAGAACACTATTGCTGCACGAAACGCTTATCTGCGTCAGGCCGAGTTCCGCAACACCGACTGGTTTGCAGAGCTGTTCAACCAAACAGTGATGCACAACCACTCGCTATCATACTCTGCGGGTACAGAGCGTGCGCGTTTGTATGCTTCGTTGTCGGCTATGCAAGACCCGGGTTGGTACAAGTCCAGTGAGATTGCACGTTTCACGGGTACAGTGAATGCCAACTTCGATCTGCTGCCGGGCAACAGCAAGCAGAAACTGACTGCAGGTATCAACTTTATGGGCAGCTACCGTCAGCAGAAAGCTCCGGGAACGATCTCATCGCAGACCGACCCTATCTCGGGTGCAGTGAGCCGTGAGTTCGATATCAACCCGTTCTCGTACGCGATGAACACTTCGCGCGCAATGGATCCGAATGCGTATTATCGGCGTAACTATTGCGACTTCAACATCACGGACGAGTTGAACCGCAACTATATCGACGCCACGGTATTGGATCTGAAGTTCCAAGGCGACCTAAGCTACAAGCCCGTTCGTGGCCTGGAGTTCAACGCACTGGCTGCTATCCGCTACTATAAAGCAACCTACGAGCACAACATCACCGACCAGTCGAACCAGGCACGTGCTTACCGCGCAGGTATAGACCCTGAGGACAACACGATCCGTGAATCGAACTCGTTCCTATACACCGATCCTGACGATCCGAAGGCTCTGCCGGAGACCGTTCTGCCTAAGGGTGGTATATACAACCTGACGGAGTACACGCTCAAGTCGACGGACTTCCGTGCTACGGTAAGTTACAACCGCGATCTTGGCCGCAACGGCGACCACATCATCAGCCTGTTCGGCGGTGGTGAGTTGAACTCGACCGACCGTCAGTACATCTGGTTCCGCGGCTGGGGTTACCAGTACGAGAACGGCGGTGTACCCTTCACGGATTACCGCATCTTCAAGCAGCAACAGGAGGAGAACGGCCAGTACTTCAGCAATGATTTCGGGTTCTACCGCAACCTGGCATTCTTCGGCATGGGTACGTACTCCTACAAGGCTCGTTATACCATCAACGGAACGATCCGTTACGAGGGTACGAATAAGTTAGGCAAGAGCCGCCAGGCGCGCTGGTTGCCGACATGGAACGTATCCGGTGCATGGAACGCACACGAGGAGAACTGGTGGCAACCAACGTTCGACAGATGGTGGACCTACGCCAGCCTGAAAGCCAGTTACTCACTGACCGCTGACCGCGGTCCGGCATGGGTAACGAACTCGCTGGCAGTATTCCAGAGCTACAGCCCGTACCGTCCGAACACCAATGCTTCGGAGACCGGTATCGAGCTCTACGACCTTGAGAACAGCGAACTGACCTACGAGAAGAAGCACGAGTTGAACATCGGCCTTGCACTCGGATTCATCGACAACCGTGTGAATCTTGAGTTCGACTGGTACAAACGTAACAACTTCGACCTGATTGGTCTGGTTCAGACGATGGGTATCGGCGGCCAAGTAACGAAGTACGCCAACGATGCAACGATGGAATCGACGGGTTGCGAGTTTACGCTCTCGACGGTGAACGTCAAGACAGGCGACTTCAAGTGGACGACCGACTGGATCTTCTCATGGGCAAAGAACACCATCACGAAGCTCGACTCCCGTCCGCAGGTTTACGAACTGGTATCGGGTTCGGTGATGAGCCGCAAGCAGGGTTACCCTGTAGGCGCTATGTTCTCCATCCCGTTCGCCGGTCTGACGGAGGAAGGTCTGCCTACGTTCTTTATCGACAAAGATCACACCGAGATTTGCGGTCCGGGTAACTATGAGGAGATCGACTTCCAGCAGTTCTGGCCTGTTGATCCCGCCGAGGATGAGGATGTGCCTGATTACCTAAAATACGAGGGTACAGTTGAACCGACTATCACCGGTTCGTTCGGTAATGCATTCTCGTGGAAAGGTCTGAAACTGAACATCTTCTTCACCTACAGCTTCGGCAATGTGCTTCGTTTGGACCCGCTCTGCTACGTATATGGCAGCCAGTACAGCGACCTTACCGCCAGCATGAAGGAGATGAAGAACCGTTGGGTTGTGCCGGGTGACGAGGCCGTGACGACTATCCCTGCTATCGCTACCAAGCGTCAGTATCAAGAGATCCACGACCTGTACACCGCCTACTCTGCATACAACTACTCGACCGAGCGTGTGGCGAAGGGTGACTTCATCCGTCTGAAAGAGTTGTCGCTGAGCTACGATCTGCCCGCTAAGTACTTTGAGGGACAGAAAGCCGTATCTAACTTCGGTGTCAAACTGACCGCTACCAACCTCTGGCTGGCATACGCCGACAAGAAACTCAACGGCCGCGACCCCGAATACTACAACACCGGTGGTGTAAGTTCGCCTGTTCCACGCCAGTTCACTCTGACAGTTAAATTAGGATTCTAACCCGTAAATACGAAACAGATATGAAAAAGAACATCAATATATTGTATATCGCAGCGTTGACGCTTGTACTGGGTGCCATGACGGGGTGTAACTTCCTCGACAAAAACCCTGATATGCGTGCCTCGATTGATACGAAAGAAAAAGTTCGTCTGTTACTGGTTTCTGCATACACGAATGCCAACGCCGGTGTTATTTGCGAGTTCAGTTCCGATAACGTTATCGACAACAACTCACCCGACAACACCGGTCACGCCAACTCGCTGCTGGCGCTGAGTAAGATGTATGACGAAATCTTTGCATGGCAGCCCGTAATCAGTAGCAGCCAGCAGGACTCGCCCAAGTATATCTGGGACGGTTGCTACATGGCTATCGCCTCCTGCAACCAGGCGCTGAAAGCCATTGCCGAACTGGAGGCACAAGGCATCAACATGGACGCCGAGAAAGGTGAAGCCCTGTTGAGCCGCGCGTACCACCACTTCCTGCTGGCCACCGTTTTCTGCCAGACCTACAAGGATGAGGCCACCAGCCGTCAGGACTCGGGTATTCACTACATGAAGGAGCCTGAGACCCGCGTAAAACCGGTGTATTACCGTGGCAGTGTAACCGAAACGTACCAGGCTATCCAAGAGGATATAGAAGAAGGCTTGAAGTACGTTAGCGACGAGTACTACTCTGTACCCCGCTACCACTTCAACGTCAAGGCCGCTCATGCCTTTGCAGCACGATTCTACCTCTACACCCGTCAGTGGGACAAGGTTGTTCGCGAAGCGGACTACGTACTGACTACTGATGACGCATCCACGCTCGCTATGCTGTTTG
Organism: Bacteroidales bacterium UBA1180; assembly: GCA_002310195.1. Classification (GTDB taxonomy): domain Bacteria; phylum Bacteroidota; class Bacteroidia; order Bacteroidales; family Paludibacteraceae; genus Colicola. The sequence goes on from DBYS01000011.1 coordinate 122,544, forward strand.
ACGCACGCTACGCCCTTGTGGACTGCACGGATATCCAGACTGAGATGAACGCCTGGATTGACGCCAAGTCGCCGGCTAACCTGCTCATCTACACCACGATGTCGCAGGCAAGCTACACCGCATTCTCGACATACGGACGCTATCAGTTCAACCGCGACGCACGTGACTACACCGTATCCAAAGCCGGTGGCCCGTGCTGGAAAAGCCGTTGGCCGGGCTTCTCCGTCTGGTCGGCAAGTCAGGAGTACGGATCACTGATAGCATACTTCTACTATTTGTTCGAGTACACCGACAAAGTGAACGGTTACGGATTTATTCACGGCGTAACGCGCGCGTTCACTACCAATGAGACGCTGCTCTGCCGTGCCGAGGCCAAAGCTCAGCTCAACGACCTCAACGGTGCCATCAACGACTTGCGTATGTGGGCACAAGGCTACGATGTGAACGACGGCAACCGAATGGACACATTGGCCAACGGTGACGTTAACCTCACGCTGGCTAAGATCAAGAACTTCTACCGCGAGGGTGCCAACCCGAACATATCACCTATCCTCCACAACACGGATATCAGCCCGTCGTGGACGCTGTCGACCGACCAACTTGCCGTTGTGCGTTGCGCACTGCACTTCCGTCGTATTGAGTCGATCCACACCGGTCTGCGTTGGCACGACCTGAAGCGCTACGGCATAGAGATTACTCACCGCCAGGGTACGGACCCCGTACGCACGCTCAAGTGGGATGACGACCGCCGCGCTATCCAGTTGCCGCAAGAGGTTATCCTCGCCGGCATGGCTGCCAACCCGCGCGTAAACATGGGTGACAATGTAGGTGGAAGCGGACTGAGTGCAGTAGCACTGACAGGCGACGAGCCTATCAAGACCAACGGCCTGGAGGCCAAAGCACTTGGCGCACAAATAACACGCGAGTCAAACGATAACGACTAAATAGCACAGATATGAAAAGAGTATATCAATTAGTATGTATCGGAGCAATCCTGCTCGGCATGGCATCATGCCACGAGGAACAGTTCGGGCCGACGATCTTCATCGATCCCGTTGAAGACCCCAACGCTTATATGAAGGACTTCGATGAGTGGCTCAACGAGCACTACACCATCCCGTATAATGTAGAGTTCCGTTATCGTCTGGATGACAACGCCACTGACCCGAACTACAACGTAGTACCGGTGAGCATAGGTATGGCGGATACGATTGCACACCTCGCATTGTATCTGTGGTATGACGTGTATGACAATGTTGCTCCCGAAGGATTCCTCAAGGAGAACGGTCCGCGTATCATCCAACTTATCGGTTCGGCGATGATCAACGCTGCGCAAGGTACCGAGAAACTCGGTCAGGCAGAAGGCGGAATCAAGATTACGCTGATGAAGGTTAACCTGATGGAGACCAACAATATGGATCAGCTCAACGAGTACATCTTCAAGACGATGCACCACGAGTTCTCGCACATCCTCCACCAGAAGAAGACCTACCCGAAGGAGTTCGAGCAGCTCAGTACTGCCGACTACAACCCCGAAGGCTGGCAATACACCTCCAACGAGGAAGCCTGGAGAATGGGCTTTGCTTCACCGTATGGAGGCAGTCAGGCACGTGAGGACTTTGTGGAGATCATAGCGAACTACATCGTCAAGACGGATGAGGACCTTGCCCACATGCTTGAAGTAGCAGGTGAGGACGGCGCAAGGGGCGAAAAGATCCTGAACCAGAAGATTGACATCTGCCGCACATGGCTGGCTGAGAAATGGAACTTGGACCTCGACGCTCTGCGTGCCGAAGTACAATTGCGTCAGGCTAACCTGAACTGGGACGATGTTATGAATCTGAGATTTTTGGATAAATAAGATATAAACCGGAGTTATTATGAAAGCAAAATATTTATTTATCGGATTAGCACTGGCAAGCCTGCTATGCGCCTGCAACCGTGACGAGGAGAGTCTGTTCGACAAGTCGGCAGCCGAGCGCGCACAAGCGGCTTTGGATAACGCCAATACTGTGCTCGCCGCAGCCGAGAACGGCTGGGAGATGCTGTACTTTGCCAACACTGCATCGAAAGGTTACAACCTGATTGTGGAGTTTGACGAGAACGGCCGCGTTACTGCCACTGCCAAGAACTCGACTACAACCGGCGACAAGATCATGACAGACGTCAGCACATGGGCTGTAAAGCTTGATTACGGACCAATCCTCACGTTTGACACCTACAACAATGTGCTTCATGCGTGGGCTGACCCGAGAGGAGACGGTGACGGTTTGCTGGGCGACTATGAGTTCCTGATCCTGCACGCCGATGCCAATTACATCAAGCTGAAAGGCAAGAAACACAGTGCATACTGCTACCTCTACCCGTTGGAGGCAGGCAAGAGCGCTGCTGACTACTATGCCGAAGTGGAGGCTGCCGAGAAGAAGCTGTGCAGCAACGGTAACATCTTCCACTTCTCCGCACAGGACAAGGAGTACCTGCTCCACGACGGAAACACCGGTATATTCACACTCACCAATCTGGGTGAGACTTCTGATTCGGAAGAAGCGGGCTCGTATCCGTTTGCCATACGCAGGAGCGGTATCCAGCTGTGCTACGGCTTCCTGGATGTTGCGGACACGTATTACGAGCTGGACGGCAGTGTGATGCGGAGTGCCAACTCATCGATCTCTACAGCTGCCCCTGCTGCATATTTCACCGAATATGTGACATTGGCCGGTGGTGCGTGGGTGATCGACATTGAAGATATCAGCCAGACTACTTTGGATGCAATCACCGCTGTTACCAATGCCCTCAAGAAAGCATACAGCAGCAACAAGAAAGCCGGCGTACAAGGCTTGCGGTTCAAGCAGGCCGGCGACAACATTGTGCTGACCTTCAGCTTCTACGGCAGTTCGAGCAAGACAACGGAGATGAACTACATCTATGAGATGGAGAAACAGGACAATAACCTGAAGCTGACATATTCAGCACCTGCAGATGAGAACGCTCAAAAGGTGCTTGCCGCCTTCCCGACGCTGGAGGCTCTGTTGAACACTCTGGACGGCACGTATGCCGCAAGCACGAGTGATGCACTCAACCCCACAACAGGAATCCGGATGGAGAATTCGGCGGCCTCTACGTGGTTCAAGGCAACAGGAAAAACCGAATAACAAACAACACAATAATTTATTCACCTAAAAATTCAAAGGTATGAAGAAAGGTATTCTTTTTGTATGCGCGTTGGCACTGTCAGTTGCCACGTTCGCAAGTATCAATCCCAAGTTGGAGAGGCCTGCAACAGAAACAGCTGTTGCACCCGCAACTCGAGTTATTCAAACCAGGTCGGATATCAGCTTCGAGGAGCAAGGCCTTCAGGGAGCATTCAAGGCTCCTGCAGCACGCGCTTACGTTGATTCGATCCGCGTGCCTTATTATGTACCCAACTCGTACAATTCAGGTACGCCGAGCAAGGGCGTAGGCTACGTTAATCTGGCACAGATTGTGGTTCCGTTCATGGACACCGTTTCGTTCTACAACTACTACGGTCTGAAGAGTACGTGGTATCTCAATGACCAAGAGATTGCTACAGACACCAACCGCATTGACTTTGGTGTTACTTTTGGCGAGTATCCCCTGCCGTTGATGAAGACCGCATCGATCAAGTACAGCGAGAATCCTGACTCGATCCATGCATTCTATGACTACTCGTACGGAGCTCTTTATACTTCGTATTATGCTGACTATGGTTTCTACACCTCACTCTCGGTTGCTCCCGCATTTATTACGCCGTTGACCAAGTGCGCCATGTACACCGAAGTACCTCTTAACTCCAGAGGAAAAGAAACTTACGGTAGCGACTGGACGTTTGTAGGTGCACCTGCTTCCATCGGAACATATTCGTATGGAACAAAGATGAAAGATCCGAAAGCAGAAACAGAGGAGTACTTCGACACCATTTTCGTTCCCTACAGCAACCCGAAGACGATGTACATTGATCACATCTCTCTTGGTGTTTATACCGATGGTGACGAAGGTATCAAGAGCATCTTCCCCGGCGAAAACGACCACGTTCGCTTGTCGATCTATGCTTTGACTGAGAGCGGAATAGATTGGGCTAATCCTATCGCACGTGCTATTGCTGACTCCAACAGTTATGTTGGTGCTTCCAGCTCAAGTTCGTGGTACGGTATCCTGAACTTCAATTTTACCGAAGAGGATCCGATTACCGGTGCACAAATGGAAGTTCCTGCTATCGTTTCCGGCAACTTTATTGTTGCATTGGACGAATACAACAGCGGAACAGCCAACTTCGGTATCATCTCGGATTACTACACCGAGATCGAGGGCGACACATGGCTCAAGAGCCCGTCACGCATAACACAACTGTGGAGCACTCCGAGTAACATCCTGCTGAACCTCTATGCTCTCCTGCCGGAGTTCCAGGTACCGGAGGAGATCGAGTTTGCTGCAGGCGAGACCGAGATTAAGTTCATTGCTCCTTCGAACGTATGGGATGAGGATATTCTGATCGATGCCGACAAGTGGATCAGCGTTGAGGTTGAGACGGATTACGAGACAACCGTTGAGGATGGCCAGACCTCCTACGATCACAAGTTCGCCAACGCTGTTACCATTAAGGTTGAGACGAGCTCTGAGGCCCGCGAGGGAACAATCGAGATCGATGCACTCGGTCTGCCTGTTTCGATCAACATCAAACAAGAGGCTACTGCCGGTGTTGAAAACGTATATCTGAAGAACGACAACAAGTTCTACAACGTTCTTGGTATCGAGGTGGGTGAAGACTACAAGGGTGTAGTTATCCGCAACGGTGAAAAGTTCGTTCGCTAATATACAGCGAATAGCCGTATATTGCTCCGCTTCCGATGGTGTGCCGCAAGCCTATTGCGATGCGGCATACCGATTGGGAGTCATCATGGGCGAAGCAGGTATCGAGATCGTCTATGGCGACGGAGGTATAGGGCTGATGCGTCACCTTGCTGACGGCGCGCTTAGCGTCGGCGGCAAGGTGACTGGCGTCATTCCGCGGTTCATGGTTGAGCAAGGCTGGAACAACCCGCGCAGCACATGCACCATCGTCACCGAATCGATGCACGAGCGCAAGGCGACCATCACCGGGATGGTTGATGCGATGGTTGCTCTGCCGGGCGGCGTAGGCACGATGGAGGAACTGTTTGAATGTCTGACGTGGAAACAACTGGGTTTGCACGGCAAGCCGGTGGTGATCGTCAATACCGACGGATACTTCGGCCCTATCCTTGCTGCGCTTGACAAGATGGTAAGCGAACGGTTCATGCAGCCTATTCATCGTAACGAGATGTTTGCCGTTGTGCGCGAACCGGAAGAGGTGCTGCCTGCTATACTTGACGCCAAAGCCTGGGGTGAGCACATGCGCAGCCAGGCACGAACCGTATAAGCCGACAGCCGATGTTCGACTCAGGACTACATATTACCACCCTGCTCTCTGCCTCATGGCTGCCATGGGTATGTCTGGCGATGATGGTTCTGCTGTGGTTGAGTTGCATGATGCAACCGCGTTACCTGCACGGCCTGATCAGCAACAGTTTTGCCACGTTCACGGTCAATGCTGCCGAGCAAGCGCCGAGTGTCGGTTCGCAGATCACGCAATGGCTGTTCAACACCATTGTGCCGGCTATATGCATCTACACGCTCGTCACGCAGACTGCAGTGTATGGCACTGATCTGTTCGGCACTATTCTGCTGCTGTCGCTGCTGACGGACGTTTTTCGCGCCGTGACGGCTATCGTGGTGCAATACACCTTTCGCTTCGGCAAACTGGCGGGACTGGCCTATATGCGGTACTTTTCGCTCAGGTCATTGTTCACGTTTGTGGAGCTGATGCTCGTACTGCTCATCGCTTACGCCGATCACACAACCTTCTGGGTGGCCACGATGGGCATAGTGACGGTTGTATATCTCGTCATCCTCGGTCTGCAATGGGGCAGACTGTTCTGCACCTCGGTGCTTGATATTGTCAGTTTGATTATTTATCTGCTCACTATCGAACTGCTACCAACTGCGCTGCTCTATGAAGCAGGCAAGCAATTGTACTTATGACAAAAAAGATTCTAATCACGCAGGTTCGTCCTGCCGGCGAACATAACCCTTACGACCTGCTGGAGCACCACCACGATGTGCGGGTGGATTTTCAGCCGATGGTTGAGATGGTCGGTCTCTCCGGCAAGGAGTTCCGTGCCCAGCACATCAATCCTCTGGACTACACGGCGGTCATTCTGAACTCGAAGATCAGTGTCGATCATTACTTCCGCATCTGTCAGGAGTTGCATATCGCCGTGCCGGAAACGATGCATTACTACTGCATCAGCGAGGCGGTCGGAAACTACCTGCAGAAATATATCGAGTTCCGCAAGCGCCGGATCTTCTTCGGCGAACATAACTCGTTTGAAGATGTTCTGCCTGCCATGAATCGCCGGCCGCAGGAGAAGTACCTGATGATTGTGGGTGAGAACTATACCGACGAACTGATCAACATGTTCGCCGAGCACAAAGTAGTCGTCACGCCGGCGGTGATGTTCCGCCAGGTGGCATATACATGGCCGAAGGACAGAGCGTTCGACTACGATATCATCGCGTTCTTCACCGCCTCGGGAGTAAAGGCGTTCCGCCAGAACTTTCCCGACTTCGTGCAGGACGAAAGCAAGGCATTCTTCTGCTTCGGTACGAACGCTGCGCAGGCACTGACCGAAGCCGGTTACACGGTAAAAGGCGTAGCACCCTCACCGGGCTGCCCGTCTATACTATCCGCCATTGAGTCGTATCTGAACAAAGATGCCTAAGTTCCCCAAATCGATGCGTCTGTGCGGCGACATGCGTATCCGCGCCACGCAGTCACAAGGCAAGCGATATGTCGTGTGGCCGTTGCGCGCACATGTGCTGCCGGCGGAGGGACAGACGCAAGTTCTGGTTTGGGCTCCCAAATCGCTGCACAAGCACGCTGTGGACCGCAACCGTCTGCGCCGGCTGATGCGCGAGGCATACCGGCTGCAATGCGAACCGCTGAAGGCCATGGAAGCCGAAGGCAAAGCGATGCACATAGCCATCTATCACATGGACAAAGAGATGTCCGACTACGACCACATCGCCCGTGCCATGCACAAGCTCATCGCCAAGATAACCAATGCGTAATATCCTTCGTCACATATTCCTCTTGCCCGTGTACTTCTACAAGGCTTGCATCTCACCGCTCACGCCGCCATCGTGCCGCTACACGCCGACATGCAGCCAGTACATGATCGAGGCGGTGATGAAGTACGGCATATTCAAGGGCGGCTGGCTTGGCATCAAGCGCATCCTCCGCTGCAATCCTTGGGGAGGATCGGGCTACGACCCTGTTCCCTGTTTGTTATTGTTGTTTGCCTGTTGTTGAGTGACGTATAATTAAGAAATACTCCCATGCGAATAGATATAATCACTTGTTGCCCCGAACTGCTCGAGTCACCGCTAAACCACTCGATCGTTCAGCGTGCGAAAGACAAAGGTCTGTGCGAGATCTATGTCCACAACCTACGCGACTATACGCTCGACAAGCATCGCAAGGTCGATGATTACGCGTTCGGTTTCGGTGCGGGAATGGTTTTGCAGATCGAACCTATCGACAGGATTATTACCAAACTGACCTCCGAGCGGCAGTACGATGAGATTATCTTTACCGCGCCGGACGGCGAGCGGTTCAACCAGCAGGTGGCTAATCAATTGTCGCTCAAGCAGAACCTGATTATATTGTGCGGTCATTACAAAGGCGTTGACCAACGTGTACGCGACCATCTGATTACGAAGGAATATACGATTGGTGATTTCGTTCTCACAGGCGGTGAGATGCCTGCAGCCATCATGACCGACGCTATCGTTCGCCTGTTGCCCGGTGCGCTGGGTGATGAGACTTCGGCGCTCTCAGACTCGTTTCAGGACGGTTTGTTGGAAGCAGGGGTTTATACGCGTCCTGCCGAATACAAAGGCTGGCGTGTGCCGGATATTCTGCTGTCCGGACATCAGGCGAAGATTGACGACTGGCTCTACGAGCAATCGCTGCAACATACGCGCGAGCGGAGACCCGATCTTTTGGGCGACGAGTAAGTTTTATCCACCTTAACACCACTCTTATGCACCGTATTCTCACATCATTGTTGTTGCTGGCCTGCACGGCAGGTCTGTTTGCCGTTTCACCGTCGGGAACGCTGCCTGTGATGTACATCACCACCAAGAACAAACAAGACGTCAGTCGCGACAAGGCTATTGACGCCACACTGTATGTGACAGCCCAAGGCAACTATTCCGCTTTGGGCAATGCGAGTAATCAGATTCCGCTGACTATCAAAGGCCGCGGCAACTGGACGTGGACAGCGTTTGACAAGAAACCCTACAAGATTGTTTTCGCTCAGGGACAAGGACAGAAACTTCTGGGTATGCACAAGAGTAAACATTGGGCATTGTTGGCCGGTGCAGACGATTATCTGGGATTTCTGAAGAACACTGTCGGTTACGCCCTATCAGAGCGAATCGGCCTACCCTACACGCCCCATCAAGTGCCTGTGGAACTGGTGCTGAACGGTGATTACAAAGGTCTGTACTTTGTAACAGAAACCGTACGCATCGACAACGACCGTGTAAATATCTACGAGCAGCAGGACGGCGAAACCAAAGCCGAACTGATTACCGGCGGATGGCTGGTGGAGATTGACAACTATCCTTCTGAAGGCAACGTCACTTTCAGTGAACATAACGGCGAACAGGTGATGGTTACTCCGCAATCACCGGAAGAACTATCGTCTGTACAGCGCACGTATATATCGAACCAACTCAATGCGCTCAACGATGCTATTTACGGTCAGGGCAGCACGCCGTTGGAAGACATTCTTGATCTGACAGACGCCGCACGGTTCTATCTTGTACAGGAGATTATGGAGGATTGCGAATCGTACCACGGCAGTTGCTATCTGTACAAAGACCGCGACTCAACCGACACGCGCGGCCGTCAAGTTGTGCCCAAATGGCATTTCGGGCCAGTGTGGGACTTTGGCAATGCGTACGACCGCCATCAGGAGCGATTCATATACGACAGTCCTACGTTCGCACAGATTTGGGCGGAACAACTCTGCCGGAACGACCTGTTCTATGAGCGCGTACAACAACTCTGGTACCAATATCGCCAGAGCGGTCATAAGAAGGTGTTGGCAGATATCGATGCGTTTGTATTGGCAATAACTTCCGCCGCCAAACGCGACGCCGAGCGCTGGCAGAACAGCAATGTGCGCACCAACGGTGATATGTCCGGCAGAAAGAAGGAATTTCTCAACCGGCTGAACTGGCGTGTTGACTGGCTGTACTCGCAATGGGGTGAAGGCGATAGTACGCCGATCATAGATGCCGTTGAGCAGGTCAGCTACGACCGCTCGACATCCAGTTCTCAGTCTCGGATCGTCATCTCCGATGGCAAACTGCTGATTGAGCGTGACGGCCAGCGCTACACCATCACAGGTCAATTAATTGAATAAATATGAAATCCTATCGTTTTCTCTCAAGCCTCGCGCTTTGTTTGCTTATGCTCAGTTCTTGCACCTCCGATTCCAGACCCGTCTCGCCGGCTGCCGTCGCTTCGCTGCAGGCCGAACTATGCCAGCTCTACCCTGCTGCTGATGCCTCGCTCATCGAGCGCGGTGTGAGTCAAGCGGCTGCCTTGTGGACCGCAGAGGATGGCACAGAAGAGGAGTTCGGCGCGTTCGTGCGCGAGAACTACTGCGCCACCGACAGTGCGCGCCAGGCGCTATTCGGATCGCTCAGCCGGATACTGGAGAACATCTACCAGTCGGCTGACCTACTGACAGTTGACCTGCTCAAGCCCACACAACTGACCAATGCTTCCGAGCCGCAGACACCGGATTGGATCATGTCGGGATATAGTCCGCTGGCACATTTCTCCGACGATATGTTTGCCAACCGTCTGGCTTTTGTCTGCATACTGAACTTCCCGCACTTCTCCCTGGAGGAGAAGAACACACTGGGCAAGTCGTGGACTCGCCAGGAGTGGGCAATGGCTCGCATGGGCGATGTATTTACCACCCGCGTGCCCGCTGCCGTCAATGCTGAACTTGCTCAGGCGAATGCCGATGCCGAGAACTATATAGCCGATTACAACATCTACATGGGCAATCTCCGCACCGATGATGGCCGCCAACTATGGCCCGAGGACAAGATCCTGCTCGCACACTGGAACCTCCGCGACGAGCTCAAGGCGTTGTACTCCGACAAAGTGTCAGGCCAGGAGAAGCAGGAGATGATCTATCAGGTCATGCAGCGTATTGTCAAGCAGACTATCCCGCAGCAGGCCATTAATAGCTCCGATTATATCTGGCAGCCCTACAGCAGTCAGGATGCCGCAACTGAGGCGGAGTCTTACACCCGCTACGAGCGTATTCTGGCTATCGCCCATGCGTTGTTCAAGGAAGACCAGTTCTGCCCGTCTGCACCCACGGGAATCATCCGTAATTTCGAGGAAGGTGTGGAGATCCCTGCCGCCGAGCTCGACAGCTTGTTCCGTGCCCTTGTCGGCTCACCGGAGGTACAGACCGTTGCCGCGATCATCCGCGAACGTCTCGGCCGCAATCTGCGTCCGTACGACATCTGGTACGACGGCTTCAAGGCACGTGCCTCGCTTGACGAGGATATGCTCACCGCACAGACACGCCGTCTCTACCCCGATGCCAACGCTTTTGCGGCCGACATGCCGCGACTGCTCACCCGCATGGGCTTCTACAGCGAGGATGCCCGCAACATAGCCCGGCACATAGTAGTTGAGCCCGCACGCGGTTCGGGTCACGCATGGCCGTGTCTCGGGCGCAAGGAAGATGCGCGTCTGCGCACACGCATACCCGCCGCAGGAATGGATTACAAGGGTTACAATATCGCCGTTCACGAGTTTGGTCATTGCGTTGAGCAGGTGCTGGATATGTACTTCATAGATTATTACATACTCTCCGGTGTGCCGAACACAGCTTATACCGAAGCGTCAGCGTTCCTGTGGCAACACCGCGACCTGCAACTATTGCCACAATCGACAATAGGCCATCAGTCATCAGCCATCAGCCGCGAAGCAATACTGGATCAGTTCTGGTCGATGTACGAGATTATGGGTGTCAGCCTTGTCGATATGGCTATGTGGCGGTGGATTTATGACCATCCTGACGCTACGCCCAAGCAGCTCTGCGAGGCTACGCAGCAGATCGCCCGCGACATCTGGAACGCATATTATGAGCCCGTGCTCGGCGAACATGACTGCGTTCTGCTGGCTGTATATAGCCACATGGTCAACGCGCCGATGTATCTGCCTAATTACCCGCTCGGGCACATTGTACAGTTCCAGCTCGAGGAGCACCTGGCCGGTTGCAGTTCGCAGACTGAGTTTGCCAATGAGTACGCGCGCATTTACCGTCTCGGACGCCTCACACCCAAGCAATGGATGATTGAGGCTGTCGGTGCCGCACCGTCCGTCACTTCTATCCTAACCGCCGTACAGAACGCCGCACGCTGATGCGTATCCTGTTCATTTGTCACGGAAATATCTGCCGCTCGCCGATGGCGGAGTTCATCTTCATCCATCTGGCACGGCAGGCCGGTTGCGCCGAACTGTTCGACGTAGCCTCAGCAGCGGTGTCTGACGAGGAGACCGGCAACGATATCTACCCGCCGGCCAAACGCAAACTTACCGAAAAAGGCATCCCGTTCACGCGCCGTGCCGCACGACGCATCACCCGTGCCGATTATGACTCCTACGACCATATCATCTGCATGGATCGCAGCAATATCCGCCTGCTCCGGTATATCCTCGGCTTTGAGCCTGAACTGCTTGATGTGCGCGACATCGGCGGTTCGCTGAAGCGAGGCGCCAAGGTCTCCCTGATGATGCATTGGGCTGACCTCGATCGCGATGTAGCTGACCCCTGGTACACGGGTAATTTTGAGGCTACCTACAGCGATCTCATCGTCTCCTGCACTGCCCTGCTCCGCGCTCTCAGCGTCAAGCACAACGAGTAATCTTAGCTCAGATTTGTAGTATCTATATCGCACAATTGAGCGATTTGCGAAAAAAGTCCCGCAAAATTTGCATTTGTGGGATTTTTTTTGTACCTTTGTCGGCTTTGTGTGCGTACGCACGTATCAGTACGCATATATACGATGCGCGCAAAGCACCGGATGAACAATGCAAAACAACGATTATGATTGAATATATCTATGGTGAGTTGTCGGAACTCAGTCCGACACTGGCAGTGATTGAGGCAGGCGGCGTGGGGTATGCGATCAACATCGCACTGACGACTTTCACGCAGATCTCGGGAAAAGAACGCAGCAGCAGTGCTGTCGGTCAGCCGTGCCGGCTATATTGCACGGAGATCATACGCGAGGATACGCATGAGCTGTACGGTTTTCCGACGAAAGGCGAGCGGGCACTATTTGAGATGATGATGACCGTGAGCGGCATTGGCGGCAACACCGCACGGCTGATCATGTCCGCGTACTCCGCAGCCGACATCCGGCAGATCATCGCCACAGGCAATGTGAAAGCCCTGAGTGCCATCAAAGGTTTCGGTCCGAAGACCGCACAACGACTGATTGTTGACCTAAAAGACAAGGTACTGAAGATTGACCTCGGCGTGGAAGGCGCGACGATGCTCTTCGACGAGGAGTCCGCACAAGCCGACTCGGAAGTAAAGACCGAGGCAGTGAGCGCACTGACGATGTTAGGTTTCGCCGCGGCAGCCAGCAGCAAGGCAGTGGACAAGATCCTGACGCAGAACCCGCAAGCGACGGTTGAAGCGGTAATCCGTCAGGCCTTAAAGTTGCTATAAGACTTGAAACAGAAATATCTCCACATACTATTACTATTACTGGCGCTATGCGTCGGTGTGAACAGTTGGGCGCAGTTGCCTGACTGGCTGGCGCCGTCGTCGAGCGCGAACAAACGCCGTCCGGAGTCAACAGCCACGCAGCGAAACCGGAACAACCGGAACACGCAGCAGCGAAGCAAGCCGGAAGATTCCAGTGAAGAGCCGAAAGCGCAAAGCCAAGAGTCAAGAGCCCAAAGCCAAGAGCCTCAAAGCCAAGAGCCGGTAGCACCGGTTAACCCTACCCTGCCTACAGCCGAGGGTGACAGCGCTATTCGCGGCACGATGCAGTTTGAAGATACGCAGAAAACCGAGGTTGAGTTCAATGCAGAGAACGGTTATTACATCATCCACACGAAGATCGGCGACGTTGACATCGCCACACCGTACTTCCTCAATCAGGACGAATACCTGCAGTACAGCGAGCGCGAGCAGATGAACCGCTACTGGAAGCAGAAGATCAGCGAGGTGGAGCATAGCAACGAACGGAAGTTCGACATCACCGACATGAAATTCAACATCGGTCCGGCAGACAAGATCTTCGGTCCCGGCGGTGTGCAGCTGAAGATGCAAGGTAGTGCCGAGCTACTGTTCGGATTCAAGCACCAGTACATCGACAACCCCTCGCTCACCGAACGATCGAGGAACAACAACATCTTCGACTTCGACGAGAAGATCCAAGCCTCCGTTAACGGCAAGGTCGGCGACAAGCTGAACTTCAACCTGAACTACAACACCGAGGCATCGTTCAGCTTCGACCAGCAGAACCTCAAGCTCTCCTACAAAGGCAAGGAGGACGATATAATCCAGTACATCGAAGGCGGTAACGTAACGATGGACCTGAACAGCACGCTCATCCGCGGTACGCAGGCATTGTTCGGCGTGAAGGTAGGTCTGCAGTTCGGCAAACTGAAGATCCAAGGCCTCATCTCGCAGCAGAACTCCGAGAGCCAGAGCGTGAGCAGCGAGGGCGGCGCACAGATGACGAAGTTCGAGGTAGGTATATCGGACTACGACGAGAACCGCCACTTCTTCCTCAACTACTTCTTCCGCGACCAGTACGAGACATCGATGAAAACGATGCCTTACGTAGCCTCGGGCGTGACGATCAACCGAATCGAGGTATGGATAACGAACAAACGCGGCACGTACGACCAGGCGCGTAACATCCTCGCACTGAGCGACCTCGGCGAGAACGACGAGAACCACATCAGTCTGGCGGCAGGCGGATGGAAGCAGTGGTCGGCTACGGGCATGTTCTCCGTACCGACGAACAAGGCGAACGACGAGTACGATGCTATCCTCGGCATCGATAATGTGCGCGACATACAGCAGATGACCTCCGTGCTGCAGAACGCTTACCCCGACCTTGTCGGCGGTGAGGATTATGAGAAACTCGAGTCGGCACGCCTGCTCAGCAGTTCGGAATATACCCTGAATAGCGCCCTGGGTTACATCTCCCTGAAGAGCAGCCTGAACCAGGACGAGGTGCTCGCCGTGGCGTACGAATATACCTACGGCGGCAAGATATATCAGGTAGGTGAGTTCTCGACCGACAAGATCGGTGCAGACTCGACACAGATGGGTCAGAAAGCTCCGGCACTGATTCTGAAGATGCTGAAGGGCAGCAACAACGCCCCGAAGCACAAAGGCCGCGGCACGTGGGACCTGATGATGAAGAACGTGTATTCGCTGGGCGTGACATCGATGACGAGCGACAAGTTCGAGCTCTACGTGATGTACCGCAACGACAGCGTCGGCACCGAGCTGCAGTACCTGCCGGAGAGCCAGATCAAAGGCAAGCAGCTGCTGCGCGTGATGAACCTCGACCGCCTCGACCGGCGTAATAACCTCTCGCCGGACGGCAAGTTCGACTACGTAGAGGGATATACGGCGCTGTCGTCGAGCGGACGAATCATCTTCCCTGTGCTCGAGCCATTCGGATCGTACCTCAAGCAGGCCATCGGCGATGACGCCATAGCAGAGAAATACACGTTCCAAGAGTTGTACGACTCCACGCTGGTCAACGCACAGGAGATGACCGAGAAGAACAAGTTCAAGCTCATCGGTAAACTCAAGGGCTCGGCAGGCAACGAGATTCGCCTGAACGCGATGAACGTGCCGCGAGGCAGTGTGACCGTTACCGCAGGCGGTGCCACACTCGTCGAGAATGTCGATTACACGGTCGATTACACGATGGGTACGGTAACGATCCTCAACCAGAGCATCATCGACAGCGGCACGAAGGTGGATGTGAAGCTCGAGAACCAATCGACGTTCTCCATGCAGCGCAAGAGCCTGTTCGGGTTCCACGCGGAGTATGCGTTCACCAAGGACCTGATGCTCGGCGGTACGATCATGCACCTCAGAGAGCGTCCGCTGACCACGAAGGTCAACACCGGCAGCGAGCCGCTGGCAAACACTATCTGGGGCGTGAACGGCGCATGGAAGACCGACCTGCAATGGCTGACAAACGCCATCGACAAGATCCCCTGGATCACCGCCACGCAGCCGTCAACCTTCAGCATCAACGCAGAGTTTGCGCACCTCATACCCGGCCACACCAAGGATGTGGGCACGGTTGGCACGGCATACATCGACGACTTTGAGCAGACGATGACCGAGATCGACATCCATTACCCGAGTTACTGGCGCATGGCATCCACGCCGCGCAACGACGAGCGCTTCCCCGAGTACAACTACAACAACGACATCCAGTACGGCAAGAACCGTGCACGCTTGTCGTGGTTCACACCCGACCCGATCTTCGGTTACCCGCAGTCGAACACCCCGCAGCACATCAAGGACGACGTCAATGCCCTGAGCGATCACCGCACACGTATCGTATATGAGCAGGAGCTCTTCCCGAACCGCGAGACGCTCGCCAACGAAGACCCGAAGATCGCCACGCTGAACCTGAGTTTCTATCCCGAAGAGCGCGGACCGTACAACATCTGCGCCGACGAGATCGGTCCTGACGGCCGTCTGACCAAGCCCAAGCAGCGTTGGGGAGGCATCATGCGCCGGCTCGACAACACGGATTTCGAGAAGGCGAACATCGAGTACATCTCGTTCTGGCTGCTCGACCCGAAGCTCACCAACCCCGACGGCTACGAAGGTGACCTGTACATCGACCTCGGCGACATAAGCGAGGATATACTGAAGGACGGCAAGAAATCCTTCGAGCACGGTCTGCCGACGAACGATATTGACGACACCGAGAGCACGATCTGGGGTCGCGTGTCACGCACCACCAGTACGGTCGTAGCGTTCAGCAACGAACAGGGTTCGCGCGAGAAGCAGGACGTCGGACTCGACGGTTTGAGCAACGAGCAGGAGCTGACGTTCGAGTACCGCGGTGCACATCCCTATGCCGATTACCGTGAGGCACTGCGCACAAAGGTTATGCCCGAAGTATGGAACCAGTGGCTCAACGACCCGTTCTCGCCAGCCAACGACCCTGCAGGCGACGACTACCACTACTACCGTGGCAGCGATTATGACCGTGCCCAGGTCAGCATCATCGACCGCTACCGTCACTACAACGGCACGGAAGGCAACTCGCCCGAGACCGACCGAAGCACCGACGGCTATGGCACAGCCGCTACACTGCAGCCGGATATAGAGGACATCAACAACGACAATACGCTGAACGAGTACGAGAAGTTCTTTGAGTACCACGTCAGTCTCCGCGAGGCGGATATGCAGGTCGGACTGCAGTATATAGTTGAGAAGCTCACCACGAACGTCACGCTGCGCAACGGCCGCACGGAGACCGTAACGTGGTATCAGTTCAAGATCCCTCTCAAGAGCAACGAGACCAAGCGCGTCGGCACGATCCGTAACTTCAAGTCCATCCGCTTTGCACGTATATACATCACCGGTTGCGAACGGGAGACGCACCTGCGCTTCGGCAGTCTCGATCTCGTACGCGGCGAGTGGCGCAACTACAACCAAGGCCTCTACCGCAACGAGCGCACGAAGAACTACAACGAGACTTCGCCCTCCGGTTCGGCGCTGATGGACGTACAGAACGTGAACATCGAGGAGAACGGCAAACGTTCGCCCGTGAACTATATCCTGCCGCCGGGCATCAGCCGTCAGACCGATCCGGGTCAGGCACAACTCATCGCCCAGAACGAACAGGCGATGGTGCTGCGCGTGCATAACCTGCCGTTCAACGACGCACGTGCCGTGTACAAGAACACCGGCTACGACATGCGTAACTACAAGCAACTGCAGATGTTCGTTCATGCCGAGAAGCTCGAAGCCGAAGATGCCAACCTCCGTGACGGCGATCTCACATGCTTCATCCGACTCGGTACAGACCTCAAGAACAACTACTACGAGTACGAGATCCCACTCGTGCTCACACCTGCCGGCAGCTATAACAATAACAGCGAGGCCGACCGCTACATCGTATGGCCGCGGGAGAACATGTTCGACTTCCCGTTCACGGTGCTCACCGATGCCAAGAAAGCCCGCAACAAAGCCAAGCACGCCGGCACATCCGATGTGGGCAACACGATCCCGTACGTGATGTACGATGAGGCCAGCGGCAAGCCGCAGAACCGTATCACGGTGCTCGGTAACCCGACGCTGGAGAGCGTGGAGTGCATCATGATCGGTGTGCGTAACGCCAGCAGCCACGACGAGCGCTGCGCGGAGATCTGGGTGAACGAGCTCCGCATGAGCGAGTTCAACGAGCAAGGCGGCGTAGCAGCTATGGCTAACGCGGCACTGAGCATCAGCGACATCGCCCAACTGAACGTAGCCGGACGACTGGAGACAGCGGGCTACGGAAGCATCGAGAGCAACGTGCTGTCGCGTAACATGGACAACAACTACCAGCTCCAGCTCTCCGCCGCACTGGAGGCAGGCCGACTCTTCCCCGAGCAGGCGAAGCTGCAGATTCCGCTGTACGTAGCTTACACCAATCAGACCACATCGCCCGACTACGATCCTCTGGACACGGATATCAAGCTCAAGGAGAAACTTGAGGAATACACCACCAAGCAGGAGCGTGACTCCGTGAAAACGATGAGCAACACCGTAGTGGAGAGCACATCGTTCAGCGTGACGAACATGAAGGTGAACATCCACTCGAAGAAGAAGGATATGTTCTACGACCCGGCGAACTTCAGCATCTCGGCGTCGTACAACAAGCAGAACGAACATACACCGGAGCTCGAGCGCAACCAGACCATCGAGGAGCGCGGACAGCTCAACTACTCCTACTCGTTCAACCCGCAGCCGTGGGAGCCGTTCAGCAAGATGAAGGGTGTGGACAAGGTGAAGATCATCAAGGAGTTCAACCTGTACTACCTGCCGCAGTCGTGGTCGTTCAACACGAACATGCAGCGTAACTTCTCGCAGATGAAGATGCGCGACTTCAACCAGGAGGGCGGTGCCGAATTGAACAAGATGGATATCACCTTCTCCAAGGACTTCACGTGGAGCAGGAACTTCGACTTCAAGTACGACCTGACGCGCAACCTGAAGTTCTCCTTCCAGTCGGCTATGAACTCTACGGTCGATGAGGGTTACTACACGCCGGAGATCATCCGCGACTACGGCTTCACCAACGACTACTACGAGGCATGGAAAGATACGATCCAACGCAGCCTGGCCAAGGGCGGTACGCCATATACCTACCAGCAGGTGTTCACCGCAACGTGGAACGTACCGATCAACAAGATCCCGGGTCTGGACTTCATCACCGCCAACGCTTCGTACAACGGCACGTACAACTGGGCACGTACCGCAACCGCCTCATCGCAGCAGAACAACCTCGGCAACACGATCACCGGCCAACGCTCGTGGCAAGTGGACGGTACGCTGAACTTCGAGACCTTGTACAACAAGTCGAAGTACTGGAAGAACATGACGCAGCGTTACACCGGCCGTCAGCGCCAGAAAGCGTTCAAGCCGAAAACGTACTCCGAGACTATCACCCTCACTCCGGGCGAAGAGAAGACGATCACACACCGCCTGGGTTCCGAGAACTTCGAGATCGAGGCCACCGATAGTCTTGGTCGCAAGGTCAAGCTGAAAGTATCGCCCGACGGCACGACCAAGGCGAACATCAGCTCATCCGCAGGAGGCAAGATCAACCTGAAGATGACCACCGTTGACCCGAACAAACGTACGCCGGCACAGGTTGCAGGCGACATGTTCGCATACATCGGTACGATGATCCGCCGCGTGCAGGTCACCTACCGCGACAACACATCAATCACCGTGCCGGGCTTCATGCCTCAGGCAGGATTCATGGGTCAGCGCAAGGTCGACAACATGTACGCCCCGGGTTATGACTTCGCGTTCGGATTCTTCGGCGACGACTATGTTCAGAAAGTCAAGCTGGCGGATGACCAGCGCCGTCGCGAAGGCCGTTACGACGATTGCTGGCTGAGCGGCGACACGATGGTTGTGCAGCCCGCTACGCAGTCGCGCACCACCGATCTGGATATCAAGGTCACCCTCGAGCCGCTGCCCGGACTGAAGATCCAAGTCAACGGCAAGCGGTACATGGCGCAGGCTAACTCGATCATCTATAGCTACGAGGATATGCAGGAGAACCTCTCCGGCTCGTTCAACATCACGCAGGTGGCTATCGGCACGGCGTTCGCCCGTGTGGGCGACCAGTCGGACAACTTCGCCAACCGCATCTACGACGAGTTCCTCGCCAACCGCGACGTTATGCAGCGCCGCGTGCAGGCGGAGTACGACAAGATCAGCTACCCCGATGCAGGCTTCCTGCGCGGATCGGTGTTCGGCAACCAGCCGTACAACCGCGCCAACGGAATGGTCAGCCGCAACTCGGCAGACGTGCTCGTGCCCGCGTTCCTCGCAGCGTACACAGGCCGTGACATCAATACGATCGACCGCAACCCGTTCCTAAAGTTCTGGCAGATCCTGCCGAACTGGAGCGTGACATACGACGGATTGGGCAAGTTGCCGTGGATGAGGGATAACTTCCGCTCGGTAACCCTGACGCACGCTTACACCTGTAAGTACGCCATCGGTTCGTACTCGAGCTACTCGACATGGGTAGGTGCGGCAGAGCAGGACAAGACCCTCGGTTTCATCCGCGACGTACAGACCGAAGTGCCCGTACCGTCGGCAGCCTACGACATCAGCAATGTGACGCTCACCGAGTCGTTCTCGCCGCTGATCGGTGTGAACCTCGCTATGAAGAACTCGCTGAGCCTCAAGGCCGAGTACCGCAAGCAGCGTAACCTCACGCTGAACGTCACATCGATCCAGCTCATGGAAGGTCATACCAACGAGTTCGTGATCGGCGGCGGCTACACGATCAAGAACCTGAACTTCATCACCAAGACTCCGCGCTCGGAGAAGAAGGTCAGCAACGATCTGAAGCTCAATGTCGATCTAAGCTACAAGGATGTGAAGACGCTGCTGCGCAAGGTGGAGGAGAACATCACCCAAGCCAGTGCCGGCAACCGCGTGTTCGGCGTGAAGGTCAGTGCCGATTATGTGCTCTCGCAGAAGATCAACATCCAGTTCTACTACGACCACCAGGGCACCACACCGCTCATATCCACCTCCTACCCGATCAACACGGACAACGTAGGATTTAACATCAAACTGATGCTGACAAGATAGTTGAGCGCCCTGCGGGCTGTTGGGAGTTTAGAGTTTAGAGATGATTCGCGTAGGTATCATAGGTCCGGAATCGGTAGGCAAGAGCACGGTGTGCCGCGAGCTGTCGGAGCGTTACGGCTGGCATTGGGTTCGCGAGTATGCGCGGGAGTATGTTGAGGCACTCAGCCGCCCGTACAGCTACGACGATGTGCTGCGCATAGCCCATAGGCAGATCAGCGAACTGCAAGCCGCATATGATGAGCCGGTGGTGCTCTACGACACCGAACTGATCATCACGAAGGTTTGGATGCAGCACGTGTTCGGCAAGGTTGCGCCCGAGGTGGAGCAAGCCATCCGCGACTATCCGATGGACATCTACCTCATCCTCACGCCGGACATTGCCGCCGAGCCTGACCTCGTGCGCGAGAACCTTGACAAACGCGAGTATTTCCTTGAGTGGTATATCCGCGAAGTGCAACAGACAAAACAACCTTACTACCTCGTCAGCGGCCAAGGCGAAGAGCGCACCACCGCCGCTGCAGAAGCAATAAAAGCATCGACCATACTTGGTCGATAATCAGCCAACAATGATGAATAAACGTAAACTATACATTATCCTCTCGGTGGCTGTCGTACTGATGACTCTGCTCGGTGCAGGCATCTACAAGGGCGTACGGCGCTACCGTTACACACGCTGCAACTTCGTCAGCATCGACGGCGAGGAGCACGGCTATTTCGTCCGTCCTGGCGTGCCGCTCGACAGCATCTTTGCCCGCGTGCAACGCGACTACACGATGCTCTCGCCGCACGCTTTCCGCAAGGATCTGGAGCATGTAGGTCTGCGCGAACCGAAGATCGGTTACTACCGTTTCCCCGCTGAGATGGGCAACCGCACGCTGATGATGCGTCTGCGTCAGGGCGAACAGACCCCCGTCAAGTTGCGGTTCAGCTACACCGTTCGCACCAACGAGCAGCTCGCCTCACGTATGGCTCCGCAACTGCTCATCGACTCCGCGACGATCATCGGTCTGCTGCAATGCGACACGTTCCTCGCCAAGTATGGCGTTAACACCGAGACCGCGCGCTGCCTGTTCCTACCCGACACCTACGAGGTGTATTGGACCATGACCGGCGAGCAGCTCTTCGACCGCATGTACCGCGAGTACCAACGGTTCTGGAACGACGACCGTCAGGCCCAAGCCCGTGCGCTCGGGCTCACGCCGCAGGAGGTCACTACCCTCGCCAGCATCGTTACGTCGGAGACGAACACGAAGTGGGAGTACCCGATCATAGCCGGACTGTACCTCAATCGCATGCGCATCGGCATGCATCTGCAGGCCTGCCCCACGGCGGTGTATGCCACGCGGAAGTTCAGCGCCCGGCGTGTGACGCACGAGATGACGAGCTACCCCTCGCCCTACAACACCTACATCAACCCCGGACTGCCTCCGGGGCCGATACGCGTCACACCGGCGGAGATCATTGACTCCACGCTCCACGCTACGAAGAGCAAGTACCTCTACATGTGCGCCAACCCCGACTTCTCGGGCACGCACGTGTTCTCGGAGAACTACGCCAAGCATGCCGCAACGGCACGCGTCTATCAGCACGAACTCAACAAACGCAAGATACGCAAATGATCCGCACCGCCCAATTCACCATCTCTTCGACCGACGTGCTCCGCTCGCCGCAGACCACTCTGCCCGAGTACGCGTTCATCGGGCGCAGTAATGTCGGTAAGTCGAGCCTGATCAACCGCCTCACGCGCCAACCCAAGCTCGCCAAGACCAGCCAGAAACCCGGCAAGACACTGCTGATCAATCACTTTGCCGTCAACGCCGGTGCACCCGATGCGTGGAACCTCGTCGATCTGCCGGGCTACGGCTTTGCACAGGCCGGCAAGGCGCAACGCGAGGCACTGCGTAAGATGATCGAGCGTTACTGCCTGCTACGTGACCAGCTCTGCTCGCTGTTCGTGCTTGTCGATGCACGTCTGCCCTTGCAGGCTATCGACCGCGACTTCATGAACTGGCTGGGCGAGAACAGCATACCCTTCGCCCTTGTGTTCACCAAGGCCGACAAGCTCGGTAAGGAGCGTCTGGCCATGAACATCGAGGCGTACAAACAGCAGCTGCTGGAGTTTTGGGAGGAGCTGCCTCCGTGCTTCGTCACCTCTGCCGAGTCGGGTCTCGGTTGCGACGAGCTCACCGCGTATATCGAACAGATTAACACCCAGATAGCCAATGACCGATAGTGTGCCCTGGTATCAGCCGACCTTGGCTGACGACATAGTCTTCCACAAGTGCGCGAACACCTCCGGAGCGATTCAGCAGGTGCTCAACGACTGCCGCGAGCTGCGCACGCCGTACGTGGTAATCACGCCGGCAATGAAAGACGTGCAGGCACTGCACCGGATCATCGTGCCCGTCAGTCGGCTGGAGGAGGAGACCTACAAGGCGGAGATCTGCACGTATCTGGCACGGAAGACCGGCGCACATATCATCCTGCTGCAGGCCAACGATTACGGCAGCCGCGCACGGCAGAACGTTGGGAAGATCGTCACGCATATCCAGGCTGTGGCTGAGAAGACCGGCACGTCTATCAGCTACGAGGTCATTCAGGCGCGCAAGGACAGCAGCAAGGTCAACCGTGAGGCAGCTGAACGCCAGCGGGATTTTGTGGCCGACCTGATCATCCTCACCGCCAGTCGCGAGTACGGCTTGGACGACCTGTTCTTCGGTCCGCAGGAGCGCCATGTGATCCAGCGCGCCCTCGTGCCGGTGATGCTCGTCAACCCCCGCGAAGACCTATTCAGCCTGTGCGACTAATACAGCAAATAGTTAAACCCTAAATACAACGCGTTATGAAACGTATCTTTACCTCACTCATCACCCTGTGCCTGGCAGCGGCAATGACCGCCGGCACGGTCAGCTACACCGCTGACAACGAAACGATCTTCCAGAACCCAGAACGCGGGTTCATCACGATGATTGGCGGCAAACTGTCAGAGAGTGCGCCTTATGGCGTCAAAGGCCAGGAGAGCACGCTGAACAACCACATCTCGAAAGACAAGATCAGCATTGTGCTCGTGCACTACTACCTGACTAACTACCGCACCAAAGCTACGTTGCCGGACAAGGTGCTCAATGCCTTTGACGAGGATATGCAGGTACTGCGTGACAAAGGTCTGAAGGCGATCATCCGCTTCTCGTACGTCGATGGTACGTACACGAGCGGTGGCACGGAGTCGGCCAAGGATGCAGCGTGGGATATCGTGCAGAGCCATATCAACCAGTACAAGAGTCACTGGCAGGCGAACGCCGATGTGATCTTCGTGTTCCAGGCAGGCATAGTAGGTGCATGGGGCGAGTGGTACTACTCCGACAACTACGGCAACCAGATGAGTACGATGAACGCTGCCCGCAAGGCAGTGGTTGACGCACTGCTGGAGGCTGTGCCTACCAACCGGATGATCCAGTTGCGCACACCGCTGTTCAAGACCGGATATATCGGCGACACCAAGGCGCTGACCTCTGCCGAGGCTTTCACCGGCACAGCGAGGGCACGTCTGGGGCAGCACAACGATGCGTTCCTGTATGATTACGACAACATGGGTACGTACTCCGACACCGCCAAGCAGAAACCCTGGCTGGCACAGGAGACCCTGTATGTGCCTATAGGCGGTGAGACGGATATCACCGATGTCAATCTGGCTAAGAAATGGGCCACCTACGACAAGACCATCGCCGAGATGAGCCGTCTGCACTGGACGTTCATCCAGAGCGGTTATGCCACGCAAACGACGAACATGTGGCGCGAGAATGGCACGTTCGACGAGCTCAATCGCCGCATGGGTTACCGTTACCAGCTCGTTAGCGGCACTTACAGCGATCAGGTCGCTGCAGGTGGCAAGCTGTCGGTGAACATCAAAATCCGCAACGCAGGTTTCGCACCGCTGTACAACGAGCGCCCGGCATATATCGTGCTCAAGAGCGGCAGCAAGACCTACCCCATCAAGCTCGCAGCTGACCCGCGCCGCTGGCTGCCTAACGGCGAGGTGGCTACCGTCAACGAGCAGATCACCGTGCCCGCAAACGTGCCGTCGGGCACCTACCAGCTCTACCTGCACATGCCCGACGCCTACTCCAAGCTCGCGAGCGACAAGCGCTACTCCGTACGTTTCGCCAACGCCGATGTGTGGGATTCGTCCACCGGCATGAACAGCCTCAAAGCGTCCGTGACCGTTACCGGCGGTGCCGTACCGCCCGAACCCGAGGATGGTATAGCTCTGCCCGCTACGCTCAACAAGGCGAACGTCAATGCCTACAGCGAGGATATGACGTGGTACAACACCGATTACTTCGATTTCGGTCCTACCGATGCACCTAACACCGAACGCTGGGCTGACTGGAAGGTGACCCTGCGCTATCCGGGCGAGTACTTCATATCCGAAGTAAGCTATTGCACCAACGGCCACACCTTCAGCCTCACTCTGATGGACGGCAGCAGCACGGTAGCATCGTACACCACTGCCGACAAGTACTGGGGTAAAGGCGAGCAGGATTATACGCAGGACGAGAAGTGGAACCTGAGCAGCGTAGTTGCCGGCACCTACAGCTTGCGCGTACAGAACGCCACCCAGTGGGGTCAGCCCAAGCTCAAGAGCCTCACGCTCGAGTATGACGGCGAACTGCCTGAGGCGGTGGAGACCGTTCAGCAGCCGGCTGTCAACATTCAGAAAGTGCTGATCGACGGTCAGCTGTACATCATCCGCGACGGTAAGATGTACTCCATCACAGGTGCACAAAAGTAGTTAAAGTTATGAAACGATCCACAATCATCCTACTCTCGTTCCTTGCCGCACTGGTGGTGGCAGTCACGATCGTCGTGCTGCGTGCCGACCGTACGGCGGAGAACATCGTCAGCGAGCGTCTCACGCAGTTGGCTGACGAACAGCATCTGTCGCTCTCGTGGAGCGATCTGCGTATCCGTCTGATGCACGGCACGGTGCGTGTTGATAGTCTGCAGGTCGGTCTGGCCACTGCCGACAGTCTGACCGGCGACACTACGTTCATCGCCCTTTCCATGCCGCGCCTCGACATTGGCCGCATCCACTGGCTGCCGCTGCTGCGCCACCGCATAGCGCGTATCGACCGTGTGCGACTGACCAACGCCGCCGTGGAGCTCACCAAGCTGAAGGATCATACGGCACTCAGTGTCGATTCGCTGAGTCTCGCTGCGTACGATCTCAGTTACAACCTCACGGACTCGACCTTCGCCTACAACGATTCGGTCTATCAGATTGATCTCGGACCGCTGCGTTACACTTCGCCCGACAGCCTGTTTGCAGCCACCGTCGGACATCTCAGTACGCAGGACGCCGGCAGTATTGTCATCAGCAATATCGCAGGCGGCAACACCGACCGCAAGGAGGAGCACGCCATGCGGATGGGCAAGCAGGAGGTGACGTGGGCACGGTTCAACCTGAGTGAGCTGCGCACATCGCCCGTCAACATCATCCGTATGGCCCTCAGCGGCGAGGTGGCTATCGACTCTGTCGCTCTGAACGGACCGCTCACGGATATCTATTACGATGCCCACTTCCCGCCTAAGGAGCCCTACCCTCTACCGCAGGAGTCTCTGGCTGCTATCAAGATGCCGCTGCGTATCGGGCAGTTCAACGCCTCGCTCGGCAAGCTGCATATAGGCATGACCTTCGACGGCAAGCATAGCGGCGCACTGGATTTGCGGTCGATCAACGCACGCATAGCGAACATCACCAACGCGCCGGACAGCACCATGCGCACCGCTCTCACGATGCGCATGGGCGAGAAAGGCAAGGCGCATATCAACACCGCCATGCAGATCAACAAACGTGGCACGTTCACCTACAGCGCCGAGCTCCACGAGCTTCGGGGCAGCGATCTGGCCGGACTGACCGAACCGATGCTGGGAGTCAATCTGACGTGTAACTTCCACAACATCACCACCCGCTGCAAGGGCGATAGAGAGACGATGAACGGCACGTTCTGCATGCTCTACGATTCGCTCAGCATACATGTCAATGATCATGGACCGATGGATCAGCTGTCACGGTTCGCGTGGGCTGTCAATGCGTTTGCACCGATCATGCTGTACAACCGCAACCCGCGCGGCGACCGCGAAGAGCCGAAATCTTTCGACGTATCCGCCACACACGACCCGATGCTACCGTTCCCCGCGTACTTCCTCGGTGTGATCAACGACGGCATGCTGCAAACGATCCTCCCCTTCGGCATGGGCAAAGGCATGATGAACAAGCAAAAGCCCAAACAGAAGAAGGAATAACACAACAAACCCGACGATTGCGCGTCGGGTTTGTTATTATCAGCTACTCAGCCAAAGGTATATCCATGCCGAAGGCACAGCGGAGGGCATCGGTGTGGCGGATATGCTCGGGGGTGTCGAGCTGCATGCCTTCGCCCTTGGGGAACATCAGCAGCACACGGTCGGCGGCACGCAGAGCAAGATCGAGCTCGTGGGTGGAGATGAGGATAGTCTTGCCTTGCTCGTGAGCGATGGTGCGCAGGAGGTTCAGAGTCTTGATGCGCGAGGGCAGATCGAGATGCGCGGTGGGTTCGTCAAGGAGGATAACCGGCGTCTGCTGCGCCAACGCCTTGGCGATGAGGATACGCTGTTTCTCGCCATCGGAGTGATCGTTGTAATACGTGTCGGCAAGATCATAGACCTCAACCTGCCGCATAGCCTGATCGACTATACGGTGATCGGTCGCAGTGAGCGTACCGAGGAACGAAGTGTACGGGTAACGCCCCATAGCCACCACATCGCGCACGGTGGCACTCTCCACACTCAGGCGCTCGGTGAGAACTAATGCAACAGCTTTCTCGTTTGGCTCCGGACTATACGTACCGCCTAAGGCAGGCTGCAAACCGGCGAGGGTGCGCAGCAGGGTCGATTTGCCGCAACCGTTCGCACCGAGCAGGGCGATGAGCTCGCCGTCAGCGAGCGTGAACGACAAATCGTGCTGGATCACATGAGCGCCGTAGCCGATATTTAGATTTTCACACTTAATCATTCGTAGTAATATACACGTTGAACACGTCTTGACACAGACGTCAAGACCTCGTACGGGATTGTGCCGAGGCGGTCGGAGAGCTCCTGCAGGGGCAGACGGTCGCCAAAGACCTCGACTATATCGCCCACATGGGCATCGGTGCCGGTAACATCCACCATCGCCTGATCCATGCACACGTTACCTACCACCGGGCAGCGCCGGCCGCGAACGATAACCTCGCCGCCGTAGTTGGAGAACCGCCGGTCGAAACCGTCGGCATAACCGATAGGTATGACCGCAATCTGCCGGTCTTCGCGGAGCGTGGTGTGCCGCCCATAACCGATCGACTCGCCTGCGCTGACGGTCTTGACGGAGAGGATAGTGGTCTGCAGCGAGCATACGCTGCGCAGACGGTTGCCGTCGAACGATATACCGTACAAGCCTATGCCCAGACGGCACATGTCGAACTGATAGGGCGTGAAGCGCTCGATGCCTGCAGAGTTGCATATATGCTTGATGATCGGGTAACCGAGCTCCGCTTGCAAGGCATCGGCACAGAGCTTGTAGTAACCTATCTGCTGCAGGGTGAACGTGTCGAACTGCTGTTCGTCGCTGCCTGCCAGATGGGAGAACACCGATGCCACACGCACGGCACGGGTGCTCTGCAGGCGTTCGAGGAGCTCCGGCATCTGTTCGCGATAGAACCCCAGGCGGTGCATGCCCGAGTCGATCTTGATATGTACGGGCACGTTCTCCAGACCTTTCTCCTCCGCTGCCATGATCACCTGCTCAAGCGAGGCAAACGAATAGACGTTCGGTTCGAGGTTATTCTCAAGGATAAGGTTCATAGCCGCCACCTCGGGATCCATGATGATGATCGGCAGGGTGATGCCTGCGCGGCGCAGTTCGACACCCTCATCGGCCACGGCCACTGCCAGGTAATCCGCCACACCGGCGGCTTGCAGCGCACGGCTGACCTCAACGCTGCCCGCACCGTAGGCAAACGCCTTGACCATACAGGTGAGCTTGGTGGTAGGTTTGAGTAGCGAGCGGAAGAACCGTACGTTATCGACAAGGGCACTGAGATTGACGCGCATGACAGTCTCATGGGTCTGCTGCAGGATACGGCGGGAGATAGTGTCCTCGTCATACCCCAGGGCGCGCATCACGGCGGCGCAGGTGCGGACGTTCTGATGGGTAGGATCCTCAATCACCACCGGGCAGTGCGCAAAGAGCTTAAGTTTCTCCTGACGCTTCGCCTCAAGGTTCGGGAAGTTCTCGCCATGCTCCTCGCCGATGTACGTGATCACGCCTATCGTAGGCCGGATGATCGGTTCGAGCCGCTCCATCTCACCGGGCATGGATATGCCGGCCTCGAAGATCGCAAGCTGTTTAGCCTGACCGTCATGAGGCATGTTGGCCAACTGCCAGACTGAGAGCGGCACGCCGATCTGGGAGTTGTAGGACTTAGGCGAGCGGATGATGCTGTAGTCATCCTTCAGCAATTCGTAGAGCCACTCTTTGACTACAGTCTTGCCGTTCGAGCCGGTGATGCCGATCACGGGTATGTCGTACAGCGAACGCACGTATGCGGCGAGGCTCTGCAATGCTGACAGGCTATCCTCCACGCGGAGCACAAGAGCTTCGGGCAGACGATCGGCCGACAGTAGCAGACTGTCGCGGCCAACCACGAACATGCGTACGCCACGGTCATAGAGATCGGGGATATAACGCGCTCCATCGTTCTTGGGCGTGCGTAGGGCAAAGAACAATGTCTCGGCAGGCAACGGCGCCTGCGATGTGCCTAACTGACGGCTGTCGGTAAGCAGATAAGTGACCTCTTGACCGGCAGGTTTGCCGATGACCTCACGAGGCTTGAGGGCGGTGATGACGGATTGGATATTCATTGTAGTTGCGTTGGTTCTGTTGCAGCCAAGCACGGCTGCGGTCTATTGTATAGCTTCGTCGCGAGAGATATCGGTTGGATCGACGGTTGACGGGATGTACATCATCTCGGCGGCGGCACGCTCCTGCGGGAACGTGAAGTAAGTGCATGTACACTCGCAGAGCACCTCGCCCGGGGTAAACAGCCCGTCGGCATCCTTCGTACCGGGAGCACGTATCTCGCCATGGACGTAGGCTACGTTCCGGCGCATCTCCTGCAGGTACGCGCGGAGCTCGATATACGGGTAGAGCGTGCTGACGGGTTTGTGGTAACGGGTCTCCATCTTAGCCGTCACACCGGCGGTCTGGAGCTTATGGAACACCACCCAGCCGCATACCTCATCAAGCAGCACGGCTTGTACGCCGCCATGCAGGGTGTTCTGCCACGACTGATGGTTAGGCGTAGGATGCCAAAAGCTGACAATAGCATCGCCGTCTTCGTAGAAACGCATGCGCGTGCCTATAGGGTTGTTCGGGCTGCAACCGAAGCAGTTGTAGTCCGGGAGGGTGATCCAGGGATTCTTGAGCAGATTCATCTTATTATTGATGTAACAAAGTTTTAACAAACTGTTCGGCATTGAAGGGCTGCAGATCGGTCATCTGTTCGCCGAGCCCGATGTACCGCACGGGTATCTTGAACTGGTCGGATATGCCGAGCACCACTCCCCCCTTGGCCGTGCCGTCGAGCTTGGTGATGGCGAGCGAACTGACCTGTGTGGCAGCAGTGAACTGCTTGGCTTGCTCAAAGGCGTTCTGGCCCGTCGAACCGTCGAGCACAAGCATCACATCGTGCGGTGCACCCGGGATGACCTTCTGCATCACGTTCTTGATCTTCGTAAGCTCGTTCATCAAGTTGATCTTGTTGTGCAACCGTCCGGCGGTGTCGATGATCACCACATCCGCGCCGTTGGCCTTGGCGGACTGCAGGGTGTCGAACGCCACCGACGCAGGATCGGAACCCTGCTGCTGCTTGATTACCGGCACACCGACGCGCTCACCCCAGATGCACAGCTGCTCCACAGCCGCAGCACGGAAGGTGTCGGCTGCACCGAGATAGACCTTCTTACCCGCCTGCTTGTACATATACGCGAGTTTGCCGATGGTGGTGGTCTTGCCTACACCATTAACGCCTACAACCATGATCACATACGGATCGCCATCTGCCACCTTGGCCTCTTCGGCCGAGTGATCGTTCTCGGCGAGCAGGGCGCAGGTCTCTTCAACGAGCAATGCTTGCAGCTCAGAGGTGCCGACGTACTTGTCGCGTTTCACACGATCCTGTATGCGCTCGATGATGCGCAACGTGGTCTCCACGCCTACATCGGAGGTGATGAGCGCCTCTTCGAGGTCGTCGAGCACATCATCGTCGATAGTTGAACGACCGGCTATAGCATGCCCTATCTTGCTGAGCACCGAAGCGTTGGACTGCTTGAGTCCTTTGTCTAATGTTTCCTGTTTGGTTTTGCCACCGAATAGTCCGAAAAAAGCCATAAATACATTTACGATTTAGTTATTTATTACCATTTTGTCATTTGTTTGTGTCCCGAGAAAAGGAGGACACTCCATGCCGATGGAGGGATATACTGTTATATTATTTAATAAACCACAATCTTCGCTGTATGAGTAAGGTTGCCGGAAGTGATACGCAGCAGATAAATGCCTTGCATCGTTGGCATAGTTAGTGTGCTTTGTTCGTTGGTCAAGACTTCGCAACTGACTACTCCGCCGGTCAGAGTAAGCAGCGATGCTTGTGCACTGCCGGCAAACGCCTTGCGGACAGTAACCTTTCCTCCGGCAACTACATGCGTAGGATAGACAGTCATACCGTCAAGCGTTATATCCTCGATGGCCGCAGTTTTACGGGACTCGGGGAAGTCGTTGAACGTGTGTGCGCAGAATTGTTCATCTGTGCCGTCCATGCGTGTAGCCACGCAGTGATAAAGGTCGGTTGTTCCCTCCATTGGCGTAGAGCCGGTATATAGGCGTTGAAGGGTTTCACCGAGCAGGATATTGCCGTTTTTGTACCACTGATATGTAGCATATATGCTGTCGCCGTTGTTGACAAACAGTACATTATCCCATTTGCGGAATATTCGCCCTTCGGTGCAAGGATTGTATGTCTGCACCTCGAACACTTGTTGGATACGTACCGAACGGGTGGCACTGCTTACTGCACGGAACTGAATATCATCCAACGCAAAATCATTGCCTGTGCTCAGTTTGTTCGTATTGAGATTGATCACGGAGATTGTTACACTCGCTGCATCGGCATCAGCAAGGAACGTGGCCGAGCACTGGTGCCAGCGGTTGTTACGGAAATCAGAACTATTGAGATCCAGCGGTTCACCTAACTTCTTGGTTTGGCCGTTATACTCAATCTGGAACTGCAACTTGGCGGCATTATCCATCTCGCCGTAGTTGTTGATGTTCGCAGCCCAGAACGAGAATAGATACGTTGTACCTTTCTGCAGTTTGAGGTTCGGATTGTTACCGGTCACTGCATACCACGCCTTCTTATCAGATATGCCATCGGAGGCGGCATCGAACAGGGCAAAGAAACTGCCTTCGCGAGCCGTTACTTTGGCATAGGTAGGTGCAAAATTATTGGCGTCCTGCACAACAGCGAAGCCGTTGTTCGCACCGCTATGGGAAGCATAATAGTCCACCTGTGACGAGGCATTGCTGAACTTGCCCCAATAATTGTAGGCACTGATTGCAGATGGCTGGCCGACTGTTCCATAATCAAAATCGTCTTCGTATCCACCGTTACTCATCAGGTCATCCATCGTACCAGCCGGCGGATTGAACTCGCGATAGGTGTATCGTGTTGTGTTCGGTTCGTCGTAAGCGACAGACGTCTGCGCTCCCTGCATGTCGGGCTGCTCCACTCCGTCAATATACCATTTATGCTCGTTGGAGTAGTTTGCGCCTGCCGGATTAAGCGGTGTCGTTTCGCCGAACGGCACATTGATATGCGTTACAACGATACCTTGTGTAGCATTGGGAATGGTAAATGTCTTTGTTCTGCTGCAACTGCTTTTTCCCGTGAACTTTGCCGTGGCTGTAGTTGTCTTGCCATTAGTGGTTGCTGCTTTGAGTCCGGGGATGGAGAATGTTTGCGGACTCTTGGCATCAGCGGCTTTGATCGTTGTGGATTTGCCGTCACATGTGACAACCAGATCGCCATTCGGTTCACCGAACGCAACCATGCCGTCAAGGGTATAGGTCGTATCGTTGGCATTGACCTCTGAGCAAGCAACCTCAAATGCTGTGATCGTGCAATCAAGGTCACATCCCGAGGCATCGGGGGTCAGCTTGATCAGTCGCCGTCCGGCAGCCTTTGCGGAATGCAGATAATAATACACCGTCCCGGACGAAGGCAGGATATTACCTTGTATATCTTTGTCTTTCTCACCGTCACGGGCACTGCCTGCATAACCGTCAACCGAAGTCCATGTATTGCCGTCAGCGCTCATGTACCAGCCATGACACTGCACGCTGGCATAGTCATAGGTCTTCTTGTCAGCACTTAGCTTGACATGCAACGAATACGGTCCGCCCAAGGCAGACGAACAGATATGAATATCCTCGGCTGTTACCGATTTGGCAAAGTAACCTATCTTTGCCGTAGATGGAGCATAAGTCAGCCAATCAGCACTCGCGGCACCACTACCCACCCAGAACTGGCTGATGTAATTGCGGTCGATGCCGTCGCCATTGGGAATAGGAAGATTACCTGTTTGGTTATACTTGTCATTCCAACTTGCGGCTTTACTGCCACGTACAATGATGCAACTATCAATATCTCCGGCAGGCATATCACCACTATATAGATAGCCTGCTTCAACGGATAACGTCACCCACTTTCCATTGTCATTGCCCTTCCATATCCATAAAGATATTTTTGCTCCATCATTCGCCCAATTGAAGCCTCCGTTTCCGCTATGGAATGACTGATCGGCATTGACATAGATCTTTTCCCCTTGCTCAAACTGACGGGCATACACTGAGCCGGACAGCACGCACAGAGCCAGCAGGATAATGATATGTTTGTCTATTCTCATGATACAATGATTTTCGGGTTATTCAACAATAATGATTTCCACGCGTCTATCGAGCGATATATTGTTATCCACCCTCTCGGCGTTCGCCACGCGCGCGCCGTAGTTCTTCACCTCCAGTTGCGGTTCGGGTATACCGAGTGACACGAGGTAGTTCTTCACCGCTGTAGCACGATTGAGTGCCAAGCGCTCGTTGTACTCCGATTGTCCTTCCTCAGAAGCATGCCCGCCAATGATAATGTGGTTAGGCACCTCTTTGAGGATAGCATAGATATCGCGCAGGTACTTCTTGGACTTGCTATTGAGACTGTAACTATCGAAGGCAAAGTAAATCTTGTTGAGTTTATCCACCTTCTTTTGGATAACTTTGATCTCCAGTTTGGGTGCACGATGGAACGTATCGATTCGCTCCACCGTCTCGGTCTCCATACGTTCCACGGTTCGCAGCGTTGTATCTGCACGGTAGAAATAGTCGAAACTCTGCTCGGTATGCGACTTGGGTTTGTCGAAGTGATGCCAATGCAGACCAATCTTCAGCCCTACAGCCCACGGATAGGTTCTCCCCTGTCGCAGTGAGGTGGCATACAAGCCTTTGTACTCATCCATGAACGTTGACGGTCCTACCCGCTGATCGGGCCCCCAACCGAAAGGTGGAGCATCTTCGCCCGCATCCTCGGGCAGATATTGCGAGATAGCCGTCTGCGAAACGATATTGTTCGGCGTGAAATGCCCATAGAAGCCAATCATCATATCCAACTGGCGGTTGAGGTTAACCAAGGCGCCGACCTCTGCAAACACGGTTGCCATAGGTTTGACATCCATCTTACCTTGTGCTGTGGGTTTGGATATATACAATGCGGGGTCGTCTGTGTTTCGAGCATACTCATGATCAGCCATGCCGTCGAGCGTCAGTCCCCACTTAGGATACACACCGTAATGCTCGACATCGCCTTCCACCAATCGGTACTTCTGCGCTACAGCAAACGCCGGGGCTATACCCAATGCGCCGAAGAACCCCACTTCGCCCTCATCGTTCCACCATTGCGTCTGCAACGAAACGGGAACTGCCACGTTGTACAGGCTCGCACGTTCCTTCCACCCATACACGCGTGCTGTGTGGTTGTAATGCGGCTCGCCGTTGGTATCAATGCGATCCAGGAACACAAAATCCGTGTACTCCATACCGTTAGCCAGCGAGGCGACAGACGAGAGATTCTCAAACCACAATCCCGCACCAATGCCCCAGTTCGGGTGGAAGAAGTATGCGTACTGCACCTGCGCACGGGCAGTGGCAAAACCTGTGACCTTGCCACCGTGATTCTCGTCAAGCTTGAAGCCTATCGAACCGTATCCGCCGCCTATGTACGCCTGCACATAGTGCCCTTTCCTGTTCGTGGAATCGGCGTACGTGATGATCGTGTCAATACGGGGAATACTGTCCTCACTGTAACGGACAACACGGATTGTATCGATATAGGTATGAATCAACTTCGTCGTGACGCGCACGAGGCTGTCACTCGACGCCGTTACTTGCGGAAGTGTCTCACGCTGCTCCTGACGGTCAGTAACAAACGGCTGAGGCATACGGAACTCCTCACGCACGTTGGCAGGGGCGTCCGCCCTACTCTGACCTGCCAATAGCAAGACAGCTATAACAAGTAACGTACTATGTAGATGATGTTTCATGGCATTATGGGTTGATAGTCAGCCACAATAGCTGACTTATACTATCTTTTTCAATTGTGCGCCGGGGAAGTAATGAGTGAGTATCTGCTCATACGTCATTCCCTTGTCAGCCATCACGGCTGCACCAATCTGGCACAGGCCTACACCGTGCCCCCAGCCTTTGCCACGCAGCACGAAATCCGAGCCGTCACGCTCGACATCGAACGCCGAACTGTACAGATGCGAGCAGCTGAGCCACTTGCGGATCTCAAGCTCCTTGCCGACGATCATCCTGTGCTTGCTGCCGATGATCTCCAACTCGTAGATCCTTCCGCTCGGACCGCGCTTAACGGGTTTGAGTTCCAGTATATCGCCGAAATCAATTCCCGAGCGCTCGCGAATAATAGCCACCAGTTCGTCAGCCGTGTAACGTACTGTCCAGCGGTAGAAATCCTGCGTCTCCTGGTCGTAGTTGTTCAGCACCTGGCTCAACACGCGTTTGTCGTTCGTATTGCAGTACGGACACTCCACGCTTTCCAAGTAACGGTAGTGGTGCGGTGCCCAAGCATTCTCAAAGAGCTCCGTGCGTCCGCCGCAAGCCTTGTAGAACCGCGTATCACAAATCGCATTATTGTCCGTCGGGTCAACGAGTACCATGCCGCGCGTAGCTTCCACAGCCGCACGCACACGAGCCGCTGCCTCAGGATGAGCATCACGGCGGGTGATCCCTTCGTAACGCTGGCAATGATCATCGGCACACACGTCAAAACCCACATGGGCATCCCTTTCGTACCAGACTATTCGTCGTTCGGGAGTGTCCATGTAGCCGTCTTTCTCCGTCGCAAGCGGGGTATTCATCATCGGCCGCAGCAGCCACGAACGCGAAATAACGGCATGTGCCTTCAGCAATTCGAGCGACGAGGTGGCACTCATCTCCGATGTGATAACCGAACTCAGGTAATCCTCCACATCCAGGGTGTTGATGGCGGTCTGCGTGCCGTCACCGTTGTCGCGGATCTCCATCGTGCCCTCAAACAGTTGGTCCTCCGTTCGATCCCAATGGAATCCTATGCCGATACGCACATCGTGCAGCAACACCCCGTCCGGGCGTTGCTCGCACGATATATGCGGTGCGGTCATTATACCTACGCGTACGTTCATTGCTTCTTGTTCATTGCGATGCGTGCCTTGAGTTCCCACGTACGAATACGATCCTTGTAAAAGTTGTTGTTGTTCATCGCTACAAGATCGCAGTTCGCATCGGAGTTGTCGTCCCAGCGGCGGCAGTTATACACCACGTCATAGATTCGGCCGATTTGGTACTCGCGGCTCACGCGCAGACCAACGGCATAATCCTCGCCGTACTTCGTGGTCGGGAAGTTAATCTGACGCAGCATCGGCGTGTAGAACCCGCGCGGCGCACCTAGACCGTTGATACGCAATGCGTTGTTCCGGCCGTTGTCGGGCGTCCACTCGCGGTGGTCGATGATGCCCGGAGGCAGGATGTTGCCGTCGAAATCCGTCATTCGGTACGTGCCTACCACCATCGCGCAGTTCTGCTCGTGGAAGGCATCGATGAACTTCTGCACGGTGTTCTCGTCATAGTACGTGTCATCACTATCAAGCTGGATAGCAAACCTTCCGCACTTCGGGTGATGGAGTGCTACGTTCCAGTTGCCGCCTATGGCGTGCCAGCTCTTGTCTTGAGCGATATAGATGAGGTTGTCATATCCCTCGGCCACAATAGCTTTGATCTTGTCAACCGTACCGTCTTCGCTGTTGTCATCCACTACAATCACGTTGAACTTGTACGGCGCGTTGACCTTCTGGCTCAACGCACTGCGGATGGCCGTATCGATCGTGCGCACACGGTTCTTGCAAGGGATAACCACCGATGCCTCGTACTCGAAGTCACCGCCTTTCATATCCACATCCTTGAAGTTCGGCTCCAGGTATCCGCCTATATCCTTCAGGTGACGTGTCACGGCTTTCTCCATCTCAATCTGCACACCGCGGTTCTTGGGGTCAACGTAGTCGAACAGTTTCTCTCCTGACTTGCGCGTATCAAGCTCAACGTCGTAATACAGATACTCGTTGATATGCTCCAGCGCACCTTTCTGGCTGACCTTCAATCGCAGGTCATACAGACCGGCGTACTGATAGTCCACGTCCATACGGCTGACTGCTTCCTGCAGAGCCGATGTGCGGTAGAACAGCACCGAACCGAAATCAAAGTCGTCACGCAGAGCGCCGAGCTGATAATCGATCACCGGAGCGTTCGTACGGACAGTGCCAGACTGATTGAAGTGGTCGGAATAGACCATCGCCGCACCGGTATCTTCCATCAGTGCTTCCATTCGCTCTAGGGCGAACAGCACAAACGACAGGTTCGTAAACTTCGTGTAAATCAACGTGTAAGGGGTGTGGCTGTGTGCGGCCATGAACCGCACGTTCTCCGTCGAACGGATATCCCCTTTGATCTGGTGAACCTCAGCCACCAACTCTTGTTTGCTCAGGTTCTGCAATGTTGCACGTACTTGTTGTTCCGACTGAAACGGAACGAAACATGTGATGTTTTTCATTATCCTGTGATTTATGTTTTTTTACAATGGGTGGTATTGAACAAAAGCTTCGATTGCCTCATAATTGGCTAGACCTAACTTCGCATAAAGCTCCGCTGTCGCATGGTTCCTGTCCTCGGCACGCTGCCAGAACAGACGCTCGTCATTGCCCATGAACGGAGCACTCTCCATCTGCGACTGGTGCTTGAGGATAGTGTTACGCTTGAAGCGCAACTCTTCCGGCGACATCGGCACGGCCATCTCAATCAAATCAACGCCCCACTCCATCCATGCGCCGCGGTACATCCAGATACGGCAATCTTTCAGCCACTCGTCCCAAGCCGGGCCCTGCTTCAGATCGTCGATAGCGGCCAGCACAGCATCCGTGCACACGCGGTGTGTTCCGTGCGGGTCAGCCAGGTCACCGGCCACGAAGATCTGTTGCGGCTTCACTTGCTTGAGCAGATCCTCCACAATGCGTATGTCGTTGATCGTGAGCGGGCCTTTCTTGATTGTACCGGTCTCATAGAACGGCAAGTTGAGGAAATGTATATGGTCAAGCGGCAAACCCATGTGACGGCAGGCTGCCGTAGCCTCGCCGCGACGAATCAATGCCTTGATATCCAGTATCTCGCGGGTATCTTGGTCACCGATCTTCTCTTTGGCGAAGAAGTGCATATACTCGTCGTACTTCTTGTCAATCGTCTTGTCTTCAGGCAGATGCATGAGCTTGTAGCCCTTCATGAAATCCATGAACCGAACCACCTCATCATCGCACACGGCGATGCAGCCCGAGGTCTGATATGCTATATGCACGTTATGTCCCTGTTTGATCAGTCGTGCGAACGTGCCGCCCATGCTGATTACGTCATCATCGGGGTGCGGCGAGAATATCACCACATCCTTCGGGAACGGATTAGCTCTTTCCGGACGATTGCTGTCATCGGCATTCGGCTTGCCGCCCGGCCAACCGGTGATCGTGTGCTGCAGATCGTTGAAGACCTTGATGTTGCAGTTGTATGCCGAACCGAACAATGTGATGAGCTCCGACAGACCATGATCGTTATAATCCTTGTTCGTCAGTTTCAGAATCGGTTTGTCGGTAATCTCGCACAGCCAAACGATAGCCTTGCGGATCAGTTGGTCATCCCACTCGCAGCTCGTCACCATCCACGGCTTGCTGATACGTGTCAACCGGTCGGCCGCCGACAGGTCGAGGTACACATGTACGTTCGACGCCAACTGCAAGGCCGATGCGGGACATGCCGGCGATGCATCTTTCTCGATCGCCTCAGCCACCTGTACCGCCTTATGGTCGCCCCAAGCCACCATGATAATCTCTTTCGCACGGAGGATTGTACCGATGCCGATCGTTATGGCACTCATCGGCACGGACTCTGCGTTGCCGAACAACTCGCTCGCATCGGCGCGGGAGTTGTTGTCCAGCAGCACCAGACGTGTCTCGCTGTTGAACTGTGTACCGGGTTCGTTGAACGCGATGTTCCCGCCGCGGCCTATGCCCAGCAGCATCAGATCAACGCCGCCCAGCTCCTGGATCGTGCGCTCGTAAGCGGCACAGGCTTCGATGATCTGCTCCTTGGCCAGCGTTCCCGGGATAGCAATCACGTTGGCCGGCAGGATGCCTACCTTCGATATCAGTTGTTCTTCCAACTGACCGAGACAGCCCGCATCTTCCTTCGGCAGCGGGTAGTACTCGTAACCTACCACCAGCACTACGTTGCGGAAACTCAGTCCTTGCTCGTGCAAACGGATCAGTTCGGCGATGATGTCCTGCATCGAACGGCCGGTCATCATGCTCAGCACGAACTTCTTGCCTTCCTGTTGGCGTTGTTTGATCAGCTCGGCGATGTGTTGCGCCACGGCTACTGCACCTTCCTTGCCGGTCTCGTAAATACTTGTCTTCACTTTCTCCATGCGGCTTACGCGCGAGAGTTCGAAGACATCATCGGGTTTGTACAGTTTCTTCGCTACCCGACTGAGCGAGATTTGTGAACTTAGATTAGTTCTCATGATTCTATAAGGTTAATTACTTTTGTGTTGTTATTTCAGTTTTTTCAAGGCTGTCTCTACGCGGCGGATTACCTCATCCCTCCCCAGTACACCGGTTATCGCCCAGATATGCGGACCTCTTGCCGCGCCTACCAGGCAGATTCGGAACGCGTTCATCACGATGCCCAGACCGTAACCTTTCTCTTCGATCCACGGCAGCACGGTTGCATCCAGCGCCTCGGCACTCCAATCTTTCTGTGCCTTCAGCACGGCCAGCAACTCTTTCATATGTTGCGGCGAGTCTTCTTTCCAGCGCTTCTTCAGCGACTTCTCGTCATACTCCTCAGGCGCAACAAAGAAGAAGTTACACTGCTCCCACAGCTCACTCACAAACGACACTCTTTCTTTCATCAGGCCGATGATATGTGCCACTTTCTCCTTGCCGATGTTCTTTACCGCACGCTCGCCGATCTTCTCCACCAGTATCGGGCGGAACTCCTCGGCCAACTGTTCGTTCGAACGCAACTGCAAGTACTGGTGGTTGAACCACTTGCCTTTCTCGTAGTCGAACTTCGCGCCGCTTTTGCTCACGCGCTCTAGCGAGAACTGGCTAATCAGTTCGTTCATCGTGAACATCTCCTGGTCACCCGACACATGCCATCCGAGCAGGGCAAGGAAGTTGATCACCGCCTCGGGATAATATCCGCTCTCGCGGTAACCGCTGCTCACGCTGCCATCCTTTGGGTTGTGGAACTCCAGCGGAAATACCGGGAATCCCAACCGGTCGCCGTCACGCTTGCTCAGCTTGCCGTTGCCGTCAGGCTTGAGCAGCAGAGGCAGATGCGCAAACTGAGGCATCGTATCTTCCCAGCCGAAAGCCCTGTACAGCAGCACGTGCAACGGTGCACTCGGCAGCCACTCTTCGCCGCGAATGACGTGCGTAACCTCCATCAGATGGTCATCCACGATGTTGGCAAGGTGATACGTCGGCAGTCGGTCAGACGACTTATACAGAACTTTGTCGTCCAGTATATTCGAGTTGATCGTCACATCGCCGCGAATCAGGTCGTGCACTACGATCTCCTCATCCGGCTCGACCAGGAAGCGCACCACAAACTGCTCGCCGTTCTCCACACGCTCTTTGGCTTGCGGACAAGTCAGCGAGTTGTCCATCATGTTGCGCGTTGTGGCGTCGTACTGGAAGTTCGGTATCTCCTTGCGCTTGGCTTCCAACTGCTCCGGCGTATCGAACGCCACGTAGGCCTGATGGTTGTCCAGCAGCTGTTTTACATACTCCCAGTAGATATCTTTTCTCTCGCTCTGTCTGTACGGACCGTGATTGCCTACGCTTTCTATCTTCCCTTCGGCATTCATCCGCAGACCTTCGTCAATCTCTATCCCGAGCCAGCGCAACGACTCCAAAATATACTCCTCTGCACCCGGCACGAAACGTGTCGAGTCGGTATCTTCAATTCGCAAGAGCATGTCGCCGTCGTGCTGACGCGCGAACAGGTAGTTGTACAATGCGGTACGCACGCCACCTATGTGTAATGCGCCGGTTGGCGACGGGGCGAAACGTACACGGACTTTTCTATTTTCCATAGTTTTTATAGTAGTATTTTGTTTGTTATTCCGTTATGTTGGATGATATACAATCCGCTCGGCAGTGCCGGCAGTTGCTCACCTTCGTAGATTTTCCTGCCTTGGATGTCATACACCCTGTATCCGCCGGTCATATCGCAGCCGGTATTCTCCACGCCACTCACGTTTTCAAGCGGATGCCACGTGTAGTTCAGTTTGCTGTCCATCCATTTGATACGCATTCTCAGGAACTCCTTCAGCCGGATCACTTCCCCGTTATACGTACCCAATGCCACTGGATTCATGTGCACTTTCTGATTTAATATCGGCCAGCGGATGAAGTTCAGTTGTTGCGAGGCGTCAAGCTCCGCAGCCGTATTGTCCACGAATGCAATCAGCTCCTCCACGCTTATGCCGTTGTTACGCGCCTGATGCCAGTATTCCAGCATCTCGTCGCGCGTACGCTGGTCGGCAAATACGATATGTCGGGCAAAACTCTCCGCATTGCTCGCGCCGCCGAAGATGAACTCCTTATGGTTGGATACGGGATAAATGCGGTAGTCGTTGTCAAATGCTATGTCAAAGTCCCACACCGGACCGGTATAAGCTTTCGTATCGTTGCGCTTCTTGTACATGTAGCACGACCATATCATATCCGGATTGCCGCACACCTCGTTCGTCAGAAAGTACCGCGCAAAACTCGGATAGTCAATATACTGCCGCCAGGTCGAGTCGTTCGCCGAACTCTTGTAAACCCTCTCTTCCAGCGCACGGAAGTAACTCTCAAAGTACTCACGCTGTGCCGGCACTATCTCGTCGTCTTTCGGCGAATGGATCGTTATCGGCACTCCGTGCGGCGAGTAGTATGGCGAGGGTTCCTGATTGGCATATCCGTCAATCTCCCACAGATAACCGCCGCTCAGCGCATTGCCGGCCAGGTCGGTGGGCGCCATCTCGTCGATGCTCACGCGACCTTTCTTGACTTCGATCTTGTCGCACAGTTGGTAGCAACCCTTATATTCGCCGTTCACCAGCACATCCACCGGGCGGCAGAACGGCGTATAAGGCATCCGGCACACCTCGCTCACATGGAACGCCACGATATTGCGCATCAGCGTCTTGTCGCCGTAGTTGTTGATCAGCGTCCAGTTCTTCGCTTTGGCGGGCGAATCGAGCACCTTGTGCTTTGAGGCGAACTTGATGCGATAGGGTTTCTTCGGGAAGTTGATGGATGCATTACCGCGCAGACGCAAACCGGCCGTATCGCGCAGCACGCTCCCGTCTGCACCCAGAATCGTCACCATGCTTTCTATGTAGTTCACCTTATCATACGGATCTTGGTTGTTCTTCGTGTGAATAACTACGCACGGCAGGTTTGTCGGACGGTAAAGCCGCGTACTGTCGCCTTCGCCCTTGTAACCGTAGAACTCAACTTCTGCCACGTTGCAACGCGAATCGTTCGGACCGACATATCGCACGTACCTGAAACCAACAGAACAATCCACGTCAGCATAGTCCATCGTGCCGATTGTACCTGTCTTGTCGTTCACGTACAGAGGTATGGCGTCCATAAAGTCCGGTTGGTTCGCGCCTTCGAACACTGCCAGACGCACACGGCCTTCGCCCAATCCGTCATTACGCGGACTCCAACCTACTTTGGTTATCACATGCTTGCTGCCCAGATCCAGTCCCACCCAAGTGTACGTACGTTCGTACGAGGCAAAGAAGGTATTCAGATTGCCGTCAAACGCATCCGCCGGTATATTCTTCGTTGTAGTGGACGAACCACTCGAATAGTCCACCGAAGGCGACGAACCGATCGCCGTCCCCGTCAATTTGGCATCCGCTGCATTGGCCGCACGTAATCCCGTGCCGCCCGCTACCGGCATCCCCATGCTTGCCATCACAAGCGCTGCAACTATGTATAGCCGTCTATTCATTGGCCGTTTGTTCATTAGCATTAGTTTTTCGCGAGCTGCGCATTATCGTCTGCGCGCCGCGCACACGTACCGCACGTGCATCATACATGCGCACAAAATCCGGCTACAAAGTTACAAAAAATATTCCGAATATCCAAATTTTTCCTTCACTTTTTTACAATACAGTGCATTTTCTCCCAAAACCCGCCCTCATCCGTTCATGCCCCCAAGCATCCGCCATCCGTTTTCGACTCCCCGTCGGGCTCCCGTCGACCCCTCACCACAAGATAACCACAACATATCCATAAGATAACCATAGGATAAACTCCTCATTTTTACAATTGTTGCCTTACACTATATAATACGTAGTATTATATACTATTTGTTGCATTTTGCCCCGAAAATGACACTCCGCAAACCGCCTCATTTCCCCTTTCAATACGCTCACAAAACACGCTATTCTAAAAAATGTGCATTTTTTAGTCCAAACATTTGCAATTCTCGATTTTTTTTCGTACCTTTGCAGGTTGTTTTGTGCACACAGCTGCTCAAACAGCGCTCTCGGCATCATGCCGAGCCATAAAGTATAACATAATCAAACATATATCATGGCAAAAAAAGAAGTCCAATTTTCGCTCGTGTACCGCGACATGTGGC
Source organism: Bacteroidales bacterium UBA1180 (assembly GCA_002310195.1). Classification (GTDB taxonomy): domain Bacteria; phylum Bacteroidota; class Bacteroidia; order Bacteroidales; family Paludibacteraceae; genus Colicola. Next base: position 166,518 of record DBYS01000011.1, read on the forward strand.
AGAGTAGCGGGCGATACGTTCCCCGTCGCGACCAGCTCGCAAAGGTGGCACCCGTCATCATCGACATGGGGTGTTTCGACCGCGTAGAGACCAACGGCGGCGCATCGGAGCAAGTTAACCTCCTGTATGGCGAGAACCCGAACCTCGCCGTACGTACGTTCTGCAAACCGTTCAACGAGGCAGGCATCAAGACCCATATGCTCGACCGCGGTCTGAATGCCCTCCGCATGAACCCTGTGCCCGCCGATGTACGTCAGCTGATGTACAAGGTGAAGCACGCACAAGGCACGAACATCACACGTATATTCTGCGGACTGAACGATCCCCGCAACATCATCCCCAGCATCAAATGGGCGAAAGAGGCCGGCATGACCGCACAGGCTACGATGTGNNAAGGTGCATAACGCCGAGTACTACATCAATCTGGCCGAACAGCTCATCGAGGGCGGCGCACAGGAGATCTGCCTCAAGGATATGGCCGGCGTAGGCCGTCCGCACATGCTCGGCGTGATTGTTGCTGCCATCAAGGAGAAACATCCCGATATCATCATCCAGTACCACGGTCATACAGGCCCGGGCTTCTCCGTTGCTTCAATGCTCGAAGTTGCCAAAGCCGGCGGCGATGTGCTCGATGTAGCCATGGAGCCGCTCAGCTGGGGCAAGGTTCATCCCGACGTGATCACCATCCAGGCCATGCTCCGCGACGCCGGATTCCTCGTTAAGGACATCAACATGAAGGCGTACATGGAAGCCCGTTCGCTCACCCAATCGTTCATCGACGATTTCCTCGGCTACTGGATTGACCCGAAGAACGCCCTGATGACCTCACTGCTCGTAGGTTGCGGCCTGCCCGGCGGCATGATGGGTTCGCTCATGGCCGATCTCAAGGGCATTCACGCTGCTATCAACGCCAATCTGCGCAAGAAAGGTGAGCACGAACTCAGCGAGGACGAGCTGCTCGTTCAACTCTTCGACGAAGTACAGCGTATATGGCCGATGCTCGGCACGCCGTGTCTCGTAACCCCGTTCTCGCAGTACGTCAAGAACGCTGCGCTGATGAACCTCTTCTCGCGCTCAATGGGCGAGAAGGACTTCACGCGCATGGATCCCGCCATGTGGGGCATGATTCTCGGCAAATCCGGCAAACTGCCCGGCGAACTGGCGCCCGAGATCATCGAACTGGCCAAGGAGAAAGGCTTCGAGTTCTACACCGACGATCCGCAAAAGCTCTATCCTGACGTACTCCCGCAGTACATCAAGGAGATGGAGGAGCTCGGCTGGGACCGCGGTCAGGATGACGAGGAACTCTTTGAGTTCGCTATGCACGACAAGCAGTATCGCGAATATAAATCCGGTCTGGCCAAAGAGCAGTTCAACAAAGATCTGCTCGAGCGCATGGAGAAAGCTGCCAAGGGCGGACAGCAGGTATCGTTCATCTCTGCTGCCGACAAACGCGCTATACTCCACCCGACCAGCGAACCCGTCGAGGCTACACAAGCCGGCTCCGTGCTTTGGGAACTGGATTACAACGAGGACAGTCATGCACCTGCCTTCGGCACGCTGTTCAAGCAAGGCGAGATCGTCTGCTATCTGCAGACCGCTCACGGCATCGAACCGCTCACGGCTTTTGAGAACGCACGTCTCGTAGCCGTTGACCGTCAGCAGGGCGACAAAGTCACCAAAGGTGACGCCATCTGCTGGCTCGAGAAAGCGGAGATTCCCGCCGAACCGAAGAAAGCTGCCAAGCCCAAAGCCGCCAAAGCTGACACCAAGCCCGCCACACCGAAAAAGAGTGCGTGGAAGGACAGCATGAACGTCATCAAGGCCGAGAAAAAATAGTATCCGCCACGCTTGGCGGCTTACCACCCACTCATGACACACCCGCTGAACATAGTGATTATCGGCACAGCCTACCCCTTCAGGGGTGGGCTGGCTACGTTCAACCAGCGACTGGCACAGCAGTTCCAGTCCGAGGGACATCACGTCGAACTGATCACATTCACCACGCAGTACCCCTCGTTCCTCTTTCCCGGCAAAACACAGCTAAGCACTGAAGCCGCGCCCGCTGATCTCACGATCCGCCGGGCTATCCATTCGTGCAATCCGTTTACGTGGCGAAAAGTCGGTAATCAGCTGCGCGAGCAACGTCCCGACCTTATCATCTGCTGCTATTGGATGGCGTTCTTTGCGCCCGCGTTCGCTACCATCGAGCGCATCGCGCGCCGTAACGGCCACACGCGCTGCATAGCGCTCGTGCACAACATGATCCCGCATGAGCCATCCGTTCTGGACAAACTCTTTGCCCCATCGTTCGTTCGTAACACCGATGCGTTTGTAGCACTGTCCAAAAGCGTGATTGCCGACATCGACAAGTTCGACAAGCGCAATACACCCAAAACCTTCAGTCCCCACCCGATCTACGATCATTACGGCGAACAGATGACCAAGGCCGATGCCTGCCGTGCGCTCGATCTCTCACCGGACAACGATTATATGCTGTTCTTCGGGCTTGTGCGCGCCTACAAGGGACTTGACCTGCTGATCGATGCTTTTGCTCTCATCAAGGACAATCTGCCCAAGCTCCGCCTGCTCATAGCCGGCGAGTTCTATGAGGATGAGCAGAAGTACCGCGAACAGATCAGTCAAGCCGGACTGGCTGACAAAATAATCATCCGCAACGAGTTCATCGCCGACAGCGAACTGCGCAAGTACTTCGGTGCGGCAAGTCTGGTCGTACAGCCGTACAAATCCGCCACACAGTCGGGCGTCACGCAAGTGGCTTTCCACTTCGAGAAACCGATGCTCGTAACGAACGTAGGCGGACTGAGCGAGATCGTTCACCACGGACTGATGGGCTACGCCGTAGTTCCGGAAGCACCCGCCATAGCCGAAGCAATACGCGACTACTACGCCAATGACCGGCAAGAGCAGTTTACCGAGTATTTGCGGCTGGAGAAGGACAAATACGCCTGGGACAAAATGACTCACGCCTTCCTCAAACTCTACGCAAAGTTATAACTCGCCACGCGCACAGGATACACCCATACAACAAAAAGCTGCCGATTACCGACAGCTTTTGTTTTTTACCCTTAGAACAAGCTAACCTTATTTCACGCGGCGCTCGGGGATACGGGCTTTCTTACCGGTGAGGTCACGCAGGTAATAGAGTTTGGCACGACGTACCTTACCATACTTGTTAACGGTGATCGACTCAATAAACGGAGAGTCCATCGGGAAGATACGCTCAACGCCTACGTTGCCCGACATCTTGCGAACGGTGAAGCGCTTCTTATCCTCGCTGCCGTGGATAGCGATAACGTCGCCACGGAACTCCTGGATACGCTCCTTGTTACCTTCCTTAATACGATAAGCTACAGTGACTTGGTCACCGGCCTTGAATGCAGGAAACTCTTTCTTCTCGCCTGCAAATGCTTGTTCAGCAATCTTAATCAAATCCATTGTCTTTTTCTCTTTTGGGCTTCAGTACTCGACTGGCAGCCTGTTATTCCGAGGTATACGCTACTATTTGGTTGACCTACTCAAAATTTGGCTCTTCCCTATCTTATCGCCAGAGACCTCTTCGGATTGGGCTGCAAAGGTACAACATAAATTTCATTTATGCAAGCAACCGGTGCAAAAATCTGCTTGAGTACTGCCGATTTTGTGTATTTTGCAATATCGAGGCAAATATTTGGACGGCCACTTACAATTTGTCACGCCATTCATGCGTTTCGCTGACAATTTGTTAGCGTTCAACCCGTTTATCTGTCCATTTGCTACATTCGGCTTGCAAAACACACGTATTTTATGTTATAAAACATGTTTTTTGCCCATATATTTGCATATATGGAATATTTGTAGTACTTTTGCATCGTGTTTTTCATGGTATTAGATTTAAGGTTAATAAAGATTGGGTTGTCGGGAGACAATCCTTCTTTTTTTTGTATGGTATGTTAGTCAACAATTATCGACAATCAACCACAATTTGATAAGATTAAGAAGAGGTGTGCCATTTATGACACACCTCCTTGTTTAGTAGATTCCGGACACTCTGAATATTCCGGAGAATCCGGATGAGTTGAATTACTTGACTTCAAGACCTTCAACATCAAAAATCTTTCCGTCACGCCGGATGTACAAATGTCCTTCACGTAGGACTTTCTGCGGTACAGGTTGTTCGGCATCCACATTATCAACAGCGGTCTGTGGATTGTACTGATAACGCAGGTCGTTGAGGTAGATGCTACCCTTGCCCGACAGCAGCGATGTGCCGCGAACAACACGTATACCCATCAACTGATACTCAACTCCCTTAGGCAGCGAAGAAAGGTCAGCCTCCTGCCACTTCCAGCCGCCGTAATCAAGGTCACAGAGCTTGACGTACTGGATATCGCCCGCAACCTCGCAACGCAGATAGATTGTATTGCCCGATACATCGGAGAATACATACATTCCCAGTCTATCACCCGAACCGAGCGTAGAGATATATGCCGGATCCTTTGGTACGAACCATGCTTCCGCATCGTTGTCGTCGCCAAAAGCATATGACAGCTCGTTGGATGCAGCGCCAAGATATTTGCGGTTGGTGTTACGTAATGTCGATACACTGGTTGCAGAGATCGAGTTGGCAAGATCAGGCAGGAACACGAGCGTGTCAAGCTGGTCAAAGCGCGGGATACCCGGCGTGCCTTGCGCCGCCTCGGTAGTGAAATGTATCTGACGGTCGTTGACAAGGTAAACGCCTATATTATCCTGCAGCGAGCCTTTGATAGTAAGGGTGTATTCTTTCTCAGGTTCCAATTCATCAGTCGTCTCAAAAGCTACGTGTCCGTAAGGTTCGGGGGCCTCGTTGTACTTGAACGAACGGGTATTGATCTTTACCTCAGTACCTGCTGCATCGGTCAGCACGTACGATGAACGGGCTGCCGACTTGACGATAGTCTGGTCGAAGAGCGTTACAAACGACGGATTAACCGGCACGTCTTTATCGCCCTCGGCAGGATAGGAGTCGAGGAAACGTATAGTGCCGCGGTCCGTTGTGCGGAAGCGGAACTCAAGCGGTGTCTGCAAGTGGTTCTTGAACGTCGTATCAGCATGGCAGGCTCGCGTGGAGAGACGAACAACATATTCCGTGCCCGGCTCAAAACGTCCCTCAGGAGCAAAGCGCATACGGCGGTTATCGTTCTCAAAGGTGATTGTGCCTTCCACAGCCGGCGTTATACTGAACGCCTCGATAACCGAATCTTTGCGGCAGTCCCAGTTGAAGTCAAGAACAATGTTTGTCGACACCTCCACTGAGTCGGTAATATCAGCTACCTTCGGCGAATAATCCGTTACCTCCAGCGGTGTAGAGCGCTTCATATTAATGAGCGCGTTATGATACGAGATGTGCGCTTCTGTCACGGTCTCCTTGTAACTATAGTCATAGTAGCCGTCAGCACTTACCTTTACGTCATATGTACCCGGCTCAAGGTCGAAGAAGAAGTAGCAGCCGTTGTAGAGTGTATCGGTGTAGCAGGTCTGCAAAAGCGATCCGCCCTGATAGAGTTCCACCTTGGCGCTGTTGATAGGCTTCTGTCCGTCGAGTGTGCCCTTATGATAACTGATGGCTGGGAACTCCATCGGCAGATAATAGTCACGCACCTGACCGCCTATACCGCCCACATGGATCGTATAGTTGCAGTAGTACTCCAGGAACGTACGGGCGAAGTAGAACGCCTCTTTCCACTTGTAGCCCATGTTCATCAGTCGGTAGGTCTCAGGAATATAGTCGTGCATACAGCCTTCGGAGATAGTTCCCGGTACTTTTAGCCTACGTAACACACCATAGCCGTTTGACCATCCCATAACATCCTTGGCAAAAGTCTTATTACCCTTGATCATCGGCACACGTGTCCAGTCGGAAACCTTATTCTCATAGAGAATATTACCCATGAGCGTTGTGACGGCGTACGACTCCTCGGAGCATTGCGCATCGATATAATCGGTTGAATAGGTGCGCGTATCGTTCAGGTCCTTGCCGGCAAAGATCTCGAGGATGAAGTTCGACGGTGCACCGGCATTGGAGTGAATCGAAAGGAAGAAGTCCGGATTATAGGCATTCGCCTCGGCCACTATGACCGAGAGTTCCAGGTCATCTGCCGTGGTGTTCGTTGTACGGGACATAGTATTCTGCACGCCAAAGGAGTTCAGCAAGTCACGCAGACGCAAGCCTTTGTCAAGGTTCGATTTCGACTCCCAGAAGTTGTCTTCTGAGCCGCGCTTGAACGGGTAGAGGTTCATCAAGCGGTCATCAGAATCATAGCCTCCGTGACCCGGGTTGATGTATATGCGCAGTTCGGACGGCTGTTTGGGCGCAGCACTTTTGGCGCGGCGAGGTGCACGCATAACCTGCGGTGCTTTCTTTACCTGCGGCTGAGCAGCCTGAATAGGTTCCTCGGCAAGGTTGAGTTGGAGAAGATACATGTCGCCGTCAAGCGTTGCATAGGCTATACGTCCTGTGCGCGGCGAAACGGTAGGATTCATACCTAACTGTTCGGGTTTGGTAAGAGGAGTATAACCATTACCATCCGCACCGATGATGGCGATGCAAGAACTGAGGTACTGATGGCCGTCGCTGGTCTCGGTAGAGCCTACCACATAATCGTTGCCATACCACTGCGGATCGATGAGTGAGCCCAGATTGGCAATAATATGACCGTTGAGGTCACAAATCTCCGTGCCATACTTTGTGTGGAAGATGATTCGCTTGCCGTCCGGCGAAACGGACCCCCATACATAGTGCACATCGTTGCCTCGTGGATTGAGAATCGTGCGCTCGCCATTGCGATAGAGTACAAGATTAAGATCCTCGTTGGTTACATACAGATCCGTTGGCTGAGGCTCGGCATACGAGTCATGCTCGCTGTCAAGATAGATCACCTCCGTGCCATCGGCACTGATGCGCGGGTAGAATCCATGGCCGAGCTGTTGCTCACTGATCACACGCGGCGTGAGTGCATAGACACTTGCCGCACATACAAGCAAAAGAGTTGTAAAGATATTTTTCATACTATTGCGATTTATATTCCTAATAAGGTATATGACCGTCCATCCTTGATGATCCGCACGCCCTCGGGCGTAATAATCTTACGGATAGTCCGGTCGCCATCCATGCGATTACCGGGCAATGCATCCTCAACATACGGCGTGAGCAGCCATATTCCTTGCGTAGCAAGGGAGTGTTGCTGCTTGGGCGTAGAGGAAGCAATAAAGAACTTCACCGACCCGAAATGCAGGGGATGGATAGCTGCATCATTGCCCAACACCTCGCTGACTATGATATCAAGGTTCACATCTGTGGCAGTAGGCATACCGTTCTCGTAAAGTGTTACAGTCTTCGCCGCAATGGAGTTGTCCGGACGTATGCTGATTGTTACCTTCTGCACATCGGCAGAGGCATTGATCGGGATACGTATGGTATCGGGGATTGCGAAGATAGTCGAGTCACCTTCAAAGCGCACATACGCGCCACGCCCGCCTACATAATCAAAAACGATAGCTGCATCCTGCCATACGGGGTTGAAGTTCGTTGTTCCGGTCAGTTCCCATGACGAGGGTTGGAGCAGATTGTCCCAGCAACGCTTGCCGCGAACAGGTGCAACTACATGCACACCAATTGTATCGGAGAAATCATCCACCGCACCAATGATGCGCGTGTAGCCTTCGCTTACGGCAGTGATAACACCTTGGTCATCAACGGTGGCTACACTCTCATCCTTAGATGTCCATGTGAGGGCTGCGGGCAAAAGATCGTAGATATGTCCGGCCGAGGTGCATTGGATCTGCACCGTATAGGGGTGCGATGCATCAATAAGCACCGAGTCAAGGCGAAATGCCACGGGTGCGCCTGTAAGCAGACGGATGGTCAGATCACAAGTAGCGGGTGAGGCGCCCTCAACGGGAAGCGATGCGTGCAACAGACCGTTCTGCGTGCCTGAAGCGAGGAACCGTCCGTCAGGAAGAATCTCGCCAAGCGATGCGTCACAACTGAGTTGTACGCCTTGCACGCAGGTATCAATAAGTACACCGTAGCGGTTATAACCCAAGAATTTCGGTTCGGCTATACCGTAGCGCGGAAGATTGTATATAGGCTGATAGGGCGCGATTATCTCAACCGTTCGGCTGTCGTCGGGCACATTGGCTACGGCATACATTGCATTACCTACAGCACGCTCGCTGCCATCCGACCCGTTGTTGAGAGGGCCGAACGGGCTGACGTACATACACGACGAGCCGCCACCGTCCCAGTTGACGGCGGTATAGGCTCCGTAATAATGAATAATCTCGCCGAGCACCTTGGTTGTACAACCGGCACTCATACCACGTCCATCCACCACAAGAAAATAAAGTGTGCTCTTGTCTTCGGAGCATCCAAAAGCAGTACGCGGGTGCAGTTCGTTCCAGAAGTCCGACTGCTCCACTTGGCCGTTATTGACTATGAGGGCATAGGTATCGCCACCTATACACTGCGCCATATTCACTTTGTTGCCATCCACCTTGAGGGAGAAGCGCAGCGTAACTGTATCGCCAACGGCAAAGTCGTTGAGCACCTGTTGCATCGTGCCGTGACCGGACAGAACGGCTTCGCCCTTAGGGATAGCCATACTGCCTATACCTACCTGCTTGTCAAGCACCTCGGCCATCATCGTACCGGAGGTATGCCACTGGTAGTCGGGCAAAAGACGTATGAGAAGCTCTGTGCCGTACATGTTTGTTCCGGTAGTAGAGCCGTTATGCTGGTTATAGAGAACGAGCTCATCAGCGGCTCGCGTATAATTGACATGTTTGATGGCGTATGCCGTATCAGGCAGCACGAGCTTGCCGGAGTACGACATCTTGGTGCCGATAACGGCACGGAGTTGTTCGTCCACGCCACCGAGACGGCGATTGGCAGTCGGGGTATAGGCGAACTCATTGTTGACGACTGTGAGACCTGTCGGACGGCCTACGTCACCTTGGGTAACAAAGAAATCACCGTTAACGCCGGCATAATAGAGATGTGTAGCTGACGATTTGCGTGTAGCCATAGCCGAAGGACGTTCGGTGCCGACGAGCTGGTCTTTGCCAAGGATCTGCTCTACTCCCACGTAAGGGTTATGCGTATCGACTGCGAGCAGATAACAGTCGAGACGGCCTGTGCGGTCGAAGGTACGCTGCATACGGAGTTGGTAGTATGTAGCACCCGGGCCGGCAGGATATTGGACAATCGTGTCAATTGAGTAATCGACACCGTTAAGGCTTATCGCCCACAGTGAGCGACAAAACAGAACAGTAAAGAATATGAGACTACTGCGTTTCATGGTAAAAAGGAAAAACAAGGGGGCACGGGATTGTGCCCCCTTGTAAGAAGAGTTATTGAGCTACTACACCTTGAGCATTGTAGCGTACACCATTGCGGATGATATAGAGCATACCATTCTCAATGCGCTTCTCAGCCTTGATGGCAGCAGCATCGCTGTTGATGTTCTCGATAGCGGTAGCAACGCCGGACATCTCGTAAACGCCATAACCGTTGTTGTTGGTGTAAACGTAGATGGTAGCCTTGTCGCCGTTAACCTCAACAGACGGAACAGCTGTACGGCAGCCGTTGGTAGCAGCACCCATACCCTCAACCGGGAAGAACCAGAGCGGAGTCATATCCTTGAAGTCACGGTTCTCATCAGCGAACTTGTAGAGTGCAAATGCCGATGTCGGGCTACCTACGGTGTTGGTAGCAGCCATTACGAGGTAATACTCCTCGCCAACCTGGAACTCGCAGAGACCGTTATGACCGGTGTTCATCGTGCAGGTGTCGCCCGGCATACCAACCTTCACGCCCGTCGGAACGGTAGCAAAGTCTTGTACCAATGTACCATCCATGTCGAAGAGCATCGGCAGGGTGTTCCAACCGTCAACATAGAAGTAGTCGAAGTCAATCGGGAAGATCTGCGGAGCGGTACCGAATGCGGTAACGGTCGGAGCGCCATCCTTCACGATGAGTGAAACGTCGGTGCCTTCCGGTGTGCAGTTAATACGCTGTGCTTCACCAGCCTTGCCGTTGTTGATCTCCCAATAGTAAACGAAGAACGAGTTAGCGTCAGCTGCCATGATGATAGCCTTGCTGTCCACGTCACCGTAAACGTTGAATGCATCGAAGCGCCATGCAGTAGCTGCGCCCTCGAGCTCGAAGTCAGGATAATCGTACAGACGATCGTTTACAACCTCGGTAGCAGCACCGGTAGCGATGTCCACCTTGTAAACTTGGAAGCGTTGACCACCACTTACGCAACCACCGATCAGGAAGTGACCTGCCTGATCAAGCTTCACATCGTTGTAAGCCAATGTAGCGCAAGAGCCCCAAGTTACCTCACCGGTCTCGGCATCAGTAGAAGCAGCCTCAAAGAGGTGTTCACCAGTAATCTGAATCGGGTCAAGTTTCTTGCCGTTAGAGCCATCCACAACAGTGAACGAACCGTTTACACGATTGATGAAGTACATCTTACCATCCTTAGCCACCATACCACGAGCGAAGTCGGACTGTGACGGCATTGCAGATGCGTAATTATCCTTAATGTTCGAGTAGATCCACTTGTTGGTCAGAGTATATTCGCCCTTCTCGCCATAAGCAGGATACTTATAGCTATCCTGAGCGGCGCCACCGGCCTCAACGATACCTGCAGGATCGCCTACGAGTTGGAAGCCATTGAAGTAACCGGCAATAGCCGTTACGTTAACAACTGTACCAACCGGGAGTTTGGTTTCGTCAACCGACATCTTGTAGCAAACAACCGTATCCACACCATCGGTGAGGCTCGGGTTCTTGTAGTTGTCAAGAGCCGTAATCTTCAAGCCATTGAATGCAACGAGTTGGCCGAAGTACTTCAGCGGATCAGCAGTAGCAGCAGCGAGCGATGCGAGAGGAACAGCCTTCGGCATTGTGCTAGCCTCAGCGCGCACCTCAACAACATCCTTCAACTCAGGAGCGCCACCGTAAACAGTGCGTGTACCCTTAACAACTACGAGGTCGCCTACTTTGAATGTCGGAGCAGCCTTGCAGAAGAGCAGCATACCTGCCGAAGCATCCTGGATGTAAGCGTTCTTGTTGTTGATGTAGGTAACAACGCCACGAGCGTTGGTTTCCTCGTCGTTAGCCATAGCAATAACTTCAGCCAGCGTCGGGATGTACTCAACCCACTTAGCATAGAGCTTGTTGCCCTCAATCTTGGACTCAGGAGCAACCTTCAGCACCTTCTCACCAGCAAACTCTGCGTCAGGATACCAGCCATCGAATGTGAAGCCTGCCTGATACGGAGCATTCAGCGTGAACTCAGCTGTAACCTCGGTCGGGTTAGCGAAGCCATGTTTCCAAACCTTCTGATAAGCCTCAATAGTGCTTACACCGCAGGTTGCGAAGTTAGCGGACTTCGGCCAGCCTTCACGCTGTCCGTCGATGAAGAATGCGCCAACAGCATAACGCCAAGCAGCACCAGCACCGTTATCAGGAAGAGCAGAAGCGCCGTCAGCAGCTTGAGCAGCATGAACAGATGCAATGTAAGTCTTCAACCAGCCCCACTTTTCAGCATTTTCAAATGCCTTCTCCGGAGTAGTAAGGGCCGAGCAGATACCCGGGTCACCCAGTTTTTCAGGCATAGCGAGGTACTCTTCCAATGTATGAGGAGCAGCCTTGCCCTGAGCATCAAACATAAAGTCAGCAAACATGTCTGACGGAGTATACCATTTGTAATCGTTGGCAACACCACCATTCAGTTCGTAAGCAAGAACAAGCACATTGACGAAGTTAGCAACAAGCGAAATGCTCTCTTTGCTGTCAAGCTTGATTTCCGGGGTAGCAGCATAGAGTTCTTCGCCCCTGAACCAACCCTTGAATGTAGAGCCATCAGCAGGAACAGCTGTCAGCGTCAGCGGAGTACCATAAACTACGGAGTTCGCACCCAGTTGAATGCCCTCGGGCATCGTGATAGCGCCAAGTTCTGCATCATTAACAGCCAGCGTAATCGTTACATTCTCCTTAGCCTCGAAGACAGCGGTAAGAGCGATGTCCTCGGTAACTGGGAAGATGTACTTTGCGTCAGTCGAAACGGTCTCTTCACCCTTCTTCCAAGCAACGAACTCGAAGCCGGGCTTAGCAGTTGCCTCAACGGTAGCGTTTGCACCAACAGCGATGTCACCACCACCGGTAACAGTACCTTGATTCTCATCGCAGGTAAGAGTTACCTCAGCAGCAACCAATACTTCCAGTTTGAACAGAGCGGTACCGTCCGAGCCGTTACCAACCTGAATGTAAGCGCTGTTGTCGTCAATCTTGGTAGCATTTACAAATACACCCACGTTTGTGGAATTTGCCTTTGTTGCAGTATTGGCATAGAACAATGTCTTAGTAGCATCTGCCTTGTCAACAGCCAAAGCGCCATCGGTCAGGTTAGCAACAGAGAACTCCGAGGAGTAGTTGTTTGCACCAGCAGGATAGATAGCGATGTCCTTGCCTGCCAACGTAAGCATAGCACCACCAAGAGTTGTTTTCTTGTAACCTGTCAGACCTTCAATCGAACCCTTGTTCACGCCATTCTCATAGTAGTCAAAGCCTGTTTGGGCTTCCGAACGACGCTGAACATACTGGTTGATTGTGTCACCTGCAACTACGAAATTCTGGACACCACCACCTTTGATAGCAATTTCTTTAGCAATTACTTCCTGTCCTTCAGCACCGGCATTCTTAATAGCAACTGCCAGCAGGTTAACCGAGTTACCATACAGGAAAACTACACCACCTTCTGCGGAGAATACGTCACCTGTTGCGGTAACAATATCCGTACGGCCAAGGCCTGTAATAGGGATGTCAACAAATGTGGTGTCAGCACGTTTCACAAGGAAGATGTGTGACGGAGTGCTGGGGAAAGTACCCTCAACCACCCAGTTGCCTGCACCGTCCACGCTGAAAGCTGTACCGTCAATCTTGTCATTGACAATAACGGTATCAACCTTGACACCGTCTTTCGTGCCAACAATGGCATGTTTGGCTTTGTCTGCCCAATAAACATACTCGCCATAACCGGACCACTGGCGCGTCTCGGAAGTTGACCAGCTAAGTACGTCACCGGACCAAAGCTTTTCAACCGTTGCCACGGTTTTGGCAGACATGCTCATTGCGAGCAATGCTACCATACATAAAGAAAATAATTTCTTCATAATGTTTGTGTTTTTAGTTAATAGATTTGCACCTCCCC